>NZ_JACJSJ010000108.1 GCF_014698115.1 Nostoc sp. FACHB-973
ACTTAAAGCTTGAATTTACTACTTATTCCTTTCTTTCTTCTGCCTTCTGCCCTCTGCCTTCTGCCTTCCCCCACCCAAGATCACCAAAAGTTGCCAAGAACCATCTTTTCCTTTAAGTCACAATTTGGATAGTTAAGACTTTTGAGTGCGGCCACTTTATCCTTTAAGTTACAGTAACCAATCAACAAGCTATTGTTACCACGGGAACTCAGCAACGCCATAATTTTACTGCTTGCAGCCGTGGAAGTGTCAAAATATATATGTAAACTTTATTTACAAAATCAGTTATGCCCAAAGCAAGTTGGAATGGTGCAGTTTTAGCCGAGAGCGATAATACCGTAGTTGTGGAAGGCAACCATTATTTCCCAGCTGACACAATTAAAAAGGAGTACTTCACAGAAAGTAATACCCACACTACTTGTCCTTGGAAGGGTGTTGCTAGCTACTACAGTATCGAAGTTGATGGACAAGTCAACAAAGATGCTGCTTGGTATTATCCCAGCACTAAGGAAAAAGCTAAGAATATTGAAGGCTATGTCGCTTTCTGGAAAGGCGTAAAGGTCGAATGAATTGTGTCAACTAGGGGTTGCTGATTCTAATTATGATTGACCTAGAGGCAATTCATGAATTGCCTCTACAAACAGGTTTATCTTTTGTCTTGGGAAGTGCTGCGCTGTCATAGGTGTCAACTTAACGTGAAACTCATGTCCCGCAAGAAACTGAAGTTCCTTGCTAATAGCAAAAGTAATCTAAAGATTACTAAATATCCCCAAAAATCTTTAGTCTACTTTAGTAGACTTTAGCTAAAAGCCAAAGAACTTTAGTTCTAGGCGGGTGACAAAGCCAACAGCACAGCCATTTCTAGCTTAAGTTGAGACCAATGACAGCTGTGCTACCCTACCAAGATATTTGTATAAACTAATTGATTCTGAATTCTCAATTCTGTATTCTTCTTTAATTAGACGCTGCCTTTTCTGCAACATTACGAATTATTTCTTCCAATGTTTGGAGTAATTCTTGTTCGTTGTAAGGTTTAGAAAAATAGGCTCTTGCACCCAATTGCATAGCCAATTGGCGATGTTTATTACTACTACGAGAAGTTAGCATTGCAACTGGAATATTTTTTGTATCAACGTCTGAATTTACCCGACCTAAAAAGCCATAACCATCAAGACGAGGCATTTCAATGTCACAAATTACTGCTTCAACTCTCAATCCATTTTGGAGCTTTTCTAAAGCGTCTTGACCGTCTTTCGCTTGTTCTACTTGATATCCTCCTTTTTCCAAGGTTAAAGCTAAGAAGCGGCGAACATTAATTGAGTCATCTACAATCAAAATTGTGCCTTTAAATTTGGTAGATGCTGCTGATACTTTCTCTTCATCAAATATCAGGAAGGGTGTCTTTAATCTTGCTGATGGTAATTGAGTACCTTTAGGAGTCCGCTGATTAGTAGCAATCCAATACAGCAATTCGTTGATATTAACTAGTGGCACTACTCGACCATCTCCAAGAATTGTACAGTTGCCAAAGCCATGAGGTAGAGATATATTTCCTTCGACTTGGCGAACAGCAACTTCTTGCTCACCCCAACAACGGTCTATTTGTATCGCTACCGGCTGATTATTACCTTTGACTACTAACACGCTGTTAACATTAATTGCTGCCGGAGTTTCTAATTCTGCGCTATCGTAACGCAGGCAATTAAATTCTAAATAGCGACTCAAGCGAATTAGTGGTAGCATGGTTCCTTGCCAATTGAGGACTTCGCTACCCGCCATTTGGAAAACTCGCTCGTTTTGGAGTAGTGATATTTCCGAAATAACATCTGTGGGAAATGCCAATAGCATTTTGTTAATTTCTACTAACAATACTCGTGCCACAGAAAGTGTAAATGGTACTGAGAGGGTGAAGGTGGTGCCAACTCCCGGTTCCGTATCAACTTTAATATCTCCTCGAATCAATTTAAGATTGTTGCGAACTACATCCATACCGACACCGCGACCAGATAATGTTGTCACTTGGTCGGAAGTGCTAAAACCTGGTTCAAAAATTAGTGATAACAGTTCTTCATCACTAGCGTTAGTAATCAGAGAAGCATCCAATCCCATAGCTAAGGCGCGGGTGCGAATTTTCTCTAGAGAAATACCCCAACCATCATCACGTATACTAATGAGTGTACGATTACCATGATGAGTTGCTTTAATTTCAATCAATCCTTGTTCTGGTTTACCGAGAAGGCGACGGGTGGCAGGATCTTCGATACCATGATCGAAGGCATTTCTTAATAGGTGCATTAAAGGCTCGTTCAATGCTTCTAAAATGCCGCGTTCAATGAGAGTATTACCACCTTCAATTTTTAGCTGTACATTCTTTCCATACTCTACATTTAAATCACGCAAAGCTCTAGGAAAACGCTCAACTAAATCCGACAGCGGCCGCATCCGGATATGATTAAGTTTTGTTTGTAATTGTTTTGATGTTTTGTTAATTTTGCGAGCAATTTGGTCTGTATCATCTACACTTAATTGCACATCAGTTGTGACTTCTTGTAGCTGAACAATGGTTTCCATAACTTCCTGCGATCGCAGATTTATATCGTTATAGCGATCCATTCCCAAAATATCAAATTCCCTGTCTGTGTCTGGTATATGGTGGTTATTTTCAATTGGGAATTGGTCACTACTAGGCACAGCAGATTGAGTAGAAACTTTATGGTAAGCTGTACGTAATTCTTGGTTTTCCCGGTCGAGAGTTTGCACTCGCTGGTTGAGATGACGCACGAGTTTGCGTAATCTTTCTAGTTGGGCATTTAAACCATTGCGTTGAACAATTAGTTCTCCAAATAAATCATTAATTTGTTCGAGTTGTTTGCTGGGGACGCGAACGGAATTGTCTTGAATTTCCCGTTCTTTACCAACGGTTAATTTGGCATCTATAGCTTGATTTTCTCTAGCAAATATTGTATTATGCTCCGTAATATTTACAGCATTGACATCATCGGCAAATTCTGCATCTAAAAATGTAAAATTGGCAGCAACTGTTTCATCTTTATGCCCATTTTCTGTGGATGTTGACACGATTTCTGTCTCCAGGATATCTGTGTCAGTTGCATCTGTGGCGATAAACTGTGGTATTATTTCTGTTTTTAATATTGGCTGGGATTCGGTATAATTAACAAATTTAATTTCTGTAGGTAAATTATCTAATTGATTTGTCAGTACCAAAGCTTGCGATCGCCGCCATGCCTGCAATGCCAATTGAGCGATTTCATAAATGCTCCCGCTACTTGCAGCGGCTAATTGCTGGGTTACTGACTCACAAAGCTTGCTGAAAGCTGATAACTGGAGCATTTCTCCCAAGCCGCCCAATTCTGCTGCCATAACGGCAAATTCTTCTTGTAAATTAGACTCCTGGCTATTTGCCAATGCAGATTCTAAGCGCTGCAAACACTCCTCTACTTCTGTTTCAAATAGCAAAGGAATGACATCTTGCCCATCCTCTGGGGATAGCATACTTGTGGCATCTTCAGCCGTGGGGTCACCCAAGCGTTCATGCAACTCATCAAAAATTGGGTAACAAAAAGTTGCTAACCACTGTTCCTCAACAAGATTTCCCTGTGCCAACAAATCTACAATTTGACGCAACCAATCAACACCAGAAAGTAATAAACTTTGTAATTGAGTATCAATTTCTAAAGAATTTTTTCGAGTTTTTAAAACTTTAAAAGAATCTTCTAAACGATGCGATAAATCACTGAGGGATCTAAATCCCATCATCCCCGCACCGCCTTTAATAGAATGAGCAGCCCGGAGTGCAGCATTAATTTTATCTAAATCGATACGGTTACTAGTATCGATTTCCAGCAATACCCCTTCCAGGGTATTCAAGTAATCAGTCGCTTCTTCCAGAAATTGCATCTGGATTTCTAATTCTTTGTCATTTAACATGGTTTTTGTTTTTGGGCATTGGGCGTTGCGAATTGGGCATTGGTCATTGGTTATTAGTCATTAGCAAAAGACAAAGGACAAATAACAAATGACAAAACTTAACTAACTTTAAAAGTTCCCACAGTCTCTTGCAATTGCTGGGAAATCTCCACAGTTTCTTGCAGAGATTGGGAAATTTGCAGAGAAGAATCGCTGGTGCGTTGTGATACAGCAGCGATGTCTTTCATCGATTGACTGACACTTTGTGATGTTTCTACCTGAGATGCAGTTGCAGTGGAAATCGACTGCACTAAGAAGTCAATTTGACGCGATACATCCAAAATCTGACTTAGACTTTCCTTCGCCTCCTCTACAATTCGAGTACCTTCCACCACTTGGGTAGTTCCGATTTCCATCGCCTGCACCACTTCGCTGGTTTCTCGTTGAATATTCTCCACAATTTCTTCAATTTCTTGGGTTGCAGCGGCACTGCGAATTGCTAATTCGCCGACTTCTTCGGCAACTACGGCAAAGCCTTGACCTTCTTCACCTGCGCGGGCTGCTTCAATACCGGCGTTAATGGCAAGCAAGTTAGTTTGGATGGCGATTTGATTAATTAACGAAACCACGCGAGAAATTTGTTGTGAAGATTCGCCGAGACGCTTGACTTTTTTGGCAGTTTCAGAAACAGTTTCTCGCATAGACAGGATGTTTTGTACTGTCAAATCCATCGCGTGCCCACTTTGAGTGGCGCTGTGAGCAGCATGATTGGCAATAAAAGCTGCTTTTTCGGCACTTTCGGCGACGGCTTGCATAGATTGGGTCATTTGGTCAACAGCATCGAGAGTGCGGTTGATTTCGGTAGCTTGGGTGAGTGCTTCCTCAGCTAGTTGGCGGATGGCTCCTTCGTTTGAGCCGATGGCGGTATTTACTTGAGTAGCAGCTTGTTTAACTTGGGTAACAATATCCCGCAGACTTTCCACAATGGAGTTGAAAAAGTCGGCAACAGTGCCTATTTCTCCAGCAGTCACGTCTGCACGCACTGTCAAATCGCCTCTAGCTGCACCTTCTATGTCATCGAGTAGTTCTAAAAGTTGTTGTTGCAGTGCTTCTTTTTCTTGCCGATCATCATCAGAACCTTTGACTGCAACATTTTTAGTTTGTTCTATTTCTTGTAGTAACTTGGCTTCTTCTAATGCATAACCAATTTGAGTTGCTATCTGTTGAAACAAGTTCATTTCCGGTTCTTGCCAAACACGAGGAGTTTCGCAATGATGAGCAATTAATAAGCCGAAAAGCTGCTCTTGGATAAGAATCGGTGTAATCAAATTACCTTTGACGGCAAATTTTTCTAATAGTTTAATGTAACCCTCGGCATTTTTCAAATTTGGGTCTTGATGAATGTTAGCAACTGCTTGGACTCGATGATCTTGATAAGTTTCTATATGGCGTCCCCAAAAATCAGGCTCATCAATTCGCACTCCGATCATTTCTGGCCAATTGCCTGTTACTGATTCAGCAACAACGACACCATCCCAAGTCTCTGGATTCAAATAATAAATGATTACTCGGTCTGTTTTTATCGCTCGGTGAACTTCTTTAACTGCTGCTTGATAAATATCTTCTGTTTTCAGAGTTCTCCGAATCTTGAGGGTAATATCTGCTAGTAATTTTGCCCCTTCAACATCTACTTCTTGTTCCTTGGACAAGACCTCCAATTGTTCAGCCATCTGGTTGATATTTGCACTCAATACCCCTAACTCATCTTGTCTTTGGGTGTCCAAACGGGTATTTAATTTCCCTTGATTTAGCTTTGTTAATGCCGCAGTTGCATTGAGAATAGGCTGTGTAGTCAGTTTCGCTAACCGAGATGCGATCGCTGCTACAATCAAAGCTGTCAATCCAGTGCCAATGGCTATAATCCACAACAATTGTCTTTGCGGTTCAAATACAATTGCTGTGTCTGTAGATAAAAGTACCTGCCAATTTAAATCAGGCAAGCCATCTAACTTAGTCGATGGCACATAGCTAACTAATTCTTGTTTTTTATAAGTTTTAGGAACTTCAATAAAACTATCTATTTTTTTTGCTGTTAGCAGTTTAGCTAAACTCCGATATTCTGCCTTTGCTTGTTTGCCCAATAATTTCTGTTGTGGACTCAAAAAAACTGTTCCCACAGCATCAAGTAAATGATATTGTTGTCCATTGACTGCGTAGTTTTTGATGACTTCATTTAAAGATTTGACAGGCATCCGCGCTCGAACCACGCCAATGGTTTGACCCGTAAATGTATTTTTAATCGGTGCTGTTATGTAAATACTTACTACACCAGTACTTGCTGCTTGTGGATTACTAATAACAGGAGCATCTTTTTGCAGAACCTCTTGAAAATATTTTTGGTCTTTTTGGTTTTCCAGAAGTTCGCCTGTGGATTGAACAATTAAGTTGCCAAGGCGATCGAAAATGGCAACACTATCATAAGCTTGATAAGCTTCCACAACGCGGTTTAATACTGCTTGCTTTTCTTGACTACTTGTGCTGTTGCTAGCTTGGGAATTTGTCAAAAATGGCAAACTAGATATTACTTGGATATCTCCGTAGCGTCCCAACATGAAACGGTTTATTTTATCGCTTAAACCGATGGCTTCGGCTTGTTGAGACTGGGTAATTTGCTTAGTAATAGATTTGTTGGCAAAGCTAAAAGCGATCGCACCTATGGCCAATACTGGTAGTGTACCAATGGCGATCGCCAAAATTGTCGCTTTCGTAACTAAACTCAGCCTTGTAAAATAGCCAAAAGCCTGATTACCAGAAGAATTACCAGCAGTTTCAGCAGTAGGCTTACTTGGCAGCTTAACTACACTTCCAGTAACTTTTTGAGATGAAGTCAGCGATGCTCGATTTTGAGGGCCACTACCGTTGTTCGTGTCAGTTTTATTAAACATTAAGATTATTTCTCCAAGATGTGAATAAGTAGACTAAAAATTATTTTTTATAAACAATTCTGACTCCTGACTCCTGTTAGCGCAGCGGGGCGTAGCCGATTCTGACTCCTGAATTCTGACTCCTAAATTCTTTTTACCTAATCACTGCGGAGAATAGAAGACTGCACAATAGCCTGAGCATCTAACACCAGTGATATTTCATTTTGTTGCACTACACAGCCACATAAATAAGGAACTAAACTAGATGCTACTTGTCCTATGGGAGAATGAATTTCATCAGCAACAAACCTAGTTGTACCTTTGATTTCTTGTACAACTAACCCTAACACCAGTGATTCAACCCTGATAACGATCGCATTATACTGCCGCACCCGATAATCAAGAGATTCTAAATTCAGCATTCTTGGCAAATCAATTACCCAAATTATCCGACTCCGCCAATTCATTAAGCCTAATATACAAGAGGGCATATTAGGCATCGAAGTAACAGAATCAACAGGCACAATAATTGCTTCTTGAGTATGTTTCATCGATAAAACAGCGCCAGTCTGCTGATTTAGCTGGAACTTTAAATAACCTTCTGCTAAATTATTTTCGGCTGGTTTTGGGGAAAGTTTAATATTTGTACTAGTCATTGATTTAAATTACCACTGATTTAATTGTGCGTAGAAGATGTTCGCGGGTGTAAGGTTTAGTTATATAGGCATCTGCACCTTGTCTCATCGCCCACAAACGGTCAATTTCTTGATTTTTAGAACTACAAATTATAATCGGTACTTTTGCAGTAATTGGATTTCTTCTGAGGGAACGGCATAACTCAAATCCACTCATTTCTGGCATGACTACATCAGTAACTATCACATCCAGTTTTTCCAAGACAGCTTTTTCTAAAGCTTCTTTTGCACCAGTAGTTTTAATTACGTTGTAACCACTTTCTTTGAGATAATGGCTCATTAATTCCAATTCGCTGGGAGAATCTTCTACAATCAGAATTGTGCCAAGCAAAGTCAGGCTCACTATAAATCTCCTAAAAGTAAATTAAGGCGATTAAATTTTATTAAATTAACCGAGATGTTTAAAAACCATTTTTAGCAATTCTGACTGGGTAAAAGGCTTAGTCAAATATCCTGATGATCTGACCATTTTAGCTTTTGCCCTATCAATAAATCCTGTTCTACCAGTTACCATAATAATAGGTGTACTTTTAAAAGCTGAATGTTTCCTTAATAAGGAACATAGCTCATAGCCGTCTAAAGAAGGCATTTCAACATCTAGCAAAATCAGATCGGGCTTACTCCGGAGAATTTGCATTAAAGCTTTCACTGGATCGTTGATCATCACAACTGAAAACGTGTTTTCATCCAAAAAATGTTTAATGGAATTCAACACTGTTTGACTATCATCAATGCAGGCAATTGTATATATATTTTTGCCAACGGGTAACTGAGGTATTTTATTATTATTCTCAGAAATCTCAAAATTGATTTGTTTCGCTAATTGTTGCCCAATTTTTATTTGTAATTGCGGCTGAACTTGAGATGCTTGTGTTGTCGGCAAAACTTGAGAACCAGCGCCAGCAGGAATTGATGACTGGATATTTTGCCGATTTCTTAACTGCTTTTGACAATGTTCCACAAGTAATCGCAAATCCAGACGACAAAACTTTGGTAGTTCATCTAAAGAATTTTCCGGACTAAATTCATAACTACCTTCTTTTAAGCACAGAAATGATTCCAGTACTTCTTTTGCTAATTCGTCTATCAGAGTTCCTGCTTGTACAGAGGTGATTAAATCCTGATTGACCAGCCAGCAAATAGCTTGATAATCTGCATTTGGTATTGATTGATGTTCATTTTTTGTCTCAAACATCAGCCGCATCTGAATGCGAGTAGCGCTGTTGAGAGCAGGAATTTGCTGACTCAAACGCCGCAAATGACTATCAAGCCGCTCAAACAGCTTATCTGAATAGGAGGCATAAGTAAGTTTACCGTCCTCTAGATAAATTGACCAATAAACTATCCCTGTAAATACGCTTAAGCAACCTGTAGCACGCCGACTAGTTAATTGTGCCAACAGAGATAGCGGATGTAGTTTTTGGAACAACCTGTAGCTACCTATAGGAGTTGTGCTCATTTTGCTTTTACTCAGCTAAATTCCATACGTGTAAGCTAAATTTGTCTAGAGTTCTTCCACAATTCAAATTAAGTAAAAAACTTCAAAATTTTGTATTTTAAAGTACACGAATTTGACTTTTAGGATTTGTGGTGAAACTCAACGAAAGCGGTGTTATTTTCAAATGCTCAAATCTCAGTAAAATCGTAAATTGTGATTAATTTACTTTTTGTTACTGAGATTTATAGACATTCTTGAAAAAAAAAGACATAGAAATGTCAAGACTAGATGAAGCCACTTTCCATTGAGTAACCCCATTCTGACCACAGGAATAATACTGATTTTCTTAAAATAATATATTTGAACTTCTGTATTTACACTTAAGATAAATTCAGTACTTCAACATTTAAATAGTAATTTAAGCCACTTTTAATTAAGTATTTTAGGGATAATTACAGTAATAATACTGAATAAGCTTCAAAAAATAAAACATATTTAAAAATTAAAAATCTAGGAATAAAAGATTTTAGTAAAATTTAATACTAATGTTTAACTGTAGACCATTGAGTAGAGGTATGGATTTGAAACTCGGCAAAAGAACAAGGGTAGTAAATACTTAGCAGTATAATTCGGGTTTATCTATGATTTACGCGTTAGGGAAGAACCAAATTAACTGAATAACCCTTTTAATTAATTTGCTTTTTTTCTTTGAGGTACTGGATAATAGCCTGAGCAACCGCCTCAGCCATTTTATTTTGGAAATCTGTGTTGTTCAATAAAGTAGCATCTTCTTTATTATCGATAAAACCCGTTTCTATTAAAATTGAGGGCATAGAAACATTTTTCAAAATAAAGAAATGACCTCCTGCTTTTACTCCTCTATTGAACAAGCTGTTCCGAATACTTTGGACAATCATACTGCTCACTAACTGACCCAAACGTTGACTATTACTATTATTAGAAGTATATATTTCAAAACCATGAGATTTTTTATTAAAGAAGCTAGCGTGAATACTGACAAACAAATCAGCATTAACTTGTTTTGCCATTTTTACTCTATACTCCAAGCTTGAAGCAACGGTACCTCCTGATGTCGTACAGTCCTTGTCACGGGTTAGCAAGGCTTGTACACCATTTTTTTCTAAAATTGTTGCTATCTTTTTGCTGATAGGTAGAACTACATCTTCTTCTCGAAAAAAGCCCAAATATCCTGTGTCTGGAGGAATACCATGTCCAGGATCAATCATCACTAAAATTCCCTTTTTGGGAAGAGAAGGGTCTGTTCCGGTAGCTGAGGCAAGACGGCAATTTTGCAAATCGTTCTCTAGTGCGGGTGAATTTGGTGTAGGTGAATTTGGTGTAGGTGAACTTGGTGTAGGTGAACTTGGTGTAGGTGACTTGCTCTGCAAACGTTGATAATTCCAAAGCATTGGTAAAAACACACCGCTAACTATTGTCATAACCGCTCCTAAGCCAACCCATCGTAAAAACTTTTGTTTTTGAGCGAACAGCAATTTTGGGGTTGGTTCAGGTGGTGTTGATGAACCTGTATCTGGTTCAGAAGTTAATGACCTGCCTCCACTTGGGGAAGGCACAGGCACAGGAGTTGAGATTGGAGGTTCAGAACTGAATGGCTGACGTCTGGCAATCCTTTCAATAGCTTCAATTGCATCCCAATCACTACGGGATACAGCTAAAACTCTCACCCATAATTGTTTTGCTAATGAGAAATCACCTCTGTTTTCAGCTTGAGAGGCTTGATATTTTAATGGCTCTACATCTCTAAGTGTGGCAGTTTGCTCTAATAAAATAAAATACATTTTATAAGGTGGTTCTGCCTGGAGATAAGGATTTTGTGCTGGCTTTCCATAGCGAGTATTCACAGCAGGAACTTGGTAATCTAAATATTGTGCTAAACGCTCTACAGTCGCACAATTAGCTTCTCCCTGTAGTCCCAATCCTTCTAATAGTGAATGAGTAAATGACCCATGTTGCAGCTGCTCAATTTCCCAAGACTTTTGGTTAGCTGTACAGGAATAAAAGGTGATGACTCCTTGATACTTTTGCTCTCCAATTCCCAATCCTCCCCGACTACTTTCATCTCGGCAAGCATCCAAAAACAATACCACATTATCAGCACCACTGCGGCGCAGTCTTTGAGTTATAAAATCAACAGAAATAGCAGTATGTTCTATGTCTCCTGGGTCACTATCTGAGAACATTAAATAATCTTGATCCTTATATCGATTGCCATGACCAGCAAAGAAAAACCATAAATTATCTTCTGGCTTTAATAAAGGAGATTGAATATTTTCAAACTGCGCCCGTAAGAATCGCCGCACATGGCCAAAAGTAGGTTGAGTGGGAATTGGTGGATTTGCCGCAATTGGGGGAGAATCGTCAGTGAAGAGGAAAACGTGATTAAACTTCGCTTCTTGTTGAAACCAAGCTGCCATCACAGAAGCATCTCGCTTGGCAAAGTTTAGCGATCGCAGATTCTCATAATGATTAATTCCAATAACAATCGCCCAATTTCTACCCATATTCAAGTACCAATTATTTCCGCTTAAATTTAAAAGTCATCGCTCCTTTTCCCCCGGCTTTACCACCACCGATGCCAAACAAACTGATTTGTCCTTCGCCATTAACTTCTACTGAAAGTTCCACCTCATCAAGCTGCATCTTAGAATCTGGTTGGTCAGCTTCATCAAGCATTTCCCGCATTGCTTGCAGAAACCCCTTCATTTCTTGCTTGAGTTTAGTTACCTCTACTTTGTGTCTAGTAATTACTATTTCGCCTTTTTTTTGGCTCACAACTATTTCTTCAGTAGTTTCAACTCCGAGTAGTCCTCCTCTATCACCACTGCTTCTTGCTCCACTATTTGTCAATGTTTCACTAGTTGTACTTAATGTTTGCGCCGTTTCTTCAGTAATAATCCAGATTGCTTTCGGGGTAGAATTTTCTGCTGACATAAATTTAATTATTGAAATTATTCTTGATTTAACATTATTCAGTAGTAACACGTAAACTAGCAATAGGGAAGAACAAACTAGTCAATACGAACGCAGAAATGGCTAAAAATTGGGCGATCGCGATCGGCATTAATCAGTACAACAATCTTCAGCACCTAAACTACGCCAAACTAGATGCCGAAGCTATGCGCGATTGGTTTGAAAAGGAAGTGCGGTTTGACAGAGTATTTTTGTTTACAGAGGATTCTCCCTCAATTCCCACTTCTCCACCCATTCCCACTCAGCCTACTTACGGAAACTTGCGGCGGTTCTTAAGGGCAAACTTTGAAAAACCACTATTAGCACCAGGGGATAATCTCTGGTTTTTCTTTGCTGGTCACGGTTGTCGGGAAGCTGACCGAGACTATCTCATGCTGATAGATAGCGACCCAGGGGATGTAGAACATACGGCAATACCTGTTGATTTTGTTACCCAAAGATTGCGCCGTAGTGGAGCAGATAATGTAGTGTTGTTTTTAGATGCTTGCCGCGATGAAGGAAGCAAGGGAGGAGAGGGTATTGGTCAAGAACATCAGGGAGTGGTCACCTTTTACTCTTGCAGTCCCAGTCAAAAGTCTTATGAAATTGAGCAGTTGCAACACGGCTCATTTACCCAGGCGTTGTTAGACGGGTTGAGGATAGCAGGTGCAGGAAATTGTGCCACAGTAGAAAGATTGGACAAATATTTACAATCGAGAGTACCCACAATCAATCAAACGTACAGGAAAACTCCACAACATCCCTATGCGATCGCCGAACCAGCCACTAAATTACACTTAATTTTGTTGCCTGACTATGCCACCCTGACTGATATTGCCACGATGAAACTTGACGCTTATCAAGCCGAAGTCAAAGGAGAGTGGGAATTAGCCAGACAGTTATGGATTCGCGTGAATGTGGCTGCTAGGGGTTCAGATATGAAAGCAATTGAGGCATTTTCTAGAATTGCCCAGCGACAAGGAGAGTCTTCTGCACCTCCCAAAAATCCTGAACCTTTACCAAACGGCGGGAGATCTGGAGTTTCTCAACCAGCACCTACAGCACATCAAGCCGGACTACAAGTTTTTCAGTTTGAGATGGTGAAGGTAAATGCAAGTGGTCAAGAGGTGAAACGAGAGTCCAGTAAAGCTCAATATTTCATCGAAGACTTAGGAAATGGTGTCAGCTTGGAAATGGTGTATATTCCCGATGGCACATTCATGATGGGTACGGAAGATGAAGAGATAGAAAGGCTTGTGGAAAAATTCAATTCGCATTGGTTTAGAAAAGAAAAACCTCAACACGAAGTTACGGTTCAATCATTCTTCATGGGTAAATATCCAGTCACCCAAGTGCAATGGAGAAGAGTAGCAGCACTACCCAAAGTTAAGCGTGACCTGAAAGCTGAACCATCTAATTTCAAAGGAGACAACCAACCAGTAGAGCAAGTATCTTGGAACGATGCAGTTGAATTTTGTGATCGCCTCTCCAAATATACAAACAAGCAATATCGTCTACCTAGTGAAGCTGAATGGGAATATGCCTGTCGCGCAGGAACAACGACACCCTTTCATTTTTGCGAGACAATAACCACGGAGTTAGCTAACTACGATGGAGATTATACTTACGCTTTTGAGCCAAAAGGAAAAAATCGTCAGGAAACAACAGAAGTAGGCACTTTTCCACCCAACGGCTTTGGATTGTACGACATGCACGGGAATCTTTGGGAGTGGTGTCAAGATAGTTGGCATCAAAGCTATGAAGGAGCGCCTAGAGATGGAAGTGCATGGATAGATAATGATAATCAATATCAAATACTGCGGGGCGGTTCCTGGTTCGACAGTCCTGGAAACTGCCGTTCCGCGTCTCGCCTCTACGGCACGCGCGTCTACCACGACCTCGGTATTGGTTTTCGTATTGTGTGCGCTGCCGGGAGGACTCTTTAGCCCTTTAGACTTTAGCTCTTTAGCCCTTTGCTCTTATTTTCTTTACCCTTTTTGAGTGTAGCGAAGCGGAACGATCTAATTTTTTTTTGAAAATCAAAGGTTGAACTATAAAGCAATACGGTTCGGTTAAGGTTTTTTGATGAAAATTCTAGGTCACAAAGACACCATAAATAGCTGTCTCTACGAAGGAATAATTATTGTACAGACGGCGATTGATCGCGTCTCCTATCTTAACCGAACAGTATTGAACGTAGAACTTAAACCCCTTTGTTCAGACGATCGCCTAATTGCTACCGCCACACTATCCGCCAGTCACACAGAATACAAATAAGAGAATTCTGGGGACTGACCAAATAATTACTAATTCGTAATTCGTAATTCGTAATTTAAAGAGGGTACAAGCGCCACCAAATCTTTGATTTGGTGGTCTTCAATCAGTGGGGGCTTGAACCCACTACTGATTGTAACTACGAATTATCAATTACGAATTACGAATTACGTTGACGCTTTTATTCGTTTTGCTACAAGTGCGGATAAAAGGACTTGAACCTTCACTCCTTTCGGAACTAGAACCTAAATCTAGCGCGTCTGCCAATTCCGCCATATCCGCATCAGTTTACTATCTTACCAGAAGAAATTATTTTTGGGAATAGGGAATGGGAAATAGGGGGGATGAGGGGGATGAGGGAGCAGAGGGGAAAGAAGTAATTTTTCATTCTCCCCCTTGCCCCCTGCCCCCTGCCCCTCTGCCTCTTGTGCCCCATGCCTATTACATAACAGCAACACGAGGTAGACGATGCTTGAAGCCGCAGAGAATTTCCCAAGAAATAGTATTTAATTGTTCTGCCCAATCGTCTGCGGAAATTTTTTCTTTTCCCTGTTCCCCAAGCAAGGTGACTACTTCTCCTTCTTGGATATCAGGTATGGCACTCACATCCAGCATCAGCTGATCCATTGTAATTGTGCCGATTTGCGACACTCGCTGACCCCGAATCAATACCTGCATTTTGTTGGAAAGATTACGAGGAACACCGTCAGCGTAACCAATTCCCACCACGGCAAGGCGAAGTTGACGCGGGGCAATAAATTTATGGCCGTAGCTGACAGCTGTTCCTGCGGCAATTGTTTTGACTTGGGTAACTCGTGCTTTAAGTTCCAAAACGGGCTTGAGATCGATCGCTTTTTGTAAATGGGTTGCTGGGTAAAGTCCGTAAACTGCTAAACCTACTCGCACAATATCGTAGTGCAATGCTCGATCTGTAAGTGCCGCCGCTGAATTTGCCAAGTGCAAGCAAGGTGGTTGAATTCCCATTGCTTTGATTTGGGCGATCGCTTCCTCAAATCGTCTATGCTGTTCTTCCATTGCGCTAGTATCAGGATCATCTGCTGTTGCCAAATGCGAATAAATACTGGCAATAGAAAGATGTGGTAACCGCTGTACTAATTGCACAAATTCACCAGCTTGTTCCCAATTAGTTCCCAGCCTAGACATTCCCGTGTCTAATTTGATGTGTACGGGAATGGGAGAACTATAGTTCATGGATTCTAGGACATCGGAAAATACCAGGGCTTGTTTCGGGCTGCACAGTGTCGGCTGAAGATTCCACTGAGCGATCGCATGAATCTGCTCTAGTGTATGAGTTGCCCCTAAAATCAAAATCGGGGCTTGAATCCCGCCTTCTCGCAATTGAATCGCCTCTGGAACTGTAGCGACTCCCAGCCAACTAGCTCCCGATTGGATTGCAGTTTGAGCCACCGTTACCGCCCCATGTCCATAGGCATCAGCTTTTACCACTGCCATCAATTTAGTACGCGGCGATAAAAACTGCACTAATCGCTGTACATTGTACGACAACGCCCCCAAATCAATTTCTACCCAAGCTCGTTGCGAAAACCACGCGTAGGTGTCGCACTGCTCATTAGAAACTACACCGGGGATTTCCTTGCGACTTAACATTTGTACTGACTCCTATTACACCAAAGCTAAACTTCCAAGTTATCTATCTATACACGCTCCTAAAAGCGATATCAGATTAAACAGGAAGTTTAACTCTGACTTGGAATTGATACAAGATTTTGACAAATCCAGGTTAAGAGTGAGGAGTGAGGAGTGAGGAGTTAGAAGTCAGGAGTGAGGAATTTTAACTCCTAACTCCTAACTCATAACTCATAACTTAATTTCCGAATTATCCCGGAAGTATAATTTCTTATCATCTCCCTCGAAGGGTATATTTGTGTTAATATATGTAAAACTAATACCCTGAGCGCAGATCAATGGGGAAGGTTTTAGTCTTAAACGCCTCTTACGAACCTCTCAATATAACGAGTTGGCGTCGCGCTGCGGTTCTGTTAATCAAGGGGAAAGCAGAACGCGTGGAACACAACGGTAAATTCCTTTATTCGGATTTTCCGCTGCCGACCGTGATCAGGTTGCGTCATTATGTCCGCGTTCCTTATAAAGAAATTCCTCTCACTCGCCGAAACATATTGCATCGTGATGGTCATGCCTGTCAATACTGTGGTTACACAGGGGACGAGTTGACCTTAGACCATGTAATACCGCGATCGCGCGGCGGGGGAGATAGCTGGGAGAACATTGTTACAGCTTGTGTCCGTTGCAATGTTAAAAAAGGCAGTCGCACTCCCCACGAAGCTCATATGCCTTTGCGTCATCTTCCTCGCCAACCTTATAGCAGCCTTTATTTCGAGGTCAGCAAACACCTCAAAAGTGGACTGCACACAGAGTGGCAAAAGTATGTTATTGGACTTTGATATGACATAGCCTAGTAGCCTGGGAATTATACAGCAATAGTCACACCTTTGCCTTTGTGCTTGGCTTCTAAATAAGCCTAAAGCAGATATGCACACATTTTGCTTTGACAAATTGTGTGTTAGATAACCTTTGTCCACAGATTGTGAGGGACATTGTTCGGCAGAAGCTGACATAGCAGTTTGATGAAATCCAGGCAAAAAAGACAACAGCTTACTAATATACCTCATAAAATTCGCAAATAGCTAGGGGTTGTTGGAAAATATTTAAATTTTCAACTGACCGCGCTATTAGCGAACCTTTACTCACCGGAGTCTTCTACCATACCTTGAGATTACTAGAGGGATGGGGTGTTGGGTATTGAGTACTAGAAAAACTCTTCTTCGTCTGCCTATTCCCCACTCCCCAGCCCCTTTTACACAAAATACAAAAGATGCCCTATTGGTTAAAGATATAATTATTAATTGCTCAATAATCAAAATAATGAGACTATTGAACATAAGATTGTTTTAAATATCAAAGAGTAACTCTAAAGTATTAGATGGAAAGTATACCTTAAGTAAGATAAATTTCAAACGACGACCATCAACTTTGAATAAAAATCCCTGTAGTTCAAATTACAGAAACCAAAAAAGCTACTAAAAGAGGTTTACGCCGCCAGAGAAAGCCAGTACAAAACTTCCTTTTTTCCAGTACCTATATGCGTTGTAGTGGAATTTAGTTGATTGCTGAGCTATGTTACTGACAAAAAATATACTTAGATATATAGTGCGATGTCTTGATATTTTTGCGAAGATCAAAATAATGTGGCTAAATTCAGTGAATCGCTGATTGTAGTATTTCTGAATTAATGGAGCCTCACACTTGAAAAAAAGTTCCCTATGTACTTAAATTCTCCCGTTAATCAGTTTGAGAGTTTGTCATTGACCACAGAGCCAAGCCCAGAGGAAGCTGAAATAGACCCAGTGGAAGTTGCACTTAAAAGTCCATCATTACAACCATCCCTAAGTGAAGGGGCTATCTATCTTAGTCCGCGCAGTAATTCTCTGACACAACAAAAGTCAGAAGAACTGCAAAAAACTCTGCTAGCGCACCGACACGATCGCCAACTGATAATTTTGCAAGATTTTCCTGACCCAGACGCTCTTTCTTGTGCCTGGGCTTATCAATTAATTGCCCAGCAATACGATATCAAATCTGAAATAATTTATGCTGGCGCTTTGAGTCATCAAGAAAATATTGCCTTGGTTAGACTCACTAATTTACCTATCCAACGCTGGACGCAGCAAACCTTAAAAACCAAGGATTTGTCGTGTTATCAAGGTTTTGTATTAATTGATAACCAAGGAACCACTTCTCAGCTATTATCAGCTGTTCAGCAGGCTGGAATTCCGTTAGTTGCGTTGATTGACCATCACAGTTTACAAGGTGAACTCGAATCCGAGTTTATGGATGTTCGTCCTTATGTGCGAGCGACGGCGACCATTTTTACACAGTATCTGCAAGCGGGATTACTAGCATTAGATAGCAGCATCAATCAACACGTTAAATGTGCTACTGCCTTGATGCACGGCTTGCGATCAGATACAAATCGGCTGATGCAAGCCCAAGAAGAAGATTTCATGGCAGCTGCATATTTAAGCCGATTTTATGACGCGCAACTGCTGAACGCTATTTTACAGGCGAATCGTTCCAAGCGTGTGATGGATGTGATCGAGCGATCGCTCAAAAACCGCATCGTTCAAAATAACTTTTCCATTGCTGGTGTTGGTTACCTGCGCTACGATGACCGCGACGCCATCCCCCAAGCAGCTGATTTTCTCGTCACCGAAGAAAACGTCCATACCGCCGTAGTTTATGGCATTGTTCACGATGAAGACGAAGAATTAGAAATAGTCATCGGTTCCTTGAGAACCACCAAACTCACCCTTGACCCCGATGAATTCATCAAAGAAGCCTTTGGTCAAGATAGCACAGGGCGCTTTTTTGGTGGTGGAAGGACAAGCGCAGGCGGCTTTGAAATTCCGATGGGTTTCTTATCTGGCAGTAACGAAAATTCCGCCTATGCAAAAATGAAATGGGAAGTATTCGACGCTCAAATTAAGCAAAAGCTACTGAGGTTAGTTAATCCCAGAGATAACCCGATTCAGTCCGAGTAGAGGAAGGTGAGGGAGATGGGGAGAACTCCTAACTTATGTAGCAGTAAAAGTGTGTTTGGTCAAATAGCATCCCTTCCCGGCTTTTTTTAAAAGTCGGGAATTTGACTTTTATGAACTGATTGGGAATGTAGTTCGTGCCTAATTTTAAGTAAGTCGGTACAAATAAAGTTAACTCCTGCCTACCTATTGATTTGCTAAAAAGGAGCGCCATGAAGTCTATAGAACTTCAAAACCTGAATAGGGAGCGGTTAAAAACGGCAGCGTGCAAAACAACTTTTCCATTGCAGGTGTTATTTTCAAATTTGGTAAATATAACATCACTAGCTGTATTATATACAGCTAGTGATGTTATGTAGAAAAATTATGTCTCTTTTGAAATCAAGCGATCCTAATAACGATAATTTGCTACAACTGCGTACTGATATCTTGAAGTCCTATGAGCAACTTAACTCCGAAGTATTGGAAAATAGTAATGCTTGGATTGAGTATTTAAGTAATTATGAAAATTATCTACAACAGTATAAAGTCCTCTGCTATCAGATATTTAAAGTTCAGCCAGTTATTCAAGCAAGAGAAGAAATTGTTGCATTAATTTTTTACAAGAATTTTAACGATTTGAAAAGCAAAAGGAGTAATAAAAATTATTACCGTGCCAACCTTTCAGCGCTAATAATTTTTTCAAATGAAATTATTGATAAAATCTTAAAGTATCTTTTTAATGAAATCATCCCCTTTTGGAAAATATCTCTTTTTTCGTTGGTAATAAAATCGGGTTCAAGTAGCTTAGTGAAATATGTGCTTTACACAATGAGATGCTCTCTTGATGACAATCAAAATTCTCTTCATAATAAAACTAAAATTCAATATCGTCCATTAATAATTACTCTATTGGAGGATAGTCTTATTTTGATTAATGACTATCATGAGAATATTGAATCCAATGAAGAATTTGAGGACTTTCCTATTCTTAAATCAAAAATATCAGACTACAGTCTTTTTTATAATGGCTGTGATCAATTAATACATGGGGAACTTCCATTTGAAGACCCTTCTGTAAAAAATGATATTTCCCCAGTTCTAATTAGAGTGATGCTGGAATTAAGGATAAAATGGGGTCTAGGTATTTCTGGATGTTTTAAAAATGAAACGCCTGTTGGCATGAAATATTTCTTTGAAGTCTTGAAGGAATTTGAAGAAACGGAACAAATTAAGATTGCAGTGAAACTTCATTTAATTGAGAGATTATATGGGTGGGGAAATACATTTATACATGGAGGAATTAGAACATATTCTTGGCTGCCTGGTTTTGCTCTTGATTATTTAAGTCCGCTATTTAATGGTGATTTGTCTATTCATCGATATTGCGGGTTACAAATAAAATCTAACCCAGAAACAATCGATAACTTTCAAGAAGCTTTAAGAAAGAAACTCTCACAAACTTCTCCAAATGCTCCAAGTTCAAGCAGACATGAAATTACAATAGTCCCCTATCCATTTAAGGCAATTTGCTTAAGTTTTGATGAATTTACGCGTTATTCTAAATCAGCTAGTTAGTAATTTAAATTACAGAGCAAGTCATGGCTTGCTCATTCCTGATAGTCTCATTGCAGCTACAGCAATAGTCTGGAATTACCCGTCGATCGCAAAAAACCAACGAGATTATAGATTTATTCAAGGTTTAAATTTATTGGCATATCCATAAAACTTAGAATGCCTAACACTTCGCCACAGCAGACAGATGGCAGATGCATGAATACGTAATAATGATTAAGATTAGCATAGATAAATACACAATCAGCGTAACTAAATAACTCAGCACAGGGTACGCTAATAAAATTAAAAATATGGAACTGTATTTAATTCGTCATGGCATCGCCGAAGATAAAGATTTAGGCATCAAGGATGAGGAGCGCAGCCTTACCAAGGAAGGAAGGCAAAAAACCGAGAAAGTTGCCGATAAACTTGTCAAATTAGATTTAAACTTTGATTTGATTCTCACCAGCCCCTTAGTGCGTGCCCGCCAAACGGCTGAAATCCTGATAGCAGCAGGATTGAGTTCTCGGCTAGAGGAATCCAGTCACCTCGCCCCTGATGGTGAAATTTCTAGTTGGCTGGTAGATTGGTTAGAGCCAAGAAATTATTCCCAAAATACCCAACTGGCCTTGGTTGGACATGAACCGGGTTTGAGCAATTGGGCAGAAATTCTTTTATGGGGGGAGGCCAAAGCCAGCTTAGTCTTGAAAAAAGCAGGTATGATTGGGATAAAACTACCAGAAAGTGGTTCTCCTCTGGGTCGTAGTCAGATGTTTTGGTTGACACCACCCAAGTACCTGTCATAACAGTTTTTCAACATTTTTGATTGTTGTTAGAAGGGCTACTGTTATGGCGACAATAAATTTCTGGTAAGTTAACTTGATCGGATATTTCAAAAAGTAAATGGTGTTGCCATGATGGTGTGCGAATACAAGCCTGGTCTAGAAGGCATTCCCGCCGCCCAATCGAGTATCAGTTATGTTGATGGGCAAAAGGGAATACTAGAATATCGTGGCATCCGGATTGAGGAACTAGCAGAAAAAAGTACATTCCTAGAAACTGCTTATCTCTTAATCTGGGGTGAACTGCCTAGTCAACAAGAACTGGAAGCATTTGAACATGAAGTTCTTCACCACAGGCGAATAAAATACCGCATTCGCGACATGATGAAATGCTTTCCAGAAAGCGGTCACCCAATGGATGCCCTGCAAGCCTCTGCTGCTGCTTTAGGATTGTTTTATTCGCTCCGGGATTTACATAACCCAGCCTACATTCGCGATTCAGTAGTCCGCTTGATAGCAACCATTCCCACGATGGTGGCGGCGTTCCAACTGATGCGAAAAGGCAATGATCCCGTGCGTCCCCGTGATGACTTAGGCTACTCTGCCAATTTTCTATACATGCTCAATGAGCAAGAACCCGATCCTTTGATGGCGCGGATTTTTGATATCTGCTTGATACTTCAGGTCGAGCATACAATGAATGCTTCCACCTTTAGTGCTAGGGTGACAGCTTCTACTTTGACCGATCCCTACGCTGTGGTTGCTAGTGCCGTGGGAACTTTGGGAGGGCCTCTGCATGGTGGAGCCAATGAAGAAGTAATTCAGATGTTGGACAAAATTGGCTCTGTGGAAAATGTCCGTCCTTACATCGAGGATTGTCTGCAACGTAAATCTAAGATTATGGGCTTTGGACATCGTGTCTATAAAGTGAAAGATCCACGAGCTACAATCTTGCAAAAATTAGCCGAGCAGTTGTTTGAGAAGTTTGGCTATGACAAGTCCTATGACATTGCCCAAGAAATGGAACGAGTGGTAGAGGAAAAACTCGGTGGCAAAGGGATTTATCCCAATGTTGACTTTTATTCGGGTTTGGTGTATAGGAAAATGGGAATTCCCACAGACTTGTTTACACCAATATTTGCGATCGCCCGCGTTGCTGGTTGGCTAGCCCACTGGAAAGAACAGCTAGCAGAAAACCGGATTTTCCGTCCAACCCAAGTTTACAACGGTTATCACGAAGTTCCTTATCTGCCGATCGATCAACGTTAACGGGCATTGGGAGTGCTGAGTGAGGAGTTAGGAGTTAGGAGTTAGGAATTAAAAGTTATTCTCCCCCTGCCTCCCCTGCTCCTCTACTCCCTCATCTCCCCGCGTCCCCCTCCACTCAATAGCCAATCTCAATGCCAACCATAAGTAGAAGTTCTTATCTCGCTTCAGGGTGGTAAAACCATCCAAGGATATACTAGGCATGGGAATTGGCAACAAATCTTCAGTCAGACATCATCTGGGCAAAAATTATTAATGTGTGAATTTACAGGTATTAGTTAAGTAATATTTGTAACTCACTTTGACTCATGTCTTAAAGAGCGGAAACATGAATTCAGGAATTGACCTCCAAGGAACTTTTATTGAATCCCTCACGGATTTAGGCGTACCAGCAGGAACAGCCAAAGCAATTTGGATGCCACTGCCAATGGTACTAATGCTGATTGGAGCAACAGTAGGGGTGTTAGTAGCTACCTGGCTAGAGCGGAAAATATCCGCCGCTGCACAGCAACGAGTTGGCCCAGAATACCAAGGGCCTTTTGGGTTACTAGTGCCTGTAGCGGATGGTCTGAAGCTGATATTTAAAGAAGATATCGTCCCAGCCAAATCTGACCCCTGGCTGTTTACCCTCGGCCCAATTATTGTTGTGATTCCGGTGTTTCTGTCGTTCCTGATTGTCCCCTTTGGGCAGAACATCGTAATTAGCAATGTGGGCATGGGCGTATTTTTATGGATTGCCTTGTCAAGCATTCAGCCCATTGGTTTGTTGATGGCTGGTTACGCATCTAATAACAAATACTCCCTTTTAGGGGGCTTGCGGGCAGCAGCACAATCTATTAGCTATGAAATTCCATTGGCGCTGGCGGTGTTAGCGATCGCTATGATGTCTAATAGCCTCAGCACCGTTGACATTGTTAATCAACAATCTGGCTACGGCATCTTGGGCTGGAACATTTGGCGTCAACCAATCGGTTTCCTGATTTTTTGGATAGCCGCCCTAGCTGAATGCGAACGATTGCCCTTTGACTTACCCGAAGCAGAAGAAGAACTGGTTGCAGGGTATCAGACTGAATACACAGGTATGAAATTTGGTTTATTCTACCTGGGTTCCTACGTTAACTTAATACTTTCTTCCCTACTGGTAGCAATTCTCTACCTGGGTGGTTGGGACTTTCCCATTCCCCTAAACCTCATCGCTGGTTGGCTAGGAATTAGTGAAGCAAATCCCGTGTTGCAGATAGTAACTGCTGCTTTGGGTATCACTATGACCGTGTTCAAAGCCTATTTACTAGTGTTTGTCGCCATTTTGTTGCGCTGGACAGTGCCACGGGTACGGATTGACCAACTGTTAGATTTAGGATGGAAGTTTTTGTTGCCAGTTGGTTTGGTTAATCTTTTATTAACCGCCGCCCTAAAACTAGCCTTTCCTTTCGCCTTTGGTGGGTAATGAGAGAGTTAAGAGTTAGGAGTTAGGAGTTATGAGTTATGAGTTATGAGTTATGAGTTATGAATTTTTAATTAACTCCTCACTCCTAACTCCTCACTCCTCACTCCTAACTCCTCACTCCTCACTCCTAACTCCTAATTTTGATCGCCTGAGAGAGTGAAACACAATGCTAAAGTTCCTGAAACAAGTTGGTGATTACGCCAAAGAAACAGTACAAGCTGCGCGTTACATTGGTCAGGGACTTTCTGTTACCTTCGACCACATGCGTCGGCGTCCAATTACCGTACAGTACCCTTACGAAAAACTGATTCCTGGCGAACGGTTTCGCGGTAGAATTCACTTTGAGTTTGATAAGTGCATCGCCTGCGAAGTTTGTGTTCGCGTTTGTCCGATAAATCTGCCTGTAGTAGATTGGGAATTCGACAAAGCCAGCAAAAAGAAAAAACTCAAGCACTACAGTATTGACTTTGGAGTTTGTATCTTTTGCGGTAATTGTGTGGAATTTTGCCCCACTAACTGTCTATCTATGACAGAAGAGTATGAACTTTCCACTTACGATCGCCATGAATTGAATTATGACAGTGTAGCGTTAGGTCGTCTGCCCTATAAGGTAACAGATGACCCAATGGTGACACCACTACGCGAACTAGTTTACCTACCCAAGGGCGTCCTCGAACCCCACGGATTGCCTGCGGATGCACCGCGTCCTGGTGCGCGTCCAGAAGACCTTGTAGAACAAACCGAAAAATAAATATCAACCAATTTGAAATTTTGGATTTTGGATTGAAAGAAAAATCTAAAATCTAAAATCTAAAATCCAAAATTGCTCGACCAATGACCAATGTTGACTGAGGACAAAAAACAGTGAATCTAGCGGAAGGAGTACAAATTGTATGCCTTGGCGTACTGGGTGTGATGATGATTGGGGCAGCCATTGGTGTGGTACTGTCCTCTAGCATCGTCTATTCTGCCTTTATGCTAGGGGGCGTGTTCATCAGCATGGCGGGAATCTACCTGTTGTTGAATGGTGATTTTGTTGCAGCCGCACAAGTGCTGATTTATGTTGGGGCGGTTAACGTGCTGATTTTGTTTGCCATTATGTTGGTGAATAAACGGCAGAATTTTGCGCCATTTCCCAACTCGTGGGTGCGGAAACTACTAACGGGTATAGTCAGCTTAGGATTGTTTGGCCTTTTGAGTACGATGATCTTAGCGACTCCTTGGGCGTACTCAACTCCTCCTGTGGTGGGTGGTACAAGTTCTATAGTTTTGATTGGAGAGCATTTCTTCACTGACTTTTTACTACCTTTTGAACTAGCTTCGATTTTGCTGCTGATAGCGATGGTGGGAGCGATCATTTTGGCACGTCGCGAGTATTTGCCAGACCAACTTACACCATCTGAACTACCACAAACCGTTTTGACTTTGCCAGAACGCCCCAGAGAACTGGTATCAACCAGCAGCGAAACAAGAGAGTAAAGTTTGCGACTTTAGTTGCTTTCTAAAAGTGGTGTTTTTTCAGAAGGAATACTCAGATTTATGCAACTCCAGTACTTTTTATTATTAGCAGCAGCTCTATTCTGCATCGGCATCTACGGTTTAATTACCAGCCGCAACGCTGTGCGGGTGCTGATGTCAATTGAGTTGCTGCTCAATGCTGTTAATCTGAATTTAATGGCATTTTCCAACTTCCTCGACTCAACATTAATTAAGGGTCAGGTTTTCACAGTGTTTGTGATTACCGTGGCCGCAGCCGAGGCGGCGGTGGGTTTAGCGATCGTGCTTGCCATTTATCGCAACCGTGATACCGTCGATATGGAGCAGTTTAATCTCCTGAAGTGGTAACTGTGCGTGCAACTCAAGCAGGTAATCATTGCTTATAAAGCGCGGGATGCCCGGAGTAAACAATGGGCAGAAATGTGCGCTAAACAACTCGAAAATCGCCAGTGCCAAGTGTTGATGGGACCTAGCGGGCCGAAAGATAACCCTTATCCAGTCTTTTTGGCTTCGGCGGGTCAACCAATCGATCTCGCTTTGGTACTCGGCGGTGATGGCACTGTTTTAACAGGTGCCAGACATTTAGCCCCAGCTGGCATCCCAATTCTGGGAGTGAATGTGGGAGGTCATCTGGGGTTTTTAACTGAGTCAGTGGAAGAGTTTCAGGATACTGAGAAAGTTTGGGATCGACTGTTTGAGGATCGCTATGCTATCCAACGGCGGATGATGTTACAAGCTGCGGTGTATGAGGGTCATGGGTCTAATTTAGAGCCAGTGAGTGAGCGTTACCTCGCGTTGAATGAATTTTGCGTCAAACCGGCTTCCGCTGACCGAATGATTACCTCTATTCTAGAAATGGAAATCGATGGTGAGGTAGTCGATCAATACGTCGGGGACGGATTGATTATTTCCACTCCTACAGGTTCCACAGGTTACACCGTTTCTGCTAATGGGCCAATTATGCACGATGGTATGGAGGCGATTACCGTGACTCCGATTTGTGCAATGAGCCTTTCTAGTCGTCCCCTCGTTTTACCCCCTGGTTCTGTGGTGAGTATTTGGCCTTTGGGGGATTACGATTTGAGTACCAAGTTGTGGACAGATGGAGTGTTGGGAACTTCGATTTGGCCTGGACACCGCGTTGATGTGCGGATGGCGGATTGTCGAGCTAAATTTATTATTTTGCGCGAGAACAATTCTTACTATCAAACGCTGCGGGAGAAGTTGCTGTGGGCTGGTACAAGGGTTCACTACAACAATAATCACCGTAATTGATTCAGTATTTGAGAGCGCTTTTGTTAGAAATGGCGTTCCCCGAAGGGGTTGTCGTTGGCGTTGGCAAAGCCTCTCTACGAGAAGCCTCTTGTAGAGAAGACATCCCTACGCCCAACCCAAGCATCACAATCAAAATTATCCCAGCCCCTGGATTCATCTAGGGGCTTTTTGCCTTGATTGTGATTCTTTTTCACGAACTTCGTTCTACAAATACATGTGTAGGCAATACGGTTCGGTTAAGGTAAGAGACGCGACAAATCGCCGTCAAGACGAAAGATTGATTCTTGTAGAGACGGCGATTTATCGCGTCTTTGGGATGTAGAATTTTCATCAAAAAATCTTAACCAAACCGTATTGCATGTGTAGGAGCGTACAGTTGTACGCCCCTACAAAAAATTTATCTGTTGCAAAGATTTTTGGAAATAGTATTACTTGCATTTATACCCTATATCAAAGGAAAATTTTGTATCTTATTGCCAGATTTTTTTGGCATTAATGTCGATAATAAAAACACTCTATCCCTAATTCCAGAGCTTAAAAAAGCTCTCTGGAGGATTTTTTATTGAAAACTGTACCAACCAAACCTCGACATCTTAATACATAATACCAATTTGAAAATAGATTTTTTAATAAAAATAAAATTTCAATCCAAAATCTAAAACCCAAAATCCAAAATGTTCTAATTAGGAAGACAGATGGAAGTTTCTGGCCGCAACATCAATTACCCGCTGAATCCTCCTTTGCTTGAAGATTTTCCTGTACTTCAAACTAAAAAACATATCCTACGGCTTGCCTCAACTGAAGAAGAATTAAAATCAATTTTTAGATTGCGTTTTGAAGTTTTTAATCTGGAACTAGGCTTGGGATTATGTACTTCTAATTTTACGCAGATGGATGAAGATAAGTTTGATGAGGTTTGCCATCATTTGATTCTCATCTGCAAACAGACTGGTAAAACCATTGGAACTTATCGAATGCAAACCTATAGAATGGCTTCTCAAAGATTAGGGTTTGATGCTGCTGATATATTTAATCTTAATGCAATTCCTGATTCTGTGCTTCAAACATCAGTGGAAATTGGGCGTGCATGTATAGCTAAAGAATACCGCAATAGTCAGACACTTTTGTTGTTATGGGAAGGGCTAGCAAATTATCTCATCTGGACTAAAAACCAATATTTCTTTGGTTGTGCATCATTACTAACACAATCCCCTTGGGAAGCTAGTTGTGTTTATAATTATTTTCGACAGAATGGCTTGATGCATCCGAGTATTTTAGTTTATCCCAATTCACGATATTGCCTAGAATTGCCTCAAAATTGTTCAGATTTTTGTGAAGTAGAAATCCCGAAAATTTTGCAGGCATACTTAAATATTGGATCTAAAATATGCAGCCTGCCAGCCATTGATAAAGAGTTTCAGACTATTGATTTTTTAACGATATCTAATAGTAAAGACTTTCACAGATGGGGTTATCAAATTTTGTAACAATATACAGTTTGTGATATCTCATGAACAGACTCAGATATAATTTTTAGCGATGTCTACCACAAGCTAGACTTGGGCACCTCATCCAATCAAGTAAACTGGATTATTTTAGAAAATTTTTTGGGAAATGTACTTATGCGCCATCTCAAGTTTGCTCCGAGTTGGTTGCGGCTTTTAATTATTTTTTTGTTGGCGATGGGTATATTGTTTCGCTTTTTTAACCTTGATGGCAAGGTTTATTCCCATGATGAAACTTATACCTCATTGCGGATTTCTGGTTACACGATAACTGAAGCAAAAGAACAACTTTTTAATAATCGTGTCATTGCCAAAGAAAGTTTTGCTAAATTTCAAGGTGCAAATGCTTCAAAAACCTTAAATGACACAATTATGTCTTTGGCAAGAGAAGATTCTCAGCATCCACCCTTGTATTACATAATCGCCAGGTTGTGGATGGAAATCTTTGGTAATTCGGTAACAGCAATCAGAAGTTTATCTGCGTTTATTAGCTTGCTGGTTTTTCCCTGTGTTTATCGCCTATGCCGAGAATTATTTGATATCCCATTACCTGTTCCTGGTGTAGCGATCGCACTTATAATTATCTCTCCAATTCACCTAGTATATGCCCAAGAAGCACAAGAATATATTCTCTGGTTAATCACTATCTTATTATCCAGTGCTTCACTGCTGCGAGCTATACAGTTGGAATCACAAGATAAAGATGAATTAACAAAACAACAACCAGATATTTTCGCTACCTGGAGTGTTTATGTAATCACTTTGACGATTAGCCTTTATACATTTCTTTGGAGTGGATTTGTAGCAGTTGCTCACGGAATTTATGTGATTGCCATAGCAAGATTTCAGTTGACTGAAACTGTGAGAAATTATCTGCTAGCAACACTAGTAAGTTTCTTAGCTTTTATGCCTTGGATGACAGTGGCGATCGGTGACTTTTTCCAGTTTCTGATTTCCGGAAATAAAGCAACAACTCAATCATCTTTGATACCTACAATTCCATTTTTGCTGATGCAGATTAGCAGAATTTTTTTTGATATAAATTTGAGCTTAGAAAATCCTCTGAGCTATTTAATTACACCAATTTTTTTAATTTTTGTAGGATATGCGATTTATTTTCTTTGTCTTACAACTAACTACAAAGTCTGGCTGTTTATTATTACATTGATTGTAGTCCCAGCACTGCCTATAATATTACCAGATTTAAGTGGTGGGGGTATACGAACTTTTACTGAACCATATTTCATACCATCTTATTTAGGAATCCAACTAGCTGTTGCTTATCTACTAGCTACGCAACTATATAATGAGAGCTTGTCGCGTCGAACCATTTGGCACATAATCATGGCATTGGTGATTATTTGTGGTCTAATTTCTTCTAAGGCGAGTTCCCAAGCAGAAACTTGGTGGAATAAAGGTATGAATTATGGCAATCCACAAGTTGCTCAAATTATCAATCAGAGTACTAGCCCACTTTTGATTAGTAATTCTTTGGACAATAATTATGGTAATGTCTTTTCTCTGAGCTATCTGTTGGAACCAAAAGTGCGGTTTTTGTTGGTGAATAATCAAAAAATTCCCAAAATTCCTAATGAGTTTAGTGATGTGTTTTTACTCAATCCTTCAGATAATTGGCGTGGAATAATAGAAAAAAAGTATAAGTTCAAGACAGATATTGTTTATAGTGATAATTATTATTCTGTTTGGAAATTGACTAAACGTGGTAATTCCCGCCGACGTGATATACCAATTAACGGGACTTAAACAAAAATCAAGCCCAAATATAGCCCAAACTAGCTTTGTAAGAAACAAACAGGTCACGATGGAGAGTCAACCAATCAAAAAAGCGAAAAGACATAGCTGTTCT
>NZ_JACJSJ010000109.1 GCF_014698115.1 Nostoc sp. FACHB-973
TAGGTGTTTAATAGCTGCACAGTTCATTGTCAATAAGCTCCACTTCTTTGAGAGGGTCTTTTACTTCAAGCTCTTTACCTGTAAGACTTTGACAATTATTGTCGCCCCCTCAAAAAAGTCCCATAACACCCCACCCCCAGCCCCTCCCCGCCTGCGGGGAGGGGAGCGTTTGCGTCAGCAAATGCGGGGTGGGGTTCTTTATTTTTGATTTATGCAAGAGGTCTATTGTGAAACCCTCCCACTGGCAACCAGATGAATTTCTCCTGAAAATCCAATCACCAAGAAGTTAAAAAATTCCACCCTTCTTTTTCTTCTGGTGTATTTAAATTTTTCTGTTGAATGATATTATCATATTCTCCAGAATCAACCCATTTTAATAACTCGCCAGCCCGCATCACTACCCAAGAAAGTCCAGATTCTGTATAACTTAATATTTTGGTTACCTGATCGGCGGTATCAAGATTCTGGGATGCAAACTCACGCGCTTGAATTAAGAAATCTTCAATTACAGCAGTAGTTAAGTATTCATCTGGTAAACCTGCAAGTTTTATCAGTGTGGTGGTTGCAACATCAATATCCTGACAAGCCAACAAACCAGCGCGATCGGCGGTGAACCTAGCCATCATTTGCCAATTATATAAAGCTAATTCCATGCCACCAGCTACCAAGCCACCAACTCCCAATGTAGTACTGCTGAGCAAATTTTTTAAAGTCGGCATCACAAATGCCATTTGGTGATACACCATGTGCTGACTCTTAATGCGAGCAACTTCATGTCCCAAAATATAAACCAACTCATCTGTATTAAGCCACTCCATTGCATCTAAATTGATACCAACAAGGGGTTTTTCTGCTCCAACAATGTAGCTTTGAATGTGACCTGTGCCTCGATACAGATATAGTTCAGGAAGTGGGTTAACATCAACAATTTCACAAGTTTCTACTAATGCCTGATGTAATTGGGGAAAATTACGAGGGGTAATTCTGATACTACTGCCAAGGCTTTGCAAACGAAGTAGGCGATCGATACCGTACTCGTTAATTTTTTTGAGTAGCAGGGAGACACCAGGCATTTTTTGCAAAGATGCTAAGGCTTTGCGATCAAAAGGGTGTTCGTAGGTTTGTGAACTTAGTCCAGTTAATATTTTTCTCGTCATTGATTTATAATCCCCAGGGCTAAGTGCTTTTACCTGCTGTTTAGTTTATTAAAAAGTATAAATCTTATTTGCCCAGTAACTAATGACCAAGACGAGCCAAATGTTGAGTTTAGCGTTGCTCAACTCAACCTACATCTAATGCACTATTTTCGCTGTGTGACGCTACTACAATACTTAGATTTTGTTCAAAATTCAACTAGTAATCCTAGAGCAGTTCTGTTTTGGATGCAACACGGGCTTTGGTAGCACAGCGGTGCTACCCTACAAATGACTAACTGATTTGGAAATTTCAAATTTTATCTATGCAAATTATCTATTGGCTATTACTTGCCGTAATGTTTGTGGGTATTATCGGCGCCGTAGTTCCTGCGATTCCTGGTGCAAGCTTAATTTTAATTGCAATTATCATCTGGGGAATCGTTAGCAGTTCCTTCGCAGCTATCAAGATTCCATTAATTGTGACAATTATTGTTTTGTTACTCAGTATCGGAGTGGATTTTTTAGCTAGTTATATAGGAGCAAGACAAGCTGGAGCTAGTAAGTGGGGGCAAATTGGCGCGATTGTCGGTTTGGTGTTGGGATTTTTGGGATTATTGCCAGCTTTGCCTTTTGGAGGCCCACTGTTAGGGATTTTACTAGGGCCGTTGTTGGGAGCAATTATTGGTGAGTATCTTTACCGACGTGAATTAGGATTAGCGGTTAAGGCGGGTATCGGAATTGTCGTGGGAACACTGATTGGGAATTTGATCCAAGGGCTGTTGGCGATCGCAGCAGTTACAGTATTTATCATCACAACTTGGTCACAGGTATACGGCGCTTAATATTTAATGGGGATTTTACTGAATTTACCCACATAAAAAAATTGAGTAGATAAAAATAACTAACTTGGATAATTAGTTATTTTATTTACTCAAATTAATTAATGGTGAAAAAATATATTTGCTAGTCAAATATACATGCAAATATTAATGTTTTGTATACAAGATTTAAAATTCAAAATTAATCATTGACTGTTTGAATTTTTCATCTTGAGTTTTATGGCAGCTATGGTGAAAATTAAACTGCTTGTGACGATTTTTTACGCTTCTGCAAACCGAACAAAGCTGCTAATCCCAAAACACCTAAGCTCATAGTGGTTCCTGGTTCAGGTACAGTTTGGTTAACATCCAAGCGAACACCATCGCCAGTGGCAAATCTACCACCGATATTACCCAGTTTGACCTCTAAGGATTTGACATTTGTCAAGGTCACTTTCTTGATGTTGGCGTCACTTCCTGGGGTAACTGTTCCTGCATAAGCAACACCATTAACACTAAGAATAGAAGTACCTATATCTTCCACATCAAAAAAAGATAGTACTAACTCGCTAATTGTACTAGCAAAATCAAACTTGAACTGACCAACTTCTAATTGACCATTTTCAGGTAGTTTACCGTTAGTTCTTCTAGCTACAGGACGGAACCAATTTTCACCTGCAATTGTATTAGTTCCTCCATCTGGTTTACCGAAGGAAATACCAAAACCATAAGAATTTTGCGTTGAACTATCATCACTAAATAATAGACTTGGCAGGTAATCAGCGTTGTAATTCTGACTGGTGACAGTGTAACCATAGGCAGTTGTATCAATACAGCTACCAGTCAAACAAGCGACATTTGTCAGTTGAATTTCACCTTCTACTGGAGGAACTAAAGAAGCAGCTTGAGCTTTAGATATACCACCAACCAAATTTAAACTTATAGTGGATGCTGCAAGTGTTGTTGCTAGAATAGTAAACTTTTTCATTAGACTTTTTTCCTCTGATTATTAATGCTTTAGATGAAAAACTTTGTTTTCTTTTTTCTCTGTATTTGTATATTAACCGGGCAATTACGTAAGTGCATCTACTCGCGTCTTAATTTACATAATCTTTATTAGTAAATTGCTCAATATGAATATTTTTAGAAGTAAATCTATTAAAAGTAATATTTTATACAATTTAATTCAGGCAAAAGTAGCAAAAAACACTAATGGTGAATTTTTAACTCTATCTTTACTTAGAAATTACAAGTTTTTTATAACAATACTCCGGGCAAAATTCCAGTGATTCTTCTACCCCGTCTTGTGAAAAATAAAAACCCCTCCACGATGGGAGAGGGTTTTACGAGTACGGAAACTTCAAAAGGGGCTGTTTTAATCGTTAGCTTGTGAAAGGTATAGGCTTAAGCTGATTGCAAATATTTTCTAGCTTCAGTAGCGATCGCTTCTACTTGATCGTTAACCAGAGTTTCTAGTATAGATTTGGCTTCTGGACTACCCAAATGAATCAAGGCTTGTACAAGTCTGTAACGGATTTGCGAATCTGGATTGGTAGCAAAAGGAGCTAAAAGGGGAATCGCTTGTGTATCGCCCAACTCACCCAAAGAACTAATAGCGGCAGTTTGGACTAATTCATTGTCTGAAGAGAGTGCCTGTTTAAGTAGTTCAAAAGCTCGTGGATCGCCTAACTCGCCTAGTGTAGCAATGATACTAAATTGTATTAGCCATTCATCGGTTGTATTATAAAGTTTCTCCAAATCTTCAAAAGCTTCATGTAACTTCAGAGCGCCCAAGCAATCTGCTGCCGCTGCTTGTACATCTATTTCCGAGTCATTGAGCAAGCGATCGCGTAGAATATCCAAAGATAACTGTAAATCCTGTTTTCCGAGTGTATCCATTTGACTCACCGCTGAATACCGGACACGGGAGTTGCTATCAGCAATGGCACTTTGAATCAATTCAAAACCGATGGCTGGTTCTAATTGACGGATTTGATTTACTGCACGCAAGCGATCGCCCAAATCCTGAGAACTAAGCAATTGCTTAACAGACTCTGGAGTAATACTCATTTAATTATCCTTGATTTTCAAACGTATAAAAAAGAGTCAAGGGTCAAAAACTCTTGACTAATGACTAATGACTAATGACTAATGACTAGTCTTGACTTGCTGCCATTGCCCGAATAATATCACCACGAGTGAGGATACCAATTACTTGACCCGTGCTGTCAAGTACTGGCAAGCGGTGAACACTGCGATCGTGCATAACTGTAGCAGCTTCCCTTAAAGTTTTCTCAGGGGAAATACTAATGGGGTTTTTACTCATCACTTCCCCAACGGTTTGCCCTAATGCTTTATGCAAGTCACGTTCATATGCAGCAGGGTTTTTCAAATAGATAACACTATCAAGAAACATGATGTATGCAGGTGGAGTTACACCAGTTTCTTGCCACATTAAATCGGTTTCTGAAATTATGCCCACCAATTTACCGCCATCATCCACAACAGGTAGCCCGCTGATGTGGCGTTCTGCGAGAATTTGGATAGCTTCCTTGAGTGGAGTTTCTGCCCGAACCACAATCGGATCGCGGCTCATCACGTCGGCAACGGTTTTAGGCATTTGTTTACTGATACCATTTATCAAAGTCTCTGCGATTATTGTAGAAAATTGCGAGACTCAACCTGATGCAATTAATAGATTGTTACGGGAATGGGGACTGGGGAGTAGGGAGTGGGGAATGGGGAAGAGATGAGGGGGATGAGGGGGATGAGGGAGTGTGGAGAGTGTGGGGGGAAAGAGAATTTATGCTTCCTCCCCTTCCTCCCAAACCTCCCACACCTCCCACACCTCTTCCCCACTCCCTACTCCCTACTCCCTACTCCCTACTCCCTACTCCCTACTCCCTTGAGTGCAGCAATAATTTGAATATTTGCTTTCGGAAAAGTAAACTGTTCGAGTTCTTCCAAGCTTACCCAGCGAATTTCATCGCACTCCAAAGGCTGGGGAACACCTGCAACGTGGCGGCAGTGATGTACTGTGAGGGTAACCCGCAAGTCTGTATAGGTGTGGTCAATAGTGATTAAATGCTCTCCGACTTCGATCGCTATTCCCAATTCTTCTTTTATTTCTCGTTGAATACACTCTTGGATAGTTTCACCAGGCTCAATTTTACCACCAGGAAATTCCCACAAACCACCCATCGCTCCTTCTGGACGACGGCGATCGATTAAGATTTGCTTTTGGTCATTCCAAATTACGGCAACGCCAATGATTTTATGCGGTGGGAAAGAACTGGTTTGACTCATGGTTTATCGGAATGGGGAGTAGGGAGTGGGGAGTATGGACATGGAAGAGATCGGGGAAAATAAATCTTACAGCTATTTTCAGGTAAATAGACCACGCGGTAGGGGCACAGCAATGCTGTGCCCTTGCGACTCAACGCCCCGCTACCGCTAACAGCATTCGCAATGCCCCATTCCCCATAACAAAACTCGGCAGACTGCTTTTAACCCTGCCGAGTTTATATTTATTGCGAATATTGTCTATCGCTCTTTGTTTATCCACCCGTTTTTATTATTCATTTAAAAATATGCCTCTGGTTTCACTAATTCCCAAATTATGTAGCTTTAGAGAAAAACAAATTAAAAAATTCTGCCTTACTCTGCACTCTTTGGGTATCAATTTCAATCCAAATTTGCTTGTATCTTGGATATTGTCAAATATTGACGTGATGCATGATTGGAAATTTTGTACAAGGATTTCGCACATGCCTATTTTACTACTGGTGCAGCCATAACTTTGACTAGCTTCAGCCCAACAATATTGAGTTTGCTAATTTTTACAGCAGATTTAAATTAAGGTAAATTACACAAGCATTCGTCTCAAACCCCAGTGTAAAGCCCATTTTGCTTCTGAATTCTGAATTCTGACTTCTGACTTCTGAATTCTGACTTCTGACTTCTGCCGTAATATTTTTAGTCAATTTCGCTATTGTTGGTTTCAGTTCCTTGTAGGGCGATTTCAAAATTCATTCTCTGCTCAGCGTTACGCAAGAAATAACCGCTAATCATAGCAGAGGCCAAAAGCCGACCGAGACTTTCTCGACTGGTGGTTACAGTAACACCAAAGTGTTCTGAAGGCAAGTTTCCCAACAATCCTGTAATGTTACGTTCCATCACTTGAAAAACTTCGGCAGAAGTGGGTTTAGATAGTTGGGTAACTGTCTCAGGACTCAAAGATTTTACGTACTGCCATAGCAAATCGCTAGTTTCTGATTCACTATTGAAAAATTCTGAGACGCGATTGGATGGATTACTCATTTTTTATCTCCTTGACTACCATTTCTAGTTTAGGTATTCGTGATTTGGAGACTAAATGCCTTTTTGGGATTTGGCTTAGCTGGCTATTTGGTCTTCCTGTAAAATAATGTAACAGGCTAGCTTGCTGATGAAAGTGGGTCTAACCGTACCAAGAGCAGCGTATTTTCTCACCAATTGGTCAGTAGTCATTAGTCATTAGTCATTAGTCATTAAACTCTGGACAAAGCACGAATGACAAAGGACAAATGACAAATGACTAACTTGCCAAATATTCATCCATGTTGGCTTTAGATTTACGAAGTTTTGTTAAGGCTTCCCGCTCGATTTGCCGGACTCGTTCCCGACTAATGTTGAGAATTTCACCGATTCTTGCCAGAGTCAGTGCTTGCCCGTCAGTTAACCCAAAGCGCAGCGTGATTACTTCCCTCTGTTGTGGCGTGAGGTCACCCATTAGGCGCTCTAAGTCATAAGATAGGGAAGATTGCATCACAAACTCTTCTGGAGAAGCTCCTGGATCTTCCAGCATTTCTCCAAGTTCGGTGTCGTAGTTATCACCCAAGCGCAAATCTAAAGAAAGAGGCAAACGCGCCTTTTCTAGATACTCTCGCACTTGCTTTGGTGTCAATTCCAATTCTTCAGCTAGCTCACCAGCTGTGGGAGCGCGTCCCAATTTTTGAGACAATTGCCGCTGTGCTTTTTTAATTTTATTTAATTTTTCGGTTATGTGGATAGGCAGCCGAATGGTACGAGCCTTTTCGGCTATAGCACGGGTAATCGCTTGGCGAATCCACCAATAGGCATAGGTAGAAAACCTGTAGCCTTTCGTGGGGTCAAACTTTTCCACGCCGCGTTGCATTCCGATACTACCTTCTTGGATCAAGTCCAGTAAATCGACGTTGCGCTTGATGTACTTTTTGGCAACGGAAACCACCAGCCGCAAATTGGCTTCTACCATTTTACGCTTGGCAATTTCACCATCAGCGATCGCTTCGTTCAACTCTGCTGGTTCTAATTTTGTCGCTTTCGCCCACTCTTCGAGAGTTGGTTGGCGACCTAACTGGGTGGCAAGATTTTCCCGCGATTCGTGCAAGGCCGTTGAACGTTGCACCTGCTTACCATAGAAAATCTCTTCCTCGTGGGTTAAGAGTGGCACACGGCCAATCTCACGCAGGTAAGTCCGCACGAGGTCTGTGGCTGTCTGAGCGGTCTTCATGGCGCTACTCTTTGATAATGATGGGTTTGACGGTAGGGTCATTAAGGGATAGATGCTCTGTATGGGTGCTACCCAGTCAGGCTGGGAACCCATGCTATGGTTTGCAACTTACGCGCCCGATAAATTCGGCTGCTCATAAATAATCAAAATTGAGCTTCTTAACTGCTAAAAGTTACAGTTATTTCCTGCTTTCCACAAGTATCTACAGTTAGATAAAAGGTAATTTCTTAAACATTACTTCTATTGGATTAATATTAATAATTGTAACCTTTATGAGAAGGTTTTGGCTATATACCTGAATAAATTTCCTGGTTGTCCCAGTTTGTGGAATAGTATTTTTCCTTTCAAGCGCGTCTAAAAGCAGATTTCACAACTTATGTGACTCAAAGAAACTTCCTCATATTTGTTAAAATATCTCAATGAGAACTATATTCATTCTCTTATAACAATTGTTTAATTTTTGGGGAGTGGGGAGTGGGGAGTAGGGAGTAGGGCATGGGGCATTGGGCATTGGGCATTGGGCATGGGGCATTGGGTATGGGTTATTTCTCCCCCTGCCTCCCCTGCTCCCTCATCCCCCTCATCTCCCTCATCTCCCCCACCTCCCCACTCCCCACTCCCTACTCCCTCGCAATCTTGCAGTAATCTTGGATGACTTTTACATCCAAGGTCGTATTTTGTAAGGAACGGATGGCGGCGACGGTGGCTTTTGCACCAGCGATGGTAGTTATAATGGGAATCTTGTAAGCTAAGGCTGTGCGGCGGATTAACCTCGCATCGGTCTGGGCTTCTTCCCCTGAGGGTGTGTTGATAATCAGTTGGATTTTCTGGTTTTTGATTGCATCTAGGACGTGGGGTCGCCCTTCATGGAGTTTAAGTACTAATTCAACTTTTAACCCCTGTTCGAGAAGAACCCGGCGTGTACCAAGTGTGGCCATCACGGTAAAGCCCAAATCGATAAATTCCTTTACCACGATCGCAGCAGCTGTTTTATCGCGATCGCTCATTGATACAAACACGGTTCCCGTTAAGGGTAAACGCTCCCCAGCACCTATTTCTGCTTTGGCAAAGGCTCGTCCAAAGTCGCTGTCAATCCCCATCACCTCACCAGTGGAGCGCATTTCTGGTCCTAGTATTGTATCAGTTCCAGGGAATTTATTAAAGGGTAATACCGCTTCTTTGACGGCAATGTGGGTTGGGATGACTTCCTCGGTGAAGTGTAGCTCCTCTAAGGTTTTACCTGACATAATTAAGGATGCTAGTTTGGCTAACTGGACACCCGTTGCTTTAGAAACAAACGGCACCGTGCGGGAGGCGCGGGGGTTGGCTTCTAGAATGTAAACTTGGGGAGAATAGCCGCTTGCACCAACGACGGCAAACTGGATATTCATCAACCCGATGACTGACAGGGCCTGGGCTAGTTGGACTGTCCATGTACGAATTTGATTGAGAACTGCTGGTGGCAAAGAAATCGAAGGTAAGGAACAAGCGGAGTCTCCTGAGTGAATTCCAGCTTGTTCTATGTGTTCCATAATACCACCAATCACTACCCGTCCTGTATGATCGGCGATCGCATCAACATCGACTTCAATGGCATTTTCTAAAAACTTATCAATTAAAATTGGATGGTCTGGTTCTACCAGTACCGCGAAGGTCATGTAGCGTTCTAACTCGGCATCGGAATACACGATTTCCATCGCCCGCCCCCCTAAAACATAGCTGGGACGCACCACCACCGGATAACCAATACGTTTGGCGACAATCAACGCATCTTCGTAACTCCGAGCAATACCATTAGGCGGTTGAGCAATATTCAACTCCTTGAGAATCTTCTCAAACCGCTCTCGGTTTTCTGCCATGTCGATGGAATCTGGTGATGTACCCCAAATTTTGGGGATTGGGGATTGGGTTTTATCCTCTGCTCCCAATTTCTGCAAATATTCTTGGAGGGGAATAGCCAACTTCAGCGGTGTTTGTCCGCCAAACTGGATGATTATACCTACAGGATTTTCAGTTTCGATGATATTCAGGACATCTTCTTTTGTTAAAGGCTCGAAATACAGGCGATCGCTGGTATCATAATCTGTGGAAACCGTCTCTGGGTTGGAGTTGACCATAATCGTCTCGTACCCCGCTCCTTTCAAGGCATAGGCGGCGTGACAACAACAATAGTCAAACTCAATTCCTTGACCTATGCGGTTAGGGCCACCACCCAAAATCAAGACTTTGGGCTTGGTTGCTGGCAAAACTTCTGTTTCTTCTTCGTAGGTAGAATAGTAGTAAGGAGTAAACGCTTCAAACTCCGCTGCACAGGTGTCTACAGTTTTGTAAACTGGGATAATCCCTAGTTGTTTGCGATAGGCGCGGACTTCATCTTCGGTGGTTTTGGTGGCATAGGCAATCTGGCGATCGCTAAATCCATTCCTCTTCACTTCATAAAGTTGCTCTTTTGTCAATTCCTTTAAGGATGTGCGCTTGAGGAATTTCTCCACATCGAGAATTTGCTGCATTTTATCCAGGAACCACGGGTCAATACCAGTGAGTTCATAGATTTCTTCGGCACTGATGCCTAACTGTAAAGCATGACGCAGGGCAAAAATGCGATCGGGATTTGGTGTCCGCAGCAGGGCACGAATTTGTTCGCCACTGGGTAATTTTTCGGCTTTGTCGCAACCCCAGCCGGCACGTCCGGTTTCCAAAGAACGCAGCGCCTTTTGGAAGGATTCGTTGAAAGTCCGCCCAATTGCCATTGCTTCTCCCACTGACTTCATTTGGGTTGTCAGCACTGGTTCGGAACCGGGGAACTTTTCAAAGGCGAAGCGGGGGATTTTTGTAACTACGTAGTCAATTGTTGGTTCAAAGGACGCCGGAGTTTTCTTGGTGATGTCATTTTGAATTTCATCCAAGGTGTAGCCCACTGCTAGCTTTGCGGCAATTTTGGCGATGGGGAAACCTGTAGCTTTAGAAGCTAAAGCCGAACTACGGGAAACGCGGGGGTTCATTTCAATCACCACTACATCCCCAGTAACAGGATTAACGGCAAATTGAATATTAGAACCGCCAGTTTCCACACCTATCTCGCGGATGATTTTAATTGCCATATCCCGCAGCCTTTGATATTCTTTATCAGTGAGGGTTTGCGCGGGAGCGACGGTAATGGAGTCTCCAGTGTGGATGCCCATAGGGTCAAGGTTTTCGATGGAGCAGATAATCACCACGTTATCTGCCAAATCACGCATCACTTCGAGTTCATATTCTTTCCAGCCGAGTAAAGACTGGTCAATGAGAATTTGGGAAACAGGGCTGGCATCTATACCCACCTGTGCCATTTCTTCAAATTCTTCTTGGTTATAGGCAATACCGCCGCCACTTCCACCCATTGTGAAGGCAGGACGAATAATTAGGGGATAAGTGCCAATTTGGCGAGCGATGGCTTTTGCTTCTTCTAAGGATTCGGCTGTGCCGCTGGGACACACAGCTACCCCAATCCTGGCCATTGCTTCACCAAAAAGTTTTCTGTCTTCGGCTTTTTCGATGGCTGGTAGTTTAGCGCCGATTAACTCAACGCCGTACTTTTCCAACACGCCATTTTTGGCTAAAGCAACAGCGAGATTGAGGGCAGTTTGTCCTCCCATCGTTGGGAGTAGAGCATCAGGGCGTTCTTTGGCGATCACTTTTTCGACTAATTCCGGAGTCAGCGGCTCAATGTAAGTGCGATCGGCCGTTTCCGGGTCGGTCATAATCGTTGCAGGGTTAGAGTTGACCAACACCACTTCATAGCCTTCTTCTCGCAGCGCTTTGCAGGCTTGAGTGCCAGAGTAGTCAAACTCACAGGCTTGTCCAATCACAATTGGACCAGAGCCTAACAGTAGAATCTTCCGGAGGTCATCACGGCGGGGCATAGTAGTTGCCTTGGAGTACGAGAATACAAATCCTGATTATTTTAAGGGTGTTTACCCGCGATCGTGCTTTTTATTATTAAGTTTTCTAACTTGATAGAGGGGAATGGGGACTGGGGACTGGGGAATGGGGACTGGGGACTGGGGATTGGGGACTGGGGACTGGAGAGCAGGATCAGTAAATTAACTCCTAATATCATGTCCGGTTGAATACTGATCATGTAGACTGACGGGAAGACGGGGAGACGCTCTGACGCGGAGATTTTTTTAATAAGTGATTAGGCGAACATGATATAACTCCTAACTTCTAACTCCTAACTCCTAACTCCTAACTCAGCACTCATTTTGAGAGTGTGTTTGCCATTTCTTGCAAACTCCTACAACTTAGTAAGGCTTGGCGATCGAGTTTTCCAAGGAGTTTTTCCAGGCGAGTAATGATGCGGATGCGTTCTAAGGAATCTACACCTAAGTCTGCCTCCATATCTTTGTCCATTTCTTCGGAACTAATTTGGTAGTGACAAATTTCCTCTGCTACCTGTCGGAGTGTGGACTCAATTTTGGCATCTGCTTTTGATCCTGCTGGCAAATTTTGTGTTGGCTGCTGGGGTTGAACTGTCAGTGATGCTAATTCTTCTATTTGAGCAATGTATTCGCGCATCAAGCGATCGATAATAGACTTGTCGAAGAATTTGCAATCAAAACTGGCAAACAGATGCAAGCGATCGCCAAATATCTCTTGTAATATATCAATGGTTCCAGTGGCATTTATGCCGCCTGCTTGATAATCAATTACCTCTACAGGACCATACTGAGTTTGAATATGAGTATGTCCTGTGTAGGGAAAGTATAAATTCGATTTCAAGACGCGGCGAAACATAGATAAACTATGCTCAGGTAATTTGCCATCTTCCAGCGCGATGTCGTCCCGGAATATCATACCCATCTGCCGAGTTTGAGCGCGGTCAAGACCACTGCTTATGCCATTTTGGACTTCTTGATGCACGCGGTTTAATAAAATTTGCCAGTCTTCGTTTGCCTGCGGTAGCGTAAAACTTAAGGCTAAATTCTGCGCGAAACTACTGACTACGTGAGAAGCATCTGCACCAGGATAAACTCTACCACTAGTGGGAATTTGCACGATCGCAGATTGGCAAGATTGATCCAGTTTGAGGACGGCTCGCAAAAAAGCTCCCAGCAGCAAAGAATTCACAGGTAATCGCCAATCACGAGTTCGCTCAATCAGTTTGCTAGTGAGGTCGCGTCCCAATATGTACCGCTGAGTATGAAATTGGGGAAGTGGGTAGTCAACAATGCCGCCTTGTGGGTTCCAGAAGTAAGAATCTTTACCTTGCTTGTGAGTGTAGGCTGCAAGTGCCCGGTCTGCTTCGGGATCGTGCCAAGCATTCATAACTTGCACAATCTCGCGGTAATCTTCGAGGGTCGTGGCTGGAGGCAGATTAGGCTGGTCGTTGCAGATATGGGCGCGATAAATTTCCATAAATTCGCGCAAGATCAGATGGTTGCCGAGAGCATCTGAGATTAGGTGTTCATTGCCTAAAAACAGCTGATACACTGAATCTTCTAGACGCAAGACAGAAAATTGATGCAGCGGCCAAGCAGTTAGAGGCCATTCGTAATTTAACCAGCGATGTATTTCTGCTTGTATGGCTTGTTCTTTAGCGCTATCGTCAAGATGTCTGATATCTGTAACGGGAATTTCTGGGGGAGTTGGATCTGTGAGAACTTCCATTAAGTAGTCTTGAAAGCGCGTCGCACCTGCTGGAACATGAAAGCGCGATCGCAACATTGGATGTCGAGACAGCAAGTCTTTCCAACTCTGCCAAGCAATGCCTAAGTCAAAAGTCCCTTGCAACCGCAAACTAGAAAATAGACTGTTGGAATTGACTACCCAATGCCCCAGCAAATGAAAATACTGTCCATGCAGGATTTCCACACTATCTATTTCTTGCTGCTGTGTGGTTTCTGGTTCTGGGTTGGCAACTACAGCATCTCCAAAATGTACTATGTCTTGGCGATCGCCACTTTGCCACTCTGTAAATATCTGAACGATTTGCCTCAATGTCTGCAACTGCATCAAATCACGCAAGGAAAATTTGCTACTAAATGCTGCTTGTTGCTCTGCTGGAACCAGTTTCACTAGACCGCTCATGAGTTGCATCATCATGATTGAATCTAGTCCTAAATCTGCTTCTAGGGAAATATCCAAACTCAGTTGCTCTGCCTTGAGTCCAGTTGTTTTCATAGCGAGAGCTAGAATACGCTCCTCAATGTTCGGATCAGAGATGGTGATGGAAATTTCTGGCTTTTGGACTACAGCTGGCTGTTGCTGAGAATTTGCCTCGACTGCTGGGGTTTCAATCCAGTAACGTTGGCGTTGGAAAGGATAGGTGGGCAGAGGTACGCGGTGGCGTGGATAATCGCTCTCAAAACCAGACCAGTCTACTTTCACACCTTGGACAGAAAGCGATGCCAAACTCTCTAACAACTGCTGCCAATCCTGTTGTCCACGGCGTAAGCTAGGCAACCAAACCCTTGTACCGTCTGGCAAACACTGCCGCCCCATACCACACAGTACAGGATGTGGACCAATTTCCACAAACAAGTTATATCCCTGTGCAAGGAGCGTTTGTATGCCTGCGGCAAATTGTACTGGTTGTCGCAAATGACGCCGCCAATAACTAGCTTGACAAATTTCTGTTTTTTGTACTAGTTGTCCAGTGACATTGGAAATTAGGTCTATTTGGGGTTCGTTGTAAACCAATTCCCTTGCTCGTTGCTCAAACTCCGCTAGCATCGGCTCCATCAGTGGCGAGTGAAAGGCATGGGAAACCTTCAACGGTCGAGACTCAATTCCTTGTGCAAGTAGCTTCTGCAACACTGCTTGTACTGCTGATTTTACCCCGGAAATCACCACATTTTCTGGACTATTGACGGCAGCAATTGCTACTTCTTGACCATAGGGAGCGATCGCTGCAAGCACAGTTTCCTTCGATGCCAACACTGCCGCCATCTCACCTCCTGGTGGCAATGCCTGCATTAAGCGCCCGCGTTGGGCAATCAACTTCAGCCCATCTTCTAAGCTAAATACCCCTGCCACGCAAGCTGCGACATATTCGCCGACACTATGACCCATGACTGCATTCGGTTCTATTCCCCAAGAGAGCCATAATTCATACAGGGCGTATTCTAAGGCAAATAAAGCAGGTTGGGTGTAAGCTGTTTGCTCAAGGGGTGTACTTTCTCCTGCTGCCGGATATAGTACTGACAATAAGGGTTTTTCCAAATACGGGCGGAGGATGGCATCGCAACGATCTAAGGCTTGGCGGAAAGTTGGTTGGGTATCGTAGAGTTGGCGTCCCATATCTACGTACTGCGAACCTTGTCCGGTGAATAAAAAGGCAATCTTGGGTTGACGAGATTTCTCAACCTGCCCCTTGAACAAGCCACCAGGGTCTTGCCCAATGTTGAAAGCTGCTAGCTGTTCGCATACCTGGGCTGAGTTTTCCGCTACCAGTGCTAAACGATGAGCAAATGAAGAGCGTCCTGTATTGGCAGTGAAACAAACATCAGCTAAGTTCAACTTGGTATTAGCTTTCAGGGCTGTGTAAAAGTTACTAACTAATTCCTGTAACCCGCTTTCAGTTTTTGCCGAGAGGGTGAGCAGATGAACCGGACGGGTGGAAGTTGCCCCAGTGTCCCCATCCGTAACCTTGAGAGGCGCTTCCTCAATAATCAGGTGAGCATTGGTGCCGGTGACACCAAACCCACTCAACCCGGCAATTCGGGAGCCATTTTCCGAAGTCCAAGGTGTGCTATGGGTTGGCACCGTCACCGCTAATTTTGCCCAAGGAATGTGAGGATTGGGATTTTTCAGGTGCAGATGAGGAGGTATTTCTTGATTTTGCAGTGCTAGTACCACCTTAATTAGTCCGGCAATTCCCGATGCTGATTCCAAGTGACCAATATTTGTCTTGGCTGAACCGATAATTAAGGGTTGCTGTGGCGATCGCTCTTGGCACAATACTGCGCCTAAAGACTCAACTTCGATGGGATCTCCTAAAGATGTGCCTGTGCCGTGGGCTTCCACATAGCTGACTTGTCCTGGTTCTACTCCAGCGTTAGCTAAAGCTTTGCGGATTAGTGCTTTCTGGGCTAATCCATTGGGAACTGTCAAGCCACTGCTAGCCCCATCTTGGTTAACTGCCGAGCCACGAATTAAAGCTAAAATATTATCACCGTCGGCGATCGCATCACTGAGGCGCTTCAGGACTACAACCCCGCACCCTTCGCCACGGGCAAAACCGTCAGCAGCAGCATCAAAGGTTTTGCAACGACCATCAACGGCTAGCATCCTCGCCCGACAAGTAGCAATGGTAGCAATGGGTGAGAGGATGAGGTTTACACCGCCAGCTAAGGCTAAATCGCTCTCTTGCTGACGCAGACTTTGACAAGCTAAATGGATGGCTACCAATGATGAAGAGCAAGCCGTATCCACAATCATGCTTGGGCCTTGTAGACCTAACGTATAAGACAAGCGCCCAGCTACAGCATTGAGACAATTGCCTGTGGCACTGTAGGCATCGATTTTGGTGCGATCGCTAGACCCAATCTGAAGTTGCAAATAGTCATTGGTGGTAATCCCAACAAATACCCCAGTTTGGCTGTTCCTCAGCTTTTCAGGTGCCATACCTCCATGTTCAATCGCCTCCCAACTCACTTCCAATAGCAGCCGCTGTTGAGGGTCCATGTTCTCAACTTCCCGTGGGGTAATGCCAAAAAATTGAGCGTCAAACTGGTCTACTCGATCGATGAATCCAGCATTTCTGACATACATCTTTCCCGGTGCATCAGGGTTTGGATCGTAAAATTCATCAATGTTCCATCGATCTGCGGGAACCTCGGTAATAGCATCTACGCCATCATGCAGTAGCGACCAGAAAGCTTGCAGATTGTTAGCACCAGGAAATCGACAACCCATACCAATAATCGCAATTGGTTCTGTTTTTGCACCCTCCATAGCATCAAGCTTACCTCGCATTTCCCTGAGTGCTAATAGTGCATTTTTTAAGCGATCGCGATGATCTATAGTGTCGGAAGTATTATTACTCATTTTAATGTTTTTCAGTAATGCTTAGAGAGCTATCAATAAATTGAGTGGATTTTATGCAGTAATGGGGTGAATGGCACGAAGAACAACTCAAATGAAAGGATTTTCATGGGTTGGGAATACTTAATGCTTTAAAATTTGGCGTTGCATAATTGCCGGATGATTTATCGGGCTACGCCCCGCTTTGCTAACACGCAGAGGCGCACCAGACACAGAGAGAATAAGGAGTTTAAGATTTCAATGCGTACAATTTCATCCCTTGATTCAGCAACGCCCGGTTTTGCTTCCCTAGACCCTTAACTCGCCATTAAAACTCCTAATTCTTCATCCAGTAAGGATGCCAATTCGTCTTCGGAAAGTTGTTCTAATTCCGCCGCAGCTTGAGAAGACTCACCAGTATCTTTTTGTAACCCCGGCAAAGATTGTGTCAATAGTTGTACGGAGAGAACTTCGGTAGTCAGGTAATTAGCCAGAGCTTCTATATTTGGATAGTTAAAGGCTAATGTTGAACTTACCGTTTGTCCTAAGCTGACTTGGAGGCGATTTTTCAACTCTAGAGCCATTAAGGAATCCATGCCGAGTTCAGCAAAGCCCTGTGTTACTTCTAACTGAGATGACTCTAGCCCTAAAACCTGAGCGACTACACTTTGCAGATGAGCGATTAGGAAACCTTGACGTTTGTTGAACGGTAGAACTGTCAATTGCTGTAAAAACTGCGATCGCAATACTGGTTGCACTTCTTGTTGCTGTTGGCTCTCTGTACCAATTTGTTTGAGTAGTGGACGTTCTCCCTTGATTTCATAAACTGGTTTAAAGATACTCCAGTCAACTTTAGCTGCTGTAATCTGCACGCTGTTTGTACCCAAAACCTGGGCTAAAACTGCAATTCCTTCCTCTGGTTGCCATGCCTCTAACCCCATCCGCTTCAATAATGTCTGAGTTTCTGCCTCAGCCATGCCACCACCTGCCCAAGGGCCCCAATTGATGCTTAAAGCTGGTACTCCTAAAGATTGGCGATGATAAGCAAGAGCATCCAGAAACTGATTGCCAGCTGCATAATGCGCTTGTCCTCTAGAACCCCACACAGAAGCGATGGAGGAGAAGCAAACGAAAAAGTCTAAATTCATCCCCAAGCTAAGTTGATGTAAGAGCCAGCCACCGATGATTTTAGGCTGTAGGGTAGACTCAAGGCTGCTGATGCTGATATCTTGTAATGCTTGATACTCTGCAACACCAGCAGCATGGACGATTCCTTTTAAGGGAATTTGAGCGTTGTGTAATTTTTCAAAGACGGCAGACATCTGAGCTTGGTTGCTGACATTAGCCTCAGCGACGAGGACATTAGCGCCCATGTTTTCTAAAGCTTGAACGGCTTGTACCCGTTCCCAAGTTTCGCTATTCTGGGGTAAAGTTGCCCATTGGCTGCGTTCAGGAAGTCCCCGGCGCCCTACTAGCACCAAGTTTCGTGCCCCTTGTTCGACCAACCACTGGGCAACCTTCAACCCTAAACTGCCTAAGCCACCAGTGATTAGGTAAGTGGCATCAGCTTGCAATTGTACAGGCTTTGATTGAGGTTGACTGCTGGGCACTAAACGGGCGACATAACGCTTGCCACCGCGCAACGTAAGTTGATCCTCACCGTCAGGTTGCCAAATTTCCGTGAGTAGAGATACAGCTTGCTGTTCTTCTGAGATATTGGGATCTATATCTATGAGTCCTCCCCAAACTTCGGAATGCTCTAGGGCGATCGCTCTACCAAGTCCCCACAATGGTGCTTGAGCCACTGCTAGGGAAACAGGTTTTGTTTCCACTGCCTGCGTTCCAGAAGTCACTAACCATAACCGTGGTAATACTGTATTAGATTTGCTTAGTGCCTGAACTAAGTGCAGCACGCTTCCACAGCCAAGTAATTGCGCCTTTTCTAGAGAAACGGGTGTAACTTGTTCAACAAGTGCCGCCTCTAAACTCCACAAATGCACTATTCCCCGGCATACCAGTCCATTATTTCCCAGAGTTTCCTGGAACAGTCGTTGAAAGTCTTGAGGATTTGCTGGGTTGATTTTCCGATGTCCGGCTTCTAAGATTTCATAGGCTGCACCAGGATAAATCAGCACATATTTTTCACCACGCGCTTGCAGTAGTTCTGCTAATGCCTGTCCTACACCAATGCTATCTGCAAAGATCAGCCATTTGCCTGGTTGGTTAGCTGAAATAGGCGGTTGAGCCAAGGGTTCTTGGATTTGCCACTGCACCTCATACAATGCATCACTCAGATCGGGAATGGAGTGCTGTCCATCTTGCTGGAGTAATTGTTTGAGCAGTTCATATCTTTCAGGAGAAAGCTTGGCAACCCGTTGAGAAAGGTGGGCAAGCTGCATACTCTCTAGAAGTGATTGCACTTGTTCTAGTGGCAGTTGTTCAACTATTTCTAACTTGCGAGTAAGCTGTTGAGTGTCTCCAGATTGTAAAAGCTGGTGAATCGGTTGAGCAACAACTTTGCTGGATGTAGTAACTGTCTCTGGCTGCTTGGGTGCTGGGGTTTCAACCCAATACCGCTTTCTTTGGAAAGGATAGGTAGGCAGAGGTACGCGGTGGCGTGGATAATCGCTCTCAAAACCAGACCAATCTACTTTCACACCTTGCACATAAAGCGATGCCAAACTTTGTAACAACTGCTGCCAGTCGTCTTGTCCACGGCGCAAGCTAGGCAACCAAACCCCTGTACCGTCTGGCAAACACTGCCGCCCCATACCACACAGTACAGGATGTGGACCAATTTCCACAAACAAGTTATATCCCTGTGCAAGGAGCGTTTGTATGCCTGCGGCAAATTGCACTTCTTGTCGCAGATGACGCCGCCAATAACTAGCTTGACAAATTTCTGCTCCTTTTATCAGTTGTCCAGTGACATTGGAAATTAGGTCTATTTGGGGTTCGTTGTAAACCAAGTTGCTAGCGAGTTGCTCAAACTCCGTTAGCATCGGTTCCATCAGTGGCGAGTGAAAGGCATGGGAAACCTTCAACGGTCGAGACTCAATTCCTTGTGCAAGTAGCTTCTGCAACACTGCTTGTACTGCTGATTTTACCCCGGAAATCACCACATTTTCTGGACTATTGACGGCAGCAATTGCTACTTCTTGACCATAGGGAGCGATCGCTGCAAGCACAGTTTCCTTCGATGCCAACACTGCTGCCATCTCACCTCCTGGCGGCAATGCTTGCATTAAGCGCCCGCGTTGGGCAATCAACTTCAGCCCATCTTCTAAGCTAAATACCCCTGCCACGCAAGCTGCCACATATTCGCCGACACTATGACCCATGACTGCATTCGGTTCTATTCCCCAAGAGAGCCATAATTCATACAGGGCGTATTCTAAGGCAAATAAAGCAGGTTGGGTGTAAGCTGTTTGCTCAAGGGGTGTACTTTCTCCTGCTGGCGGATACAGTACTGACAATAAGGGTTTTTCCAAATACGGGCGGAGAATGGCATCGCAACGATCTAAGGCTTGGCGGAAAGTTGGTTGGGTATCGTAGAGTTGGCGTCCCATATCTACGTACTGCGAACCTTGTCCGGTGAATAAAAAGGCAATCTTCGGGCGACGATTATCTTGCGGTTGTCCAGTGAACACTCCCGTTGCCAGATTACCAGTGCTAAAGGCTGCTAGCTGTTCAGACGCTTGGGCTGAGTTTTCCGCTACTAGTGCTAGGCGATGGGCAAACAGAGAGCGACCTGTATTGGCACTAAAGCAGACATCGGCTAAATTCAAGTCGGGATTAATTTTGAGTGCTGTAGAAAAACGGCTGGCTAACTTCTGTAATCCGTCTTGGGTTTTTGCCGAAAGACTCAGCAGATGAGCCGGACGGGTGGAATTTGTCCCAGCGTCAGAGCGTCCCGCTGTCCCCGTCTCCTTTAACGGCGCTTCCTCAATCACTAAATGAGCATTGGTGCCACTAAACCCGAAGGAACTCAGCCCCGCAATCCGTCGGCCATTAAGTGAAGTCCAAGGAGTGAGTTCTGTGGGAATTTTGATCGGCAGTTCTGCCCAAGGAATGTAAGGATTGGGATTTTTTAAGTGCAGATGGGGAGGAATTTCTTGATGTTGCAGTGCCAACACTAACTTGATCAAACCCGCAATCCCAGCAGCAGCTTCTAAGTGTCCGATATTGGTTTTAGCTGAACCAACTATCAAAGGTTGGTCTGGAGAGCGTCCTTGCCCCAGTACTGCTCCTAGGGCACGCAATTCGATGGGGTCGCCTAAAGATGTGCCTGTACCGTGGGCTTCTACGTAACTGACTTGATTGGGCGCTATTCCAGCGTTAGCTAGGGCTGTGCGGATAACTGCTTGCTGAGATGGGCCGTTGGGCACTGTCAGTCCACCGCTACGACCGTCTTGGTTGACTGCCGAGCCGCGAATCACAGCTAAGATATTATCACCCTGGGCGATCGCATCACTGAGGCGCTTGAGAACCACGACACCGCAGCCTTCCCCGCGTCCAAAGCCGTCGGCAGTAGCATCAAAGGTTTTACAGCGACCATCGGGAGCTAGCATTCTGGCTTGGCATTCATTAATCGCTACCGTTGGTGTCAAAATCAAATTCACGCCAGCGACGAGAGCCAAATTACACTCTTTTGTCCGTAAGCTTTGGCAAGCCAGATGCACCGCCACTAATGACGATGAACAAGCTGTATCTACTGCCATACTTGGCCCTTGGAGTCCCAGGGTGTAAGATAAGCGACCAGAAGTAACGCTAAAGGCGTTGCCTGTGGCAGTATGAGCATTGACCAGATCGGGGTTACTAGCTATCTGGAAATAATCGAGATTCATAATTCCCACAAACACGCCAGTTTGACTACCAATTAGCTTGTCTGGTGCAATGCCTGCATACTCCAGGGCTTCCCAGGAAACTTCCAACAGTAGCCGCTGCTGGGGGTCCATATTCACCGCTTCCTTGGGGGCAATTCCAAAGAACTGCGGGTCAAACTGGTCTACGTGGTTTAAAATTCCAGCTTTTTGGACATACATTTTTCCCTGAGCTTCCGGATTCGGGTCGTAGTATTTATCAATGTCCCAGCGCTCTGAGGGTATATCTGTAATAGTGTCTGTGCCGTTACGCAACATCTGCCAGTACGCTTCAGGATCGTTGCTCTCACCGGGAAAGCGGCAACCTAACCCAACGATCGCTATTGGCTCTGTCTTAGCACGCTCGTTGGCTTCCAACTTGGCTTGCATTTCCTTCAAAGCTAAGAGCGCACGTTTTGTAGCTGATAAAGCTTGGGCGTTTTCTAAATTATTACTCATATTTAATTCCTTAGTTCGTGGGGCACTAGAGCCACAATAATTTCGAGAGCAATGCGATTTTGTCAGCAGGGGAGGCAGGGGAGGCAGGGGAGCAGGGGAGCAGGGGAGGCAGGGGAGGAGGGAGGGGAGGCAGGGGAGGCAGGGGAGGCAGGGGAGGCAGGGGGAGACGAAGAAACAAGTGTTTTCAGGGTTTTTGTGGTCATAAAATTTACTAAAAATTTTCTTTCCCAGTCCCCAGTCCCCACTCCCCAGTCCCCAGTCCCTATTTTCAAGACAGGTCTAGTAGCTAATACTCTCTAGTTCCTTGAGCAATAATGCTTCGGCATCTTCATCGGAAAGCTGTTGCAGCTGTTCTGAGTTGATGGTTGATTCGTGCTGATTTTTCTGTGCAACTGTGGGAGAGTCTGCGGGTTGCTCTGTTGCAAACATTTCACTAACTAGATATCCGGCAAGCGCCTCAAGAGTCGGATAGTCAAAGATTAATGTTGAAGACAGGGAGCGTCCTAAAGAAGTTTGCAAGCGGTTACGTAATTCCACGGAGGTGAGAGAGTCCATGCCGATGTCGAAGAAACCTTGGTGCGGTTCTAAGAGATGGGATGAACTCAGACCCAAAACTTTGATTATCTGGTCGCGGACATGAGTAAATAAGAGATCCTGACGCTCATCGGGAGCAACTTGGTCTAATTGCACCAACAAATCAAGCTGTGGCACTGACGCTGACTCGGCTTTGAAGTGCGATCGCACTTCACCCGCTAACTCAGTGAGAAACGCTGGGACAGGCTCATCTGTATATCTTTGCATAAACTGTGACCAGTTTATCGGTACTACTCCAACTTGGGCAGAGGGATATTGGAAAACCTTTTCCAGTACTTGTATGCCTTGCTGCGGTGCAATAGTGCCCACGCCGCGCATACTTGTCACCTCGCTGAAGTTGCGCTTGCCGACAACTCCCAACCCAGTCCATGCCCCCCAGTTGATGCTGAGAGCTGGTAGCCCCTGCGATCGCCGATAATGAGCTAGAGTATCCAGAAAAGTATTAGCTGCTGCGTGGTTTCCTTGACCTGGTGAGCCAAGCAAGGAGGCAACTGAGGAGAAAAGAATAAAGAAGTCTAAAGGTATGTTTTGTGTGAGGGCGTGTAAATTCCAAGCTCCTTGTACTTTCGGAGACAATACTTTGGCAAATTGCTCCCAGTCTTGCCGCGCTAACACGCCATCATTGAGAACGCCTGCTGAATGGATAACTCCCCGCAGTGGTGGCATAGATGCTGTGATTTCAGCTATCACTTTGGCTACTTGCTGGGACTGAGATACATCAGCCTGAACCACCGAGATTTGAGCGCCTATTTGCTCAAGCTTGCTCACAGCCGCTTTGGCTTCATCGTCAGGTGTCCTGCGCCCCATCAACACCAGGTGTCGCACTCCCTGCTCTACTAGCCACTCGGCAACCAGTAAACCGAGACCTCCGAAACCACCCGTAATTAGGTAGGTGGCATCAGACTGCAATTGCAAAGGTTGTGATTCCAGTTTGCGGCTACGCACGAGACGCGGCACATACTGTTGTCCTTGACGAAAGGCGAGTTGTTCCTTACCTTGTGAATATCCTAAGCAAATTTGGTCAAATAAAGCTTTCGCCTCTGTATCGGCGGGATCTAAATCTACTGGCACACAATGAAGTTCTGGATACTCTAGGGCAATCACTTTACCAAGACCCCACAAAGGTGCTTGAGCCACTGCTAAAGGAGACTGTTTTTCACCAACTGCCTGAGCGCCTTGAGTGATTAACCACAGAGAAGGTAACTCAGAGAATTCCGTTTTGGCTAGAGCTTGAACTAAGTGCAATACACTACCGCATCCTAGAACTGACGCTGCTTCTAAATCAGCTGCTGTCATCATTTCTGGTGCTGGAGTCTCTAAGCTCCACAGATGTACTATCCCACGGCATGGTAGTTTATTAGTTTCCACTATCTGCTTGAGCAACTCCTGAAAGTCTTCAGGCTGTCTTGGATTGAGCTTGTATTCTTCTTCCCCTAACTGTTGATAAGACTCACTGGCAAAAACCATTGTACAAGCTTCGCCACGGGATCTAATCTGGGTAGCTAGCTGCTCGCCAATACCCTTGCTGTCGGCAAAAATTAGCCAGCTGCTCTGTGGTTCTTGTAGAGGGGTGATAACTTGCGGTTGCTCTGTTTCGGTCTCTAGCCCCGGAGCGCGAGCGATAATTACAGCTTGCTGGGATAAACTGCTGTCGCTAGCCTCGATTTGGGGGATTGATGTTGTTTGTGTAAATCCTATGTCAGTTAACACATCTTGCCACTGTTGCGGCGAAAGTAAGGGGTAGGTTGGTCGCAAATCTCTATCTGCAAATTTCCACCAGCCCTCTGTCAACCCGAATATCAGGTCTAACCAGCGCTGACGCCCTGTTCCCTCCAGCAATACTAATATTCCTTCTGGAACCAAAAGTTGCTGGATATGCTTCAAAGTATGTTGAAGTTCGCTGGTAGCATGGATGACATTGGCTGCTAGAATTACATCAAACTGATGCAGCGCAAATCCTTGGGCTTCAAGGTCTTGTTCAATGTCCAAAAGCTGATACTGGACAAAGGGGTAATCGTGAAACTTCTCCTGAGCTTTTGTCATGAACGAATAGGATACGTCGGTAAACACGTATTCTGTTTGTGCTGGCAGATGAGGTAGCACATAGGATGTTGTCCCCCCTGTTCCTGCACCAATTTCTAAGATGCGAATTTTTCGTCCTGCTGGCAAGCGCTCTAAAGCGATTGACACCGCTTTTTGCACTAGCAGGTTAAAGACTTGGGCACCAGGAGAATTTTGATACAATTTTTCTACTGCTGTTAAAGATCCACCGGGGAACAACAACTGTATTGGATCGCATTCTCCTCTCAGCACCTCTGGCAACTGCTGACCGCACTCTGCAAGTAAGGTTAGCTCTGCTTCATCGGCTGAGTATTGAGCCAAAAGTTGTTGATATCTGCTATCGGGATCTACTTTCTCAGGCACTTGGCAAACTTGCCACTCCAAACCAATATGTTTGAGTATTCCTTCTTCCTCTAGTACCTCTAGCAGCCGATTCAGTAGCTGATGATACCGATCTAATACGCCCAACTGCTTTGCGACATCGGTGGTTGTAAAGCTCTGCTGCGGATGAAACTGCCAACCCATTGTTTGGAAAGCCTTCACTACGTAAGCGCCACTCAAAATCTCGCGCTGACGAAATAGCTCATCATAACTTTCCAGTCCATGCTTCGCACTTAACAAAGCTACCTCTGGCTGGACGCGATCGCTAACTTCCACAGGATTGAGGATATAATCTGCTGGCAGATACTGGTCTTGAGAAACTTTCGGCTGCCATTCCACCTCATAGAGCCAATCGCTGAGATCTTCCTGTATATTCTGCCGCAGCGCTTGACGCTTCGCCCGCTTGACGTGGAAACCTGCAATTTCTGCTATCAGCTGTCCAGCATCATCGAAAAGGCGCAAGTCACTTGTCCGGGTTTCCTGATTCGCACCATCCTTAGAACGAATTTGACCATGAATCCACAATTGAGTTTCTGGGCGACGGTATATCCGCAGACTGTCCAAACCTACTGGCAGATAAGTATCTTCAGTACTTGCCAATGAGGCAAACAATAACTGAAAACCAGAATCAACTAAGACTGGGTGCAATTGATAAGCTGCTGCTTCTGATACTAATGCTTCTGGGAGTCGAATTCGCCCTAGCGCTTCTCCTTCGCGTCGCCAGAGTTGCTCAATCCCCTGAAAACTTTCTCCATATTCCAGTCCTCGGTTTCGCAGTTGTTGATAGTAGTCCTCAACTGATAATTGTTCTTCAAAGGTTGCCTGGAGATTTGTGAGAGAAACAAATGTTTGCTCTGTATCTGTTGGTTGAGCATTGATTTTTCCGGTCGCGTGCTGTATCCAAGAGTTAGCATCATCTGCGGCATCACTTGCCAAGCTCAAGATCCGGAAAGAAGTTTGTCCAGTACTTTCGGGTGTCAGAATTAACTGTACAATCCGACTAGCATCTTCTGGGATAATTAGTGCTTCCTGGATCAATACCTGCTCCAGAGAATACGAACCTGAACCTAGAACTGTCTTGGCTCCAGCTAGGGCTATTTCCAAGTAAGCCGCTCCTGGCAAAACTACCATACCGTAGACTTGATGACCGACTAGGTAAGGTTGTAAATTAATGTTCAATTCACACTCAAATAAAGTTTCCTTGAGTGGTGAACGTAGCCGTTTACCTAGCAAAGGGTGGAGATTTGTTTTGCTAGTTGAGAAGAAAGTCTGTTTCCGCTGGGGTTTGCCCTCAAACCAATACCCCTGGCGTTGCCAAGGGTAGGAGGGGAGACTAACAACTTGATACCCTTCGGGATATAACTGCTGCCAATTTACGGTAAATCCAAGGGTATAAAGGTTGCCTAAAGAACTCAGTAATGTTGCCCGTTCTGGTTGGCTGCGCCGGAGAGAAGGCAATACTGTTCCCTGTTGACCGAGGTCACTGAGACTCTGAGAAATGTAACCCGAAAGCACTGGGTGAGGGCTAATTTCTAGAAAGATTGTGTTACCTGCATTCACCAGTTCTTCAATTGTTGGTGCAAAGCGGACGGTTTGCTGAAGGTTTTTTCCCCAGTACACGGCATCGAAATCTGCACCGTTACTGGCTCGACCTGTGACTGTGGAATAGATGGGAATCGTTGCTGCTTGTGGCTGGAGTTGCTGTAGCTTCTGTACTAATTCCTCGGCAAAGGGTTGCATTTGCGGACTGTGGAAGGCATAGTTCACAGGTAGCAACTTGCATAGAACCGTCGGTTGTTTTTGTTCAAGTAACTGGAGAAATGATTCTAGGGCAGCAGATTCTCCTGATACCACCGTGGAAGTAGGACTGTTAATCGCAGCGATCGCTAATCGTCCCTCATACCCATGCAACCAGCGCTCTGTGTCTGCTGCTGACAATTCGACTGCTGCCATTTTACCGTTACCAGTAGCTTGTTGCATCAAGCGACCGCGATCGCAGATCAATTGCACAGCGTCTGCTAAACTCAGAGCGCCAGCAATGTGGGCTGCTGCCACTTCGCCTAGACTGTGACCCACTACTGCTTTTGGCTCGATACCCCAAGCACGCCACAGACGAGCAAGCGCCACTTGCAGGGCAAAAATCGCTGGCTGGGCAATCTCTGTCTCTTGTAGACGAGATTCAGAGGCATCAGCTCTCAGTTCTGCTAATAAAGACCAATTAGTATGAGATTTGATTAGGGCATCACATTCTTCTATAGTGGCGCGAAAAACTGCTTCTTGTTCTAGTAACTCCCGTCCCATCGCCCACCATTGAGGTCCTTGACCGGAGAAGACAAAAACTAGTTTCGGGCGGCGGCGACGCTTACCATTAGAAGATTGATTAGTCTCTAACTTGCTTTGTAAAAAATCTTGTAACTTTTCTTGGAGTTGTGTGGGAGAATCAGCCAACAAAGCCAGGCGGTGTTCGTGGTGAGTGCGTCGTAAACTGGCTGTATAACAAATGTCTGCCAGTGAAGCAGCATCGGCTTCTTGAGTTTCCAGAAAATTTTGATAAGCTTGTGCTAATGATTTGACACCTTCTTGGCTCTGGGCTGACAGGGGTAGTAAGTAAGATTGTTGCTGTTGCGGGATATCTGCGGATTGGGGAGGCTGCTCTAAGACAACATGAGCATTGGTTCCGGCAAAGCCAAAGGAACTAACGCCGGCAAAGGCTGGGCTAGACCCTTGAGGCCAAGGCGTCAAAGACTGCTGGACTCGGATGGGCAGAGTCTCAAAAGGAATATAGGGGTTAGGCTGGTGAAAATGGAGATTCGGTGGTATCTGTTGATGCTTGAGGGATAACGCAACTTTAATTAAACCAGCGATACCAGAGGCTGCTTCTAAATGACCAATGTTGCTTTTTACCGAGCCGACGGCGCAGTAATTTCCAGGACTACGGTCAGCATCTAATACTGTTCCTAACGCGATCGCTTCAATGGGATCTCCCAAAGGAGTGCCTGTACCGTGCAACTCAACGTAGCTAATTTCGGCTGGTGCCACCCCAGCATTATCTAATGCTTGACGAATCAGTGCTTCTTGAGCAGGACCATAAGGCACGGTCAATCCCTTGCTGCGTCCATCATGGTTAATTGCACTGCCGCGAATCAGTGCATATATCTGGTCATTATCTGCCAGAGCTTGCGATAAAGGTTTGAGAACAATAAAACCAGACCCTTCACTGCGAACATAGCCGTTAGCTTCAGCGTCAAAGGTTTTGCAGCGACCATCGGGAGACAAAGCTTTGAGGTTAGTTAGTCCAATGTGCCCAGTCGGTGCAACAATAATATTCACACCTCCAGCCAAAGCCATGTTTGCTTCTTTGTTCCATAAACTTTGGCAGGCAAGGTGAACTGCCACAAGTGACGAGGAACAAGCCGTATCAATTGCCATGCTTGGCCCCTTGAAGTTAAATACATAGGAAAGGCGACCAGCAGCAAGGCTCAACACATTACCGGTCAGATCGTAGCCTTGGATGTGTTGGGAATAACCCTCTCCTTGAATCAAGGTGTAATCGTTTGTGGAAATACCCACAAACACGCCAGTGCGTGAGCCGGATAGCTGTTCTCGCACCTGTCCAGCATCTTCCAATGCTTCCCAAGCTACCTCTAATAAGAGTCGTTGCTGGGGGTCCATAGACATGGCTTCTCTCGGTGAAATTCCGAAAAAGTGAGGGTCAAACTGGTCTACTTGCTGCAAAAAGCCACCGCAGCGCGAGTTCGTTTTCCCAGGAATTTCCGGGTTTGGGTCATAGTATTCATCAAGATCCCAGCGATTTTTGGGGATCTCTGTAATAGCATCAACTCCGTTACGCAAAAGCTGCCAAAAAGCCTCAGGATCTTTTGCGCCAGGAAATCGGCAGCCAATACCAATAATTGCGATCGCTTCCATTTCTATCTTCCTTGATTGCACCACATTTTTGTCATCACTAAAACAGCGGTGAACGCTGAACAATGAGTACTCACAATTGAGTCCTAACTCAGCACTGGCTCAACGCTCCGCTACCGCTCACAAAACTCAGCACTACTGAATTTGAAACTCTAGTGCCCCATAGCAGAAATAACTAACGAGTAAAAAAAGATTAAAAAGCTGATGCTAGAAGCTTTCTTCCCTTGTGCTTTCTGCCTTGTTCCACTAATTTACTCAGCTAGGCGCTCAGCAAGTTCTGCAATAGTTGGGTAATTAAAGATTAAGGTAGGATTGAGATTACGTCCCAGCCACTTTTCCAACTTTCCCAGCAGGATAATTGTTTCCGCAGAATTTAAGTCATAGTTATCAAAAGGCTCATGAATATCTATATCTTCCGGATCAATTTCCAGGCGTTCGGCAAACTGGTTAACCAACCAAGCTTGAATAGTCTCGGCAATTTGAGACTCTGGGGAGTTTGAAATAGTAGTAAGATGGTTCATTTGCATAAATTAAACAATTTAGTTTTACTTAAATAAATGTGCAATTAATTCTCAGTTTCCTGAAGCCTTTACTAAATAAAATGCAGTACTTCATATTGAATTTCATCAATAAACTTCGGGGATAAAATCAAGATTTTTGAGTTATTCACCTCAGCCAAAACTACCAACATCTGTTAACTTTTCAGTTCTAAATCCAGAAATTATGCTATTTTTACAAAACTTTATATTTTTATAGGACTGACGTAAACAGTAGCCGAAACCTGATTTTCTGGTTTGCGATCGCTCGTTGGCTGTAACCAGACCCAAAATTTGTCAGGGTCTGGAAGCATAAGCGAGGATTTTAGTGTCGGTGGAAGGAAAAGATGGTTCTTGGCAACTTTTGGTGATCTTGGGTGGGGGAAGGCAGAAGGCAGAGGGCAGAAGGCAGAAGAAAGAAAGGAATAAGTAGTAAATTCAAGCTTTAAGT
>NZ_JACJSJ010000011.1 GCF_014698115.1 Nostoc sp. FACHB-973
CCAAGATGGCAATGTTCTGGGTACAGGTACAGTGTTTGAGTTTGCCCGTTTAGGGAATCCTACTATTACTTTGAGTAGTAGCGATTTCAGTCTGATTGCCTAGTACGATTTGGCTCTAATTCCAAATGTTACAGCAGTTTTCACGTATTTGAACCACATCTATCGTAAGGGCACAGCATTGCTGTGCCCCTACCGCGTGGTCTATTTACCTGAAAATTGCTAGAACGTTTGTGGGACAAAGGTTTGAGCTTAATTTGACACCAATGGCTTTCCCACACACCCCACAAGTAGTAATTTATTTATTGGAAATCCTTTAACTAGCTTCACCGATCGCAATAAAATTAAAAGCAGACTTTTCTTTGGTCACTGCCAGTTCTGGAGAAGCTGCGCCTGATTGTTGCTTAATTCCCAAATCCCAAATATTAACTTGAGCTTTGTTTGTGGCTATGTTCTTAACAACAATTTGATTATCGGCACCCCAATCCTTTAAAGTAGCTACGACGGTGGGAGGTTCAACAAAAGATTCTAAAAAAGTAATAACATAGGTTCCTGCTTCCGGTGATTCAACTTGAAAACCCTTTCCGCTCTGTTTGGTTCCGTCTTCAGTAACTGTTCCGTAAATAATTTTATAGCTCACTTTTTTTCACCTTTTTCAACTTGAGTTTGTATCAACTCACCAAACTTGCATTTGGCGGCTGTGGAGTTTTTTCCAGGCTAGTTAAAGCCAGTTGAAGCCAAGCTTCGCAATCAAATTTTAAAATTTGATGAAGTTTTGCTAAAATTAGACCATGTTTAGAAATTAAAATCAAGGTGTAATTGTTCACCAAAAAACCGCTTTGATTTCAATTTGTAAAATTTTTTAAAGAAGAATTCAGAACTCAGAAGTCAGAATTCAGTATAAATTGGAGTCAGACTGGATGGTGAATATTGGTTTAAAAGGCAGTGGAATGGTGGGCGAAACTAGTATTAAATATTCTTGCCTTAAAACTTTATCCCTTTATGGGTAGAGTATTCAGAATTCAGAATTCTGAATTCTGACTCCTGTTTTATTATTCTCTCAAAAAATTAAAAAATATTGGCTCTTTTTATGACAGATTCTACAAATCAGGTTTATCCAGTTATTTGGCACAATGACTCAGTGTCACTAATTGACCAAACTCGCCTACCCAATGAATATGCATTCGTGGAAATTCACCGCAGTGAAGATATGGCGCGGGCGATTAAAACGATGATTGTGCGGGGTGCGCCTGCAATTGGTGTGGCTGCGGCATATGGAATGTATTTAGGGGCGAGGGAAATTGCAACAAGCGATCGCCACGAATTTCTGCAACACTTAGATCGAGTTGCTCAGTTGTTGCGTTCTACTCGTCCCACAGCGGTAAACTTATTTTGGGCAATTAGCCGAATGCTCAAAACTGCCTACGAAACCCTGGGAACAGTGGAAGAAATCAAGCAAATTCTCTTGGAAACTGCCCAAGCAATCAACATTGAAGATTTGCAAACCTGTCAGGCGATCGGCGATCATGGTTTGGCAGTTTTGCCCACTACCCCAGAAAAGCTGACATTGCTTACCCACTGTAACGCCGGGGCATTAGCCACTGCTGGTTATGGTACAGCCTTGGGTGTTGTGCGTTCTGCTTGGAGAGAAGGACGTTTAGAGCGTTTGTTTGCCGACGAAACCCGTCCCCGCTTACAAGGCGCAAAACTCACCACTTGGGAATGCGTCCAAGAAGGTATTCCAGTGACATTAATTACTGATAACATGGCAGCCCATTGCATGAAACAAGGTTTGATTCATGCAGTAGTTGTGGGTGCCGATCGCATTGCCGCTAACGGCGACACTGCTAATAAAATTGGTACATACAGTGTGGCGATCGCAGCTAAAGCCCATAATATACCCTTCTTTGTCGCTGCACCCCTTTCCACCGTTGATTTTGAATTAGCCGATGGCAGCAAAATTCCCATTGAAGAACGCGATCCCACAGAAATCTATCAAGTCGGCGATACTATTCTCACACCAGCGGGTATAGATTTTTACAACCCAGCATTTGATGTCACCCCAGCCGAGTTGATTACAGCCATCATTACAGAAAATGGAGCGATCGCACCTAGCGAGTTGGCAAAATCCCAGGTAAAGCAAACGGTGTAGTAGTTTAAAGACTTACACCGATTCTCAATTGAATGGAATACACCCTTTGAAAATTAAATCATCGTAGGGGCGCACAGCTGTGCGCCCCTACTCACCTTAATTAACTTTTGTCCAACGTTGGGCTATTTCTGCGATGCGTTGTCCAAATCGGAAAGCTGTTAGGCGATCGCCTGGATCGAGTGTTGGTTCGGCTGTGCAAGCACCTTCGGTTTGTCCCATTACTCCTAGAAACGAACCGAGACGATTTATACCATCATCTTTTTCAAATAACTGACTAGGTAAATCTCCAACGCTAACCCAAATCATGCCATTAAGGGCAGCATTGATTGCCAAATAAAGCAGTGTTCCTTGTTTTTCACCACTGGGAAAACTGGAATGAGTAAAGCCACCCGCAAGCTTATTTTTCCATTTTTGATTAGCCCAGACATCTCTAGGAGCATCAATAAAAACTTTAAATTGACCGGCTACACCTCCCATATAAGTAGGTGAACCAAACACAATGGCATCAGCCTGATTCAGCTTTTCGATGATTTCTGGGTCTTCCCACGATCCATTGACAAACTGCTTTTCCACAATTCGTAATAATTCTACCTTCACTCCTGGCACTTTAGTAGCTCCTTCGGCGATCGCTTGAGCCATTAAATGTGTATGACCAGAAGCAGAAAAATAGACAATAGCCACATTGGACATGCCTAACTCCATTCAAGGATTATGAATTTCTCTTTTACCAAACATTTAAACTTGTGAAAAATATATTTTGCTCTCATAAATACTTGATAAATTGTATAATATACGTAGTATTTTCAGATATCAACCCATTTTGAATATCAATCACAAATAGGCATAAGTTCATATTTTTATAACTGTAAAACTTGATAACAGAATAGAAGAACTACCTGCATCTGAAAACCACTACACTCCATTAGTAAGTTCTGGAGACGGCTCTTTCAATTCCTTCGCTGACTCTTCAATTCCTACGTTACTATTTAAGGCAAGATAAATACCAAGCAGAATAACAGCAAATGCCACTAAGTTCAACCAATTCAAAGCTTCTGCAAAGATAATCCAAGCTAAGAAGGCGGTAACAATAGGATCTAAAAGATTAATCATTGCTACAAGACTAGAAGACAAATGTTTGAGGCTGTATGCCAGTAGTCCGTCAGCGACAATAAGGGTTAGAGCCAGAGCAATAACACCCAGCCACCCGTTCGCAGAATGGGGAAAAAATTCGTCGTGAATAATAAACATAATCGGTGCAAGTAAAAGCGTAATAATTCGACAAATCCAACTCAAAATAGTTGTAACTGTTAATTGTGTCCTGAGTTTTTCAATTGTCAAAAGATAAAGGCTCCAGAAAAGTGCTGATGCAAGAGCTAGTATGTCACCTTGGAGTTTCAGTGAGGCAATTTGTAAATCATCGAACCCCAAGACGATTGTTCCTATAATTGTGATTGCTAGACCAGCTAGGAATTTATAATCAAAACGTTGATTAAAAAGTAACCATCCCCCCAGTGTCGTGAACAATGGAGTCAAACTATGTATCAATGCCGAGTTGGCAACGCTAGTCTCAGTCAGTGACCAAGCCCAGAGAATTTGAGTAGCGCAAAAAAACACCGCTGTTACTACTAGTAACAGGATTTGATTTTTGTCAAGTGACTGCTTGATGATGGGTTGTTCTTTTTTCCCAAGCTGGCGAATAACTAAAACTTCTTGCCATATTCCAAAGATAATAGCCGCTATCCAACAACGATTGAACATCGTAGCATTAGGGCTGATTTCGTTCTCGCTCCATCGGATCAAGATGGGCATAATACCAAAAATTACTAGAGCAACAAAATTAGCAATAATTGCTCCTGTTGTTTTGTTATGAGGCTCATAGTTAGTAACTTCGATCTGGTCAGTCATAATAATGTCCCAAAACGTTTAGTATGTGGATAGAGAATATTGCTCACTAATATTCAGTTAAATTTATAATGATTGATGACAGTGGTATATCAACTAGAAACCAAACCTATAATAGTGCCAAAAAAATAGTGCTGATATTGCTTTTGATTTGGAACATTACGTGATAAAAAGGTTCAGTTAAGGAGAGAGTAACTTAACAAAATCAAAATGCAAGTATGTTGATTTTGAATCTTAACTGAACTACATTACATTTAAGTTAATTATAATGACGGAGTATGGTTCGCACTTCGATGAGAATCTGTCCCAGGCGATTTTTACCAGTACCATCTTCTCCACAACCCCAGTAATAGTCATGTGATGTGGTTTCAACTAGTAATTGATTACCAGTTGAGAGCAGAATATCTCGAATATCTGCATGGTTTTGGAATTTAGCTAAAACTGCCTTGTACATGAATTCATCTTTGACTTGTCTCCAATCTGGACGGAGAGGAAGAGAGCGATCGCCTCCGATATTTGCTGCTTCCAATGGCGTTTTAGCCTGTTGGACTTTCTCAAAATAAGGTGTGCCTACAAACTTCTGTGCTTGAAAATAGTGTTCGCTAGTTTGCCAATAAAAGTTATCTAATTTAAAACCATGTGCTGAGAAGTTACAAAAGCAACCATAGGGAATTTCATCAGCAAAACAAAAGTAGATTGTTTGTTCTGGGAAATTGAAAAAACTTGTCTGGAATTCGGGAGATCGATGTTTTAAATTTTGAATTTGGGATTTTTCTTGCATTTCTCTAAGAAGTATTTAACTGTATTTTGTAAACCTTGACCGATTACAGCAGATTTGAATGAATATGAAGTAGACAATCCAAATCTAAAAACCTGGCGTCAAGGCTGTTTTACTTACCAATTCTACTCGGAGAACTCTGAATTATGCTGGATATAGTTTAGTGTATTAATTTAATTAATTTTTTCTTAAATTTTTAGTTTTGCGCAAGTATATAATATTCATATCTTCAATCTTTGATAATCTCTTAAAATCAAGCAAAAAGTCAAGGATAGATAAGACAGTTAAGACAATTTAAAAGGTAATTTTCAGTAAGCCGAAATGTTCTGTGCTTGTTTTAGTAGTAAACTTAATCTTTGCTTTCATGTAAAAACCCTTCTGAAACCAGAATTTATGAATCAGGCGCAATGGACTGCGGTTGATAGCTACCTCACTGACCTGTTTGTACCCCCCGACCCCGTGCTAGATGCAGCACTGGAAGCCAGCGCTGCCGCCGGTCTGCCACCGCACAACGTTTCGCCAAATCAGGGCAAGCTACTGCTGCTGTTGGCACAACTCCAAGGGGCACGTACCATCCTAGAGATTGGTACTTTGGGCGGCTACAGCACAATCTGGTTGGCGCGGGCACTACCCACTGACGGTTACTTAATTACACTGGAAGCCGATCCCAAGCACGCCAGAGTAGCCCAGAATAACATTGCACGCGCCGGTCTGAACGATTTAGTTGAATTGCGACTTGGGCAAGCACTCTCTACACTCCCACAACTTGCCGCTGAAGGTCGCAGTCCATTTGATCTGATTTTCATCGACGCCGACAAGCCAAACAATCCTGATTACCTAGCCTGGGCGCTGAAACTTTCCCGTCGAGGCAGCCTGATTGTTGCTGATAATGTTGTCCGCAACGGGGCAGTAATTGATACAGCCAGTGGCGATGCCAGCGTCCAAGGTGTGCGTCGCTTCAACGAACTGCTGGCATCAGAACCACGTGTGAGTGCCACAGCCCTCCAGACAGTGGGTAGCAAAGGATACGATGGCTTTGCGATCGCCCTAGTCACAGCTGATTAGTAGGGCAGGGGATGAGGGAGATGGGGGAGATGAGGGAGATGAGGGAGAGGGGGGAAATAACCAATGCCCCATGCCCAATGCCCAAGTAGTTTTTATTCTGCCAGAATGGCGAGACTAAATAGCACAGCGATCGCTACATTAGAAGATATATAAATATAAATATATATAAATAAAAATCATTGTTGATTTTTATTCGTCCGCAGTTCAGAGAAAAACATGAGTGCAAGTACCATTCTTTTTGACAATCCTTTACTCCAAGGCACTGGCCTACCTCCCTTTGCAGAGATTAAACCAGAACGAGTAGTACCAGCCTTTAACCAATTGCTGGCAGAACTTGACCAGCAGCTTGCAGCTTTAGAGGCTAATGTAGAGCCTACTTGGGAAGGTTTAGTACAACCTTTAGAAAAGCTGACTGAACGGCTTACCTGGAGTTGGGGGGCAGTGAATCATTTAATGGGGGTTAAAAATAGCCCTGAACTGCGAGAAGCTCATGAAACCATACAGCCACAGGTAATACAATTTATCAATAAGCTTGGTCAAAGCCAACCCATCTACAGTGCTTTTAAAGTACTCCGTGCCAGTGATAGTTGGGCAACTTTAGAACCAGCCCAACAGCGGATTGTAGAAGCTGCCATTCGAGATGCAGAACTTTCTGGTGTTGGCTTAGAAGGAGAGGCAAGAGAGCGTTTCAATATCATCCAGATGGAATTAGCAGAACTTTCTACCAAATTCTCTAACCATGTACTGGATGCGACTAAAGCTTTTAGCTTAACCCTGACAAAAAAAGCAGAAATTGACGGACTACCCCCAAGCTTAGTGAGTTTAGCAGCACAAGCTGCTCGTGAGGCTGGTGAAATCAACGCTACACCAGAAAATGGTCCTTGGCGTATTACTTTGGACTTTCCCTGCTACGGGCCTTTCATGCAGCATAGCACCAGCCGAGATTTACGCCAAAAGCTTTACAAAGCTTATATCACCCGTGCTTCTAGTGGCGATTTAGATAACAAACCTTTAATTAAGAGGATTTTGGAGTTACGGCAAGAACTCGCAGATTTACTTGGCTTTGGGAGTTATGCCGAATTGAGCCTTGCCAGTAAAATGGCTCCTAATGTTGAAGCAGTGGAAGCATTATTAGAAGAACTACGTCAGGCTAGTTATGATGCTGCTGTCAAAGACTTAGAAGAACTCCAAGCCTTCGCCGCATCACATGGAGAACAATATCAGGATTTAAAACACTGGGATATCAGCTTTTGGTCAGAACGCCAACGAGAAGCAAAATTTGCTTTTACTGCTGAAGAATTACGTCCTTACTTTCCCCTTCCCCAAGTACTAGATGGCTTATTTGGACTTGTGAAGCGGTTATTTGGCGTTACCGTCACCCCTGCCGATGGTCAAGCCCCAGTATGGCATGAGGATGTGCGTTATTTCCAAATTGCTGATGAAACTGGTTCTCCCATAGCTTACTTCTACTTAGATCCCTATAGCCGTCCCGCAGAAAAACGCGGTGGTGCTTGGATGGATGTATGCATCAATCGTGCCAAAACCACAGAAAATGGTGTAACTAGCATCCGCTTACCTGTGAGTTATCTGATATGTAACCAAACTCCACCAGTAGATGGCAAACCTAGTTTGATGACTTTCTATGAAGTAGAGACTTTGTTTCACGAGTTTGGTCATGGATTACACCACATGCTTACCAAGGTTGATTATGCTGGAGCCGCAGGCATCAACAATGTCGAATGGGACGCAGTGGAACTACCTAGTCAGTTTATGGAAAACTGGTGCTATGAGCGACTTACTTTATTTGGCATGGCTAAGCATTACGAAACAGGGGAAGCTCTACCAGAACATTATTATCAAAAACTGCTAGCAGCCCGTAATTATATGAGTGGTACTGCCATGTTGCGGCAGCTTCACTTTAGCAGGGTTGATTTAGAACTACACTACCGCTATCGTCCCGATAGTGATGAAACTCCGGCAGATGTGCGTCAGCGCATAGCTCAGACGACTACCGTTTTACCACCACTTCCAGAAGATTCAATGCTATGTGCATTTGGACACATTTTTGAGGGTGGTTACGCAGCCGGATACTACAGTTACAAATGGGCTGAAGTACTTAGTGCTGATGCTTTTGCCGCTTTTGAAGAGGCTGGACTAGAAAATGAAGAAGCTATAAAAGCTACAGGACGACATTATCGAGATACCGTTCTGGCACTTGGTGGTGGAAAGCATCCAATGCAGGTCTTTAAAACTTTCCGGGGTCGTGAACCAAGTACGATCGCTCTACTCAGGCACAATGGTTTAGTCAGGGCTGAGTAGGGAATGGGGAATGGGGAATGGGGAATGGGGAGATAGAGAAAATAACCAATGCCCAATGCCCTATGCCCTATGCCCTATGCCCCAAAGTCTAAGGTTTGTCCAACAGAAGGGGTTTTTTAGCAACATCATCTAAGCGGATACTGGCTAGCAAATTCTGCCACTGTGCCTCAACTGCCGTATCTTTGGGATTTTTCTGACGCAGTTGAGCTAGTGTCGCTAGTGCCTCATACCATATGCCATTTTGGGCATAGATTGCATAGCGCTTTAGAGGTTCTGTCGTTTCTAGTTCTTTAACTGTTGATTGACTCAGGTCAACTCGTTGTATTACCCCTTCAACGAAAGTCCAAGGGGCATTTTTGCGTTTATCGCAGTTAATGCTGAAAAACCAACGGTATTGTTTGTTCAGTGTCAAGGCCGGACCAGTGCTAGGTAGGGAAACGCGTATTACTCCTGGCTTATCTGGTAAAGCGATGGGTTGTTTAAATATCTCGTTAGAATCCTCATCTTGCAGCACAAATTCCACTGCATTACCCACATCCTTGGTATATGGCACGTAGAAAAACCAACTTGGACGTTCTAAGGTTGTCTTTGCCCAGACATTAACCACCCCATCAGCTTCCTCAGTAAACGGCATTAAAGCCGTGAGGTCAGGTTTAGCAGTTGGACACGCAAAATCTCCCCGCGTAGCCCCACCCCGGACGCGTCCTCCAGGAGCGCGACCAGGTGGAACTGGGGGTTGCTCAAAAGGTGGGGTTTGAGCAACAATCATTTTAGAATTAGAGCGATCGCCAAGTCCACGACCAAGACTCGAATTCTGGCTCAGTAGCAGACTCGTGCAGCTCAAACCTAGTACTAAAAATAGTTTTATCGGTTGTAAATTAAACTTCATAAAAACATCACCTCATAGGATTTTGGATTTTAGATTTTAGATTTTGGATTGGGCATTGGGATTGCTGTACATGGATAGCGGGGCGTTGAGCCATTGCTGAGCGGAGCCGGAGGGAGACGCTCCGCCTCAGGTGAGGAGTGCTGAGTTAAGAATTAATCTCCCCATCTCCCCCATCTCCCCCATCTCCCCCATCTCCCTCATCTCCCTCATCTCCCCCACTCCCCACTCCCCACTCCCCACTCCCTAAGAACTAGCAATTTTTGTTTTGGAATTATAAATTGACATCAAGCCAACGGTGGCTACTAAGGACAAAGCTGAGGGGACAAAAGGCACCCAAGCACCCCAAATTAATAGACCAAAGCAAGCTACATACAGAACACTAGAGGTAACACCAACTGCCAATGCCAACCAGCGGAGTGAAAGGTTTCGCCAAGCTAGGACTCCTCCCACCACAGACCAACCCCAAATCCAAGCCACCTCAAGCCACAGCGACCAAACCCGCAGCAGTGGACGGCCATCTTCCACAGCACTGAGAATTTGGCTAACCATATGGGCTTGTACCAGGACTCCTGGCATTTGATCATCCAAGGGAACTCCGTAGGGTGTCGGCCAGGTATCTGGAGAATCTCCTCTTGACACCACACCAATCAAAACAATCCGGTCTTTGATAGCATAAGGATTAACCGGACTAGATAAAAATTCGGTTAGCTTCACCTGTTCGGCGATTTCCTTTGGGGAACGGTAGTTGAGTAAGATTTGGCCGCCATTGGCATCAATATTTTGATAGGCACCACTACGAGGGTTCAGATTTGGAAAAACAGTTTTACCCAACTGCAAATTTCCTTTGGGGGTGAACTTGACTCCAATTCCTGAAGGTCGCAGATAGAGCGAAGCCAGTTGTAGACTGAATGAGTAAGAGGTAGAACACAATGATGTCGCCTCTTGGTTCATGAATAAAAGATGGCGACGAATAACTCCATCACGGTCGTGTATAAAGTCACTGAATCCCAGATTTGTTGTCGGAATTTCTGGTGGCGGCTGAATACCTCTGACATTGGTTGTGCCATCGGTCCCTTTACATATGCCAATCAAGTTGGGAGTTTTTTGCAGACGAGTAATTAAATCTGGGTCTTTGGCCTTAAAATCACGGTAGATATCTAAACCGATCGCTCTCGGTTGGTACTGATTAAGTTTTTGTAGAAGTTTATTGAGAGATTTTTCGGAAATGGAAGCTCCGATTAAGGCCTCACCATTTTTTCTTTGAGTTGCCAAATCATCATCGTCAATGGTGATTATCAGCAGTCGGGGATCAATTCCTTCTGGTGGACGCAATCGCACCATCTGGTCAAAGGCTTGAATTTCTGGATTTTCCAGCATTCCCACCAACCTCGCCCCAAAAACGAAGGCTGTAACTGCCACACTCAATGACAAAGTGATGCTAAATCTGCGTTTGATAGATGGAGGTAAATTCGGTATCTCTTCAATTTCTGTAGACCTTAATTCATCCCAAGTGGGGGGCATCTGGGCTGGATTTTGGCAAATCACTGGTAGCCAAGTCGCACAAGGAAATCGGTCTTCAAGTCCTTGCAACCGTTCCCGCGCTTGGCGTACTGATTGATATAGAGACTCTCCACTAGCAAAGCCTTGGAGAAAATACTTTAAAAACTCTTGAGCAACTTGGTCTGGAACCGGTTCGCGCATGACAATTATCTGAGGAATCTGCAAATCAGCCAATTCTCGCGCCAATCCCAATCCATCGCAGGAATTGAATATAGCTAGTTGTAAACCATTTTCAATAGCTTTTCTCAGAGCATACTTTAACTCGCCAATGGTCAGACTATCAGTTTTATTCAGGTAAATTCGTCCGCTTTCTCCGTTTCCCTGACTAGAACTATGTCCGGCAAAGAAGAGAATATCCCAGTTTTTTCCCCAGAGATGTTCAGTTAATTCCTTGCGCTGTGGTTCGACAATAAAAGTGACTTCGGCGTTGCTACACTGTTGCAGTAAAGCTTGATCTGCTTGGGTGTCAATTCCTTGGCTATTACCGACAATTGCCAAAATGTTGACTAAAGGATTTGCAGTGCGTGACTTGTGGATGCGATCGTAAGTTGGTGAAGCAAGAGCGATTTCAGCCTTGGGGTAGCGTTCTAACAAGTCCCACAAATGCCAGGGTAATAGCTGTAATTGGCTATTTTCTGTTTGTAAAATGACCCGCACTTCTTCCGTGGACGACAATCTTTCTAACCATTTTTCTCTTACAGAGCGAAATTCCTCCGCTCGCAGCCAGGTATTAAAGCGTGCCCGCAAAATATGAGAAGTGTTTTCGCAGTCTTGGATCATCGATACATTCGTCACCTGCATTTGCTCAGCATAGAGGCGATAACGATTGCCTATTTGCCGATAACTAGACTGCCAATGACTATAGTAGAGCGGCATTTCCGGAAATGGAGGTAATTTCCCTGTGATTTCTGTTGTCGCACGCTCCTGTTCTTCACCAATTTGGAGGGTAACAGCAAACCCCTGCTCAAAACTACCCTCTCCGAATTTCAGAACTACTAACTTACCCATGACCGTCGCTATCCCTCTTCCTGTGCAAATTCACAAACCTCTGATGTCTGATGACAAGCTTCAGAAGTGTGTACAGAACTTTTTTGAAAATCCCAAAAAGCCGGTTTAAATTTTTAATTAATCAATTTACCACTTATAAACTACCGACAAAGAGGGAAGATAGCTAGATATTTTAAATCCGGAAATGTTCGGTAATACTAGTACCATTCAATGCTACCCTAACGCTAAATTCTTCTGTGGGTTCACCGCGAAACTGTAACTGAATGTAATTGTCTGATTTTCTGGATTGAGCATCCAAAAAGACTGCTCCCGAACTATCTAGAACGGTGAGATGCACTCCTGGTGGTAAGTAAATTTGACTACCAGTTGCGTGCAACTGGAGGTGGATACTCGTTTGTTGATTCTTTTCTGGGCTAATTTCCACAATCAACATCACCGGGTGATTCAGAATTTGGATGCCCAAATCAATCAGTTTTGCACGTTTAGTAAATAATTCTGGTTCGTTTAGAGCATTTAGTTCCACAGTTTCAATACTACGAAAAGCATAAGCTGGTCTAAGTTCTGGCAGATTCCACAAAGATTCAACAGTTTGCCAGCCCGTCTCAAATATACCAGCAAACCACTGACTCAAATTCACCAGTGAGGCAAGTGGAGATTCCCGCAGCTGTGCCATATGGTCGATAAATGCTTCCAATGGTTGCAGTTGTCTTAAAGGTAGTGTTTCAGTTGCAACACTAGGCACAAAACCCAATAGCTTCGCTTCTTGGAGCAATTCATCAAATTCAACCACTAAATAACCTACCCGTTCTTCCCAGGTTTCTGGAGGAATGGAACATATCTGCTGGTGTTTGTGAACAGGGCGACACTCAAGACGACCAACTGAAGGCACTTCTAAGTCAGCGACATTCCCGCAGAGGCGCATGATGGGGTTCCAGCTGTCACCAGCTGCGAGATCAGTTGGAATATCCATCATCTGCAAATAGTCATTCACCACCCATACAGCTAGAGTATTCAGCCGGACTTGCTCTGCTTTTTGAGAATTTGGCTGCTGGTTAGCAAATTGTTGGGCAGTTATGCGAGCTGTTTGGGAAATTGGCAATGTTAAGGTGAAATCGTCTAGCTGATAGGTGGAGTTATTCATAAGTCAGTCTCTAGTGATCAACGCTGCTATGTACATATCGCCCGTATTCACTAAATTTATGCCACAAAAGAGAGAATGATTCTTAAAAAAAAGGAATGGGGAGTGGGGAGTGGGGAGGTGGGGAGATGAGGTGGATGAGGGGGATGAGAGAGTAGGGGAAGAATTGTAAGTTTTACTCTAGAATTTCAGTTTACAATAACTAAGTCAATATTGAAACTCAGGTTCATTTCAGTATTTAAGTTTGCAATGAGTAAAACTTATGATACTGAAGACATCAGGCAAAATATGGCTGCAAAAATTCCGGTCACAGTAATCACAGGCTTTTTAGGTAGTGGAAAAACTAGCCTAATTCGTCACTTGCTACAAAACAACCAAGGACGCCGTATTGCGGTTTTGGTCAACGAATTTGGCGAACTCGGTATTGATGGCGAATTGTTAAAATCCTGTCAAATTTGCCCTGAGGATGGTGAAGGCGACAGTAATATTTTTGAATTAACCAACGGCTGCTTATGCTGTACCGTCCAGGAAGAGTTTTACCCGACGATGCAAGAGTTGATTAAGCGGCGGGATAGTATTGATTGTATTTTGATTGAAACCTCTGGTTTAGCGTTACCTAAACCTTTGATAAAAGCTTTTCGCTGGCAGGAAATTCGCAATGCAGCTACCGTGGATGCGGTGATTACCGTAGTTGATTGTGCAGCGGTAGCAGCAGGGACTTTTGCCAGCGATCCGCAGGCGATCGCACTTCAGCGCCAAGCAGATGATAGTCTGGAACACGAAACACCTTTGCAAGAACTGTTTGAAGACCAACTTGCTTGTGCAGACTTAGTGGTGTTGAATAAAATTGACTTGGTGGACGCCGAAACAAAGGCCAGAGTTGAGGAATTAATTAAACAAGAGCTGCCCAGAGTGGTGAAGATTGTGGAGAGCGATCGCTCTCGACTCGATGCATCTATATTATTAGGATTCCAAGCCGCAGTCGAAGACAACCTAGATTCTCGTCCCAGTCATCACGACACCGAAGAAGACCACGAACACGACGAAGAAATTACCTCCGCCAATTTAATTTTAGATCGTGCCTTTGACCCAGAAAAGCTGCAACAGCAGTTACAAACCTTGGCACAAGAACAAGAAATTTATCGCATCAAAGGCTTCGTGGCAGTACCAAACAAATCCATGCGCTTAGTAATGCAAGGTGTGGGAACCAGATTTGATAAATTTTACGATCGCCCCTGGCAACCCGAAGAAGCCAGACAAACCCGCTTAGTTTTCATCGGCCGTGATTTGAAATCCTCAGAAATCGAATCCCAACTCGTAGCTCTATAAATTGGGCATTGAGAGTGGTGAGTGAGGAGTTAAGAGTTAGGAGTTTTCTCCTTGTCCCCTTGTCTCCCTCATCTCCCCATCTCTCCACTCCCGACTCCCCACTCCCCACTCCCCACTCCCCACTCCACAAAACTATGACAATTTCTCAAATATTTGACATTGCCAATATTTTCGTCTTGCCTTTTTGGACTTTGATGATTTTATTGCCAAATTGGAAAATCACACAGCGAATAATGGCATCATATCTGCCTTTTGTGTTGATAGCTGGAGTATATTTGTATTTGTTTATCAACAGCATTACGCCAGAAAACGCCCAAGATTTCTCGAATCTCCAATTAGCGAATGTTGCCCGCCTTTTTGCAGATGAAAAAGTTATGGCAACGGGTTGGATTCATTATTTGGTGATGGATTTATTTGTTGGTCGCTGGATATATTTAGAAGGGCAAAAAACAGGTGTTTGGACAATTCATTCCCTAGCTTTGTGTTTCTTTGCCGGTCCTCTGGGATTACTATCTCATATCTTTACTGCCTGGATATCTCAGAAATTTTTCCCCAAGTTTCCGCAAAATGAAGCAGTGACGGTAGCAGAATAACAAGTATCATCAACTGATATACAATTTTAGGGCAGCACAGCTGTGCCACCCTAAAGTAAAATTACGATTAATCCGAAATACTTAATAGCAAATAAAGTCTAAAATTCTTCTCTGATCCTGTTAATAAATATTAATTTAAACTTTGAATTAGCATTATATAAAATTTTAATTTATCCAAAAATCAAATATTGAATTTCCTTTCATTACTCTTGTATATAGCCGTTCCCATTCAGATGCAGTACAACATCATATCGCAAGGTGTAGGGAACAGTGCCGTGCCCCTACAGGTGTACCTCACGCTTGTGGGGAAACGCTATACCCTAAGAGGCTATTTATAAAGTAAAAATAAAATTATTGTAGGGTGTGTTATGTCATGTCCGGCTAATTAGTGATGATTCCCGAATCTATGCACAAACCCAAAAACCCTTCCCCTCTGCTCCCCTGCCCCTCTGCCCCTCTGCTGCCTTAATGATAAGTCTTTAACCGGACATGATATTAGGCGCATATTTTGAGATTAATTATCACAAAAAATATGAACTGGGTCAGATTGAATTAGGCGGTTCCGGCACCCCAGAAGAACTGCTTCATGCTGCCAAAGTCCATTGCGTAGCTTGCTTCACGCTTTGCGGGTATTGCTAATTGGTATTAGTACAGTTTTACATCTATCTGTAGATAGATATTTTTAGATATGTAACATTTTTATTCAAAAAAGCTAAAAAGTCTATTAAAATGGGCAAATTTGCTCCATATCGCAGCCTCAACTGATTTTTGACTATTCTTTTTTGGGTGTCAGTGCATGGATGTTCAAAACTCTGCTTCATCTGCTATCGCTTCTAATTTCAATAGTGTCAAAGCTGAAATATCTTATGTTCAGGCAATGGAGCATTTAATTGAGGTTGTTCAAGCATTGTCACTAGCACGGACGCTAAAGCAAATCATGGTGATTGTGCGAAAGTCTGCGCGTGAGTTGACTGGAGCAGATGGAGCTAGTTTTGTCCTACGAGATGGAGATCAATGTTATTACGCAGATGAAGATGCGATCGCTCCATTATGGAAAGGGCAACGCTTCCCTATGAGTATTTGCATTGGTGGACATACGATGCGAAACCGTCAGCCTGTTGTGATTAGCGATATTTATGGAGATGAACGCATTCCATTTGCAGCTTACCAACCGACTTTTGTCAAAAGCTTGGCAATGGTGCCGATCCGGACGTGTAACCCCATAGGTGCAATTGGAACATATTGGGCTAAGTTACATCAGCCAACTCTAGAACAAGTGAAGCTATTACAGGCATTGGCAGACACAACGGCTGTGGCAATGGAAAATGTGCAGATTTATGGTGAACTAGAACAAAGAGTCCGCAATCGAACTGCTGCACTAGAAAAAGAAATAGAAAGGCGTCAAAAAGTTGAGGCAGAAGTTAGACGCTTATCTCTAACAGATGAATTAACTGGACTGTACAATCGACGAGGCTTTTTTCTACTTACACAGCAGCAAGTAAAACTCGCTCATCGCCGACAAAAGCCCTGTTGTCTGTTATTTGTAGATATCGATGGATTGAAGGAAATCAATGATACATTTGGACACGAAGTTGGAGATCGTGTAATTGTTGACACAGCAGAGCTACTAAAACAAACTTATCGAGATTCTGACATTATTGCCCGATTGGGAGGTGATGAGTTCGTCGTATTCATGCCTGAATCTTCAGATCATACGAATGGAATTGCTGCTCGCCTACAAGCAAACGTTGATTTCTTTAATCAGAATCAAGGTAGAAGCTATCATCTATCAATGAGTGTTGGAGTTCAACAATGTGTTCTAAATAAAGATGTTTCATTGGAAAAACTCTTATTGCAGGCAGATAAGTCAATGTACCAGCAAAAACGCGCCAAGGGAAGTTCCATCAAGCAATTTTGTTAACATTCTTAGTCTGTTAAAATTCTCAAAAGGTGGGTGACCTGAGATTCGAACTCAGAACCAGCGGATTAAGAGTCCGATGCTCTACCGTTGAGCTAGTCACCCACACGAATAACGATTATAGCAAACTTCTGACAAATGTGCCAGTCCAACACCCCAAAAAACGATTTAAAGGGGAAATTTAACGGTGAAGCTGGTTTGACCTGCTGCACTCTCTACAGAAATTGAGCCGCCTAAATGTCTGACCATTTTCTGCACTAATGCCAATTCCAGTCCTGTGCCGCTATGTTTCCAAGGATCGTGTTTGGAAAGGTGATAAAAAGGCTCAAAAATCCGCGATAGTTCCTTGCTGGTAAGCTCGATTCCGGAATTGGTAATCTTCAGTTCTAGTGTGTCAGCTGTAACTTCAGCCGAAATTGTGATGGATTCACCTGCTGGGGTGTACTTGCACGCATGGTTGAGCAGTTCGGTGACAATCCGCTCTAGGTCTGTGATATCTGTTTCTAAAAGTGGGAGTGTGCGATCGATATTTAGGTTTAACTGCTGGCGCTGGCAGTTGGTAACATCTCGAAAAGTTTCAATGATGGGATGAAGCCAGCTTTGTAAGTCAATGGCAATCAAAGTTGGGGGATTTGGTTCGGCTTCTAAAGATGTGAGTGTGAGTAGGTCGTTAATTAACTTGCTCTCTCGCGCACATTCATTATGCAAAATTTGTAAAAGCTGCGGAACTATTTCTATGTCTAATATTTCTTCTGGTGTCAGAACACTTTCGAGAGTTTGGGCGGCGAGGCTGATGCTAGTTATTGGTGTCCGCAGTTCTTGGGACAGGGTTCTGAGAAATTCGTTTTTTAGTCGTTCGCGTTGATCTAATTCTTTTACCTGCGCCTGGGTTTTTTGGTAAAGTTGCCCTTGACGAATAGCGATCGCACATTCGTTTGCTATCTGCTGCACTAACCCGACTTCAAATTCATCAAATCCGTCTTGTGTTGGTCTTGTCAACCAAATATTTCCCAAAATTCCTTGAGTATCGAAAATTGGACAAGCCATCTGGGCAACAACCAGCAATTTTGGCTGCCATCCAGGTACAATTTCTAAAAATTGTAAAGGCTGTTTTTGCAATAGTGGCTGATAAAGTTCGGGACGGTCTGCAATTTGTTTGGTTAATCCCAAGCACTGGGGTAAGTTCGTGGTGTACTCGTAAGTAATATTTACTTGGGTTTGACAGGTGCTATAAAGTTCAATTTGGCAACGGTCAAGGTTGAGTAATTGCACTAATTCCTGTGTGACTGTCTGCAATACCTGACTTTCATCGAGGCTATCGCGGATTTGTTCTGTCATCCGTCGCACTAAGGCTTCAAAGTTTCGCACCTGCTGCAACTGATTGACGTGTTTTTGTTTGTGCGACTCCATCTTGGCTTTGAGATCGTTGAGTTGCTGATGGAGTTCTGCCTGTTGGATGGCAACGCCAATTTGAGTTGCCAGTTGCTTGAGCAGATCGGTTTCTATGTCCTGCCATTGACGCGGTTGGTGGCAATGCTGGGCAATCAACAGCCCCCAAACATCTTGCTTGAAGAAAATTGGCACGACTAGATTGGCTCTCACCTGCAAAGAGGCGAGGAAATCTATATGGCAAGGATGTAATCCAGCTGCATGAATATCTTCAATAACTTGAATGGAACCCTGGGTATAGTTTTCTTGATATTTGCTACCGAAGCAGGGATCAGTGATATTTTTTCCCAATAGCCGATCGCTGTTAGCCACAGTTGATTCGGCAATAACTACTCCATTACTATCAGCACCAAAGCGATAAATTAGCACGCGATCGCTCTTTAAAAACTCCCGCAGTTCTTGTGTTGTCTGATGCAGAATTGTCTCTAATTCTATAGATTGGTGAATTCGTCCGGCGATCGCTTCTAGGAGTTGCTCCCGTTGTGCCTGGAGTTCAACTCCTTTTTCTGCTTCCTTAACATGAGTAATATTACTACTAGTACCAATCAATCGATAAATCCTTGAATTAGTATCCCGTAATGGAGTCAGGGTTGTACTCCACCAAGTGGAAATTCCCTGGAATTGCAAACATTGTTCGTAGGAAATAGTTTTCCCAAATAGCACACAGTCAGCATAACGCTGACGCACCCTAGCAGCATCAATGGGCGAGAGAATATCCTCTGGTTTTTTGCCTCGGAGATCATCTGAGCGAATACCTATCCAGCGTTCGTGAGTAGGATTTAGTGCTACATATCGAAAATCTCCATCTTCTAGCACATCCACTACAAATATTGATGCCTGCACAGAATCGTACATACTCAGTAGAAACTGCTCGCTACTACTTTTTTTATCTACTTCTGTGCCGAATAGAATCTGGGGAGGTGATAGTTGTGTCAGCTCTATAGTTGATTCAGTCGGATTTATGTTCATGCGAGAGTCCCTGTCTGGTATTGCTGACTCTTTGAGGCGCTCTCTTGTAGTTGTTATGCTTGTAGTAGATGCAGTTGGGCGCCTTAGGCAAAGTGTTGTCAGCCGTTGCTCATGGAAACTTGGATCTTTCTTTATTTCTGATCGGAAATTTAGGAAAGCTAATAGGAGTCAGTTTAATAAATCCTGCTTTTTCAAGGCGAAAATGCATTTGCAGGTGAATAAAAAGTTACTGATTTTGGAAATTTTCTCTAATCTTTGCATATACTTAGGTGCAATCATCAAACTATATCATGAAAATTTACAATTTGTAATATTAGATGTTAGGGACTGGGTACTGGGGATTGGGCATTAGGTATGGGGCATTGCATTGGGAGGTGTGGGAAGCTTTTTGATATTTTCCCCACACTCCCTCATCCCCAGTCCCCTATTTACGATCGCAATTTGTGAGCATTGATTCCTGTGAGAATACCAACGAGTAGCCAAGTGATGGCTAATCCGATGACTTCGCCTAAGAATAACTGCGTGAAGCGGCGTAAGATCATCCCGACAGCAGAACCCAAAGGAATAGCAATCGCCCAACTTGCTGAAGAGACAAATATCCATCGCCAGACTACGGAGACTGGTTGAGAAATTGCTAAGCATTGTGTCAATCCAACCCCTAAGCCGCCGAGTCCTCCATAAATTGTTCCATAGAGAATTCTCAGAGGCAGAAACTGAGTGCTAGGTACAATCCAACCCAACCCACCAATACCGATCGCAGTGATAACACTCCAACCCAAAAGAGTTGACAAAATCCACCTAATACAAACTATAGGTTGTTTGAAAAGAAAACCTTGAGGAAGTGCGATCGCAAATCCACCGATAGCAGCTTCTAATACTCCAATATCAGGCTTTTCACCAATTTCAATTAACAACAAACTCAGTAAAAAACCGCTAAAAGTAGCTAAAGTCCAGAGAAACGCAAAGTTAAATAATGGCATGGAGGGGAGTGGGGACTGGGGAGATGAGGGAGATGAGGGAGATGAGGGAGATGAGGGAGATGAGGGAGAAAGTAATTCTTCTTTCCCCCCCATCTCCCCATCCCCTTATCCCCCCATCCTCTTTCCATGCCCAATGCCCCATGCCCAGTCCCCAATCCCTAATCCCCAATCCCTTTTGTTTTAGCATCAAACATATCAAGAAAAGCTTTGCGTCGCTGTTGGGGTGATTCCGGTACAATGTAACCCCATAGACTCTCCCAGTAGAAAAAGGAGATCCCGTCAAAATTGCGATCGCGCACTGTTTGAACCTGTGCTTTAATTTGGGGAATTTTGACTGGATTATGCACCGTTCCCGTTAATATACCAATTCCTACTGGAATTAGACTTTGGGCTAATTTCACAGATGGTTGTTCGAGTTGAGCGATAAAAGATTTTTTGTCACTTCGATATACCTGCAAAATTAACTCATCAACTAAACCTTTTTTTACCCAATTTTCCCAATCTTGCAAATAGTATTTATAGGCAAAAGCTTGGTAGTTGGGAGACAAAGATATCTTGACTTTGGGTTTAACTGCCTTGACAGCTTGATAGATTTCTGCCATGAAATCAGTAATTTTGTCTGCTCGCCAACGCATCCATTCTGAATTAAAAGGATTGGTTGGGGGACTTTTGCCTTGATGTTCTTGCTGATAAAGTTCAATAGTGAAGCGATCGTAACCAAACTGTACAGGCATTCCAAAGTGGTCGTCAAGTTGAATACCATCCACATCGTAATTTTTGACTACTTCTACAATTAGCCCTTGGATAAATTCTTGCACTTGCGGATGTAAAGGATTTAACCAAGCTTGCTTATTCACTAAGCCATTGTCAATTTCTTCTGGTGGAGTATCTTGAATAGAATTGATACCTTCTTGTCCAATTGTCAACCAGTCAGGATAACGCCTTGCTAATTCTGAATAATGGGGCGTCATAAATCCATATTCAAACCAAGGAATAACTCTCAGGTCTTTATTTTTGGCAAGTCTAACTATTTTTGTTAAAACATCCTGTCCACCGTGCATGAACTTAAGCAAAGGTTGAGTATCTGAACCTGTGGTCATTTTGGTTACAGCACTATGATAAAAAGTATGCCCTCTGTTCCAAACTACAGGATAAATTGTATTAAAATTGAGAGCCGATAATTGATTGAGAGCGCGATTAATACCCCAAGGTACAAATAGTACACCACTAGCAACATTAGTCAGCCAAACACCGCGAATTTCTGTACTTAAAGGACTTGTTTTTTGAGAATAAACTGAGCCTGAAGAGTGTGAAAAAAATGTTATGGTGATTACTAATCCCAAACACAGCAAATAAGAAAAAAAACGGCGTGCAACCTGATTCATTTGTCAACGTTACCAAGTGCGATCGCTACATTATATATAACTACAAAATCAAATTGTAATTCTCCGGAATATGTGAATAAATGATGATTAAATTCCCGAAAAACTGCAATTATACATAGTTAATTTACTACAAAAAAAGGAGTCAATGTTGCTATTGGCAGCACTGACTCCTATCTTCTACAAGAATTATTTTATTTTTTGTTCAGTTGCTTACTTCTTGATCGGCACCCTAAGCATGAGCGCACCTACCTGCTGCGTCGCAGGGAAGACCTGGTAATTGGTGTGGCAGAGCGCACACTCCGGTCTGAAGTTGCTCAGAGGAATCGAGCGTCGATAGTACCATTGATCGTCTACGCGCTGGACAGACGTGTATACCTCTCCGTTCAGCGCCCGTATGTGTGCCTGACGCTCGAAGCTGTCGTAGGGGCGATCGTTTTCCCGGAGCGGCTCCAAGGTGCCCACCAGCCGCATATCCTTGTTTTTATCGTTAAATATCAGTGAGATGGAGTGCTTGCCCTGCTCTACGTTATCTGGCGTCGTCTCGTCGAACTCCTGGGTGAGCGCGGCGAATATGGTGGCGAGCATGAGATCGCTCGTCTGTTCGGCAAACTCAATCTTCCCTGATGGGGGTGGAATGTCATAACCACGGGCAACTGTCGTCAGACCTAACCCAATGACGACCGCCAGCACAAAAATCCCATAGCTGACTAGTTTTCTTAGACGCATCCTCTTATCCTGTTAATTTGTATTTTTTATGACTCAGTAACTTGCCATCACGGATAGAATATTTACTGGGCTTTTTCATCAAAGCCAAGCTATCCAATTGATCCATTCACAATGATGTTGCGTAACAAATAAACTATGTCAAATTACTTACGTGTAATCCTATCAATATAATCCGGGAAAATACAAGTCTTTTGCCTGTCTTTGCGATACCTTAATAAACCAAAGTGCGTAGGATGGCGATCGCCACCCTACGCTATACTTTTATCTGACTTTCCACATTCCGTGAAAACTCAGAACCTTATAAACTGTTCATCTCTTCCTCATCACTTCTTCTTAAAATCTTTCCACACCTTCAAATTGCTTGATAGGCAATGCATTTGCAGCTTCACCACAAGTTCGTGGTGTGGGAAATATTTTTTCAGGATTTGCTAAACCTTGAGGATTAAAAACTTGCCGCACCCATTGCATAGTTTCTAAATCAACTTTGCTAAACATTTGTGGCATATAGCATTTTTTCTCTTCACCAATGCCATGTTCGCCAGAAATGCTACCACCAACTTGGACACAAAGCTTGAGAATTTTTCCTCCCATTTCTTCCACTTTTTCTAATGCCCCAACCACAGAATTATCATACAGAATTAGTGGATGAAGATTGCCATCGCCGGCGTGAAACACATTAGCAACTCGATAACCATATTGTTGACTTAACATCTCAATTTCATGCAGCACATAAGGCAACTGAGTACGGGGAATCACACCATCTTGTACATAATAATCTGGACTTAAATGACCAGCAGCAGCAAAAGCCGCTTTACGTCCTTTCCATAATTTCAATCGCGTTTCTGGGTCACTAGCAGAAGTGACATTACGCGCACCATTCTTTTTACAAATTTCTGTAACTCGCTGTTTATTGCCTGCAACTTCAACTTCTAAACCGTCAATTTCTATCAGCAAAATAGCAGTAGCATCGCGGGGATAACAATTAGTTGCGACAACATCTTCAACCGCGTTAATACTAAAATTATCCATCATTTCCATCCCACCGGGAATAATTCCAGCGCTGATGATGTCAGAAACAGTTGCTCCCGCAGCTTCGATACTAGTGAAATCTGCTAACAGCACACAAATTGATTCTGCACTTTTGAGTATTCGCAAAGTAATTTCTGTGGCGATACCTAAAGTGCCTTCAGAACCAACAAAAACACCCGTTAAATCATAACCAGGCATTTCTGGAATTTGTCCGCCTAAATCAACAATTTCTCCTAACGGTGTGACAATTTTTAATCCTAAAACGTGGTTAGTAGTCACGCCATATTTGAGACAATGTACCCCACCAGAATTTTCCGCAATATTTCCACCAATAGAGCAAATAATTTGACTGGAAGGGTCGGGAGCGTAGTAAAAACCAGCACCACTAACAGCCTGTGTTACCCAACTATTAATCACCCCTGGTTGCACAACCGTGCGTTGATTTTCCAAATCAATGCTGAGGATTTGCCGCATTAATGAAGTGACAATTAAAACCGAATCTAGTAACGGTAAAGCACCGCCAGATAGGCCGGTGCCTGAACCGCGTGCGATGAACGGGATAGAATATTGGTTGCATATTTTCACAACTTCGGCAACTTGTTCTGTAGTTCTAGGTAAAACTACCACAGCCGGACGTTGACGATAGCCGGTTAAACCGTCGCATTCATAGGTAATAAGTTCTTCACGGCGTTGCACCACGCCATTTTTGCCAAGAACAGCCTCGAATGCTTTGATAATGGGTTTCCAGTTACGTTGTTTTTTATCTTGCGTGAGCATAGGTTTTACAGTTAAAGGTAGATGTTTAAGTCTGTTGTAGCTGGTTGATATGGCTGTAATTACCATTGTTGCAAGAATAGCAGCTCGTGAGTGAGGAGTAAGAGGCAATGTCTGACAACAAGCTGATGCAGCATCTACGTATTTCAATGTGTGATTAAAAGTAAGATAGAATCAGAGATTCAACAAGAGAGGGTGAGATGACTTTCCAAGTTGTAGATATCACTTCAAAATTAATTGCCAAGCTGCAAACCTTAGCACCCGAACAGCAACAACAGGTGCTGGATTTTGTTGAATTTCTCTCAGAAAAATATCATCAGCCCCAAAAATCACCCCAGAAACGGGTACTAGGTTTAAACCAAGGTGAGATTTGGATGAGTGATGATTTTAATGACCCTTTACCTGATGAGTTTTGGTTAGGTGAAAGTGAGGGATGAAACTTCTATTAGACACTCACGTAATTATTTGGTCAGCAGGAAACCCAGAAAAACTATCGCAGAGAGTTAGAAATTCATTAATTGATACTAACAACTTTTGGGTAGTTAGCATGGCTAGTGTTTGGGAATTACAAATAAAATCTCAACTTGGTAAGCTAAATTTAAGCTCGTCGCTTCCTAATTTCATCGAAACTCAACAGCGAGTGAATAATCTAGAAATATTACCTATTGAATTGACTCATATCTATGCTTTAGAAGCTTTACCAAGCCATCACCGCGATCCTTTTGACCGAATTTTAATCGCTCAGGCAATAGTTGAAAAGATACCCTTGTTAAGTGTAGATGCAATCTTTGATGTATATCCAGTTCAAAGGATATGGGAGTAAAAGCAAAAATTCTATAGGCGGAAATAGCGATCGCACTCCTCTTCAGCTAGCGTGAAGTTCTCCAAGCCAATGGTGTCCGGGGTGACACAGTGTTATTGCTTGCTTAAGCCAAACTTGACGTTCTTCATCAAGTAACTTGCATACACGATAAAAATCATCTTCATCTTTAGACCTGGGATTCTTGGCTTTGTACAAGAGTACAATTTCCGGAGCAAGGAACGGTACACCAATATCAGAACGTAACCGAATCATTGATAATGGACGTGCGATATTAAGATTTCTGCGAAACCTCCACTCACTTTCTGAAGACTCATCCAAGAGAATCTCTAGTTCCGAGAATAAGGCATTTTTAGTATGAGCATGAATTTCATGTATCGGTAACTCTAGCCATTCATCTTCATTCCAATGCTCCATTTTTCCATTAACAACCTTACTAAATTTCCAGCCAAATAAATATTCTCGCAGGCTGCTTTGGTCTTTCCTAAATATTGCAATTTCTATATCTTTATGTACCCTAGTTACATCTCCTATAAAAAGATCTATCGCCCATCCACCTGCTATGAACCAGGGTTGTTTGAAATCATTTAGGAGCCTAGAAAGCTTCGTAAGTTCTGAAAAAGATTCCATTGATGACTACTCCTCAGATTTTTTTTAGTATAAAATATTGAGTCAATGCACTTTTCCATCTCCAATGAACTAATCTATAAATAACGCTTTCAAATACTGGGTACAGTCATGGTTAATCAACTTTTAATCAATGATGATGATTACTATGTGCCAGATGCTAACCAGTTAGTAACTGAAGATGATACACCTGTGGACAATTTTGCATCTGCCAAACAACAACGCCTTTTAGTGAGTTCTCTTTACAGTTCTCTACAACAGACTTTTTTAGCTGAAGCTAATGTGGGCATTTACTACACAGACCTTCAGCCTCCCATTGTACCTGATGTCTTTCTCAGCTTAGATGTTCGAGTGCCTGAAAATTGGTGGGAAAAACAAAATCGTTGTTATATGGTTTGGCGTTTTGGTAAACCTCCGGAAGTTGTCCTGGAAATTGTATCTAACAAAGAAGGTGATGAACTGGGCAAAAAGCTGCAAATTTATGAACATATGCGGGCTAGTTACTATATCGTATATGACCCGAATCAGCAATTAGGAGAAAAAGTACTACGCGTTTATGAACTCAGGGGAAGACGTTACTTTGAAAGTGAAGAAACTTGGTTAGAACAAGTGGGTTTAGGTGTAACTTTATGGGAAGGTGAATTTGAAGGTAGACAGGATACTTGGTTACGCTGGTGCTACCAAGATGGAACTGTTTTACCAACTGGAGATGAACGCGCTTCCGAAGCAGAACAACGCGCTTCCGAGGCAGAACAACGCGCCCAAATTCTAGCAGAAAGGCTACGAGCTATGGGCATTGATCCCGATACTATCTAAAACACTGATGTAAAGACGCAAAAAAAACTTTGCGTCTTTGCATTAGCAAAAAAAATCTCACGAACTCGTGCAATTTATAAACTCATTTATTCGCTGCCAAACCTTCTCTAATAAATCAGGATCATCCGCATCAAACCACTCAATTTGTTGATATGCTCTAAACCAAGTGCGTTGTCGCTTGGCAAATTGTCTTGTATGCAAAACCGTTAATTCTTTCGCTTCGTCCAAAGAAATATCCCCAGCTAAATATTGCTTGATTTCTTGATAGCCCAAAGTGTTCAATAAAGGCAAATCAGCACCATATTTTTGACAAAGATATTCCACTTCAGCAACCAAACCATTTGCGATCATTTGTTCAGTACGCTGTTGAATACGAGCGCCCAACTGTTCAAGATCGCAATCCAACCCAATTTGCAAAATCGGATAATTTGGTGGATTTTCCCCTTGCTGTTCTGAAATTGGAATTCCAGTTACATAATATACTTCTAACGCTCGTAAAGTTCGCACCGAATCATTAGCATGAATTTTTTGTGCGGCAACAGGATCGACTTGTTGTAACATTGCATAGAGTTGATTTTGACCGAGAGATTCAAGTTGCGATCGCAATTCACTTTGCGGTGCCACCCGAGGAATTTTCATCCCTTGGACAACAGAACGTATATATAAACCAGTACCACCAACCATGAAGAGTGGGGGGGATGAGGAAGATGAGGGAGATGAGGGAGATGAGGGAGATGGGGGAGAATTAATTAAGGCTTGCGCTTGCTGTTGGTAGTCTGCTACTGTCATCGTGTCTGTTGGCTCGCAGATATCTATTAAATAGTGCGGCACTAATTTTTGTTCAGCGATAGTTGGCTTAGCCGTGCCAATATCAAACTCACGGTAAACTTGACGTGAATCAGCACTGAGAATTACTGAACCTAACCGCATCGCCAAAGCCAAAGCCAAACCTGACTTACCCGTTGCCGTTGCCCCACAAATTACAATTAATTTTGTTAATTTTGTCATTTGTCATTTGTCATTTGTCATTTCTCCCCTGCCTCCCCTGCTCCTCTGCCCCTTTGCCCATCTCCAACGGGACTGCAACCCCTGTATAAACTTCTCTTGAAAATGCCCTACAGACGCCAGCAAGGCTTTTGTGTTACAATTTTGGAGTGTTTTTACTTTTATTTGCCTTTCGGCGAGTTCAACCCCACGCATCAGGAGAGTTTACATGACGAGCAGTTACAGTGCCGATCAGATTCAAGTTCTGGAAGGTCTGGAAGCCGTCCGCAAACGACCAGGAATGTACATCGGTACCACCGGGCCGCGAGGACTCCACCATTTAGTTTACGAGGTGGTGGACAATTCAATCGATGAGGCTTTGGCGGGTCATTGCACTCATATAGAGGTGGATATCAACGCTGATGGTTCTGTGACTGTAACAGATGACGGTCGCGGTATTCCCGTCGATACTCACTCACGTACCGGGAAATCGGCTTTGGAAACCGTGATGACGGTACTGCACGCAGGTGGTAAGTTTGGCGGCGGTGGCTATAAAGTTTCTGGAGGATTGCACGGGGTTGGTATTTCTGTTGTTAATGCCCTGTCTGAGATTGTAGAAGTTACAGTTTGGCGAGATAAAAAAGTTCATATCCAGCGCTATGAACGGGGTATTCCAGTTACCGATCTGCAAGTCAAGCCTTACAAAGAAGCTAGAACCGGAACTTCTGTCACCTTTAAGCCAGATACCCAAATATTCACTACTAGTATTGAGTTTGATTACATCACTTTATCAGGTCGCCTACGAGAATTGGCGTATCTGAATGCTGGTGTCAAAATTACCTTTACTGACCATCGTCTAGAATTACTGAAAAGTGATACACCCAAGGTAGAATCCTACGAATACAAGGGTGGCATTAAAGAGTACATTGCTTACATGAACCGTGAAAAGCAACCACTGCATGAAGAAATTATCTATGTCCAGGGGGAACGGAACAACGTACAAGTGGAAGTTTCTTTGCAATGGTGTACTGATGCTTATACGGATAATGTGCTAGGTTTTGCTAACAATATTCGCACCGTGGATGGTGGTACGCACTTAGAAGGATTGAAAGCAGTTCTGACTCGCACATTAAATGCGATCGCCCGCAAACGAAATAAAATTAAAGAAAATGAACCCAACCTCAGTGGCGAACACGTCCGAGAAGGTTTAACAGCGGTAATTTCTGTAAAAGTCCCTGATCCAGAATTTGAAGGACAAACCAAAACCAAACTCGGTAACACCGAAGTTCGCGGTATTGTCGATTCTCTGGTGGGAGAAGTCCTCACCGAGTACCTAGAATTTCACCCGGCCATCGCCGACTCAATTTTAGATAAAGCTATCCAAGCCTTCAAAGCCGCAGAAGCAGCGCGTCATGCACGGGAATTAGTCAGACGTAAATCGGTACTCGAATCTTCGCCATTACCTGGTAAATTGGCAGATTGTAGTTCTCGCGATCCTAGCGAATCAGAGATTTTCATCGTGGAAGGGGACTCAGCCGGCGGAAGTGCCAAACAAGGACGCGATCGCCGCACTCAAGCTATCTTGCCTCTACGTGGTAAAATCCTCAACATTGAAAAAACCGACGACGCCAAAATTTATAAAAATAACGAAGTTCAAGCGTTAATTACAGCACTCGGTTTAGGTGTCAAAGGTGATGAATTCGATTCTACCCAACTGCGCTATCACCGGATAGTCATCATGACTGACGCTGACGTAGATGGAGCGCACATCCGGACTTTGTTGTTAACTTTCTTCTATCGGTATCAGCGAGCGCTCATCGAACAAGGCTTTATTTATATTGCTTGTCCCCCACTGTTTAAAGTAGAACGCGGGCGCAATCATGAATATTGCTATAGCGATCGCGAAAAAGACCAAGTAATCGCCAAATTTCCAGCCAACGCCAACTACACCATCCAACGCTTCAAAGGTTTGGGTGAAATGATGCCACAACAACTCTGGGACACCACAATGAACCCAGAAACTCGCAAAATGAAGCAAGTCGAAATTGAAGACGCCGCCGAAGCCGATCGCATTTTCACTATTTTAATGGGCGATCGTGTCGCACCTAGAAGAGAATTCATTGAAACCTATGGTTCTAAACTCAACTTCACGGATCTAGATATTTAATTCAATTTTTTCTCACGATTCTAATAATTTGTGACTCTGGTAATGGGTAATGGGTAAAAATCTGTTACCCATTACTTTTTTATATTTCCATCTATACCCCAATACAGTTCAGATCAACCCAAAATCCTCATGTAGAGACGCGATTTATCGCGTCTTCTTATCGCGTCTTCAAAGTTTACGTATTTTCTCACGAATGATTTTGAATTGCTGTAGCTGTGCTGCCAGACATTTCATTCAAATGAAAATCACTATGACCAATCAGGAAAAACTACTTCTTTTGGCTGATGACAAATTAAAAAAATACTCAATCTTTTGTATTTATTTTTTATGACTACAAACTATGTCATTAGATAAGTGACTATATTCATAAATTAATTAATTATTGTCAGTAATTCCCTATTTAATTGGATTCTAGACAAAATTATGAAAGCGAGTAAAGGCATAGTAAAAAAAGCATTTTTTTATATTGTTGGCATAAGTAGCCTGCTTGCTCTGTCTGCCTGCGCTGAGCCTGTCACACAAAATCCTGTAGCAACCGTCCCTCCCGTTACCCAAGCCCCCATAACAAATCCTCCTCCCATCACGCCAACCCCCACTAACACCCAAAATTTAGCAGAACTGGCAAAGTCAGCAGCCGCCCAAGGACAGTTTCAAACTCTCATCAAAGCAGTGGGAGCCGCTGGGTTAAATGAACAATTGACTGCACCAGGCCCTTACACAGTTTTTGCACCTACTGACGCGGCTTTCTCTGCTTTACCAAAAGCTACTCTAGATAGACTCTTACAGCCCGCTAACAAGCAACAATTAGTGAGATTTTTGGCTTACCACGTTATACCTGGGCGAATTACCTCCCAAGAATTAACATCTGGACAAGTTAAAACTGTGGAAGGTACTCCCGTTAAAATCACAGTTGACCCTACGACTAAAACCATAACCGTCAACAATGCTAAAGTGACTCAGCCCGATATCCCAGCTAGCAATGGTATCGTTCACATAGTTGATCGGGTAATTCTACCACCCAATTTTCCTGCAAGTCTAACCGCTACGCCAACACCACGATAGTTTAGCCAAGCTTCTGTCACTCTGGAGAAAAAAATAATTGTAGGCTGATCTTACCGTCCTCAAACCACTTGACATTCAATCTACGCCTAGACGCTAAAAATCAATTAAAGAGAATTCTAGGTTGGCTGACCACTTGCCTACAGCAATTTTCAGATGAATGAAGTACACTATTACAGCCTCTAATTCCCAGCCCTCTTTGCCATTTCAGGGTTTATTCAACATAACCTGTAAGCACTACGTATGTAATATAAATGCTACAAAAAATCTCAATTTTCCAGTTAGCAACTCATCATATAATTTGATTTATTGTGAAGATTTAAAAAAATCAATGTTCAAATCTTAGGAAAACTACCAACTTTGTTGGAAATTGATCGCTTAGCGGTCTTTTGCGCTCACTGCTCAATTTTGCCCACCAGCGAAAAACACATTTGTTATGCTTGAATAACATAACTAAATATCATCTATCAAACAACAGTTAATAAGTATTTTGAGGATTTTTCATAATCAGATGACAAATTGACAAAAAATTACTGAATCCAAAGTATGTAAGTTTACAAAAAATTTACTTAAAAAAGCTTCCCAAGCAAGTCGTCAGGCAAATCTTGAGTTTTCTTTACTTAGGGTAATGCCAGGTGGAAGCAAATACCATCTGGCTGAAAACTTGTTAATATCTTCATGTAGCACCCTGGGAACAGTTATTGCATCGCATGTATCCAATGTACTTGTGCCTTAGGTAAACTAATATCAACGATCTTTCAGGGCAAATCGTTTTTGAATTGATTAAAATATCGTTGTATACAATAAGAAGAGTTTGTCAAGTTTCATAGGGCTGAAATCGCCACAGTGCGCTAACGTGTGAATAAGACCGAATTAGTTAAACCTAAAGTGATCTGCTATCAGGTCGATTCTGCCACAACCTCAACTCCTCAGTTAAGGTAATGATTACGCAGAAGGTTAACTGCTTTCAGGCAAGCACCACCACTCTAGTTGTATTTATTGACAGGAAAAACCCACTTTGATCCAAGGACTCAATGATTTATGAAGGAAATGTAAAATAGGTAGGTTAAGACTTTCCACCTGAGTTAACATAACAATGCACTCTTTCTCAGTAATTAATGTTGTGTAAAATACATGAAATTGAGCAAAACAAAGTGTACTTGACTTTTAAATGCAATCTAAACAACCACTGCAATTCCGAAAAGTCTAGAAAATATTTCAGGGTTTAATTCCCGTTTTTAATGTCTTTTTGGTAAAAGGAGCTAACACTTGCTTAATGAATTCATGATCGATACACAAAAAGAGTGCAATTTCTGTGAAACAGGCTACAATCGGAAGAGTCTTTATACGAAAATCTGCCAAAAGTCTGATTGTTTGTATCGAGTGGCAAGTTTTTGATAAAGGTGAGTCTTTTTTTAAGACCAGTCACTTAAAAACTATGTGTGATAGCAACACATAAGATATTTACTAAAGTGAACAAGTGAACTTTAGTAGTGACTTAAACTAAGGTAAAAAGCCCTCCTACAGAGGTGCAAAAGTGCCGAAAATAGCTCTGGTAAATCTGCCAAAAAGATTATTTTCGGTTTTCAACTAGCTCGTTTAAAAGAGCATTAAACACATCTTGAGTAATTGATTCTGCAAGGAGCATGAGGAACGCGGCATGAACCAGGCTAACAACGTACTCGAAAGCATATATCAGCCTGACCTAGAAATAATGAATCAGCCTGAGCTCGAGTTAGAAGAACTCTTAATTGACGATGAAGAGGACTTGCTGATCATCGATGAGGGTGACGATGAGTTTTTAGAGCCTCAGTCTGATGAGGACGACGCAAAGTCTGGAAAAGCCGCTAAATCGCGTCGTCGGACACAAAGCAAGAAAAAGCACTACACTGAAGATTCCATTCGGCTTTACTTGCAAGAAATTGGTAGAATTCGTCTGTTGCGGGCAGATGAAGAAATTGAATTGGCGCGTAAAATAGCCGATTTATTGGAATTAGAGAGGGTACGGGAAAGACTTTCAGAACAGTTAGATCGCGATCCTCGCGATAGTGAATGGGCAGAAGCTGTACAACTCCCACTACCAGCTTTTCGTTATCGCCTGCATGTTGGACGCAGGGCGAAAGACAAGATGGTGCAATCTAACTTGCGTCTTGTGGTTTCAATTGCTAAGAAATACATGAATCGTGGTTTGTCATTCCAAGACTTAATTCAGGAAGGCAGTCTCGGTTTGATTCGCGCGGCTGAAAAGTTTGACCACGAGAAAGGTTATAAGTTTTCTACCTACGCTACATGGTGGATTCGTCAAGCAATTACCCGCGCGATCGCCGATCAATCCCGCACTATTCGCCTTCCAGTCCACCTTTACGAAACCATTTCTCGAATTAAGAAAACTACCAAGTTGTTATCTCAAGAAATGGGTCGTAAACCCACAGAAGAAGAAATCGCTACTCGGATGGAAATGACCATTGAGAAATTGCGGTTTATTGCTAAATCTGCCCAGTTACCGATTTCATTAGAAACGCCCATTGGGAAAGAAGAAGATTCTCGGTTAGGCGATTTTATTGAATCCGATGGTGAAACCCCAGAAGATCAAGTTTCCAAAAATCTGCTGCGCGAAGACCTCGAAAAAGTTCTCGACAGTCTGAGTCCTCGTGAACGCGATGTTCTCAGACTGCGGTACGGCTTGGATGACGGTCGGATGAAAACACTTGAAGAAATTGGGCAGATTTTCAACGTCACCCGCGAACGCATTCGTCAAATTGAAGCGAAGGCACTCCGCAAGTTACGTCACCCAAATCGCAACAGCGTTCTCAAGGAATATATTCGGTAATCATGAGTCATTTGTCAATAGTCATTGTTCATTAGCGAATAAACAAAACGCAAAGGACAAATGACAAAAAACAAATAACAGATGACAAACAAATAAAAACCTGGTAGTGAATTAGCACTCCAGGTTTTTTTATTTATGGGTCATCTTACGTATTAAAACTTATACCAGTTTGAAAAAGGAATGCACAGATAAATTTACAGAACTCTTTGCTAGAAAGAAATTCTCAATCCTAAATCCAAATTGGTATTAGAGGATACCCCAGAAGTGTAGAAAACCTTGACCAGAAAAAACTTCAACTAGTAATGCTGCTAAAAAGCCAATCATTGCCAAGCGACCGTTCCAAATTTCTGCTTGTGGGGTAAAGCCCCAACGCCAAGCGTTACGATCTTCAACTACGGGAGTAGTAACTTTTGTTGTGGTTGCATTTGTCATGGTTGGTACTCCAAACTTTATTTTTAAGCTTTATTGCCTTACGTAAACTAATATAACAAATATTTTCATAAAGGCAACAATTTTTATATTTTTGTTGCGATACCTTGACATAAAGAATAACATCTATTTAGACCCATAAAAACATCGCTCTTCAGGTAGATTTACTGAAGTGGAAGAAATGTTGGGAAGACTTTTATCGGTTATCAAAATACTAATTTATTCAAACCTGAGATTAAAAATCTACATCCCAAAGACGCGATAAATCGCCGTCTCTACAAAAGATTGATTCTTGTAGACGGCGATTTATCGCGTCTCTTACCGCAAATTGAACATCACCCTAATTAAGCTCGGACTTCGGCGACGGTGATAATTTTTTCATCCCGGCTGAGTTGGAGGATGCTTTCACCTTTAACATCTCTGCTTAAAATAGGCACTGTTTCTACAGGTATCCGTACTACCCGGTCTTTGTTTGTCACTAGGGCTACCTCGCTAGAAGCGATCGCCTTTACCATACCAGCTAAGTTGTCAGTTTTGCTGGCAAATTTCAGCGCTTGTGTGCCTAAATCGCCTCGATTAGCCGCTCTTAATTGACTCGCAACCATCCGCTTAGCATGTCCTTCTTGAGTAACTAGCAATAGCTGGTCATCTTTGCCGACAGTGACACAGCCAACCATTTGCTGATTTCTCAAGAGTCGAAATGCTTGTAAACCCATTGCTGTGCGACCCATAATTGGTAGTTGTTCGTCATTAACCACGAACCGCAATACTCGCCCACCAGAACTAGCTAAAATCAGATGTTCCCCTGGAATAGTGAACTGGGTAAATGACAATTGATCGTCATCTTTGAGCTTCAAAATCGTGATTCCGCGACGAGTTAAATTAGTAAATTCTTCCAAAGACAGACGCTTAATTCTTCCCTGTTTTGTCAAGAGAACCATTTGGCTAGCTTCCAGATTTTCCGGGAGTAAAAACCGGGTAACCACATCTTCTTGAGCGCCTTGGGCAGTATTGCTGAGCGTGGTAATCAGTGGTGTTCCCCGTGGAGAACGTCCAGTGGTTGGGGGAATCTCTCCCACCTTCACAGGGTAGACTTTGCCACCACTGGTGAGGATTAGCAAATCTTTGTCTGTATCTGTCAATACAGTTTGAATAATAAAATCATGGTCGTGCAGACCATTTTCAATTTTCGACTTTTTCCCTGATGTCTGAATGCGGCGGACATAACCCCGTTGGGTAAACTCTAAAATTGCTTCCTGTGCAGGTTCTTCTAATTTTGGATTTTGGATTTTGGATTTTGGATTGTCTTCATCATCCTGTGTTCCCCTGCTACTCTGCTCCTCTACTCCTGTGCGCTTTTGTTCCTCTAGTATTTTTGTCCGTCGGGAATCGTTGTATTTGCGCTTGAGCGATCGCAAGTCTTTTTTCAGCGCCTTGAGTAATTCGTGGCGATCGTTCAGTAATCTTTGTAATAAATCAATTTGCTCGCTGAGTTGTTCAAATTCCTGCTGTAAGTTTTGCTGCTCTAAACTGGTGAGGCGGCGCAACGGCATCGCCAGAATTGCATCTCCTTGTATCTCACTTAAATCTAGTCGGCTGCAAAGGTTGATTTTTGCCGTACTACCATCAGCAGCTTGGCGCAAAATTTCAATTACTTCATCCAAATTAGACAAAGCTTTCAGCAAACCTTCCACCAAATGCGATCGACTTTGAGCTTTCCCCAACTCGTAACTGTAGCGACGGTTGAGAGTTTGTTCTCGGAAACTCAAAAACTCTTGCAAAAGTTGCCGCAAACTCAACTGGCGGGGTTGTCCATCGACGATTGCCAAGAGAATTGCCCCAAAGGTAGTTTGTAAAGCAGTTTGGTGATATAAATTTTGCAGAACTTCTTGGGGATTTGTGTCGCGTTTGAGTTCAATTACCACCCGCATACCTTCGCGATCGCTTTCATCCCGGAGATCGGAAATTCCCTGCAAGCGACCTTGATTTACTAAGTCCGCTAGTTTTTCAATCCAGCCTGCCTTGTTTACTTGATAGGGCAATTCTGTGATAATGATTGCCGTTCGTCGTTTGCTTCCCCTCGTCGCTGGAATTTCCTCCAACGTCGCCAGTCCCCGCAGCACAACTCCACCCTTACCTGTGGTGTAAGCTTCCCGAATTCCCGCCTTACCAACTATTTCTCCACCAGTGGGAAAGTCCGGCCCTGGAATTAGCTCGAATAACTTTTCATCTGATAAATCTGGGGTGTCGATTAAGGCAATCAACCCATCAACTACTTCCCCCAAATTGTGTGGTGGAATATTCGTTGCCATCCCTACGGCAATACCAGAACAGCCATTGAGCAACAAAAATGGCAACTGAGCAGGTAGTACCGTTGGCTCTTGCTGGGAATTATCGAAATTACCGACAAATTCCACCGTTTCTTCACCAATTTCGGTGAGCATTCCTTCATGGCCGATAGGTGCGAGGCGCGTTTCAGTGTAGCGCATTGCCGCTGGAGGGTCATTATCGACGCTGCCAAAGTTACCATGTCCTGCCAGTAAAGGATAGCGGCTAGAAAATTCCTGCACCAGTCTGACTAATGCATCGTAAACCGCTTGATCCCCGTGGGGATGGTATTTACCCAGTACATCACCCACTACACGGGCACATTTGCGATAAGGTCTATCTGGTACCAAACCGAGTTCGTGCATTGCATAAAGAATGCGGCGATGCACTGGTTTCAAGCCATCACGCACGTCTGGTAGCGCTCGCCCGACAATCACGCTCATGGCATATTCTAAGTAAGACCGTTGCATCTCGGTGTGCAGGGCTGTTGTAATGACCTGTCCCGTTGAGAGAAGGTTTAACTGTTTTGCCATGAGTTTTTTCCCTGAAATTTAACTACACAAAAAACGACGAAACTCAATACTCCAGCAACCACAGCATAACGGATGAAATGGGATTCCTGACAAAATTTTGATAGTCACAGAATAAAAAGCAGTAGTATCATCCTTGATGACGAGGCTGTAAATTGACTATTAAAAAGAAGGCAGACGACTATAATCTACATACATTTAGTAGCCAGCATATTTACCATGATTGCATTTCTTAATTTGAAATTTTGGCCAAAATCTCAGCCGCTTGCAGTGATGGCTGTGCCAGCAAACAGACGCCACTTGCAAGGGCTATGGGAACCCCAAAGGCAAACAAGCCAGGATACTCAGACAACACAGTGGCTCAACTTTCCAACAGGAATTTTGAATTTTGCCGAAAGTTTGTAGCTTGCTGAGTTCAGAAGTTCTACTATAGTCGCCGCTGGGCATAGCAAGATCCCAAAGATTACAGTTAGCGCTTAAAACCGTCCAAGACCAATTTTTGAATCCCTCCACCTCTATAAGTAAAATTCTCATGAAAACCGTTTTAATTGTCGAAGACGATCTAATTAATGCTCGTGTTTTTTCCAAGATTTTGTCCAAGCGCGGCGGCTTGGGTGTGAAACATACTGAAAATGTGGAAGAAGTAATAAAAATTGCCCAATCAGGAGAAGCAGACTTGATTTTGATGGACGTTTCTCTCTCAAGAAGTGTTTATCAAGGCAAGTCAGTTGATGGCATCAAAATTACACAAATGTTAAAAGCAGACCCAAAAACAGCAAACTTACCCGTTATTCTGGTGACAGCGCACGCTATGGAAGGCGATCGCGAGAACTTTCTCAAGCAAAGCGGTGCTGATGGCTACATTTCTAAACCAGTTGTTGACCATCAACAATTTGTCGATCAAATCATCACACTTCTACCCGCAGACAACCACTGAAAAATCACGACTGATTTCCAGAATACTCGCCTAACAATGTTTTTGACCGACTAATACCGCTTCGCGGAAGTCAAAAGTCAAAAGTCAAAAGTCAAAAGACTTAGAGTTTAGGCTTTTTCACTGTTTGCAATGGTAGCTTGATTTCCGCCGTGCTGTACTAGTTCCTATCTTTAGTTAAGTATATATGTACTATAAAGAGGTACTGTTCGGCAAGTGGTAATAGGAGCTGGGGATTGGGGATTGGGGATTGGGGATTGGGGACTGGGTAGCGCTCAGTGCTGTACATGGATAGGGGGGCGTTTAGCCCGTGAGGAGTTAAGAGTTATTCTCCCCCTGCCTCCCCTGCCTCCCCTGCCTCCCCTGCCTCCCCACTCCTATTGCGTAGGCCGTTGTTCAGTGACTGATGATGAATTTCCGCCTTGTAGAGCTGCTTGAATACGAGGTAATTCTAGGAATTTTTTCGTATCAGATAGTAGGCGATCGCCCCAGAGATTTTCTTTGAGAAAATCCAAGCTACCATAGCGCGGATCGATACGGAGTGCGGCTTCTCCCATAGTCAGTCCTTGTTGGCGATCGCCTTTAGTATATAGTGCCACTCCCAAAGCCAATAAAGGTTCTGCGGCTTGTTTATCAAGGCTTACAGCCGATTGCCATTGCTTAATTGCTCCTGGGATATCACCTTGTTCGTAGTTGATTAAGCCGATGTTGTTGATCGCCGGCCAGAATTTTTTATCTTGAGTCACAGCTTGGCTGTACTGGGCGATCGCATCTGGCAATCGACCTAGTAGAAAGTAAGCATTGCCCAAATCAAACAATCCTTCTGGGTCATTAGGTTTTAACTTCAAACCCTCTTGGTAATTGACAACAGCTTCCTGGTACTTTTTCTGTTGAAAATTAGCCGACCCTAGAGCAAATAGAATATCACCATTTTTGGGGTTGAGAGATTGGGCTTTTTTTAAAGCGGCGATCGCTCCGTCAAACTCTTTGGTTTGTAACTGCAATCCACCTAAGAGCAACCATACTTTATCATTGTTAGGAGCCAGTTGCGTAGCCAACCGCGCTCGTGGCAAAGCTAACTCAACCTGTTGAAATTGAGCTAGTTGAGCCGCCTCCTGCGCCAGAGTCAACCCCTGCTTTTCTAACTTTGCTGCATCTAGTTGCAGTGTATGGGGTATTAATGCCTGCGCGTTAGCGGCTTTTGGTACACTCCATAAACTACAGACAACCAGAAGAAAAATCAAATAAAAATGTTTAGGCACAATACCGCCTCTAAGCCACTTATCAAAGAATCTTTCAGCTAGCTTAAACGATCTCCGCTGTTGGCGGCAGTAAAATCTTGGGGATTGGGGATTGGGGATTGGGGATTGGGCATGAGTCAATAATCAATAGTTCTTCTTCCCCTGCAACGTCAGCTTCCATGCCCCATGCCCTATGCTCCATGCCCAATGCTCCATGCCCAATGCCCATTCCCCATGACAAAAACTGATGACTTTGGTCATACACCAGTCTGGAATTACTTATGACTTTGGTCATACATCGGTTTAGACGTTTTGATCAATAATTATTATGTATGAATTTATACGATGAGGTAAATATTAGAAATTTTACAGTGGATTTCAGCTTGGTGAAGTAGACAACTTGGGTTTGGTAGCCAGACATCAAGCCTGTTTTATTTCCCAAGTCTAAATTCTGAATTCTGAATTCTGATTTCTGATTTCTAAAATTGTTGAATCAAAACTGAAGCGCAAAGGAGTCAATATTTATGTTCAAACAAAACTGTGCGTCTATAGTCTTAGCTGCTGCCACGATGGTTGTTCCTACTCTCTTGAGTGCGCCTGCAAATGCTCAAACCCAAGTCTACGTCGTTGCTGAGGGCGATCGAGATTGGAACCGTGATGGCAGATCCAATCCTGTACAAGTCAGAACCCGCTCAAACTCGGATAATTGGAACCGTGACGGCAGACCTAATCCTAGAGAAGTCAGAAATCGCCGAAACTCGGACAATTGGAACCGTGACGGCAGACCTAATCCTAGAGAAGTCAGAAACCGCCAAAACTGGGACGATTGGAACCGGGACGGCAGACCTAATCCTAGAGAAGTCAGAAATCGCCAAAACTGGGACGATTGGAACCGGGACGGCAGACCTAATCCTAGAGAAATCAGAAATCGCCCAAACTCGGACAATTGGAACCGGGACAACCAACCCTATACCAGAATCATCAGACTTGGTAATGGTGACATCAGATACCCCAATGGACAAATTATTCCTTCTAGGAGCATAGTCAGACTACGTAATCAAGGTTACTTTAGACTTCCCAATGGGGATATTCTTCTTCCCAGTCAGGAAATTGTTCCTGCTAGAAGGTTAGTTCGAGTGCGTGATGGTTATTTCAGACTTCCTGATGGACTGGTAGTGCAAATCAACCTTTAAAACACTAAAAACTCAAAATCATTGTCAGTATGGAGCTACCAGGCTATAGTTTTAGCCGTGAAGAACAGCTCGGTAGCCATTCTTTCTATACTCAAAATGAATATGAAACTTAATACACAAGACTCTGTAGATTCACCAGTTTTGGTTCCAGAGGCAAAGAAAAAACAGGGCAAGAAAAATTGGCTCTCTTGGCTACTCGTCCTTGCCTTGTTGGGTGGAATTGGCTATGCAGTTTATTACCAAGTAGCTGTTGTTCCACGTCAAGAAGCTAGACGCCGCGTACTAACAAGGCCTGTACAAAGGCAGAATTTAGTAATCAAAGTTTCAGCCAACGGAGAGGTGAAGCCTGAGCGGTCAATCAACCTCAGCCCAAAAAATTCAGGCATACTCAAAACACTACTGGCGAAAGAAGGAGATATCGTCAAACAAGGGCAGATTTTAGCTTACATGGATGATTCCAACCTGCGAGGGCAACTCACTTCTGCTCGGGGACAATTGGCACAAGCCCAAGCGAATCTGCAAAAAGCACAGGCAGGCAATCGCCCTCAAGATATTGCCCAAGCACAGGCACAACTTGACGAAGCCCAAGCGAATCTTGAAAAGGTACAAGCAGGCAATCGCTCTCAAGATATTGCCCAAGCACAGGCACGTTTACAAAGCGCTCAAGCAAACTTGAGCAAAGCCGAAGATGATTTTCAGCGCAATCAACAACTTTACAATGCACGGGGTATTTCTCTTCAGGCTCTAAATCAAAGCCGCGCCGACAAGGATAGTGCCCAAGGTGCTGTCAATGAAGCACAGCAAGCACTAGCTCTGCAAAAAGCTGGATCGCGCCCAGAAGACATCGAACAAGCACGAGCTGTGGTCAAGCAAAGACAACAAGCTTTGGCACTCCTCAAAGCCGGAACCCGCCAAGAAGATATAGACGTAGCCCGCGCCCAGGTGACATCTGCTCAGGGTTCACTACAAAACATCCAAGCCGAAATCAATGACACGATTATTCGTGCCCCTTTTGATGGCGTGGTGACGAAAAAGTATGCCGATCCCGGCGCTTTCGTAACTCCCACAACTGCTAGTAGTGAGATATCTTCTGCTACTTCTTCTTCAATCTTGGCTCTGGCTTCCACAAATGAAGTTGTCGCCAATTTAGCGGAAACCAATATTTCCAAAATTAGCCTTGGTCAAAAAGTTACCATTCAGGCAGATGCCTACCCAGGAAAAACCTTTGAAGGAAAAGTCAGGCAAATTGCTGCCCAATCTGTAGTAGAGCAAAACGTTACCAGTTTTGAAGTCAGAGTGTCACTTTCAGACCCTGAAAGGATACTACGGTCTGGGATGAATGTGGAAGCAGATTTTCAAGTTGGTGAAGTGAAAAATGCCCTAGTGGTGCCAACAGCTTCGGTGGTGCGTCAAGAGAATGCTACAGGTGTGTTTGTACCAGGAAACAATAACAGACCTGTGTTCACTCCCATTGAGACGGGGGTCACCGCAAATAACTTTACTGAAGTTAAGTCTGGGTTGACGGGAAACGAAAGGGTGTTGCTCAGTTTCCCACCAGGATCGCGTCCTCAATCAACACCACGAGGAGGAGTTTTTCCAGGCCTCGGAGGTGGCGGTGGAGGCGGAAGAGGAGCAGGTGGAGGAGGAGCAGGTGGAGGAGGTCGTTCAGGCGGTGGTTCTTCCGGTGGTCGTTCTCAAGGCGGTGCTTTCCCTTAAAGAGAGTTTTAAATACAACGTTATGTTTAAGATATTTAAGGGTTTTTACAAAGCTAAGAATAGCCGCACAGTGCCGCTGTTGGAAATATTGTCAATGGCGGTAGAAACGCTGTGGAGTAATAAATTACGCACAGGATTAACTATGTTGGGCGTAGTTATTGGCATTTCCTCAGTGATTGCCATTACCTCAGTTGGTCAAGGGGTGCAAAAGGGAGTTGAACAACAGATCCAAGCATTGGGCACAGATGTGCTGCAAATCTTAGCTGGTGCAGCCAGAAGCGGGAATGTCCGTCAAGGAGTAGGTTCTAGCAGCACGTTGACCTGGGAAGACGCCAAAGCGATCGCCACACAAGCCCCATCAGTTCAACTTGTTTCTGCCTACCTGCAACGAAGCGCCCAAGTTGTCTATGCAGGACAGAACACTTCAACAACAATTTATGGTACAGATTTAAACTACCCAGAAGTCAGAAATACCCACCCCCAGCAGGGGAGATATTTTACTGAAGAAGAACTAAATGGCGCCGCCCAAGTTGCCATTCTTGGCCCTACAGTCCAACGCACACTTTTTGGACAGAGTGGCAATGTTATGGGCGAGAGAATTCGGATTCAGGGAGAAGCTTACGAAGTCATCGGCGTAATGGAACCTAAAGGTTCTCAAGGACCGATGGATCGAGATGACCAAATTTTCATTCCTCTAACTAGTATGTCGGCAAGACTAGTTGGTAATAATGCTTTGGTAGGCGTTTCTGTAACCGGGATTTTAGTTAAATCTCCGAATCAAGAAGATTTAGAAGCGGCTCAGTTTCAAGTCACCAATTTATTACGCTTGCGGCATAATATTTACCCGCCCCAAGTTGATGATTTCCGACTCACCAACCAAGCTGATATTGTTAGTACCTTCACTAATGTTGTCGGTTTATTTACAGTAATGGTAGTGGCGATCGCCGGCATCTCCTTAGTAGTTGGTGGCATTGGTATTGCCAACATCATGTTAGTTTCCGTAGTCGAACGCACACGAGAAATCGGCATTCGTAAAGCCGTAGGTGCCACCAACTCAGCAATACTCAATCAATTTTTAGCGGAAGCGATCGTCATTTCTATTCTTGGCGGGGGTATTGGTATGGTAAGTGGTATTTTGATTGCTTACGGAGCAGCAAATATTTTTAAGTTTCCATTCGTAATTTCTTTATTATCAATAATTGCTGGATTTGGACTTTCAATAACAGTTGGCTTACTTGCTGGAGTGATTCCCGCACGCAACGCATCAAAATTAGATCCAATTACTGCTTTACGTAGTGATTAATTAAAATTTAAAAGCCTGAGGTTTGTAATTAGTAGCTAAATGTGCATTTTAACAAATCAGGACTTACCCAAAATCATGAAAAAACGAACCGCAAAGGAAGCAAAGAAATAAGAGTTTTAGAGAGTTTTTGCGTAAGTCCTACAAATTACTAATGACCAATAATTAATGACTAATGACCAATGACTACAATGATTTGGATGGAATCTATCACCAAAACCTACTACTTAGGAGAAGTTAGTGTTCCGATTCTTAAGGGAATTCAACTCTCCATTGATGAAGGGGAATACGTCGCTATTATGGGTGCATCAGGTTCGGGTAAATCTACACTCATGAATATTTTAGGATGTCTGGATAGACCCACAACTGGACATTATATTTTTGAAGGCAGAAACCTAACGACTTTTGATGATGATGAATTAGCTTATATCCGCAATCAAAGGATAGGTTTTGTTTTCCAACAATTTAATTTATTGGCGCGGGCGACAGCATTAGAAAATGTGATGTTGCCAATGGTTTATGCTAACTTACCCAAACCAAAACGCCGCGAAAGGGCATTAGAAGCTTTGGAAAAGGTAGGGCTAGGAGAACGCATTTCTAACCGTCCTAGTCAGCTCTCTGGTGGACAACAACAACGGGTAGCTATTGCTCGTGCTTTAGTGAACCGACCTGCATTGGTTTTGGCAGATGAGCCAACAGGTGCTTTAGATACTGAGACTTCTCATGAAGTGATGAATTTATTGACAGAACTTAATGAGCAAGGTATCACAATTGTAATTGTTACTCATGAACCAGATATTGCTGCTCAAACTAAAAGAATTATCCGAGTTCAAGATGGTTTGATTGTAGGTTAGGGCATTAGGTATGGGGCATTGGGCATTGGTTATTCCCCTTGTCTCCCCATCTCCCCACTTCCTCATCCCCCTCATCTCCCCTACTCCCTACTCCCTACTCCCCACTCCCCATTCCCATTACAAATATGAGTTTGATTTTTTGGTGTGTAAATTCTACCTGGATTGTCTTGGCAATCGCTATTTTTTTTCCAACTTTAGCAAGTGCAACAACTCCCCCAAAACCACAAAATTCCTCAAGTTCTTTACAGGTTCCTGATTACCTCAATCCCAATCCCAATCCTCTACAATTTCCTACCAAGCCGGAGGAAGTGAAGGTTCAGCAAACTGTGTCAATTAGTTTGACACAAGCTTTGGAATTAGCACAACGCAATAATCGAGATTTACAAATAGCCATCTTACAACTAGAACGCAGTCGTTCTGCACTCCGCGAATCTCAAGCTGCCTTATTTCCTACTCTTGGAATCAACGGAAATCTGACTAACAGTGGTAACGGTTTTAGGAGCAATTCATCTCAAGCCAGCACTTCTTTTAATGGTTCAGCACAACTGAATTATGATTTGTATACCTCTGGTAACCGAGAAGCTACTATCCAAGCAGCCGAGGAACAGTTACGGATAGATGAATTAAATGTTGAAAGCAGCTCTCTGGAAATTCAGCTGAATGTCACGACTCAATATTATGATTTGCTACAGGCAGATGAACAAGTACGAATTAATCAGTCTGCTGTAGATAATGCTCAAGCTAGTTTGCGGGATACTGAAGCTAGAGAAAACGCTGGAGTGGGTACGGGATTTGATGTACTGCAAGCTCAGGTAAATTTAGCTAACGCTCAACAAGAACTGACTAATGCTATTTCCCAGCAGCAAATTGCGCGTCGGCAACTTGCAACTGTGTTAAGTTTAGCCCAATCAGTTAATATCACTGCCTCAGATCCTGTAAAATTAGCAGGTCTTTGGGAGCCGACACTGGAAGAAACAATTATCCAAGCTTTTCAAAATCGTCCAGAATTGCAACAACAATTAGCACAACGTAATATTAGCGAGCAACAGCGACGACAAGCGCTTTCACAGTTGGGACCACAAATTAGTTTAGCAGGTAGCTACAGTGTGCGCGATCGCTATGATGATGGCGTTAGTTCTAGTGATAGCTATTCTGTGGGACTGCAAGCAAGTCTCAATTTGTTCGATGGGGGAGCAGCAAGAGCGCGTGCAGCTCAATCGAAAGCTAATATTGCGATCGCAGAAGTTCAATTTGCTAGCCAGCGTGACCAAATTCGCTTTAATGTAGAACAGTACTATTCTCAATTACAATCCAATTTAAATAATGTGCAGACTTCTAGTGTGGCTTTAAATCAAGCTACCCAAGCTTTGGATTTAGCCAGGTTGAGATTCCAAGCTGGTGTCGGAACTCAAACAGAGGTAATTGCTGCGGAAAACGACCTCACAAGAGCAGAAGGAAATCGAGTCACAGCTATCTTGGATTACAATCGCGCTCTAGCTAATTTACAAAGATCCGTCACTTCCAGGGCTTCGCGCTAAAGTCAACCGATTTTCGATTTTAAATTTTGGATTTTGGATTGAAACAGGCCACTTTGGGTAGGTTGCTCAAGGATTTTGAATTTTGGATTTGTTCCGCCCTAAGGTTGCGGGGCATGTAGCTTGCTTCTTTGTTCGCGTAGGGTTCCGTAGGAAAGGAGTACCAAAATAATCTAAAATCTCAAATCTAAAATTGGTACGGTCAAATTATTGCAGAAAAGTTTGTTGCCTTCTACTTAATTGGTGTCAATAGTTTTGATGAAGCTGTATCCCCATGTTTACCTAGCAATTGCTATTATTTTTCTTGCGTCTTGTCAATCAACGGAGATTTCACCAAAATCACAACCCAATACTCCTCAGACAAGCACATCTCAAAAGAGAGTGAATCTGGATAAAAATTTCCAGATTGCAATGGGTCAAAGTATCTATGTTCCTGTCTATTCCCATATTTATCATCACAATCGGCAGGAAGTTTTTGAGTTAGCCGTTACCCTGAGTATTCGGAATACAGATTTGAACAATCCAATGGTTGTTACTTCTGTGCGCTACTATAACTCAGACGGTAAATTAGTTAAGCAATATTTAGATCATCCGATTCAACTTGATGCCCTAGCTTCCACAGAATTTTTTATTAATAGAAATGACACTAGTGGAGGTTTAGGAGCAAATTTTATTGTTGACTGGGTAGCGCAAACAGAAATATCTGAACCTATAGTAGAAGCAGTAATGATTGGTACTGATTTTCAGCAAGGAATTTCTTTTACTAGTAGTGGTAGGGTGATTAAAAGTCAAAAGAACGATAAGCGATCGCTTTCAAAATAGTGGAAAATCAGGCAGAATTAAGTCAATATTAACCAGAAACTTAATGTTGAAAACCCTGTACATTGTGCGACATTGCCAAGCAGCTGGACAGGAACCTAACGCGCCTCTGACATCAGAAGGCTACCTGCAAGCGATCGCTCTTAGTGATTTGTTATTCGATTTTGGCATAGAGCGATTTATCTCCAGTCCATTCACTAGAGCATATCAGTCAATTGCTCCTCTGGCTGAACGTCTGGGCTTCTCAATCGAGATTGACAAGAGACTTGCTGAGCGCGTCTTGTGTCGAATACCGCTTGCTGATTGGCGCCAGCGATTGGCCCAGTCATTTACCAATCTTGATTTATGTCTGGACGGTGGTGAGTCAAGTCGTGATGCTATGGCGCGGGGAATAGCTGTTGTAGATGAAGCATTGCAGCAAAAAGCAAACACAATTGCGATCATAACGCATGGTAATTTAATGGCGTTGATCCTAAAACATTTTGACGATCGCATTGGTTATCCTGAATGGGAAAAATTGAGCAATCCAGATGTGTATCGCGTACAGTTGCTCAACGGTGCAACACATGTAGAGCGAATGATATTTTTCTAAATAGTTTAGCAACAAGCCTTTAACTCACAGCATAATCTGTGTACTCCCGTACATAGGGCGGGTGAAAACCAACTACAATATCGTGTTTTGGTACTCCCATTGCCACCAATTGCTCACCTACATCCTCTTCTGTACCATTCCACTGAATCCAAATCTTGCCGTTTTTAATATCAAAGTGCATCACAGGACCAAAAACCCGACGTTTATTTTGCCAGCCAATATATATCAGTTGGTAATGGTCTTGTTCTAAATCAAAAATTGTTTGAGCTTCAATTTCATTATTAGATGAGGCAAGCTGAGCATATTCTGTAATTATTTTCCGAATACATTCCCGATATTTTTCTAAATTTGCCATCGGATAATTTCCCCCTTTTCCACATCATAAACTACCAGATTAATTTGACTTCGCTGGATAATAGTTTTAATAAACGGTTTAGTTAAAAAGTCGTTATAAGTGTTTAAGGGCACTGCTAAATACAAACTTAGCTCAGAACCTATTTCTTCTAACGCATATCGATAATTAATAAACTGCCCCACCGCTGTATGAAACTCATAAATAGTTGAAGTACCGATAAAACTTTTAACTTCGACTGCTATTTTTTGTCCTTCTCTTGCTGCCGCAATAATTTTCTCTGCACCTAAATCAACATACATATCGGCAATATTTTCTATGCGAATTAGCAAAGGGTCATGAGTAATTCGCCACCCGTCTTTTTGTAATGCCAATTACACAACATCGTGAAATTTATCTCTAGCTGACATAAACTTTTTTCTCAGCCTGTATAGGTATTCTATATATATTTAGTCAAAGTGGTGATAGAAGAAGAGAAAGGAGAGAGAAAAAATTAAAAATTATTTCCCTACTCCCCACTCCCTTTTAATTCCCTTGCAACGGCGCATTCAAGATTTTCTCAATGCGATCGCGTGTTTCTAGTAAGTGTGCTTTGGTATATTCATCCTCAGAATTCACGTCCTTGAGTTTCTCATCGAGTTGTTTTAGTTTATACCACGCCAGAGTGCGAGCATCTTCTGGGACATTTTGTTTTCGCAACACCATACTACTTAAAATGTCTAAGTATTCTCGCTGCAAGCCTCGCCGCAAACTGGCAATCTTCATTGGTTTATCTTTTGGTTTGATCACTTCCGTCCAAATACCAGACTGTAATGTGTCAAATAATTCTGGTAAAGTCAGTGCATTTTCTGCTTTAGTTTTGAGTTCGATATCCTTGAGACGGGAAAGGCGATCGCCTGAGAGTAAATCCCGCAGCACAGAACCCTGCAACAGCAGCACCAAATCATGAATTGGATAATCCAAACGACCAATTTGCGGAGAACTACCCCAATGTCGCCAACGCGAAGGTGCTAATTTATTCAGTAGTTCTGGTGAAAAGCTGAGGGCATCTTCGGCAAATAGATATTTTTGCAGTGTTTCTAAAGCCTGTCGTTGTTGTTCAACTGGTACTGGTTCAAATGGTAATCGGCGTTGGTTTACTCCAGAGGGTATTTCGCTGGGGTGGACGCGGTAGAAAGACTGTCCGCCGATGTATTTTGTGGTGTAATATATTTGCTGGAAATAGTTACCCAAGACTGTGCTAAAACGTTCGCTGACATCGCTGTAACTATCTCCATCCATTGGGAAACGTTTATCGAGACGTTCCCACATCACACGGGAATTATTCAACTGCCACTGAGAATAAAGCAGCACATTGCCGCTGTTATCCCAAGCATCGGCTGTGGGGTCAAGATCATACACATCTTCGTCAGTGGAATAACTCAACTCAGGTTTGTAAGATTGGGCGGCAATTTCCTCTAAAATTGGCTTTTCCGCTAGAGGAGTTGATGTCTGAATTGGTATGTAGCCGTACTTAATCGCCCATTCATCATAAACCCCCACCATACTGGGAAAATAATCTCCCTGTTTCGTACCTTGGGGGGCAATATTTGGGGGAATGTAGTCCATCACGGAACTTGTCAAACCTTTAGTTTTAGTAATTTCCGTATTATTCATTTCTTCTGGTGGTAGCAAAGTACTACCACGGAAGTTGTGGCGCAAACCAAGGGTATGTCCAACTTCATGGGCAATGATTAAACGTAAATATTGATTAATGTATTCTTTCACCTGGTCTTGATTGGGTATGTTATCTGGCAGTAATGACATTGCCAGGGAACCAAAGGCAAACTGATTAGCAGCTTCCATGCCGTAGCACAAATCGTACTCACCTGCCATTTTAGATAAATTATTCAACAAACCTTGTTGTTCTTGCGTTTGCTGGGGTAGATTCTCGTCTTTAGCATTTAAACCATTGGCACAAAGTAAACGATTTTGCATCAATGCCGATAAAGTAGTGGTATTTTGTGCTTGGTTGGGTTGAACGATTTTGCGATATTCATTTTTGAGTGCCCTTACAAAGCTAGCGTCTACGAGAATATCTGCATCTAAAATTTCTCCAGTCAACGGGTTAACGCGGGATGGCCCCATTGCAAAGTATCCATCTACTGTGTTAATCCAGCGAATCGTGTTGTAACGAATATCTGCTGGGTCCCATGTGGCGTCATCTGGCATTTGCTGGACTTCAATTGCATCCTTGAATCCGGCTTTGAGAAAGGCTTTGTTCCACATCAGGACGCCTTCTTTGATGGCATCGCGGTATTCTAAGGGTACAGCGTTATCAATCCAAAAAACAATCGGTTTTTTGGGACGAGAAATTGCTGCTTTTGGGTCTTGTTTTTCCAAATCCCAGCGGTTAATGTAACGAACAAAAGAATCGCCGCGATCGTCTTTGGATAAATCTTGGTAGGCGGTGATGAAATAGCCGATGCGATCGTCGGCAAGACGGGGGCGAAAATTTTTATCGGGTAGTTGGGAGAGACTGTAGTGGACGCGTAAGGTAAAGCCACGGCTGTCAGCTAGCGACGTAAAGCTAAAGTTTGGCACTTTACTGTCTCGACCACCGGCACCAGAGAAATTTAAAACTGACTCAACTTCTATATTGTTGGGAAAGGCTTTAGAAGTACCAAAATATGACTGGTCTGTGCTTCCTGGAACTCCTAAACTGAAAGATAATCCAGCCAAGTCTGTCAGTAATAAATCCCCCAAGTCGATGAGAAGGGTTTTGCGTTCTGGATGAATGCTTTTAATGGAAATATTATAGAGAACAGAGTCACTAAAAGAACGGGCAAGCGATCGCACTTGTGGATCTCCCTCACGAGTCCGAAAATTGACATTGCGAATCACAAACTGTAAATTATTATCCACTCGCCGGAAATAAAACAAAAAATCTTGCAAAGGCATACCGCTGTAAATCCCTCGTTCCCCAATGCCTGATTCCAACGTTGCCGCAGCTAGAAAATTTTTATTTAGTTGCTCTGGTTTAATTTCTAAATAAATTTTATTCTTTTCTTTATTGCGATAAAGGGTGAACAATCCCCCCTGTTTTACAGTATCTTTCACTACTTCATCAAATGCCTGTAAATCATCCTTTGTTGCTGGTTTAGCACTAGGATTCGGCTTAGAATCAGGTTTTTGTGGTGGTTTGGCAACTTGCAAAAATGGTTGCTGTGCTGCTTTTTTTGAATCTTTTACTACCCAAATAAACGGTTGAGGCTGTACCTGTTTATTTTGATTAACCACCCAAACTTGCCCTGCTGCCAGCCTGTGTTGAGGGCGGGTATTGATATTATCTGGCGTTAAAGCCGAGGTTTTGGTTGAAGAAGTTTTTCTAGTTAAGGGACTATTGGATTTGTCTTTACTTGTGGGTATGGCTAAGACTGTCTGATGGTTCCCAGACAACTCTCGATCAACTCCATTAACAGACAATGACTTGGCGCTAGCCGTTGCTATTCCTAAAAACAAACCGTGTAACAAAATCATATAAAAGCTCAATCTGTTCATCGCATTCATCCCCAATAACTATCTTTAGTTAAGTTTTAACTTTTGCAAAGCTATGCAGCCTGGCCTGTGTTGATTCATTACCTGCTTTATATCAAGCAGCAAACTTTGACTTCAATTTTAATTGCCATTTTTCCGTTTTTTTGTGCTGTTTTACAGTAGGATTTTTCCTAACAATTGCATCTCTCACAAAGAGTAAGTATTATTTTTACATCAGAGTAGTCAATATCTTGGGAAAAAAATATAACGAATTCGCCAACGCAGCAAAATTATGTCATTTGGGAAATAATTTTTCAGTTGACAATTTATTTACATCATCAGTATCAGTTTCAGGCTACAAGTGCCATTTACCAATGCCTCACACAAATGCCATTAGTAAGCTACCAGAATAGTGAGTATGTATTTATACTAGTATTTGAGGAATAAAAAGCGAACTAGTAGAGAAAAAAGTTTAGTTCAGGATTATCAAAATAATTACTTTAAATGTATCAACGGGCACAGAAATGTCAACATATTTATTTCAAGTCTGGAAACTGCTGACAAATTATGTGAGGGGTACAAGGTTACAAGAGATGTCAAAAACCACATCTGTGGAAACCGAAGCAGTTTTGCCTCTAGGAAAAAGTATTAAAGAAGCAGACAAAAGCGTTAAATTTGCTCAAGATAATTTGCCGGAATATTTATTGTGTGAAAAACTGCAAAAAAGCTTAGAAAAATGGACAGTCACACAGAGTGGTTGGAATTCTAAGATAGACGAGAAAGCATTGAATAGGCAACCTGGCGGGCTTTGCTTTGGAGTGTGCGATCGCCAGATGCATGAAGAGATTTATGATTTACTGGGTAACGGTGCGCTCAAACCAGAAATAGTCCAAGAACTTATAGAATTTCTGGCGACAGGTAAAAAGATTCGGCTAGAACTACTTTTCTGGCGGCTAGAAGATTTTTATCATCGCTGGTGTCGGGGAGAATTTATCGATGCCACACCAGAGGATAACCTGCCTCAGAAAAAAATGTTACAGTTGGCAGCAAAAAATATTGCGATCGGGCTGAGACAGATAGATATATATACAGGGCTAAACGTACTGATCTTACTATTAGAGCTACACCGCTACGCCCAAGGACAAGATCAACTCAAACAAAAAATCACCTTCTATCCATCTGCCAAACCAGACACAGACAATTTTTTCACATCCCAACTACTGCGGATTGTTAACTATAGCGATGCCCTAGAAATTGGCAACTTTAGCAGTATAATCGGGCAATTTCTCAAAGGCGGCAACTTTACCGGTGCTTACCTCGGCGATGCTAACCTGACTGGCGTCGACTTTAGCGGCGCCAACCTCAGCGGTGCTTACCTTGGCGATGCCAACTTAACAGGAGTCAACTTCAGCGGTGCCAACCTTAGCGCCGCTAACCTTGGTGATGCCAACCTCAGCGGTGCCAACCTCAGCGGTGCCAACCTCACCCGCGCCGACCTCAGCAGCGCCAACCTCAGCGGTGCCAACCTCAGCGGTGCCAACCTCAGCGGTGCCAACCTCACCCGCGCCGACCTTAGCAGTGCCGACCTCAGTCGCGCCAACCTCAACCGCGCTGACCTCAACCGCGCCGACCTCAGCAGCACCAACCTGAACCGTGCCGACCTCAGCAACGCCATCCTTTTCGGTGCCAATTTGAGTGACGCCAACCTCAGCAACACCAACCTTAGCCATGCCGACCTTTGCCGTGGCGACCTCAGCGGTGCTGACTTGAGTCACGCCATCCTCAACGGTACAAACCTCAGTGACACAATACTTTTCAGTACCAACCTCAACAGCGCCATCCTCATCGCCGCCGACCTCAGTTATGCCAAACTTAATGGTGCCAAGCTGAACGACGCTAGACTCAATGGTGCCATGTTCTTAGGCGCTGACCTCAGCGGCGTAGACCTGAGTCGAGTGACTCTCAACGAAGCCGACCTCAGCGGCGTAATTCTCAACGACGCCGACCTCAGTGGTGCAGACCTCACCGACGCCATACTTTTCGGCACAGACCTCAGCTATGCCAACCTGAATAATGCTAACCTCAGCGGCAGTAACCTCAGTGGTGCGATCCTCAATGGTGCGAATCTCAGTCATAGTAATCTCAGCAGCGCCATTCTCTCCGGTGCCGACCTCAGCGACGCCAATATGGAACAAATGACCTGGGGTAAAAAGCAGCAGTGGGAAAGTGTGCGGGGACTAGAGACAGCAGTTAACGTGCCAGAGGCGTTGAAAGAAGAATTGGGGCTGAGGTGAGGGGACGCGGGGACATTTTTACTCTTTGCGTCCTTCTCTGACGAGACCCTGGGCGAATGCGTCCTTTGCGGTTCGTTACTTTCATAGAAGAATTTTGGAGTTCCGAACTCCATTTTTCTACTTCCATTCCCAAAAGATGGGGTTCTTAGCTTGAGTAATGACGAATACTACCTCAAAGCCAGTTCTGAAAATGCTAACTGTACATCAGAGGGGTATATCCCGCTTGCTAGAGTGTAAGCCATTCACGTAAAATATAGTGCCATTGTTCCGGCAGTTCTCATGACTTCATCTGCGTCGTTTGACACATTAGAGTCTTTACAGGCGGATATCGCTGAATTGATCGTTCGTCTACCGACATTAAAAAATCGGCAACTTATTCAGCAAGCACTTGCTACTATTGTTCGCCTCGCTGATAGCGAAATTGAGCGTCTCGATTGGAAAATCTTGTCGGCTGCGCTAGCAGATATGGAGCGAGGTTTCCAGCTGTTTTATGATTACCGACACGTCCGCAAAGTCACCATTTTTGGTTCTGCTCGCCTGGCGCCAGATACACCAGAATACCAAATGGCGCTGGAGTTTGCTCGCGCTGTGACTAAATTGGGATTTATGGTGATGACCGGCGGTGGCGGTGGAATCATGCAGGCGGGTCACGAAGGTGCTGGGCGAGAAAATTCTTTTGGGTTAAACATTCAGTTACCCTTTGAGCAGGAAGCCAACCCCTTTATAGATGGCGATCCCAAGCTAATTCACTTCAAATATTTCTTCACCCGCAAGCTGTTTCTCCTCAAAGAAAGTGATGCTGTGGCCTTGTTTCCTGGCGGCTTTGGCACCCAAGATGAAGCTTTTGAATGTATGACATTAAGCCAAACTGGTAAATTTGGCCCGGTACCTTTAGTTTTAATTGACCACCCTGGTGGTGATTATTGGCGCTCTTGGAGCGAATATATTGATAAGCAATTAGTCCATAAAGGTCTTGTCAGTCCTGATGACCCCAGCCTTTACACGGTGACAGATAACTTGGATGTAGCTTGCGATGCCATCACCCGTTTTTACCAGGTTTATCATTCTAGCCGCTATGTAGGGGATCAATTAGTCATCCGTCTGAAGACAGATTTATCAGATGCTCAAGTTGAGCAACTCAATGCTGATTTCAGCGACATTATTATTCAAGGAAAGATTGAAAAAAGTCAGGCGTTACCCCAAGAAGCCCAAGATGAAACTGTTGGACTACCCCGCTTAATTTTTTACTTCAATCAACGGGATTTGGGGCGTTTGTATCAGATGATTGCAGTAATTAACCAGATGGGTATTCCTTCACCAGAGGATGCAGCACATCCAGAAAGAAAGTAGAGTTTATGGGTTGGAAACTGTAAGCTAATTTCTACCCAAATGTAGATAAATATTACTAATTGTCTACTACTTGAACCAGTTCATCAACAAATTCTCTCAGCCGTTCTTGCCAGTCAGGGACGGTTTTAAGTTTCTCTTTCTGTCCTAAACGACCTTTAAAGCATATAGGTTTGCTATCTAATTCGTCAGACAGGATTTTTTAGCACCAAATTGATTATTTTTCTGGAATGGCATTTAATTAACTTGTACTTGTTGATATACTACCTACAGTGTAACATTTGAGCGGTCGAGTCAAATGCAATTAGTTGAGAAACACGTTATCATCCGACAGCATAAGTTTTGGAACGAGTGCGATCGTTTAGCTTTACAGTCCAAGCATCTTTACAACGCTACTAATTATGTGCAGAGACAATACTTTTTTAAAACCAAAAAGTATTACAACTCAATTGATATTTATCATCAAACCAAAAATTTAGAAGCTTATCGATATCTGCCTACCAAAGTTAGTAAGCAGATTGTGCGTAGAATTTCAGAAGCTTGGAAAGGTTGGTTAGCAGCGTTAAAAGATTGGTCAAAGAATCCTGATAAGTATCTTGGTAAACCTAAAATGCCTGGATACAAACACAAGGAACATGGGAGAAATGTCGTCATTTATCCAATAGACGCAATCTCTAAACCTGCTTTGACTAAAGGTATCATTAAACTTTCTCAGACTAATATCGAGTTGACAACTAAAGCTAAAAATCTAGCCCAAGTACGAATTGTTCCCAAGCTTGATCATTACGTTATTGAAGTTGTTTACAGCGTGCCAGATGCTATTAAATCAGATGGTAAATTCATTGCTGGTGTAGACCTTGGTTTAAAGAATTTAATGGCTATAACATCCAATCATCCCGGTGTTAGACCGCTTTTGATTAATGGTAGACCGTTAAAAAGTATTAACCAATTTTTTAATAAAAGAGTTGCTGCTTCCCTTTCAATCGATGCCCAGAGACAGGTTAAGCAACTAAACAGCAAGCGTGACAGAAGGATTGATAACTATCTCCATACTGTTAGTCGTAGAGTTATTGACTGGTGTCAATTAAATCATATCGGTCAGTTAGTTATAGGCAACAACTTCCGATGGAAGCAAGATATCAATATTGGTAAAAAGAGTAATCAAGAATTTACCAATATTCCACACTCAAAATTGATGAATCTGTTGGCTTTGAGGGAATAGAGGCACTGCCGTTTGTGCCTGTAGTTTTAGGACTTTGGACTAAGATTACAAACGTAGCTGTCTAGATTTATCTACTCTTGGGTAGCTTTGTCCAGATTCCTACGAGCGGTCGAAACATCCACCGACATCCCAATATTTTTGACAGGCTTCACAGGCTGCTGTTGCTAATTGAATATCTTTAGGATCGCTAAAGATTTGACTAGGCTCTGTGAAAGCGGGATGATAACGCAGGCGATCGCAACAAATTTCCAACCATCTCAAATAGTTAGCTCGCCACAGTCCAATCGTACCATCTTCAGTAGCGCTAGCGAGAATTCCCCATCTGGGCTGAAATTCACTAAATATACTGGTTTTTCGGCTCAATTGGGTAAATAAAAAATTCCCGTTGCTATCACAAGCGACAACGGGAGTTATAAGTAAGATTTTCTATCAACTTATCGATAAGCAACCTGTGGACCTGCCCAAATTTCTGTAACCTGTTTACCAAAAGTAATAGGCTGATCGTCGTCTGTTGTAGTGACGGTGTTGCCATCATTAGCAACTTTCACCAAAGGCCAGTTTTCCTCGCCTAGTTCGCCTGCACGAAATAGCACGTGATCGGGTTGACTTTTACTCCAACCTAACAATACTGCAATCTTCTCATCCTCATTTTCTTGATTAGCAGGAGCAACAATATTAGCGTGATTGTTTTGCCGATCCCAAATCACCGCACTATCTGTAGAATCACCTGTGTTAAATATGCCTTCAAACTTGCGTGCCAAAAAGCGATCGCCTTTTTCTGACCAACTAACAGGAACTAACACCCCAATCTGACCACTGGTATCAGTTTCTTCTGATGACGCCGCCTTCACAGCTTTGGTTTTTAATAGGGGATCGCTAACAGGAGTAGTTGAAGCCATCACCCACAATTTCTTAGTTTGCATATCTTGTACAAACAGAACACTGGTGACACGGCTGTTGTACATTTGGGGTTTTACCTCTAGTTGCACCCGGCTATAAACAGCATATTTACCATCTGGAGAAATCACTGGTACGCTACGGTAGTGGCGCACTCCAGAACCACCGTTAGAACCAATAGCCTCTTGAGTTGCTGTGATCCATTTCCAAGGAATAGGATGAGGACTGCCGATGGGATCTATTTGTTCTGCTTGGGATTCATCGATTGGTTCAGCAGTAGGTATTTCCGTTGTTATGCTTGGTTGTGATTCTCCTAGAACTGGTGCTACTTGAGCCGCCGCCAATGATTCAGTAAAAGGTTTTTCTCTAGAGAAAGAATTTTTTTCTTCTTTCAAAGATTTGATATTAGCAGCTTTGAGTTTTTGCACTAAATTAAGTTGACTAACAGGAACATCTGTTAATGGTGCAAGTTCAACTGCTGCCAAAGGATCGGGAACGTTTAAATCGCTGCTTGAGAGAGAACTATCTGCTTGATCTAAAGACTCAAATTTATCCTCTGGTAATACTTGCGGTTCCTGAATAGCGCTGCTTTGTGTTGGTACAGAGTCAAATTCTTCTTTCAATGAGTTGATTTGATCTACTGTTAATGTTTCAGCTATTTCAGGTTCCCCAACTAAAGCTATTTCCTTTGACACAGGGTCAGACTCTTCAGTAATCGAAGTTTGTTTAACTACTTCGGATTTTACTGAAGCCGAGTGACCGGATGCCCCTAATAAGGGTGCGATCAATATCACAACGACAACGTAATTGAGAAATGGTTGCGCGCGGAACCATCCTGACAGCAAAAGGGGTTTAAGCATTTGTAGACTCTCTAGAGGGGCGGTTGCTTATGTGAGGAGCAATACCTATGCAGCAATGGAGCAGGCGATAATTATATGTATAACAAGAAACTAAAAGCTTTTACTAAATAATTTCTTCATTTGCGGAGTTTTACAAAAAATATGCATCATTATTTACACCTTTTACTTTTGCGGTACTGAATATTTTTTTACGAGAATATGCGAGTATAGTAACTGTGCTGATAACTCAGTAGTTACTACAGATATCTAATTTCGGTGTAGGTAGACTCAAATACACCACAATAACCCATTGTCAAGGGGTATTTGGCTTATAGTTATACCTAATGTATAGTGCAAACTAAGAGCAAGCAAACTGCTATGTTTAAAATGGTGCTAACTATGGCTAACACGCATCAATTAAAGCAGTTTACACACTATAAGAGTGCAAACCCCGAAAATGGTAAACGTGAGGCGTTACGTGAAAAGCTGGGAAAGCGGACACATAATACATAATACTCAGAAAATATTGCTGCCAGCAACCCTAAGTTAGAAATTGCAATCTAAACTACAGAAACACTTGGAACGCAACGCTATTTTACAAAAGCAACTGCGCTGAGTGCTAAGTTTCGGGAAAATCATCAGCAAAACAGCAACATGTGGGTAGATGATCTAGAGACTCGTAAGCACACACAACCTGTTTAGGGTAACTAGAGCCAGATGCAGTTGATACGAACTTTTATCTTGGGTAACTTATCTTGGGTAACTTATATAGTTAAGTTAATCACGCAGCCTATAGTTTCAGCAAATACGAGAATATTGTACCACCAAACAACCAAATTATAAATATCTAACTTAAAAGTTGTCAGTTATCAGGGGCGCACTTACGATTAACTAGTGACTAGTGACTAAATGATTAATGACTAATGAAAATCGTATTTTTTGGTACTCCCCAGTTTGCTGTCCCAACTTTAGAAAAGTTATTAAATAATTCCAAATTTGAGGTGTTGGCGGTAGTCACCCAACCAGATAAACGTCGAGAGCGTGGAAATAAACTTACTCCAACACCAGTAAAAGCGATCGCCACAGTTCACAATTTGCCAGTATGGCAACCAGAACGGGTGAAAAAAGACACCGAAACTTTGAATCTACTCAAACAATCAGACGCAGATGTGTTTGTGGTTGTTGCCTATGGACAGATTTTGTCCTCAAAAATCCTCAATATGCCAAAATTGGGCTGCATTAATGTACATGGCTCGATTTTACCCAAATATCGGGGTGCAGCGCCGATTCAGTGGTGTTTGTATAACGGTGAACAAGAAACCGGGATCACCACCATGTTAATGGATGCAGGGATGGATACCGGGGCAATGCTACAAATTGCCACTACACCCATTGGATTACTGGATAATGCCCAAGATGTAGCCGAAAGACTGGCTACAATTGGTGGGGATTTGTTGGTGGAAACTCTGTTGAAGTTGGAAACTAAAGAAATTCAACCAATACCCCAAGATAATTTAGAAGCTACTTATGCACCTCTGATTCAAAAACAAGATTATGGTTTGGATTGGTCAAAAAGCGCCATCCAATTACACAATCAAATTAGAGGCTTTTACCCTAACTGCACAGCTACCTTTCGTGACAAAGAGCTAAAAATCACCGCTTCTGCTCCCCTTGGCACAGAGGGCGATCGCGATCTACCACCAGAATTACTGCACAAGTTGCCTGATTTGTCAAATATATCAGACAGACCGGGAGTTGTAGTGAGTATTGCTAAAGGAATTGGCGCAATTGTCCAAACTGGGGAAGGTTTGTTGGTGTTGCGAGAAGTTCAGCTAGCTGGTAAACGTCCCCAGTCCGGATGGGATTTTGTTAATGGTAGTCGGTTAAGTGTGGGCGAAGTCTTTGGTGTGGGGAGTTGAGGGGGATGAGGGGGATGAGGGAGATGAGGGGGATGAGGGAGATGGGGAGATGGGGAGCAGAGGGAGAATAATAACTTCTGGCTCCTAACTCCTAACTCCTAACTCCTAACTCCTAACTCCTAACTCAGCACTCATAAAAGCGGCAAGATTCACAAGGGCCATCTGGGTTGACTGCACAGCGAATGATTTCTGAATGAGCATTGTAGCAGCAGGTAGCATCACCGATTACCCAACGTCCTTCTACCAAACTTTTCTCAGATGGTCGTTTTGCAGACTGGACGTAAATGGCAATATTATGCAAACGGTAGCGTCCTGCTTTAAGTTGGTATCGATGGCGGCGTTCTAGAACCGCGTAGGTTTTACCTTCAAAATCGAGATAGTTTCCAGGTTGGGGTGTCCAATCAAGTTGCACTCTACCGAGGGACTCACGCGGATGTGTGAGAATCACCTCAGTTTGTAAAGAGTCTGGCTCCATAAGCTTATGTGATTTGATTTACATTACAAGGATGTTATCGCAATAACTTTCTTTAGCTTACCGAATTTAGATTACAATTAATAATTCACTATATTTGCAAGAAGTAGGGATGCACGGCTGTGCATCTCTACCAATTAAGGCAGCCAAAATTCAGGCAGGATAGATTTGCTAAAATCGCGTACTGTTTGGTTGAGCGATCGCGCCACTTGGATATGCGCTTCATCCTGTTCCACAGGTAAAATCTGAGATGGCTGACCTTCTCCTAAATAAGACACTACCAAATTCGCCGCCTCCAAACCAGTAACGTAAGCCTTTTCTTGAGACCAGGAACCATGACGGTTAACAATCCAATCCCCACTCATAAACACGTTCTTAAAACTGGTCAAAGCTGGTAACATATGACGGTAACTACCAGGTGCAAAGTGAGTTACCGCCTGAGGTAGGCGAATTACACTGCTATCAATTAGCTTTGCGTTGCGAAATCCTGACACGCAAGTTGTTAAATAACGCTGAACTATTGGTAAAATCTCTTCATCACTCAAACTCAGAAATTGATTTGCGTGATAAAAATCAGCTTCAATCACCGTTCCTGGTTCATTGCGATATTCATCATGTAGGGCATTCAAATCAAAAAATGTCCAGCCTGTAGTTGCGTCGAATCCGAAGCAGGCATTAGAAGGACGAGGAATATCAATTTTGCGATCGAACCATAAGCGTGTTGCTAAAACATCAATTGCTCCTAAATTGCTCAAATTCCGAAATTCTTCACGACTTTGTAAACTTGGACTAGTTGAAACAATTTTCTTCATACCTGTGATTCCAACCGCAAAAATCACAGCATCAGCATCAAAAACTTCATCACCACAAACTACGCTCTTTGCTCGATCATTACTATCAACAATTAAGTCTGTCACCCGCCGTTTAGGTAATACTCGCGCACCAGCTTTTTCAATACGTTCTACCCAAGGACGAAATATTTTTTCTCCCACAGTTCCCCGACACCAAACCACATCAAAATCTGGTTGATGAGCCAAAATAAAATAGTAAAGCATCCCTAAAGTTGCTGCGGCTGAACATTGTTCACCAGGGGCAAATAAACCCACCAATAACATTGGTTCAAAAGCCTCGCGGTAAAGCCGGAAAGAAACATTAAAATCTTTGAACAATTCACGGGCAGTGACAAAATCATAGCGCCGCCAAGCTGCATCAGAATTATCAAAATCAACAACAGCATAAAGTAAAGGTAGGGCGCTAAGACGGTCAATTAGTGGCAGCCGTTTAAACTGAGTGTAGAGAAAAGTTCCTAAAGGTGCGGGGAGTCGTGGTAAGTCTTGAAAAATTGGTGATTCAACTTCTAACCCCGCAGGCGAATATTGGGAAGAACGAGTCCAACTAGTAAAAGGATTAATTCCTAATTCATTAATGAGGGAAAAAATATTTCTGTAAGGATACCAAAAGCCATGAATGCCGGCTTCTACAGATTTTCCTGCGGCTGTTTGCCAACCTGCCACCAGTCCGCCGGGATAAGAACCTGCTTCTAGAAGTGTCACATCATAGCCTTGCTTTGCCAAATGGTAGGTTGCTCCTAAACCTGCCCAACCTGCACCTACAACTACTACCCGTTTTTGTTGTGACCCTTCTACCATCTTAGCCTCCGATTCTTCCCGTCCAAGAACTCATGATAGCGTAGCTTCTCCGTAGGACTACAGAATCTAAAATCTAAAATCTAAAATTTTATTAGGGGAAGGAGTTGAGTAAAAATTGCTTGCGGTTAATGCTGAGTTAGGAGTATAACAGAAAACAGATTTAATTATTTATGGGGAATAATCCTAATGACTCAATTAGCAAATGTAAAATTTAGTCTCGATGACTATGAATTACGAGACGGCATTTATTTTCCTGGCGACTACAAACAGTTGAACAGTACTCAACACAAAAAAACCTGGGATAAAATTGGTAAAACATACTATGGTTCCCAGAAAATTGAAACAGTCGCAGATCAATCACCCATCAAACAAGATTACACTCTGCTAACTGGTACGCCTGGAGGTACTTGGAATAAATTTCCGTTGAATAAATCTGTTGATTCTATTCTGGAGATTGGTTGCGGTTATGGTCGGGCACCTTTACATCTTTCTAAAGCGAAAAATTTGAGATGTGAAAAATATTATGGTATTGATATTTCTGAAACTTTATTGCGGCGATTAATCAAGGTTAAACAAGAGTACGATTTTTTCCCAGAAGCTGAGTTTAACATAATTTGCAATTCTGCTGAAACATTACCTTTAGCAGATAACTCCATAGATTTAGTAATTTCTAATTGTGTATTTATGCATATACCGGATGCACAATTAAGAAAGTTATTAGCTGATATATCTCGCGTACTCAAGCCTGGTGGAATTTTTGTTTTTAATCACTCTTTTCACAATAAATCTTGTCCTTCTCACATCATCCACAATTTTGTGAGAAAGTTGAATCCATTTGTGAGAAATCCAGTTTATCTTAAGCAATATTCATCTGCTGAAATACAGGAAATGTTGGCAACTGCTGGGATGAAAACCAAATGTCCAGAGTATATTGTTGAACCAACCCAAGAATATGCAATTTTACCGGAAACGATTAAAGGAATTCGGATACCGTTTGCTAAAGCCATCAATCAAAGTCTCAAGCCGTCAGGTAGTTTAAAAGAAACTTTGGCTTATGGTTTTAGCGCTTACAGCACTCAACTGGATTAATTCAGAAACTAGGAACATATCCTTGGGTGAAGTGAAGACGCGATTCATCGCGTCTCTACAAAATGGTCTGATTTGTGAAAATTAGCGATCGCCAACATCCCCGACTTCTGGTAAGAAATCGGGGATCTAATTTTTCATCTGATCTGGAAAACCTATCTCCAAACCTCTCCCCTACTAGAAAAGGGGGCTTAGCGACATGACGTGAAAAGTCAAATTCAGTTAGACAATAAAGTCTAAAGAGGCATAGACGTTCGTAGTATCTTGCACAACAGCAATTAGGTTACCATATCTGTAGATCAGGGTATCTAACGCTGCGCTACCGCTGAAATTCGAGGTTTTTTGGAGAGTGTAATCACTAATACTACCACCAATTCTAATCTTGTCGCCTTCTGACCACTTAAAGTCTGTGATGATGGCATATCCACTGCCCGAATAGTCAATGGTGGTATAAGAACCGTTGTAACCAAGGCTGAATGTGTCCGCCCCAGCACCGCCAGTATACCTGTCTATTTCGCTACTATTACCGCTGTAGCCGTTGAGGAAATCATTGCCTGCGCCACCAAGCAGTGTGTCATTTCCCCGTCCTCCATACAGCAGATCGTTACCATTTTCACCACTCAGGTAGTTATTACCTCCGGGGGTACTGCTACTATTGCTGATTTCGTCACCGAAGAGGACATCACCACCAGTCCCACCATAAAGTGAGTCATTACCAGCCCCACCGATGAGGTTGTCAAGGCCATCGCCACCGTAGATGTAATCGTTCCCGCCCTTACCCTCTAGGTAATCGTTTCCTCCCAAACCACTCAGATAGTTTGAGTAATTATTTCCTGCGATCTTATTGTTGAGGCTGTTGCCGATACCATAGTAAGCGGTATTTTCAGACAATAATGTCAAATTCTCCAGGTTAGCCCCTAGAGTGTAGCTTGCATAAGATAAAACCGTGTCCGTGCCCTGGTTACTATATTCAGTAATGGTGTCAGCTGTATCTCCTGTATATGCAGATATGATGTAGATATCATTGCCTGTTCCACCAAGTAAAATATCAGTGCCTGCTCCACCCCATATATAATCATCACCTGCTTCACCATAAATCACATCATTACCGTTTTCTCCGAAGAGGTAATCTTTGCCTCCACGGCCGAGGATGGTATCCCCGCCCTCGCCGCCATAAACATAGTCATCTCCCTCTCCAGCATCGATTATGTCGCCTCCACCTTTGCCATAAATAACATCGTTGCCTCCATAGCCAAAAATGGAGATGTCAGCGGATTGAGTACCGTTTAGAATGTCATTACCAGAAGTGCCATAGATAGCCATACATTAATGCCCTGTTGTGATTTTTGTTGGGATTGAGGTAAGTGTTATATTTTTTTAGGTTGTCCAGACTAGACTATGGGAATCATAACTAATTACCTGGACACGATATTAGTCGTGAAATATTCTCTAATAATATAAATATCCTGTTTTGACAATTTCCTCGTTTTCCTTCATTCTTTGTGATGTAATTTACCAACTTTTACCAACTTTTTGAAACCAAAGTTGGTAAATTAGGGATTAGTTGAGCTAATTTTTCCCTACGCAACTATGCCATTGGATTTATCGCCTCTTTGGATATCACTCAAAACTTCATTACTTGCCACTTTTATTACTTTCTTTTTGGGCATTGCTGCTGCTTACTGGATGCTGGGATATCGTGGCAAAGGTAAATCCTTGATTGAGGGTATCTTTATTGCGCCTCTAATTTTACCGCCCACAGTAGTCGGTTTTTTGTTGTTGCTATTTTTTGGTAAAAATGGCCCTGTAGGGAAATTGATGCAGACTTTTGACTTCACCATCGTCTTTACTTGGTATGGTGCAGCGATCGCAGCTACAGTTGTTTCCTTCCCATTAATGTATAAAACCGCACTGGGAGCCTTTGAACAAATAGACGGCAATCTGCTACGAGTAGCCAGAACCCTTGGTGCAAGAGAAGCGACAATCTTTTGGCGTATTAGTTTACCCCTAGCACTACCTGGGATTTTAGCTGCCACAACTCTCGCTTTTGCCCGTGCTTTGGGTGAATTCGGGGCGACGTTAATGCTGGCTGGTAACATTCCCGGACAAACGCAGACAATCCCAATGGCAATTTATTTTGCTGTGGAAGCGGGAGCGATGGACGAAGCGTGGTTTTGGGCGATCGCAATTATGGTGATTTCTCTATCTGGAATTATTGGGGTTAACTTCTGGCAAGAAGTGAGGGAGAAGAGGAAAGCAGGGGGGGCAGGGGGAGCAGGGGGGGCAGGGGGAGAAATTTTTTATGGGCTGGACTCTGCTTTTGAGTCCCGTGGGTTGTTTGTAGACATTGAAAAAATACTTCCTAGCTTTGATTTAAAAGTTGGTTTCAGTACTGATGAGGAACCTCTGGGATTATTGGGGGGTTCCGGGGCGGGTAAGAGTATGATTTTACGCTGTCTTGCAGGGATCGAAACGCCGACAAGAGGACGGATAGTTTTAAATGGTAGAGTGTTGTTTGACTCGGAAAAAGGAATTAATATACCTAGCTGCGATCGCCGCATTGGTTTTTTAGTGCAGAATTACGCTCTGTTCCCACACATGAGTGTGGCGCAAAACATCGCTTTTGGTTTGCCCAAGGGATTATCTGCTGGGAGTATTAGAGTACAGGTAGAAGAACTATTATTAAATATGCAGTTGCAGGGATTAGGCGATCGCTATCCACACCAACTCTCAGGAGGTCAACAACAACGGGTAGCCTTGGCAAGAGCATTGGCAAGTAAACCAGAAGCATTGCTTTTGGATGAACCTTTTTCTGCACTCGATACCCATTTGCGTAGTCAATTAGAGCAGCAAATGACAGAAACTCTGGCTGACTACCAAGGCGTGACTTTATTTGTCACCCACAATATGGAAGAAGCTTATCGTCTTTGCCCAAATCTATTAGTATTGGAGCATGGTAGAGCCGTTCATCATGGTAGCAAATACGATATTTTCGAGCGTCCTACCACTATGGGTGTTGCCCAAATCACCGGGTGCAAAAACTTTTCCCGGATTATTCTTCAGTCGCCGCAACAGGTGGAAGCGACTGATTGGGGTTGTACTCTCCAAGTCGTTGAACCAATCAAGAGCGAATTATCTCACGTCGGCATTCGTGCCCATCAGTTCATTTTTACCAACGACTCATCGCAGGACAATACTTTTCCCTGTTGGGTAGTACGAACAAGTGAAACGCCTCATCGAATAACGTTGTTTCTCAAATTACATTCGGCTGGCAAGAATTCTCAAGATTACCATCTGCAAGCTGAAGTCTTCAAAGAAAAATGGGTGACAATCAAAGACCAACCTTTTCCTTGGTATGTGCGTTTAGATCCTCTGCGCTTGATTTTGATGGAGTGAACGCACAGATGCACGTCGCAATCTCAATTCCACAATTCTGGAAGCAGGGATATTTTGATGTGTTGCAGCCGTTAGTCGAAGTGGAAGAGTCACATCAGGTAGTATAACGAGATTAGTACACACCGCGATCGCACTCATATGTCTGCAAAAGACCTATTCCATGAAGCTGTAAAACGAGGTCTAGAGAAAGACCAATGGATGATCACCGACGATCCCTTAGAATTGGAATGGGAAGAAGTCAAAGTCAAAATCGATCTAGCGGCTGAACGGTTGATTGCAGCAAAACGGGGTGAAGAAAGAATCGCTGTTGAGATTAAAAGCTTTATTGGGACTTCAGCAATTAGCGACTTTCATACAGCTTTAGGGCAATTTCTTAACTACCGCATTATGCTGGAAGCAAAAGAACCCGATCGCCAACTTTATCTGGCAATACCGCTAGAAACCTATGATACTTTCTTTCAAAGCGAATTTGCTCGAACGGTGAAAGAGAGATATCAACTCAAATTAATCGTTTACGAACCCTTAAATGAGGAGATCGTGCAATGGATAAACTAGAACATTATCGTTCCTGCATCCAAACCCTCTTGGAAAAGCATAGCCAATATAAATCCGGTGACGAAGATATAGAAAGCGCATTATTATTTGACCCACTACGGGATCGCTACCAATTCATGCGTATCGGCTGGAAAGGCTTAAAGCGAATTTATTACACCGTTCTACACTTCGATATCAAAGACGGCAAAATTTGGCTTCAGCAAAATACCACTGATATCGATGTTGGTGAGGAATTATTGGAAATGGGTATTCCCAAAGAGGATATTATTCTGGGGTTGCATCCTCCCTACAAGCGTCCTTACACCAACTATGGTGTTGCTTAAAACCCATTCTCAAACAACAATCTCTTCATAATTGATTAGCTTCAGTGCGATTGCTTTCTCCGCTTCTTCTACCTTGTCTCAATACACATGAAAATAGAGGGGGATCGCTTTTTTGCCGACAGCTTAATGCTTAATGAGACTCTATAAACTGTTCAATTGCAGACCGAACTTTAATGTTTGGGTCTTTATTAAATGTAACTTTTCCGTACTCAAGATAGCATTCAGCTGCCTCTATCAGGTCTTGACATTTTTCGGGATCGTCCATTTCTTCGCTGATGTATTTATAATTAGAGTTGTCCTTTTCTAAAATGTACTTGTTATAGGGCTTATTTAGCAGTTTTCGCAGTCTACCTGGTTGTCTTTTTCCCTCAAACCGTTCGTTTAGATCGAAATCCAAACGCAGATAATTTTGACTACCGATGCTATTAAATATGCGCCGAGAAATATATTTTGAATTTTCCGCAGAAGGGTCTAGGAAAATATTTGGTATGTTTGTTGCCCAATCCAGGAGTCCCCATTTTTTGATGTCGCTATATTCATAAGGACGAGTTGTTCGACCAGTTCCAATGGATAGAACAGCAATTTTGTCTATCTTGGGATTGGTTTTGTCTTTGCCTCTTATTTGCATGGATAAAGCATGGGCGATCGCAGCTAACTCTGGATTATTAGCCGCTACCCCTCCATCAATGTGGGGAAGACCTTCCTCGGAGTTGTAGGCGAATTCGTAAGGAGGGAAAAATGTTGGTGCTGAAGCTGAGGCGGTGCATATTTCCCATAGTTCAATATTCTTCTTATAGTACCATTCTTCTGGGTCGTCATTCGCAAACCACGTTGTGTTTCGGGATAAAACGTCATAAGCAAGAATCAAGAGATTTGTCTGCTTAATATCTGCAAGTGTCGCGGGTTTACCCTGATAAATCAAGTTTCTTTTCAAGACCTGAGCCAACCCCTGATTTCCATCCTTGTGGGGATATAAAACATAACCTCCCAGAATTTGACTCAACCACCGCCATTTTCGCTGGGAACGTACCGACTCTAGGAATATATTTTTTCCATCTTCCTGGTAGAGGTCAATCAGTTTCTGAGCATCCTTCTCACAGGCAATTGCCGCAGCCAGAATTGAGCCAGTGGATGTCCCAGCAATCAAGTCGAAATATTGATGTAATTTCTGCTTCTTTTTTTCTTTCAGTGTTGTCTCTATCTCCTTGAGAATGACTGCGGATATAACTCCACGGATGCCACCACCATCTAAGCTGAGAATTTTAAACGTCTCTGACATATCGAATTCCTTGTTAATTTAGTTGGTTCTGTATCTAATACCGTTTCACTTTAAGACTGATACAGATGGCAGGCAGGGGAAGCAGGGGAGGCAGGGGAAGTAATTTGTATCAATAATTGAGTGAAATGGTATAAGTATAAGACGATGTTTGAAAAGTCATGATTGATGTGTCAAATATTTTTACCCTACTCTAATTATTTGTACATTTGTAAGGGCGCACAGCTGTGCGCCCCTACGTTAGTTGAATTTTTGTCAACTTTTATGTTTGCTAGTAAATCTATTAAGAAGCGTTTTGCAATTCACCTGTGCGTACTGAAATTTGCTGTGTCTGATTACCCCGTTGCACTTTTACCTGTAGTACTTGACCAAGGCGACTGTCTTCCACAAGATTCTGCAATTGTTCAGCACTGGTAATTGCTTTACCATCAACTTGAACAATTATATCCCCGCGCCGGATACCCGCAGATGCAGCTGGAGAATTGGGAATAACTTGCATGACAAAAACACCATTGATTTCTGGTATTTGAATGGGAGAGTTGGGATCGGTGTTATTTTGCTTGGCAAGATCGGGTGTCAAGGTTAACATTTGCACACCTAAATAGGGGTGAGCAACTCTGCCATCACGTTGCAGCACAGATGCGATCGCTTTGGCTTTATCGATGGGAATGGCAAAGCCAATACCCATTGCGTCAGGGCGAATGGCTGTGTTAATACCAATTACTTCACCTCGTCCATTTAACAGTGGTCCGCCAGAGTTACCGGGGTTAATGGCGGCGTCTGTTTGAATGAAGTCTAGGCGTTTGTCACTAATGCCGACTTGGGCGCTGGAACGTTTGAGGGTACTAACAATTCCTAAAGTAACTGTGTTATCAAATCCCAAAGGATTACCAACTGCGATCGCCCAATCTCCCACCTGCACATTACTTGAAGAACCCAAGGGCGCCACTGGTAAATCGTTACCAGCGTTAATCTTCACCACTGCCAAATCTGTGACTTCATCAATCCCTTGGACTTTGCCTTCAAAGGTGCGGCCATCTTTAAGCCTGACTGTTACCTTATCAGCTTTATCTACCACATGAGCATTAGTCAAAACTAATCCACTCTTGTCGATAATGAAACCTGAGCCTAAACCGCGTAACTGCTGTTCAGAAGGTATCTGTTGGGGGAAACCATCGCCGAAAAAACGACGGAAAAACGGGTCTTGAAGAAATGGATCGATGCGGCGAGTAATTGTGCGCTCAGTATCAATACGGACAACTGCTGTGCCCACACGATTGACTGCTGCTGTGACAAAGCTACTGCTACCGATGGCAGAAGTTGCTGGTGATTGTCGTTGGGCAATGATTTCTGAGGTATCCACAGCAGGTGCAACGGGCGCAGGTTCGGCTTGGGAGGGCAACACCTGTAATGTACTGATTGTGAGTACAATTCCTAGCGCGATCGCTAATACATGAGTAGAGAGTTGACGCATAGACCTGGGTAATTTGGGAAATCGCATAATCGCAACCTAAATTTATAAGCTCAATTGTTACTTAGTCGTGACAAATCCATTTACAATTATTTTTACAAATTTGACGTTGGCTTTTGGTTTGGCTTACTCTAGCCACCATTAGGATGAGGGTATTTTGCAAGCTACCTTTAATCAACTTAATGGAAAATTTACCCCAAAAGCTATTATGGGGATTTACACTTTACAAGTTCGGTTTTTACCCAGAATTCCGAATTCCGAATTCAGAAGTCAGAATTTAGGAATCTGCAACTAGCTTTTGAATAAGATTTCATTACGACTGGCTGCGCCTAGCTGGGGTAAAGAGTTGATTGCTGAGTGGGGAGTGAGGGCAGTAGGAACGGTTTGAGGTACTTGTAATTGTTGGACAACACGTTGCAAAAGTTGGTCTTGTCCAGTACGTAAACCCCAGACATTTGTACCACGGTTGATAATAGCAAACCAAACCAAACCACGATCGCGGGTGGGCATGACTCCGGCTAAAGCGCTGACATCGCGGAGAGTCCCTGTTTTAATTACAGTAGCAGAGGGGATGTGTCTGGCGTGCAGTGTTCCCCGGCGATCGAATCCAGACATGGGAAACAAGTCAGCTAGATTCAGTTGATGAGCAGCAGCTTCCCCTTGAATAGCCATGAGCATGGAACAAACAGCCCTGGGGGAAATGCGATTTTCTGGCCCTAGTCCAGAACCATTGATTAACTGAATTTCCGATTGCGGCACCCTAGCAAGATAAGCAGCAGTTGATTGTACAATAGGAGCTCCTCCCACTGACTCTGCTAGCATCTCTGCCATATCGTTGTTACTGTAAACATTCATTTCCTTGAGCAGTTGCTTCAGGGGTAACGAGCGATGACGGACTAACAAAGTTTGTCGGGGGTTTGGTTGTGCCTCAAATTTGACAGCACCCGCAATTACGACTTTCGGCTTGGGTGTTCCCTTGGGCATGATTGAGTGCGTGTAAATAGCGGGGCGACCCCAAGTCGCAGAATTTAGTGTTTGCTTGAGTAATAGACCCGCTAGCATCGGCTGACGTTGGAAATTCATGGCGAAATTGCCAGTAATTACCAAATTTCCCTTTACTTGCTTGATACCCATTTGATTTAGAGTATTACCAAGGGCGATCGCTTCTTCCCAAACAAACATCGGATCGCCGCCACCAGTAATCACCAAATCCCCTTGCACAACCCCATTTACCATTGGGCCGGTGACACTCACCAAAGTATCAAATTGGTGGTCTGGTCCCCAAGTTTTCAAAGCAACCAAAGAAGTAGCAATCTTAGTTAAAGAGGCAGCTGGTAGAGGTGTTGTACCTTGGTGATTTGCCATCAGCATCGGCCCTGACTGCATCCAAATTCCCTGACTTTCAGCCAGATTTTGCCCTACGATCTTTGATGTCACTAACTCCTTCAGATATACCTGCACTGTAGTCGCCCCAGCTGGATTTGGATCGGGCGCAAGAACTAAGCCAGGGCTGCTTTGCCAAGCCAATGCTTCTATTGCATCTGAAGGCTTGATGTGTACCCCAGCCATTTCCAGCCAAAGTGACACCAAACCTGAACCCAGTATTTCCAGCATGTTTTATTCCTCTATGTCTGTTTAGGATGTTCTATATTATTTCCTGTGCTAATATACAGGTTTTTTTATGCTGATCAGCATTGAGTCATAATAACTGGTGTTTTTGCCATCTGGAAGTAAGTTAAATTACTTGATTTTTGTGACGCCTTTTACCAAAAAAGAGGGACTGTAACAGCCAGGTCTCTTGAAAGCCAGTATAAAGGAGGCAAGGCAAATTTTATTGCCATATTGAATCATTTGTTTGGTAAATTTTGACAATGATTTATGTACAGCCGAAATTGACTCTTCAACATCTCTTTTAAAGGACGTTGCTGAATCAAGATATGAATTTACAATTTACGGGTATGTAGAGACGTAGCAATGCTACGTCTCTACAAGGATTTGGCATTAAACGACAAAATGTATACAAACATAATTCATGACCAAATTCAGCAACGCCTTTTAAAGTCTTACTAAAACAGATTTAGAATTTATTAGCCGAATAAATTCGGCTCTTTGCTTATATCCCTTGAATACAATTCGGGGGATATAAGGATCGCGTCTGGTAAAGTATTGAGTTTCGGCGCATGAAGTATTTTACTGATTTTTCCTGATGGATTGGGTTTGGGCTAAGGATTTGGGTCAATTCTACTTTAGTGTCGAGTTACTTCCGTTTACACAATTAGACAAAACTTAAGTTTTTGTTAGAGAAAGTAGCAGTAACCTGGGAATTGTGACTTAATTTCTCTACTCCGGGGAGTCTGCTGATGAAAGCTTTACTACTCTGGCCCATAATGCCCAATTCTTTCTGGTCTTACCAGGAAACCCTTGATTTGGCAGGGTTACGTTCAACAAACCCGCCATTGGGCTTAATTACAGTAGCAGCAATGCTACCAAGTGATTGGGAAATTAGACTAGTCGATCGCAATGTCCGTCTAGAGACAGATGAAGACTGGGATTGGTGTGAGCTAGTAATCATCTCTGCAATGATTATCCAGAAAAAAGATTTGTGGGAGTTAATTCAAAAAGGGGTAACGTTAGGTAAAAAAGTTGCAGTTGGTGGCCCTTTTGCAACATCAGTACCAGAATTTGTTTTGGAAGCAGGAGCTAATTATTTAATTTTGGATGAGGGAGAATGTACTGTCCCCTTGTTTTTGGAAGCATTAGCGCGGGGAGAGACTTCTGGGGTTTTCCGGGCTACAGAAAAACCTGATGTCACTCAAACACCCATACCCCGCTTTGACTTACTAGATTTAGATGCTTACTTAGCAATTACCGTGCAATTTTCGCGGGGCTGTCCATTTCAGTGTGAATTTTGCGACATTATCACCTTATTTGGTCGCAAGCCGCGCACCAAAACACCAGAACAAATGCTGGCTGAGATGGAAGTCTTATATCAAATGGGCTGGCGGCGATTGGTATTTGTCGTAGATGACAATTTTATTGGCAATAAACGCAGTGCTAAGGTGTTTTTGCGATCGCTAATTCCTTGGATGCAAGAACGTAGCTATCCATTTATGTTACTCACAGAAGCGTCCTTAAATCTCGCGGAGGACGACGAGTTGATTGAGTTGATGGTGCAGGCTGGGTTCAGAATGGTATTTATGGGCATTGAAACACCAGATGTGGAAAGTCTAGCGGTAGCCCATAAAGAACAAAACACCCGCCACTCGCTGGTAGAGTCTTGCAACAAGATTACACGAGCCGGACTACAAATTATGTCTGGGTTCATTATTGGTTTTGATGGTGAAAAGAAAGCAGCAGGACAACGCATTCAAACATTTGTAGAAGAAACCGGGATTCCCCAAGCCCATCTTGGTTTGCTTCAGGCGTTGCACAATACAGCTATGTGGAATCGTCTCAAGGAAGAAGGGCGACTCAAAGAAGGATTAATGGATTTCATGGGTTCTCAAAGGGCGTTGATGAACTTTGTACCCACTCGTCCCATAGAAGAAATTATCAGGGAGTATATTGAGACTTTTTGGAATTTGTATGACCCGATGCTTTATCTCCAGCGCACCTTCCGCCACTTTAACTTGATGGAAGGTAAGCGTCCTAAAGGTAAACGTCCTCTGACTTGGCATGAATTGCGATTATTTCCGATAATTGTTTGGCGACAGGGTATTGTTCGCTCAACTCGTTGGCGTTTTTGGTGGCAATTGTTAGCGATCGCTCTCCAAAAACCGGATTTATTGTATGATTACCTCGTAGCATTGGGTTTTGGTGAACACTTCTTCAGCTTCCGTCATGAAGTCAAGGCGCAACTAGAAGCACAACTAGAAACATTGAACCAACAGCAACAAGCACAAGAGACAGAAAAAACAAATTATCAGTTGTCACCTGTGAGTTAAGTTTGGCAAGTAGAGACAAAATTAATCCTGTCTCTACTTACCAAACATCTCATTCTGCAACTCATGATTTTTCCTCTCTTTGCGTACTTTGCGTACTTTGCGGTTCGTTTTTCTTTTATATTTATGACGCTTCCAAGCCCATACTCCCAGAGAATAAATTTACCTCTCTGCCAAACCTACTTGTCCTCCAATTAACCCCAAAAATCCTGTTCCAAAGTGCTGAATTTCCAAAAAACTTGCTTGTTCTGGTGAAGTTTTATACACTCGAAATGTTTTCATAATTCCCAAAGTAGCAGCACTTTCCAGAGGCCCGACAAAGCTAGTATCTCGGTCAAGAAAATAAGGTTGATTAGCCCATTGAGCCATCTGATTTGCATTCAAAAAATAGCAGCCTGCATGGGGATTAAGGGCACGGACAAAAGTAATTAGTGTATTCATAATTGTACCCTTGAGTTGCTGTTGCTCCTGCACATTTTGAAAAGCAGCAGTGACTCGCAAAGCTAAATCTCCATCAATATAAGCTTTGTTAACCAAACCATGAGGTGAGATTTCATAACGATTTGGCTGGAGTAAATTAGAGTCACCCGCTTGTTGGGTAAACCAGTTTAATTTTATAAAAAACCAGGGGTCATGAATGATTAAATCATCTTCTAGAAAGCAGTAGTAATCATATTGACCAAGACAACTTTTCAGAACAGCTTGACATTCAAATCCTAAAAGCATAGGTTCTGCGTTGCTAGAATAATGCTTATAAAAATGGGATGGTACAGCAAGCTGATTTAAAAGATGATTATTTTGGGTTGTACAAATAACAATATCTAATTCGTGAGATTGGGGTTGATTAGCAGGAAAGGCTAATCGCTGAGCAATGTTAATGATACTTTGAGATTTACCAAATAATTGGTGTAAAGCAGCAAGGCTTTGACTTAAGGCTTGCAAACGAGGTTGGGGGTCTTTGCGTTGGGAAGCATGACGACCTTCATCGCTAGGTTTAAAAAAGTGAGCAATAGTAAGAAGAATTCGCATTTGAAATATCGCTTTTCTTAGTCATTTGTTATTTATCATTGGTCATTTGTGAATGTTCCATACCCAATAGCTAATTTCCGCCAAATCCTTTAGAAGTTTTAGGAGTTTGGCGCTTTTTAATCTCAGAATTTTTAGTAGCTAACATCCATTGCAAATGCTGTGGTAAAAGTTTTGCCACATCATAATGCTTAAGAATTGTCGCTCGCGCGTTGGCACGAATTGCATTCATTTCCTGAGGATTATTCAGCGCTTCTTCAACCCGATTAGCAATATTTTGGGGAGAAAAGAAATCTACCAGTAGGCCATTAACGCCATCTTGTACAACCTCTAACACTGGCGCAGTCCTGGAAGTTACCAGCACACATCCCACTGACATTGCCTCTAACATTGACCAGGATAAAACAAAAGGACGGGTTAAATAAATATGAGCAGAAGAAGCTTGTAATACCTGAAGATACTCATGGTAAGGCAAGCTATCTGTAAAGTGCAACCTTGATAAATCTAAAGATAATTTTTCGAGCATTAATTGTTTATAAGTCTTGCCATCGGGGAGATTTTTACCATAAGCAACTCTATCTTCTCCCACAACTACTACATGGCATTTGGGTCGCCGTTGCTGAATGAGGGCTACAGCTTCCATAAACTGCGGAAAACCTCTATAAGGTTCCATTCCTCGCCCCACATAAGTTACTAACTCTTCCACATGGGAAAGGTCGAGATTTATTCTTGGTAAAACTAATTTTGCGTCTGGTTTGGGAACAAAAAATTTCGTATCAACACCATCATGACATACGGTGATTTTTTCATGATATTCTTTAGGAAACTGTTGCCGCTGCCAATAGGTAGGAGAAAGCCCGCGATCGCAGCTATATAAATCAGTCAAAATCGGCGTATTTTTGACGCGAATTCGGCATACATCATCAGCATTTAATGGTTCGTTGGGATCAAAATCTGCATCGGAACCATGAGCATGATAAAACCACTCAAAATAACATAATAATTCTGCTTTGGGAAACACATCTTTCATAAACAAAGTCGGTCCCCAACCAGAATGGCCATAAACTATATCTGGAACAAAACCCTCAGATTTTAATTTTTCTGCTATGCGATAAACAGCTTGACCAGTGAGTACAGCATTTTCCAGACTGCGAACGTAGTGATGGGTTTGGGGAGCAGGTTCACGAGAAGGAGTATAAATGGCTTTATTAACACCAAATATTTCTCCTTCCCGACGATTTGTGCCAAAAACAACTTTGAAATTATTATCCTTACCCAAAAACATAGCAAGATTGCGAAATTGCGCGGGAAAGTTGGGATGTAAAAATAAAATTTGCATGGGAATAATTTTAATTAACTTCTTGTGAAATCAAAGAAAACAGCAGTCATAATTCAGAATTTAGAAGTTGTAATTATTTTAGAATGATTAGTATATGACAAACCTATTTAATTTGTAAAAATTAAAAATTATATATCCCCTAATTTTTAAATATGCAGGGAATCTTTATCTCTCACGAAAATTAATTATGTTTATCTTGATTCATCATAATTTCTCTCCATTCTTCAAGCATTCTGGCTCCTGAATTTTGACAAGGTTTTTAAGATTATAAGATTATTTGCGATAATTTTTTGGCAATTAAATATTAGTTTACCTAAATTGTTCTTGAATACTCAGCACTTGCAACTGGGTGCTGTTTTGGTGAACCGTTGCCGCGAAATGCGAAAATAATCACAAATTCGTGTGATGTTCATGAAATTTATTGGCATTGATTTAGGCTGGAAATCCCAACCAAGCGGACTATGCTGCTTAGAGTGGATAGATGGACAATTACAATTACTGGATTTAGACCGCAAAGAAGCCATTGCAGACATCCTGACATGGATTGATGACAGTGTACAACCAGAGGAACCAGCCATCATCGCCGTAGATGCACCCACCCTCATACCCAACGACACTGGAAGTCGCCTCCCCGACAAACTCACCCACAAATACTTTGGTAAATATCACGCCGGATGTTACCCAGCTAACAAAAACCTACCCTTTGCCGATCGCACTATCAACTTTGGCTTAGAATTAGAATCTCGTGGCTATATACACGCCCCCACCATCGAACCGCAAAAACTTGGCAGATATCAAATAGAAGTCTTTCCCCACCCAGCAATTGTTCATCTGTTCAACTTAGAACGCATCCTTAAATACAAAAAAGGACGCCTCAGCGAACGCCGCCTAGAATTAATCAAACTTCAAAATTATCTTCTTGATATCCTCCCTTCTCTTTCTCCTCCCGTGCGTCTGTGCGATTCGTTTTTTCTGGAAATTCCTACCACAGGCGCAGCCCTGAAAGCAACTGAAGATAAACTAGATGGTCTAGTTTGCGCTTATGTTGGTGCATACTGGTGGTATTGGGGAGAACAACGTAATTTAGTACTTGGCGATCGCACTACTGGCTATATTGTTATTCCTCAAAGAATTTTAGCTTAAAATGGGCGTTCGTCCTAACTTTAAAGTGCTTCTAACCAAACTTGCAAATCAGCCAAGCTGGTAAAATCAAGTAATGCTTCGCCCAGATTTTCTAATTTTTCTAAGGAGAGAGTTTCAATAGATTCACGGATATCTTGAGGTAATTCTCCCACCCGTCTTTGTAGTAATCGGAAAATGAGCGATCGCTCTCCCTCAATTCGTCCTTCTTCTCGTCCTTCTTCTCGTCCCTCTTCCTTAATTTCTCGATAAACTCTCGTTTCCTTAAGCGTTATTCCTAACATTTGTTCTACCTCCTCTCGGCTTAATTGTTCAAATTTGTACACTAAGATTGTGGTTACTAACTCAATTATGGCGCGACTTGCAGTTTCTGGCTGTTCCACAGAGGAACGCTCAATTAAATATCTCGCCTCGGAGGGTGCAAGTTCATCGTCTACCGTAGTTAATACCATCAATGCGACCCACACAGGTAGGGAGCGAATATCTCCCAATTCATTTAGATAAATCCGATGTACTTGATCGCCATTGAGTTGATTTCGATGGGGATAAATATCACTTTGTTCGATACTGCGAGATGGGTAAATTATCACTGCTTGCCAATCGTTAAATCTGTCACGATTGCGGTAGAAATATAAAGATGATTCTGCAAATACCCTTTCATAAAGCCTTTCATCCTTCTGAAATTGTACCTCACAGAAATACACAACACCCGGACTTGCATTTTCTGGTGGTAAAAATACCCCATCGATTTCAAATTTCGGTTCTTTGATAGCCACTGAATCAAATCGATAAGCTTCTGCATTTGTGGGAGGATTTGTTAATAGTTCAAATAGCAAAGTCGGGGATTGTTGAAATAATTTGTAAAATATCGAATCTCGGCGCATTTTGATTTTGGATTGTCAATCGCTTTGTGTGTCTGGGTTGGTGTGAATCATAAGACCTAGCTTGAAAATAGGGAGTTGGGAGTGGGGAGTGGGGAGTAGGGAAAAGAAATTTTCATTGTTCCTTGTGAACGCAGCTCACGGAGTCTCTTGCAAAAGTCCCTAACACCCCTCCCCCAACCCCTCCCCGCTTGCGGGGAGGGGAGCGTTTGCGTAAGCATTTGCGGGGTGGGGTTCTTTATTTTTGATTTATGCAAGAAGTCTAATCTGTCACAATCATTTTTCTAATTGTCTTATAAAAGGCGTTGCTAAACTTAATCAGCAACGCCTAATCTTGAGTATTCAAAAATTATTCAGTAGTCTTATTCTGCCCAAGCAATCAACCTTGGCTCATAAGGGTTAGCCAGATGTTGATTTTTCGGTAATACCCGCAAAGACAAGCCTTGCAAACCAGAGTTGGTGTAAGTAATGTTAGCAGTGTAAGTACTCAATCCTTGGGTATCTTCGCCTTGGTAATCCATCACCACTGGTATAGCGTTGACAATATCACCATTGGCATCGATCGCACCTTGATATAACTCTACCTGCACATCATCATTGTTCAAAGTTGCCAAATCAACCTTAGCTTTGACAGCTACAGTTTGGTTAACTTCAATATCCGCAGGTGTGGATACATCAATATCTTTGATTCTGATGTTGAACCAGTGTTCGCTGAGTTTTGCTTTCCAAGCGGCTAGTTCTTTGGCTGGGGCATAGTTATCAACGGTCAGGGTATGATAGCGATCGCTAGCTGGAAAATAAGCCCTTTGTGCATATTCTCCTACCATCCGCGCTGTATTAAAGAATGGACAATTCAAGCGAATTGCATCCTTCATTTTGGCAACCCACGGCCGCGGTAAGCCATCACTATCCCGATCTTCATAAAACAGCGGTACAACTTCCTTATCTAGCAAATCGTAGAGGGCGTTTGCTTCTACTTCATCTTGATAGTTGGGATCGTCGTAATTTTCTCCATGTCCAATTGCCCAGCCTGTGCGGACGTAATCAGCTTCATCCCACCAACCATCTAGTACGCTTAAATTTGGCAATCCATTCATTGACGCTTTCATGCCACTGGTACCAGATGCTTCCCGTGGACGACGCGGTGTGTTTAACCAGATATCACAACCTGCTACCATCAACCGGGAAATGTGAATGTCGTAATTAGGAACAAACACTACCTGCTTTTCTAAATGCTGTTCGCGGATAAAGTGATTGATGTCGCGGATGAGTTCTTTACCGGGAATATCTTTAGGATGTGCTTTCCCAGCGATGACAAATTGCACTTTGCGGTCTTTGTTGGCTAATAAAATCCGCTTGATGCGTTCTACATCGCGCATCCACAGGGTAGCGCGTTTGTAGGTGGCAAAGCGACGAGCAAAGCCAATGGTGAAAGCGTAAGGATCTAAAACTTCTTGGGCTTGGACGATTTCTGAGGGCGAAGCGCCGCGATCGCGTAAATGCTTCACCATGTGATCGCGCACATACAGTATCATGTCTAAGCGACAGCGTTCGTGATTCCGCCACAATTCCTCATCGGGTATGGCGTCCATGCGTTCCCACAGCGGGCTATCTACTGGTGCTGATGACCAATTTGGACCCAGGTAGCGATCGTATAACTCTTGAGTTGATTTGGCAACACAACTCCGAGCATGAACACCGTTGGTAATGGCGGCGATGGGCACTTCTTCCACTGGCACTTTCTTCCACAAGCCCTGGAACATTTGCCGCGACACTACGCCGTGTAGTTGTGCTACGCCGTTAGAAAATGTTGCCATTTTCAGCGCCAGCACCGCCATACTGAAAGGCGCAGATAAATCACCTGTATTTTCGCGTCCCAGTCCTAAAAATTGTTCTTTGGGCAAGCCAAAGATTTCTGCATAGTACCCCAGGTAGTACAAAACTTTATCAGGAGAAAACAGGTCAATCCCTGCTGGTACTGGGGTGTGAGTGGTGAAGATATTACTGGAAGCCACCACCTGTTTGGCTTCGGCATAATCCAATCCCTCTTCCTGAATCAGTAGCCGGATGCGTTCTAGGGCAGAGAAGGCGGCGTGACCTTCATTCATGTGGTAGGCGGTAACGTTCAACCCCAAGGCCTTGAGCATTTGCACACCACCGATCCCCAGCATAATTTCCTGGTGGATACGCATATCGATGTCGCCACCATAGAGTTGGTCTGTGATGTCGTGGTCGTAGGGATTGTTAGGTTCAATGTTGGTGTCTAGCAGATATAAAGGCACCATTCCCACCTGCACGCGCCAAACTCTGGCGTACACCTTGCGTCCTGGATAATCGACCGCAATTCGCAGTTCTGAACCATCTGGATTGCGTTCTAGGTGCAAAGGCATGTTGTAGAAATCGTTGATGGGGTAGCGTTCCTGCTGCCAACCATCAGCATTGAGATACTGGGCAAAGTAGCCTTGCTGGTAGAGTAAACCTACACCTACAAGTGGTAGCCCCAAGTCACTGGCAGATTTGAGGTGATCCCCCGCCAGAACGCCCAAGCCTCCAGAATAGACAGGCAAACAATCCACAAGTCCAAATTCCGCCGAAAAATAGGCGTAGCATTCTTTTGGCTTGTGTTCGCGTTGTTTCTGATACCAGGTGCGCTCTTGCAAATAATCTTCTAACTGACGGTTAGCTCGATCCATTTGCGCCAGGAAGCCTTCATCTTCGACAACTTCCAAAAGCCGCGCCTGAGAAATAGTACCCAGCATCAACACCGGGTTATGGCGGCTAGACTCCCACAGGTCGGAATCCAAGCGACGAAATAAATCTTTAGTCTCAACGTTCCAATCCCAGTGCAAGTTATATGCCAGCCGCCGCAGCGGTTCGAGTCGCGGCGGTAGTGAGGGAGAGACGTTGAATGTGCGAATTGGCTGCATAGGTTGGCAAAACTCCAAGTTTAGCTATGGTTATTGTTTACTTTCTTTACCAATGTTGCCAATTCTCTATAGTTTAGTTTGTGAAAAAGCGATGACTTTGTTAAGCATTGAGAATTTTTCTTAACCTCGTTGCTAGAGTTTACACCAAGGTGTTTTTTATTCTATGTCTTACTTTCAGCCATGTACTTGGTATATTAAGATTTAATCATTGACTGGCGTGTATCATTTAAAAGAATCTTAGTTTTCAAGAAATATTTTATATTTATTTTAGTATTCATTCAGGGGATCAATTCTCGCGTCTTAGCTGAGGCTGAAAATTTCCCATAGCCAATCCCATGAGCCGTTAAAATTTTAATTATTTTTTAATATCTTGGTGCTGACATAGAGTCACTATAATGGGTGGGTTCAGGTTAACCTATGTTTATGCAAACCCATAAGATTGTTTCGTCTAGCTAAAAATTCTCGCTGACGAAAACTGTAGCAAGGGGTTAAGCAGAAAAAGCGATGTCTACGACGGGATACGCCTACGCTAACCACCTAGTATCAAACATTGATACTACAACAAAAAAACAATTTAATAGGTGTTATTTTATGCACCTAGTGAAGGCTGATCCTTAGTATTTTTGGACATTGTGAGAGTTATGGCTGCTGCATAAGCAATCTCCGCTGCCATTTGATAAGCATGTTTAATACCCGATGAAGCGTCCTTAGTTTTAGGAGAAGGAGAGACTTTTTTGCGGCGCGATTCTTGCTTGACATCACCCGCTACAACCGATCGCTGTAATAAGATCCAAGCATCTAGATCATCAGAATCATAATCACTTTGAATGAGCGATCGCACTTCGTCTTCAGCTACAATACTCAGATAGCCGGTAGCTAGAGCTTTTTCCACAATTTCTTTAATTAAAGCCATAATTTGAACCAAGTGTGTGAGTTAAAAGCGATACCTCAATTTCAGCATTACATATTGCTTTGTCAACTTTTCCCTGAAACTCAGATACGTTTTAGCTTTCCATAAAATTTATAACAACCAATCCCAAGCACGCATCACCCGCTTGGCTCACCCATTTGGGTGATTTACAAATTTTCAGATATAAGTAACAGGGAAGAAGATAATTTTTAGCTTTTTGGTTTTCAAGAGAAAGAGGGTGTCATTAAGTATAGTAGATATCAATCTGAATTTAACACGAACCGCAAATTTTTTTAGAATTAAGTAACGGTATAAATATCAACAAAAAAGCCGACAAACTGTCATTAGTCATTAGTCATTAGTCATTAGTACCCCTACCTCCCCCATCTCCCTCATCTCCCCCATCTCCCCCATCTCCCTCATCTCCCCACTCCCCACTCCCCATTCCCTAATTCCCGTAAAAAACTTAGCTGATTTGCCTAATTTTTATCAGTAAATAGCCGGAAAATCAACTGATTTAAGAATATTGCACCACTAAAAATAAAATGTGTTATCGTTAAAAACAATTGTAATTAAAAGCCATTCATCTAATTACAACGATGAATTGGTTGGTCTATAAATCATCCGTGTGCAACATGATTGGAGCAGCATACTCTAGAAATTCGTTGCAAGAAAGCCGTCATAGCAGTCGGGGAAGCGCTTACTTGTTTGCACCGATGGTTAACTTCAATGTGATGGCTGATGTAGGAGATAATCCACCTTAATTGGATTTTATTTGGGCACAAGTACCCATCAAAATCCAACAATATTACATTATCCTGCTAGACAGAGATTGTCTCTGGTCATTAAAAGAGTCTAGTTAAATGTATTTTGTTGTCAAATAGCTTGTGGGACTGAGTTGTTTTAACACGCTAAAACTGCCTGAGAATAAGTAACCTTCAGGTAAACAACTCTATGCGTAATCGTGTAACAAGCTTTAAAAATTTTTTGCCCAATAACCAAAACAGTAGCCTATCTCAACCTGCAAATATTCCCATCAGACAATTTAATAGTCTGAGCTTTGGCTCTGCAATGCACTGATGTTGTTTTGTTAATTCAGCCTAGTGAAAAAGAAACAAAACTTTTATGTAACTTGACTGCTGCAAAAGCTTCTAGTTACCAAGGTAATTGTGCATATCAATTGAGTGTCCATACCACATCAAAGTTAAAAAATTGCTCACATAGTCAAAGCCAGACTTTGGTTTGTCCAAAAAATCTTGGGAAATATAGTAATACCGCTAATCTAAATCAGGTATTAAGACATACCGAGAATACTGGTATGGGCAGGAGATTAGGATACAACCCAAAAAAAGCTTCAAAACTGTCAACAACACTTGATTGAAGAGATATGTAACCATGTATAACGACCAATATTTCTCCAAATTGCAGCGCGCCCAAGAACTTTTAGTAACTACCGTGTTAGGAGATATTCCCACACTCATTCTCGGACCAAAGTTGCGAAATTTGGTATATCGTACTATTTTTGCCCAAATAGGTAGCCAAGTTTATATTCAAAATGGTGTTGAATTTAACGGTACTTCTTGTATTGAAATTGGCAGTGGAGTATATATTTTCCAAGGTGTGCGGTTGGATGCTAGAGGACACAAAAATAATAGAATTCATCTAGGAAATAGAGTCGCTATTGAACGTTACGTTGATATCGGGTGTTTGTCAGATACGTGTATACATATTGATGAAGACACCTTCATTGCTCCCAACGTGTGTATTGAAGGTCCAGGAGACATTAAAATTGGCAAACACTGTATGATTGCTGCCCACTCAGGGATATATGCCAATAATCATAATTTTGCCGACCCCATACAACCGATAAAATACCAAGGTGTGACTCGCAAGGGAATTGTAATTGAGGATGACTGTTGGCTAGGACACGGAGTAACAGTATTAGATGGCGTTACCATCGGTCAAGGCTGTGTGATTGGTGCGGGAGCAGTTGTCAATAAAGATATTCCTCCTTTCTCCGTTGCTGTAGGCATACCTGCACGAGTCATCAAAAACCGAATCGGGAAGAATTTAGCAACACTTCAGGAGAAATAGGGGATTGGGGATTGGGGATTGGGGATTGGGGTATGGGAAGTGTTCCCTGTAACCTCTACTTTTTGGGAAACTTATACTGTTAGTTAACGTCACGAGAATAGCTAGTCTCTGAGTTATTTTTTAGGGACATCTATCAAGTTAGACATGCACGATTCTCAATAAACTTGGGCATTGGGAGTGAGTAGAGACGCGATTAATCGCCTCTGTATCATCTTCTTTGCCTCTCATTTACCCGCGTCCCCAGTCCCCAGTCCCCAATCCCCAGAAAGTCGTCTCAAAAAGGGACGAGATGTGGGTAATATAAAGTAGCTACCTTTTCTGCATGGCAGATACTGAAAGAAAAGCTCTCTTTGTCATACCCGTTGGAGATATTTGTATGGTGACTTTAAAAATCGCTGTTTATATTGTTGTTGCCTTCTTTGTAGCTATCTTCGTCTTCGGATTTTTGTCGAACGACCCAGCTCGTAACCCCGGCCGTCGGGACTTGGAGTAAAAGAGCGATAAATCATCCACAACTTTGGAAGGCGGAAAATACTCAACGCCACGGAAACTTACTAGGCTAAAGTTAGTAAGTTTCCTGCTCAAAGTAGCAGAAGGCGACAGTCAGAAGGCAAAATGTATATTCATGCTTTTGTTCGTCATTTGGCTGTTTGTTAGCTCGGTTTTGCCCAAATATGCTTCATCCAGTTCTGCCGCCCGATCCGCCTCCTATCCTCGAACCTTTACAAGCTGCCAATCCCATCTCATCTGTTAGTGATACAAAGTCTGCTTCAGGTGTAAAGACTGGGATAGACTTAAACACAGACAAATTCAAGAATCGCAACGATTTGGCTCAGTTGGCGATCGCAGGTGACACGAAAAGCGATCCGCGATCGCCAACTGAGAGCGAATCAACTCGTCATAAGTTGCTATTCGCCGAAACTCCATCTGTACCCGATCCACCAAAAACTTTCCCCCCAGAATTTTCCTCTGTCACCGCCCCCCCAAGTGCAGCACTTCTGGGGCAATCTCTAGAAGTTGGTTATCCCACCCAGCAATTTCAAATTTCTAATTTAGGCGAAAAACAAGATACAAAGGTACAGGGACAGGAAGACGCGCAGCTTGAACTATCTCAAGAATTTCAAGAGCGATCGCCAAATCCCAACTCTACTAATGAAGAAAAACAAACCTCATTAGACTCTCCTACCTCTAACTCTAGTCTGTCCTCCCCGCGTCCCCCCCTCCCCGCGTCCCCTCCTCCTGTTTCTGCATCAAATTCTCAATCAGTACAAAATTTAATACAATTCAAGTCTCGCAACCCGACAAAGCAACTCTCGGCGCCCATCACCGTAGAATTTTATTCCCAAAGCCAAGCACCAACACCTACGCCACAAGTAGACACCACCAATCAGCCACAAGCGCCAGCTACCACAACGCCACCCGCTGCGCCCAGAATTGTGGAAGTGACTTCAGATCGCCAAGAGTACGACGAACAACAGCGGATTATTACGGCTGTTGGTAATGTAGTTGTCCGATTTGATGGAGCGGTAGTGGATGCCGATCGCTTGCAAGTGAATTTAAATAACTTGATTGCTGCGGGAGAAGGTAATGTAACTCTCACACGGGGCGACCAGGTACTGCGGGGACAACGTTTTACCTATAATTTTGTTCAAGATAGCGGCGAAATGTTAAACGGTAGGGGAGAAATTTATTTACCCTCAACCGATACAGATTTTGCCTTCTCATCCACAGATATAAGAGCTGGTGGAGTACCAAAACGTCCACCAAGCGATCGCGTTATAGCCAATCAGCCGCTTTCAGGAGTCAGCAGTCCTGGAGGAATTAATGTCACAGTTGGTGGTGGTCAAGCAGAAGCTACCAACATTGCGCCCCCCATAGCTGGCGGTTCAGTCAAGCGGGTGAGATTTGAAGCCCAACAGATTGACTTCTATCCCCAAGGCTGGCAAGCAAGGGATGTCCGCATTACCAATGACCCTTTTTCACCCCCAGAACTAGAGTTACGTGCAGATAAAGTCACTTTGACGCGGGAATCACCCTTGGTAGACCGCATCCGGACACAGAGTCAGCGTTTGGTATTAGATCAAAGCATCTCCTTACCAATTCCGGTGGATGAGCAGAAAATTGACCGCCGGGAGCGCGACGTTACACCCTTTATAGTCTCTCCTGGCTATGATGGAGAAGACCGGGGTGGTTTCTATGTTCAGCGTGGCTTTCAAGTCATCGATACAGAGCAGACACGCTGGACAATAACGCCCCAGTTCTTAGTACAGAAAGCTGTGCAAGGAACGGATAACTTAGGCGCACTGTTTGGCGTCAAAACAAAGATAAATTCTGTTTTAAGCCCACGAACTATACTTCAGGGTACTGGAGAGTTAAGCAGTTTTGACCTGAACAATGTGGAAGACAGTTTCCGGGCGAATTTCGCATTGCGCCAAAAAATAGGCGATCGCCTTCCTCATCTATTGAATGTGCAATATAATTACCGCGATCGTCTCTACAACGGTACCCTTGGCTTTCAAACCGTCCAGAGTAGTTTTGGTGGTCTAATTACCTCTCCTGTGATTCCTTTAGGGAAAAGTGGCATCAACCTCAGCTATCAAGCAAGTGCCCAGTATATCGATGCCAACACCGATCGCCCAGATTTACTAGAACTGGGGCGGCAAAACGATCGCATTTCACTAGGCCGCCTACAAGGCAGTGCTGCCCTCAGTACTGGGTTTTTACTCTGGCAGGGAAAACCATTACCACCCACAGCCAACGAGGGATTACGATACACAGCTAGCCCTGTAGTTCCTTACTTGCAAGCGGTTACTGGACTCACAGGCACCAGCAGTTATTATACCAATGGAGATAGCCAAAGCACCCTAACTGGTACAATTGGTTTACAAGGGCAGATTGGTCATTTTTCTCGACCTTTTTTAGACTATACCGCCTTTAACATTACTTACTCTCAAGGTTTAAATAACGGATTATCGCCTTTTTTATTCGATCGCTCCGTTGATAACAAAGTCTTAAGTGCTGGAATTACACAGCAAATCTACGGCCCTCTGCGCTTAGGATTTCAAACATCAATTAACTTAGATACAGGTAAAGAATCCAGCACTGACTACATTGTGGAATACAGCCGCCGCACCTACGGCATCACCTTGCGTTACAATCCGGTACTGGAATTCGGTGCTTTCAGCATCCGAATTAGTGATTTTAACTGGAATGGCGGTGCAGATCCATTTTCTGAAGTTAAGCCAGTAGTCGGTGGTGTCCAACAGAACTATTAGTCAAAATCGCTCCAAACTTAATTTTTGCTCTGGAATTTTTGATATTTCTGCAATTAATGGTACAATTATACTACTCAATGCAGAATTCAATGCTCATCCTAGTCAGGCGGAAGTGGCGAGCGGCATATTTAATGCTGTTCAAAGCGATCGCTTGGCTTTTATGCTAGAAATGACTAAAAAGTAAGAATTCAGAATTCAGAATTCAGGAGTCAGGAGTCAGGAGTCAGAATTGAATTTGTAACTTCTGGTAGATGAATACAATGGTAAAACACCATCCCCAATTTTCAATTTTGTGGTGCTTCTAGGTGGCGAATCCCAATCCTCAAGAACAGTGATTCTGAATTCTGTATTCTGAATTCTGTATTCTTCTTCAAACATATTTAGATATTAATTGGCGCTACATAGAAAAACGCCCTCTATTTCAATCAGCACTTTTTGCAGTCAGGAGTAATTTTAATGAACAGCTGCGTTTTAATGGCGGAAATTGTTAACGAGCCGCAACTGCGGTACACAGCGGATAATCTGGGAGTCACGGAAATGCTGGTACAGTTTCCCAATTCTCAGAAACCAGAAGATCCGCCAGCTACCCTAAAAGTAGTTGGTTGGGGGAATTTAGCAACAGAAATTCAGCAAAACTATCACCAAGGCGATCGTGTTATCTTGGTAGGACGTTTAGGTATGACTACTGTTGAGCGTCAAGAAGGTTTTAAAGAAAAACGCGCTGAATTAACAGTACAACAAATTCAATCTGTTGGAGGTAGTTTTAATACTACATCCTTTTCGGCAAACGTAACTCCATCATTCACCGAAACATCTCCACGACAACCATCAGCATCTCGTCCGCCGGAGACAAATATTCCCACTTATGAGTCACAACGTCCAGTACCTACCCCAGCGACAAGTCCCGTTAACGTTACTCCCCCAGCGACAAGTTACGAACCCGTACCCCAACCTGCAAATTACGAACGAACCACCTACCCAGCGGTGAAACAAGAAGAACCAGATCCGGATGATATTCCGTTCTAAAGTTGGTAGTTTAGCCTGTCTTCAATTTGCTATATTTGTATCATTTTTTTCGTGAAATGGTATGAGTCGAAGAGATTCCCAGAACTAAAGTCGAGGGGAGTGTTACTACTCCTCTCGACTTTAACTTTTATCGTGCCCCCAAATGGCGTATTTGTATTACTGCACTCGATAATATTTTAAACATCATCAAGTGCTTGCTAGAGGCGATCGCTACTATAGCGTTTCCCGACAAACGTGAGGTACACCTGTAGGGGCACGGCAGTGCCGTGCCCCTACACCTGGCGATATAATGTTGTACAGCATCTGAATGGGAACCGCTACTACATCTTTCAACTATCAAACATTACCCCATAGCGGCATAATATCACTCATGACATAGACCATTAAGCCCCTTAGACAAGTCTATTGCATCTACACATTTGGTTACATCTTACCGTGTTGCATTACTTCTTGTAGGTGGTGGCGAATTTCTTTTGCTTGCTCAATATCAGATTGCCGCAATTTTTGGAACAACTCTACACAAGGTTGGGAACCAACTTGTTGTGCATCTTTAATGTAAGTATCGTAAGCTTTAACAGCTTCAGCCTTGTTATGCAATACGGTGACAAAATCGTACTCCAAATTGCTAATTGGTTCTTGAGACTGTCCATTACCTGTATTTTTAGCCATTGTTTGAACCTCTTTGTAGGATTTCTAATTAACTTTATACTCACCCTAAAAGAGCAATTCATCTTCCAAAAAGAGTATACTTGAATACGTCGGAAGTACGTTATAAGGGTAGTTTATATTAATTCGTATTTGTCATTTGTCATTGGTTATTTCTCTTCCATCTTCCTCATCCCCCACTCCCCACTCCCCACTCCCTAGTTTCATAGCAATTTATCCAAGAGGTTGATTTTCATCACATTGACGTGAATACTGGAATTCCAGATCCTTTTGTCGTTCCCTACCTCCTTTATAGACAATAGGACACAACTTAGTGTTAGCACTCATACAATCCATGTGCGGCGTTTTAGCACAGACTACCAATAACCCACCCAGAATAAACAATAAGCCGCAAATTGCAGCTGTCTGAAAGGAAGAAATCTCTAATACTCCGTGAACTACTATTTCTCGGAGAACAGAAACAATTGTTACCTCAACTGCTACTCCCACAGAAATACTGTGTTCTTGTAAGTAGACCATTAATAGTCGAAATAACTCGACTAAAATCAACACGAATAGTATTTTTGCAGTCACATGTTTATAGTCTAATGGCTGCGTGAGGGCAATACCTATCCCCCACAATTGGATCAGCATGACGGCGAACAAACCCAAACACAAGACAATCACAATTAAGTCTTGGAAGGCTTCCATGTTGCGAACTATTGAGTGGCGATCTAGCCAGCGATCGCAAAATAAAAATCGACTCTTCAGGCGCTTTTGCATGTACGTTTCATTCCTATCAGGACAACTTCAGACAACACCAGCGAGTCAACCCAATAGTTTTATGTTACGCAATATTAAACTTTTATGCCTCAGGGAGGTTGATAATTTATCAGTTACAGCAGAATTCATAATTCAAGAGTCAAAATTTATAAGGAATCTAGTAAGATTGGTATATTGACTCATCAACATATTCTCGTGATTCGTTAACTATTCTGACCCCTGAATTATTACAGCGTATTTCAAGGAAAGTGAAGTACACAACCAAAATCTCAAACCCTCGTGTAAAGGCTGTTTTCATTCTGTTAGCACCGCGGGGTGTAGCCCATTCTGAATTATAAATTCTTATGTTCACTACTCACTATTCATCGATTTAAGTTTTGTGCTTGCTGCAACAATTGTTCGGCATTTTTTGCCCATTGAGAATTACCCTGAGCCTTGTATAAATCTCTGGCAAATTGCAATACTTGTACAGCATCGCTATATTGTTGTAACTGCATAAAAACTAACCCAGCGCCATAATAAGCGTTGGGATAGTTAGAGTTAGCTTCGGCTGATTTCCTAAAAGCCTCTAACGCTTCTTGTAATTTGCGTTGATTAAACGAAATTGAACCAAGATTATAATAAGCTTCTGGATATTTGGGATTAATTTTTACCGCTTGATTAAAAGCATCTCTAGCTTGATCGAGTTTGCCTTGTTGCAGATAACACATCCCGATATGATAAGGAGGTTCTGGTGCATTTTTGCTATATTGTATGGCTTTTTTAAAAGATGCGATCGCCCGATCGCAATCTCGTTTTTGTTCTCGCAGCAAACCTAAGTTATAGTGAGCAAATCCTAGTTTGGGATCGAGTTCTAACGCATGTAGCAAGTAATCGTTTGCTAACTCTAAATTATTGCCTTCTAACAATGCACCGCCTAAATTAGCAAAAGCTGGAGCAAATTTAGGATCGGCTTGCGTCGCTCGATAAAATGCATCCGCAGAGGGTTGTAATTGTCCCGTTTGTCGTAATGCTAGCCCTAAGTTATAGTGGGCTGCTGCTAATGTCGGATCTAATTGACTTGCTTGTTTAAAAGCAGCGATCGCATCTTGGACTTTTCCCGCCTGAATTGCTTGTAAGCCTTGGTTTAACCAGTCTACAGCAGTTCGACTATTAGATTGTGCCAGCTTTGAAGGAAGAGGAGCAGGGGAAGCAGGGGGAGAGGGGGGCAAGATGATACCTACTAATATCAAACTGACTAAAGTTGCTATGGGATATTTATAGGGTGATAATCTCATGGATTTTCTCAATCGGGACAATTTTCAGTTACGTTTACTTCACAAAAAGTTTGGTGAATGCTGAAGTTTTTTACAAAACTTGTTGATTGAGTATTAAACTTTGTGTTGCTTAACTTTTCTTAAGATAAATCTTACAACAGGCTACAATTTTTTTAACTTTGGATTAAAGGTAGGATAATAACAAATTAAAGAAGGGGTAATTTTGACTCCAGAGAACCATTTTTTATCCCTGATATACATAGCGTAATGCGGTTGGGAATCAATTACCGCAAGGGAGGTTTTATGAACGAAAAAGTAAAATCGGGTTCGCGGAATGTTGCAATTGTTGGTCCTTATTTAAGTGGAAAAACTACTTTACTAGAAAGTTTGTTATTTGTCACAGGAGCGATTTCTCGCAAAGGAAGTATTAAAGACAGCAATACAGTGGGAGATAGTGCTGCTGAGTCGCGCGATCGCCACATGAGTGTAGAAGTCAGCGCTGCTAGCACTGAGTATAACGGTACTCGTTTCACTTTTGTTGATTGTCCTGGAAGTGTAGAATTTGCCCAAGAAACATACAATGCTTTAATAGGAGTCGATGCCGCAATTGTAGTTTGCGAACCGATACGCGATCGAGTACTCACCCTCGCCCCTCTATTTAAATTCCTCGACGATTGGGAAATTCCCCACATAGTCTTCGTCAACAAAATGGATCGGGCAAATATCCATGTTTTAGAAACATTACACGCCCTGAAAGCAGTTTCCAGCCGTCCCCTAGTAGCGCATCAATATCCCATCATGCAAGGGGAACAACTCACCGGCTTTATCGACATGGTGAGCGAACAAGCATATCAATATCATCCCGGCGCACCTGCTGACCCCATCCCCTTCCCCGAAAGTTTAAAAGAAGAAGAACATACAGCACGGGCAGAAATGCTCGAAGCCCTAGCAAATTTTGACGATCACTTACTCGAAGAACTTTTAGAAGATATCGAACCACCCCAAGAAGAAATTCTCAAAGATTTAAAAATGGAATTAGGGGCAGATTTAGTAGTCCCCGTTTTCTTTGGTGTGGCAGAACAAGATTATGGTGTTAGACCTTTAATAGAAGCGTTGTTACGGGAAGCCCCCGAACCAGAAACCACAGCAGAACGCCGCTTAAAAAACTTCAAAGGCAATACACCCATAGCCCAGGTACTCAAAACTTACTACACTCCCCAAGGTGGCAAACTCTCCCTCGTGCGGGTTTGGCGGGGCAAATTAACCGATGGTCTTGTCCTCAATGGTGTTCGCACAGGTGGAATTTATCGTCTCATGGGACAACAACAGCAGTTTGTTAATGAAGCTGCTGCTGGTGAAATAGTTGCCTTGAGCCGTTTAGAAGGAATCAAGACCGGAGATACAATTTCCACAGAACAACCTTCAGCAATGCAACTACCCAAAGCTGAACAGTTGGAACCTGTGTATGCCCTCGCCATTACACCAGAAAAGCGCAACGATGAAGTTAAGCTCAGCGGTGCTATTACTAAGCTATTAGAAGAAGACTGTTCGCTGGCTTGGGAACAACACGGCGACACCCACGAAGTTATCCTCTGGGGCCAAGGCGAAATTCATTTGCAAGTCGCCTTAGATAGACTGCGCCGCAAATATAACTTGCCGATGACAACCCACTTACCGCAAGTGCCTTACAAAGAAACCATCCGCAAAACAGTGGCTTCAGTTCATGGACGGTACAAACACCAAAGCGGTGGCCACGGTCAATTTGGTGATGTTTTCCTCGAAATCAAGCCCCTACCACGCGGCGAAGGATTTAACTTTAATGAAACCATCGTCGGCGGCGTAGTTCCGAGACAGTACATCCCCGGCGTAGAAATGGGCGTGCGGGAATTTCTGGCACACGGGCCTCTGGGCTTCCCTGTGGTGGATGTGGCGGTAACTTTGACTAACGGTTCTTACCACAACGTTGATAGTTCCGAACAAGCCTTTAAGCAAGCCGCCCGATTAGCAATGCAAACGGGGATACCCCAAGCGCAACCCACCTTATTAGAACCAATTCTGCGGATAGAAGTGACAACACCGAGCGAATTTACCTCCAAAGTGTTGCAACTGCTGAGTGGTAGACGGGGACAAATTTTAGGCTATGAAGGCAGAAACGATTGGCAAGGCTGGGATAATGTAGTTGCATACTTGCCACAAGCAGAGATGCAAGACTTTATTGTAGAGTTGCGATCGCTCACCTTAGGCGTTGGTTCCTTCCACTGGCAGTATGACCATTTGCAGGAAGTACCCGAAAAACTCGCCGAACGTGTCTTAGCTGGCAATGGCAACGGTGGTAACGGTAACGGCAAATAATTTTGGATTTTGGATTTTAGATTTTTGATTAATCTAAAATCAACCATAGCCCGAAACTTTTAGCTTCGGGCTAATAACTTTACTCTATATCTTCTTGGGTAAGACCTGCATCCTTGAGCAGTCCTTTCAGGGTTCCAATGGGTAAATCACGATTGCCATGAACAGGAATAGAGATAATGACACCTTCCTTAGCATAAATATGGTGACTGCCAGTAATCCGTTTTAAGTTCCAGCCATACCGTTCAACGATTTTACATAAGGCTTTGCCGGAAACAGATTTCATAGGGATAGTTCAATCAGCTGTTTATCAGGTTCAAGTTCTTCCTGCTGACTAGCAACTTCAAGCCAACCCTGGATTGCATCTTTAAGCATTTCTAACAAATGTTCGTAGCTTTCTCCCCAAGTGTGACATCCTGGTAAAGCCGGTACAGAAGCACACCAAACACCGTCTTCTTGCCAGATAACCGCCTTAATTTTCATAATAAATCTGTTGCATTCTCGTGTTGTAAATCTTAGCGTAACTACATTTTATAGTTGCGTAGGCTTTGCCCGCCGTAGGCATTGCTCTGGCGTTACTTCCTTCCACTGGGAGTATGATCATTTGCAGGAAGTTTCGGAAAAACTCGCCCAACGTGTCATAGCTGGCAATGGCAACGGTGGTAACGGGAAGTAATTTTAGATTATATAGTTGCGATCGCTCCTACGTTGCTTCTTTCCACTGGGAATAAAACTATTTTCAACAATTGTCAGAAAAGCTTGCCGAACGTTTCATTCACAGCAATGGCAATGGTAGTAACGGGAACGCCAACTAATATCTGATTTATTTCAAATAAAAGCCCTGCACTTAAGCGGTACAGGGCTTTTTGCTAATGAATATTTAATATATTTTGGACGTGCTGTTGAAACGCTAATCCTTCTGTCTTCCACCGTTCTTGAAATGCTTGTAATTTTTCCAATCTTATTGCTTTTCCATTGGGAGGGAATTTAATACCACAACCAAATACTGTATTCGTATCTGGAGGATTATCCCAGTTATCAGTCATCCAAACCACCTGGACAATCCGATAAATATTAAATTTATCACCAGCATTTTTATCAGGATAAAGTTGATTGTTCAGCATTTGAACAATGTGCGTTACTTTGCTACGTTGTCTTAAAATCATTAGTTCACCTTCTTGTGGCGTCTTGGCATTTATTTCGTCTCTACATTTTAAATTTCTCCAATGTAAGGTAAAAATCTTTAATTCTGGATATATAGGAGCTATGTTTTCATAAGCCCAACGTTCACTACTTAAAGGTTTTACGTTTTTAGTCCAAATTAATCGATTTAAATCCATAACTATTTCTCAATCTTGTTTTACTAAAGAAGCTACAGTTATAGTTTTCCCTAAAATTTCGCTAAAGTAACAAAACTTTGTTGTTGCACATATCATAAATAAAACAATTGACAGTCTAAGATTATTTATTGCTAGGATAGTTACATCTTGACTTTTACAATCTAAACCTTAAATTTCAATGGTAAGTGATGGTAACACTGCAATTACAACAATTAAGTGTGCCGCCGGGACATAGAGTAATACTCCACGATGTTAGCTGGCAAGAATTTGAGGCGATTTTAGCAGAACTTGGCAACCATCGAGCCACTCGATTGGCTTATAGCTACGGAACTTTGGAGATGAGAATGCCATTACCGAAGCATGAAAAAGCCAAAGTAATCATTGGAGATTTGGTAAAAATTCTGCTGGAAGAGTTAGAAATTGATTGTGAGACATTTGGCTCAACCACTTTCAAACGTGAAGATATGGCTGTTGGTGTAGAGCCTGATGATTCTTTCTACATTCAAAATCATGCTCGGATGATTGGGAAAGAACGAATAGACTTAAAAGTTGACCCACCACCTGATCTTGCAATTGAAGTTGATGTTACTTCCAAAACCCAATTAGATGCTTATGAAGCGCTAGGAGTTCCTGAACTTTGGCGATATGAAAATGGGAAGCTACAAATTAATATTCTTCAGAATGGCAAATATATTGAGTCTGAAATTAGTCCTACTTTTCCCAACTTGCCTATTTTTGAAGCAATTCCCAGTTTTGTCGAACAGAGCAGAACTGTAGGTAGAAGTCCAACACTTAGAGCATTTAGGCAATGGGTAAGAGAGGAAATTCAAAATAATTCGTAATGGGCTACACCCCGCTACGCTAACGTAATTCGTAATTCGTAATTAGACCAAAAATATTTACTCATAGATACCCGACTTCTTAAAAAAAGTCGGGTATCTTGTCTCTCACGAATGATCAATCAATTATCTAAAATCATCGCTTGCTGTCCTTGAGCCGAAGTTGCATAACCTAAAAATGCTTGAACTCCAGGACTAGCAGGATTTTTATAGACATAATATAACTGCCGTTGGTAGGGATAACCACTTGCATCTGGCGTTAACCCGTCAATTGGAACAAATCGCACTGTTTGCTGATTAGCAACCTGTGCAAAAGTAGCATAGCCGATGCCATCAGTTCCTAAAGCTTGGAGTAGGGGAGTTGTGGCGTCTCGTTGCAATGTTGTGATGTTTGGTGTAGTGCCAAAATTAGCTCCTTTTAGCACTATTTCCTGAAATGCTTGATGGGTTCCACTAACTGCTGGTCGATTAATAACTCGGATAGTTCCATTGTTACCACCTACGGCTGACCAGTTGTTAATTTTGCCCTGAAAAATATCTGCGGCTTGGGCGCTGGTTAATCCTTGATTGAAAGGATTTGCTTTGCCAACCACAAGAGCGATCGCATCTGTTGTCACAGGTACCGCCACTAGTCCCTGACTCTGTTCTTGTGCAGTCAAGGGTCGAGATACCGCTGCAATATCCGTTTTACCTGCTAACAAATCCGTGATACCATTTTGAGAACCATTGGCACTAGTAACAACATTTGCACCCGGAAATTGCCTCTCAAAAGTTCTTTTGAGATTTTGGTTAATTGTCACCATGCTCGTAGAACCGTCTATTTTCACGGTAGTACCGCTTGGTAGTGAACTTGGGGGTGGGAAACTAGTAGAGGGTGTGTTGCTTGCGGAGGTAACATTACTTGGTACTGGTTCCCGCTTGAAAAAGAACCAGTAGCCACCACCGATTAAAGCGAAAAAAATCAGGATAAAAACAATTGGAGGAGGAGCGTTTTTTTGACTCATAACTTTTTACTCTGGTACTTTTTCAATACTTGATTCAGCTAACATCTGCAAACGACGAGATACTTCGTCATCTACAGTCATACGTTCTATTTCTGCTTGGAGTTTTTCAGTTGGGTTTTCAGATATTTCAGCTAAAGCGCCTGTTTTTAAATTCCGCCGCTCAACTGCACTTTTAGCTTTTTCAAAGTCACTTTTAGCAGAACCAATGTCAAATTCATTATTGACTTTGGCAATCATTGCGAGTGCTTCGTTCACCTCTGACATATCTTTCATATTTTGCATGTCAGCTTTGTAGGCTTCTAGCTTCATGCGCTCTCGATTTAGCTTGTCTTTGGAAGCATTTACAGCCGATTCGGCTTGCTTGACTAACTCCTCCAACTTCGGCAAGATTTGCTCTGTCTGAATTGCTTTGGTCATTGCCATCCGCGCTGCTTCTGGATTACCACTGCGCTGAGCAATATTTGCTTGCTGTTCTAAAGTCCTTAATTCTTTGACTTTTGTCTCATATTTGTTTTTGGCTGTTTTGTAAGAACCTTCTTGCATAGCAACAGCTTCAGCCAGCTTTTGGACGGATTCTTGCATTGATTGAAGTGATTCTTCAGCTACGGCAACAGCTACTTTACCACCAGATTCTATCGGCATTCCCCATAGCCAATTCCAAGTACCGACTATGGTTCGTCCGGCTTTTTCACCCATTAACCAGTACATAACTTTTTTCATATATCACACTCAGAGTGGTTTTAATTCAGATACAGCAAGTTTTATGCTTGGCACTCTTATTAGATTCACAGGCAGTATTTTTATTTTTATGAAATGATTTACTCTAGAAGCTCAGATACCCGACTTTTCTAAGAAGTCGGGTATCTTCTTGTTGACAACCGAATCAAGGCAAATCCTTGAGAGAAAAGGCTTTTGGGTTTTAGCCTAACTTCGTGCGATGCTCTCTATGAATTTTCTCTAGCAATAAAATAAAAACTTTTTGATATTTGTAACATCCACAAGTAATAAGTGAATTCAAAATCAGGTAAACTCAAGCAGCAAAAGCTTTTTTGTCTTTCGGGTAAATAGTTAATACCCCCATAGCAGCTTGGGAGAAAAATCGTTGTGGATGAACAACTTAAAAAACTAATTGATGAGGTATGCTGCTACCCAGACCCCAGTCCAGAGAGGCAGAAAGCGTTAAACAGACTCCTTCTGTTTATTCAACAACTCCCTGGTATTTATAAATCTGGGCACCAAGACTATTTAGAAGCTTTAAATCTAACTTGGGAATGGGTGAGCCGGAAGATTTGTGCATTTGAAGCGCGATCGCCTTCTTTACAACAAAGCCTAGTAATCTGGATTAATGGCTTTCTCAAGTGGCGAATTAAAGATTTATACATCTCAGACAGTAATTATACTATTAGTTTAGACAGACTTACCCGTAACGATGAGGGCGACGAAACAAGCCTGCTGAATATCTTGCCAGACCGTCACTCACAAAGTATTACCTTAGATTTACTGGATATCAAAATTGCCCAAATCCAAGAAAATCAGCGTCAGTGCCTTGGAAAACGCATCTGGCAATACATTGAGCAAGATGAAGAAGGTAAATTAACAGCTAGTCATCTGCGAAAAAAACCAGAATGCCATTGTCAGTTATTGGCAATGCGCTTACTTGTGGAAAATCCACCTCATAAAATCTCTGATATTGCTAGAGATTTAAATATAAGCAATCAAACTCTTTACTCTCACTGGAAGAAAAATTGTCTTCCCCTGTTAAGAGAAATTGGAATTAATTTCGGATATGACCAATGAGTAGCACACAATCACATGTTTTAAGCGTCCCTCTCCCTCCAAATGCCCACCGTTGGGCTGAGGAATTTGCCGTCCAGCAAGATAACCCCCAAAAGGGAAAACAAGTTTATCTTAATACCCTAGCCGTTTATGCCGTTCACAGTTATCTCAAATGGCTAAACATTCAAACAGCCCTAAATCAAGGCGATAGCTGGCATCGCGGTTTAAGGGCGATTTTTGATGTTGCTGACTTAGTGTTGCCTGGTGTTGGCAAACTCGAATGTCGTCCGGTGCTACCGGGTGAAGTTGCCATCGTCTTACCTCCGACGATGACACAAGACCGCATTGGTTATGTAGCAGTTCAGTTTAGTCAGCAGTTAGATTATGTAGAATTACTGGGATTTACCCCAGCAGTGACGATGACTGAATCACCACAAATACTGGAAATAGGACAATTACAATCTTTTGATGCTCTTTTGGAGATTATACATAGGCGTTCGCTATTGGTAAATCTGCGTCAATGGGTGACGGGAATCTTCCAAGCAGATTGGCAACCCCCAGAGTTAGTGTTTGCTAACAATTTCAGAAGCAGTACTACAATGACTCGCCCTTCCACAAATTCCATCAGTCGGGCAAAAGTGATTGACTTAGGCAGACAAGTGCTGTTGTTAGTGCAGTTAACTCCCACCGACAGTGAAGTTTTCGACATTCGCCTGCGGGTTTATCCGGGTGATGATGCTATTCATCTACCAGCTTCTTTACAACTGATAGTCCTTGATACAGATGGAAACACTGGCATGGAAGTGCAAGCAAGAAGCTCAGATGATTGGATGCAACTAGAGTTTAGCTGCCAACACGAGGAAAAATTCAGTGTCAAGATAGTGTTAGGGGAAACAAGTCTGATGGAAGAGTTTGTTGTTTAAAACAAACAAAAGGAGACAACAATGGCGATCGTCAAGTTGAAATTCAGACGCAATTCACCAGATGGATTTCTCGTAATTCTGACGGTGAAGAACTTGGATGAAGAAACAGAAGGGTTTCTGCCTCCGTTACCAGCAAATTTAGAATCATCCTTTAATGAATGGCAGTCAGCGTATCGCCAAATTGAGGCTGTGCGTTCTTGTGCTACGTTCCGTCTCACACCCAAAAGTGCCACAATTCATTCTCACGCGGAACAGACTGCCGCAGTCAAAGACCAGCTAAATCAATGGCTGAATACTTCCGATTACAAGTGGCGACCAATTCGGGATAGATTAATTGCGATCGCTCAGCAATTGCATCAGTCAAATGAAGAAATTCGCGTCATCATCGATGCCAAAGATATCGACTTACGCCGCCTTCCTTGGCAAGAATGGAATTTATTTGAAGAACACTATCCCAACGCCGAAATTGCTCTCAGTGCGCCCAAAAATAAAAATAAACAGAGCGATAAACTAGTTCCTCAAAGCCAACATATCAGAATTTTAGTTGCTGTTGGTAGGAGCGATGGGATTAATACAAAAGAAGACTTAAAACTAATTCAGGATTTAGAAAAAGATGGAGTAGAAGTACTCTGTTTAATGCAGCCTAGCCGCAAAGATTTGTGTGAAGCACTTTGGGATGACCAAGGTTATCATATTTTTGTGTTTACAGGGCACAGTGGAAGTCAAGAAGATGGACAGATAGGTTGGATTGAACTGAATGACAAAGATACCTTGACTATTGAAGATTTTAAGGAGGCTTTAAAGCAAGCTATTGATAAAGGATTACAGTTAGCAATTTTTAATTCCTGCGATGGTTTAGGATTAGCTAACCAACTTGCACAACTACATTTACCTCAAGTTATTGTGATGCGGGAACCAGTGCCCGATCCCGTAGCAATAGACTTTTTAAGGTACTTTTTTAAAGAATTTACCCATAATCATAAATCACTATTTACTTCTGTTAAAAAAGCACGTAAACGTCTAGAACATTTTAAGTCAGATTACCCTGGTGCAATTTGGTTGCCAACAATTTGTATCCAAGCCAATATTGAACCATTGACCTGGGAAGGATTGTCTGAAATTTCTCCGCCAAAGCCGACTCCAATCAAGCCAGAAAATTCAACTCATCAACCAAAGAAAAACATCAAACCGTGGTTATTAATTGGTTTACTTGGTGTGGTTATTAGTAGTGGTGTATTATACTTTTTTAATGGGAAAAAACCCGACTCCGATTTTAGTTCCGTCGCTGCTCCCGACGGAACATGGCTATATGGTGGTAGCACATCTTGGGCACCAATTCGGCAATATGTAGATCCTGAAATCAAAAAAGTCCATCCGCAGTTTGAATTGCGCTATACCGATCCGATTAATGGTACACCAGGTTCTGGTACAGGAATTCGGATGTTGTTAGAAGGACAACTGACTTTTTCTCTATCCTCCCGCCCGATCGCAGACAGAGAGTATCAACAATCTCAACAACGGGGCTTGAGTCTCAAACAAATTCCAGTGGCTTTGGAAGGATTAGCGATCGCTGTTCACCCCGATCTGCAAATTCCAGGGTTAACTCTAACACAAATCAAAGATATTTATACGGGTAAAATAACTAACTGGAAACAAGTCGGCGGTCCCGATCTAAAAATTACTGCCTACTCCCGTCACTTTGAAGACGGAGGCACTGTCGAGTTTTTAGTTGACAACATTCTCGGTAGGGAAAAGCTGGGAAGTAAGGTAGTATACGTTTACGACACAACAGATGGTCTAAGAAAATTAGCAAGCGATCGCGGTGGTATTTACTACGCTTCGGCACCAGAAGTTGTTCCCCAATGCAAGATTAAGCCACTGCCAATCGCCAGACAAGGAAAGAGTTTTGTAGCTCCTTACATAAAACCTTTGATTAAAGCCGATCAATGTCCGAATCAGCGGAACAAGTTAAACATTGATGCTTTCAAAACAGGTCAGTATCCAATTACACGCCAGATGTTTGTCATAGTTAAGCAGAATAATGGCAGTTTAGAACAAAAAGTCGGTGAGGCATACGCCGAAATGCTGCTAACAAATCAGGGACAACAACTGATGGATGAAGCGGGATTTGTACGTATTCGTTGAGTGACAATTCTCATACTATTTTGAAGTGGAACGTGGTTAGTGGCCGCCTTAAATCCCCCACACCTTTAATTCTAAATTCTGACTTCTGAATTCTGAATTCTGAATTCTTCTTGAAGACAAACAAAAGGAGACAGCAATGGCGGTAGTCAACTTGAAACTCAGACGCACCTCAGAAAAGGGATTTTTAGTGATTCTGAGAGCAAAGAATTTGGATGAAGAAACAGAAGGGTTTCTGCCTCCATTACTACCAGAATTAGAATCATCTTTCAATCAATGGCAGACAGCTTATCGTCAACTTGAGGCTGTGCGGTCTTGTGTTGCTCCTGCACCGGGGTTACGTCTGACACCTAAAAGTGTCACCATTCATTCTCATGCAGAACACACAGGAGCAGTCAAAGATTACCTGAATCAATGGCTCAACTCTGGGGATAGCAAGTGGCGACCAATTCGGGATAGATTAATTGCGATCGCTCAACAATTGCATCAATCAAATGATGAAATTCGCGTAATAATCGATGCTGTAGATATTGATTTGCGCCGCCTTCCTTGGCAAGTATGGAACTTATTTGAAGAACACTATCCCCAAACTGAAATAGCCCTGAGTGCGCCCAAAAGCGCAAATCAACAAACCAATAAACTAGTTCCCAAAAGTATAAAAATCAGAATCTTAGTTGCTGTTGGCAGAAGTGACGGCATTAATACAAAAGATGACTTAAAGGTAATTCAAGATTTAGAGAAACATGGGGTAGAAGTAGTCTGTTTAATTCAGCCTAGCCGCAAGGAATTGTGTGAAGCGCTTTGGGATGAAAAAGGCTACCATATTTTCGTCTTTACGGGACACAGTGGCAGTCAAGAAGATGGACAAATAGGTTGGATTGAACTCAACAATGAAGATAGTTTGACTATTGAGGAGTTTAAGGAAGCTTTCAAGCAAGCTATTCACAAAGGATTGCAATTAGGAATTTTTAATTCCTGCGATGGGTTGGGATTAGCTAACCAAATTGCCCAACTACATTTACCTCAAATTATTATCATGCGGGAACCCGTCCCAGACCCCGTAGCTGTGGAGTTTTTAAAGTACTTTTTTCAAGAGTTTTCCTGCAACAACTCCCTGTTTACTTCTGTGCAAAAAGCACGTAAACGCCTAGAACATTTTAAGTCTGATTACCCAGGTGCAATTTGGTTGCCAACAATTTGTATTGAACCCAATTTTGAGCCGTTGAATTGGCAGGGATTATGTGGAGTTTCCCCCCGAATATTGCCTCCTGTAAAGCCAGATAATTCAATTCATCAACCTCATAAAAATATTAAGCCGTGGTTATTAACTGGCTTAATTAGTGTAGCGATCGGTAGTGCTGCATATATTGGTTGGAATAAAGCATTACTATCGCCTCCTTCAGGAACATTTCGGTTTGGTGGTAGTACTTCATATGCACCAATTAGAACATTAGTTAATGAGAAGATTAAAAAAAAATGGCCTCAGTTTAACTTGATATACTGGAGGCATCCTACTCTACCCCAAAATTCGGGAACAGGAATCAAAATGTTGCTAGAAGGCCAAATTTCTTTGGCTGAGTCTTCACGATTTGTAAATGATGACGAGTCTCAACGTGCGACTAACAAAGGGATAAAGTTGAAGCACGTTGCTGTAGCGATGGATGCAATTGCGATCGTTGTTAATCGTGATTTAAATATTCCTGGTTTGACTATAGATCAACTCAAAGATATCTATACACGTAAAGTCAGTAACTGGAAAGAAGTTGGTGGCCCTGATATTCCAATCACACCATACTTTCATTCTGGAAACGGTGGTTCAACTGCATTTTTAAAAGATAGTATTTTAGGAAATAATCAATTAGATTTACCTGTTACCTTTGTTAGTATTACTCCAACCGAAATTCTAAACCTGGTCAAAAAATCTCCTGGAGGTATTTATTATGCTTCTGCTCCTCAAGTGATTAATCAATGTAGTGTCAAAACTATACCAATTATTCTCAAGAATAAGACAAAAGTTGCTCCAGATAAACCAGGAAAAATGCCAGGTAAAAATTGTCCTTGGGAACATAATAAAATCAATATTGAAGCTATAAAAAACAATACCTATCCACTATCACGTTACTTGTTCATAATTATTAAACAAGATGGTCAAGAGGATGAAAAAGCTGGAGAATTTTTAGCCAATTATCTATTGACGGCTGAAGGGCAAGATTTAGTTCAGCAAGCTGGGTTTGTTCGGGTACGCTAATTTAGTAGTAAGGGAGTACCAAAAAATAGGCGTTGGTGAATCGCGGTATGAATCCAGATGTAAAGACGTTGCATTGCAACGTCTCTACAAGGATTTTGATATGATGCACAATCGTTTTCATACATGAAATCAGCAACGCCAAAAAATAAATTATTATCAGGGTTTTTGTGAAACGGTATTAGTTTCATAAAAGTCTCTGGGAATTATGTGATTAAGTATATCCGTCTTAACCACACAGAAAAACTCATGAGCTTTATAGTCTCTCTTTTAACTAACCTGATTGCAATTCTCGTTTATGTAAACACAGGTAGGATATCTGGCGAAAGGTCACGTTTAGCAATACGGGGAATTACGATATTGATTGGTAGTATTGCACTGCTAACTTCTATTTCTAGGCTTTTGGTGATTGTCCCACCAGGCAATATTGGTGTCGTCAACTTGTTTGGTGAGGTTTCTGAAACTACTCTTAACCCTGGTGTCCACTTGCTTAACCCTTTTAGCAAGGTGCTGAATTTTTCCACTCGCCTTAAGGATATAAAGGAAAACGTAGATGCAACATCCCAAGAAGGTTTGAGCCTAAATCTTGATGTCAGCCTTCAGTACAAGCTCGATCCCCAGAAGGCGGCTACAGTATATAAAACAATTGGAACTGACGAAACACAACTGGTGATTTCCCGATTCCGTTCTACTGTCCGTGCCATCACGGCAAACTACCCAGCCAGTGCTATTTACTCTACCAAACGCCAAGAAATCGCCCAAAAAATTGACCAACAACTCACTCAGGAGATACCTGCTTTGGGTTTCATTGTTGAGGAAGCTCTTTTACGAAACGTTAAAATGCCTGATACTCTACAAGCTGCAATTCAAAACAAACTCAAAACAGAGCAAGAAAACCAGCAGATGAAATTTGTCTTAGAGAAAGAGCGTCAAGAGGCAGAACGAAAGCGTATTGAAGCGCGAGGTATAGCTGATTCCCAAAAAATTATCTCTGGTGGACTTAGCAACCAAGTGCTACAATTACGGGCAATTGAAGCCACAGAAAAGTTAGCTCAATCTAATAATTCTAAAATTGTAATTATCGGTTCTGAAAAAGGTGGAGTGCCTATTATGATCCAGTCAGAACCAGGAATCTCAAAGCCGTAAAATTTCTTTTGTGTTGAACTGTTAATTTTTTTAATGTAATCCTTGCTGTTGCAATAATTCATTCGCCCAAATTGCATCAGCTTCAAAAAAAGGCGGAACTGGTTCACAAGTGTAGTCTACAGCCAAATCAAATCCGGCGCGCTCGTATACTCCGTGTATCAATGCTTGTAAATCTACTAACGGTTCCGTATCACCCCGACGTAGAGGTAACAAAAAAGTTGGAATCTGCTCTTGTAGTCCAAAGGGATATAATTCTGCTTTGGGGCGAGATTCGCTGCGACTTACCAAAATCCGATAATCTGACTTAATTTGATTACCCAAGATTGGCATTGGTTCGCCACCACGCAACAAATCTATTTCAATCAGATGAGTGAAGGTACTTAATATTTGCTGACGCTTGCTTTCGTATGCCTTTCTTCCTTCTCCAGAACGCTTATTTTTTGGAGATAAAACCTCAATTGTAACCACAATTTCCCCTGTTCCAACTTCCCGCACCTCTAGGTATCCTTCTCGCACCTCTTCTGGTATGGGAACATTAACAGTTATTGGTTTTGCAGGTGGTGAAGCTACTGCAATATTAAATTTTTCTTTATCTGTGTTTGTTAAAGAACGTCCTATGGTCACATCGTGAATACCAATGAGAATAGAATTTTCATCTATCATTTGGTATACTCTTTTTTCGACTGCCACTCGATATTTCGGTCGTAGTTGAGGAGCAATTGCATCTGCGATCGCAATAACTAACCAACTCTGAACTTCAGCCCACAGTTCAGGATTTTCTAGGTAGGGGTTCATCCCTGGAAACGGTGAAGGCATAAGCTTGACAAAACAAGAGTCTTAATGTATGTCCTAGCAATCTGCTTTGTACAATTCTTACTATAAAAAGCCAAATTTTCACTTCCAGTATGAACAACACACAAAAATGGTATATTATCAAGCGTTCTGCTGGTTATTGCGAAATAGTCTCCAGCGACCAAATAGGGGAAGACGATCCAGAGATTATAGAACAGTGGGGGCCTTATAGTTCACAAGAAGAAGCGATCGCCCATCGTGTCGGACTAATTAGAACTGGGAAGTGCCAACCAGTTTGAGTGGGGCATTGGGCATTGGGCATTGGGCATTGGGCATTGGTTATTAATTCTTATCCCTGACTCCCTCACGCCCTCACTCCCTCATCTCCCTCATCTCCCTCATCTCCCTCATCTCCCCCATCTCCCCTATGCCCTATGCCCAATGCCCCATACCCCATACCCACAGGAGTATGGTTATTTTTCTGCTGTGGCTGTCGGTTTAGCAGCAAGTTGCTTACCTATCACTTCCACTGCTTTAGCGAATTGGGGGTCTTTTAGGGTAGCGAGTTTGTCACGTTCATTGAGCCACAAGTCCTGTCGCTGGGCATCAGTTAAATCCACCTTCACATCTGGATCGATGCCATGCTTATTAATATCGCGATCGCTAGGTGTGTGGTATTTTGCAATGGTCACTGCTAAACCTGAACCATCTTCTAGGGGACGTACCGATTGCACTAATCCCTTACCAAAGGTTTGAGTACCCACCAAAACTGCACGTTTGTTGTCCTGCAAAGCTCCTGAGAGTATTTCACTGGCACTAGCTGAACCTTTATCCACTAATATCACCAAAGGTTTATTTGTCAGTGCCCGCCCGTTTGCCACCTCTCGTTCTCGCTCACCTTGGCGGTCAATGGTAGAAACGATTGTGCCTTTATTCAACCACATCCGGGCAATTTCTATACTGGAGAACAATAAACCCCCTGGATTACCACGTAAATCGAGGATATATCCAGATACCTTTTTGCTTTCTAAATCTTTTATAGCAGCTTGCATCTCTTTACCAGCATTGGCGCTGAATTGATTCAGGCGAATGTAGCCAAGGTTACCTGCTGGAGTTTGCTTTTGAGAAAATTTAACTGGATGAATTTCAATCCGCGCTCGTTTGATATTAAATTGCTTTGTCTGACCGTTTCGCTGAATCGTTAGGCTGACTTGGGTTCCTGCTTCACCTCGAATCAAAGATACTGCCTGATTCGTATCCATCCCCTTGGTGCTTTTGTCGTCAATTTTGAGGATGACATCTTTGGCTAAAACACCAGCTTTAAAGGCTGGCGTATCTTCAATTGGTGCAATTACAACCAGTTGCTTCGTTTTTTCATCCTGACTGATTGTGATACCAATTCCTGTTAATTCTCCAGAGGTATCCACTTGCATATTCTTGAATTCCTCTGGGTCCATAAATCGGGTGTAGGGATCATCTAGCTTTTTGAGCATTTCCCGAATGGATTTATAAGCTTCCTGCTGATTACTGTAGGACTTGTTCTTCACATACTCGTTACGAACAGCCTGCCAATCTACCTGATTAAAAGTAGCGTCTACGTAATTGCGGTATATATTTTGCCATACTTCATCCACTAATGCCTTCGGACTTGCTTTGAATAAAGCCTGACCTCGTGAGTGAATGCCAAGGCTAGTAACAGCGATCGTGGAGAGTGTTACTGCCGTAGCACCCAAAACAAGCCTATTTTTTGTAATCACCATAATGACAGCTGCGTCAGAGGGAAAATTTATAGTCAGTATGCTCAATCTAACACAGGGTATTACTGTAAAGGTCAAGCATGTATTTCTAATTTCAACAAAATACTTGACAATCAGCCGACCTTGGTGGCTATCTATACAAAAGTTTTAAGAATTGGGGAGTGGGGACTGGGGACTGGGGACTGGGGACTGGGGACTGGGGACTGCTGAGTTAAGTGGGGAGTGGGGAGTGGGGAGTGGGGACTGGGGACTGGGGACTGCTGAGTTAAGAGTTATTCTCCCTCATCTTCCTCATCCCCCTCATCTCCCCACACCTCTTACGGCTCTACCCAGCGTCCATCTGCCTTTATCAGATTGATTAATTCCTCTACGCCTTTATCTTCCGTGACTTTTTTAATTTCTTCTCTGCCACGATACAAAGAAATGTAACCAGGTGTTTTGCCAACATAACCATAGTCGGCATCTGCCATTTCTCCTGGTCCATTGACAATACAGCCCATAACTGCTATGTCCAGACCAGTTAAGTGTTTAGTGGCTTCCCGGACTTTGTGTAGCACTTCCTCTAAGTTAAACAAAGTCCGTCCACAAGAAGGACAGGCGACATATTCCACCATTGTTTTCCGCAATCCCAAAGCTTGAAGAATGCTGTAGCAAACGGGAATTTCTTTTTCTGGTGCTTCTGTCAGTGAGACACGAATTGTGTCGCCAATACCATCAGCGAGTAATGTCGCAATCCCAGCGGTGGATTTGATTCGTCCATATTCGCCATCACCGGCTTCGGTAACGCCTAAATGTAGCGGATAATCCATACCTAATTCATCCATGCGCTTGGCCATGAGGCGATAGGCGGCTACCATCACTGGTACTCGTGAAGCTTTCATGGAAATTACCAAGTTGCGGAAGTCCAAAGATTCACAGATGCGGATGAATTCTATGGCTGATTCCACCATTCCTTCAGGGGTGTCACCGTAGGTAAATAGCATTCTCTCAGCTAGGGAACCGTGATTTACCCCAATTCGCATCGATTTACCTTGATCGCGCAAAGAAACTACTAGAGGTTCTAGGGTTTCGCGGATTTTATCCCCAATTTCGTCAAATTCGGCTTTAGTATATTCGGTTCTATTAAAGTTTGGCTTTTCAAAGACATACAACCCTGGATTAATCCGCACCTTCTCTATGTGCTTGGATACTTCCAGAGCAATTTTCATGCCATTGTGATGGACATCAGCCACAACTGGCACGTCTTGGTAAGTTTTAATTAATTTTTGTTTAATTTCTGCTAAAGCTTTGGCATGAGCCATACTTGGCACTGTGACACGGACAATTTCGCAGCCGATTTCGTGCAGACGACGAATAGCAGCCACGGAACCTTCAATATCAAGAGTGTCTTCGTTAATCATCGACTGCACTACAACGGGGTGGCCACCCCCAATGGTGACATTTCCCACCTTTACAGGACGGGTTTGACGCCGCTTGATAGTTGTATCAAAGGTAGGTTGAGTTGATGTAGTATTTGCAGTATCCAGTGTGGGCAGAGTTTGCATAACCTGTAATGGCAAATTTGCTGTAGCTAAAATATCAGATTTGATAAGTCTCTGTTTCCCAGATTGCCATAGTAGGGGCATTTTTGGGTAATGGAATTACAAAAAAGAAAATAAAGAAACAAAGGCTCGCCTCTTATGGTGCGATCGCCTTAAATTCTCTTAACCAATCACAGAGTGTGCATTAGAGCGAAAAACTGTGAGGTTGATGGTGTAGAGGGGACAACAGAAGGCGATCGCCAGCTAAATTAGACTTATCACCAAATGCTTGAACTCCCATGCTAGAAAAAACATCTACATTCCAAAAAGTCATAGAAGCGGTAGAAGCACTAGATCCAGAATCTCAGGCTATTCTTGTGGATATTATCCAAAAACGCCTTAAACAACAGCGACGGGATGATTTATTAAAAGAAATCGCGCAAGCAGAGAGTGATTACGCTCAAGGTAATGTCCGCCGTGGTTCAGTTGCAGATTTGATGGCGGAGTTGGATGAGTGAAAAATTTAGTTTGGAGTCCGACTTTTGTTCGTGCTTTTAAGCGTGTAGTTAAGAAAAATCCTGAATTACGTTCTCAAATTGAGCAACTATTACAACAAATCGCTGAAGATCCTTTTCAACCCAGTTTACGTAGTCACAAGCTAAAAGGTGATTCATCCGGTAGATACTCATCTTCAATTGATTATCACAATCGGATTTTATTTAAATTTGTTACAAATCCTGAATCAGCAGAGGAAGAAATTTTGTTGCTAACCTTAGGTTCTCATGATGATGTGTACTAGGGTAAGGAACTTCCAAAAAATAAATTATCCCAAATTATTTGTACATTTTTCGGGTAGCACAGCTGTGCTACCCTACGAACGCGAGTGCGTCCCGCAGGGATGGGATGTTTTTTTCATTGCAAGTCCCTAACATTAGACTTAGAAAAATTGGGGATTGAGATTATTGATGTTATTACAGAATAAATCCAACTGTAATTATGAATACCCAAACAACACCCCAACTACCAATTCCCTCGCACTTTAACCCCGATAAAGTCGGCGAAGTCTGGCGCGTATCTTACCAAGAACTTGCAGCGGCAGCCGAAACCTGGGCAAAACAACACAATATTCAACCTGCATCTTCAGATAAAACCCACATTTGCCTACTATTAATTGATGTCCAAAATACCTTTTGCATTCCTGGATTTGAATTATTTGTAGGTGGAAAATCCGCTACTGCGGCAGTGGATGATAATCGACGATTGTCTGAATTTATCTATCGCAACTTAGGACTAATCACAAAAATTGTCCCCACCTTAGATACTCACACAGCAACGCAAATTTTTCATCCCATCTTTTGGGTGAACGCCGCCGGAGAACATCCCACTCCGGCAGCTACTAATATTACTCCTGGAGATATCGAACAAGGCATCTGGAAAGTTAACCCAGCAGTTGCTGATAGTGTTACTAATGGCAATTACGAATTATTAGAAAAACATGCTTACCATTACGTTAAGCAACTCAGTCAAGACGGTAAATATCCCCTCACAGTTTGGCCTTATCATTCAATGCTGGGTGGCATTGGTCATGCTTTAGTTTCATCAGTAGAAGAAGCAATCTTTTTTCACGGTATTGCTCGTCAAAATCAAACCCAATTTGAAATTAAAGGCGAAAATCCTTTAACAGAAAACTATTCTATTTTACGCCCAGAAGTTTTAGAAGATTTTGAAAACCGTCCACTTGCTCAAAAGAACACGCGGTTAATTAAGCAACTTTTAGAATTTGATGCTGTAATTATTGGTGGTCAAGCTAAAAGTCATTGTGTCGCCTGGACAATTGACGATTTATTAACAGAAATTAAGCAGGTAGATGCCACCCTTGCTCAAAAAATCTATTTGCTAGAAGATTGCACTTCCCCTGTTGTTGTTCCTGGTGTTGTGGACTACACAGAACAAGCAGATGCAGCGTTTACAAGATTTGTAGAGGCAGGAATGCACGTCGTGAAATCTACTGAAATTGGGGATTGGCCGTAGTGAAGAAGACGCGGGGACGCGAGGATGAGGGGACACGGGAGATAACCAATGCCCAATGCCCCATTTCCTCATTTCTTCAAATAACCCCTGGGATCTTGGGCTACCCAACCTAGAGATGAACTAGAACGCACTTCAAAATGGAGATGGGGTTGACTGGCGCTTGGTGTTCCACTGGTGCCTACGGTTCCTAGTAAATCCCCTTTTTTTACTTGCTGACCAACACTGACTTTGATACTGTCAAGTTGGGCGTAGCGGCTTTGGAGTCCGCCACTGTGGTTAATGATGACCAGTTTGCCATAACTACCTTGCTCATTGGCAAAGGCTACGGTTCCAGGTGCGATCGCTAGCACATCTGTACCAACTGGTGCTAACAAATCAACGCCGCTATGGAAGAAAACTTGACCTGTACTAGGATTAATTTGCCAGCCATAAGCTAATGCCACAGTTACCACTTCTGGCAAGGGATATCCAGACAGAGACGCACGGTTTTGCGTACCTGTATTAGTAGTCACAGGGGACTTAGTGACAACACCATCGGGTGACCAATTTACCCCCGGAACAAACACTATTCTGGGGTCTTGTTGGCAACCATTCACCTCAAAAAGGCTATCAGCACGAACCTTGTATTTTGCCGCCACTTGCCGCCAAGTTTGGCCACGAGGCACTTCGACTACAATCCCATTGTAGGGAGGAATTTGCAGTACACTGCCAACGGTGGCGATCGCCCCGTTGTTCTGCAAAGCTGGATTCATCCCGATAATAGTTGTAGGAATGAGATTATAGCGCTGCGCTATGCTCTCCAAAGTTTCGCCACGAACTACTTTATGGCGTTGGAAGCGAGATAGGGCTGGAGTTGGGCAACCACCTACAGCAGCACTGGCGCTGTTCAAGTTTGGCAGTATGGATACTAAGCCCAAGGCGCTAACTAAGCTACAGAGAAATAGTTGACGAAAAGGTAAAGTCATGTATACAAGTCAAGAGCGCATTAACTTTAGATTTTAGATGGAGATTTTAGGGATTGGGGATTGGGGAGTGGGGGGAGTGTGGGAGGTGTGGGAGGTGTGGGAAGCTTTTTTATATTCTCCCCCCTCTCCCTATTCCCCACTCCCCACTCCCCACTCCCCAATTCCTCCTAAATTGATCTGTCCACTTGCCGTTAGCTTGACTACACTTAGAAATTAGCAACTGCATTGCTGTCCTTGAGCAGAATGATTATGAAGTTATCCTTAAAGCAACTGGCCGTTTATCTGTTTTTACTGGTGATCGGCGGTGGTGCAGGTTTGTTTGGCAGTCGTTATCTGCTGCCACAAAATTCCTCGTTCCAGCAGTTAAAAAATGTAACGATGGCTCTGCCTCCAGAATCGGTAGTTCCCAATTCTCCCAGCGGGGCGATCGGGATTCCTGGGGGCGATAATGTAAATTTTATTGCAACGGCAGTGCAGAAAGTTGGTCCCGCTGTGGTGCGAATTAATGCCACCCGCAAAGTAGCCAATCCCATTTCTGATGCTTTGAAAAATCCCCTCTTGCGGCGATTCTTTGGAGAAGATGAGCAACCAATTCCCCAAGAACGCATTGAACGCGGTACAGGATCGGGATTTATTTTGAGCGAAGATGGACAATTACTCACCAACGCTCATGTAGTAGCCGATACAGATACGGTACTAGTTACCCTGAAGGATGGTCGGACTTTAGAGGGTAAGGTGGTGGGAGTTGATTCGATGACTGATGTGGCGGTAGTGAAAATCAAAGCGAATCATCTACCGACGGTGAAGCTGGGAAATTCCCAAAACTTGATACCAGGACAGTGGGCGATCGCTATTGGCAATCCTCTGGGTTTAGATAACACTGTCACCATTGGCATCATCAGCGCTACAGACCGCACTAGCGCTCAAGTTGGTGTCCCAGATAAGCGAGTTACTTTCATCCAAACTGATGCTGCAATTAACCCCGGCAATTCCGGCGGCCCTTTGTTAAACGCTCAAGGCGAAGTGATTGGTATTAACACTGCCATCCGCGCTGATGCTCAAGGACTCGGCTTTGCCATTCCCATTGAAACCGCCGCCCGCATTGCCAATGAACTTTTTACCAAAGGGCGTGTAGAACATCCCTTCTTGGGTATTGACATGGCAGACCTTTCTCCTAGCAGAAAACAGCAGATTAATCAAGAAAATCAGCTGAATATTCAGCAGGAAGTGGGGGTTGTGATTAAAGGAGTAACAGAGGACTCTCCAGCCAAGCGGGGAGGACTTCTTCCTGGAGACGTGATTCAAAAAGTCAACGGTCAGCCAGTCAAAACCTCAGCCCAAGTACAGAAGCTGGTAGAGTCCAGCAAAGTCGGGGATATTTTAGCGATGGAAGTCAACCGCAGCGGTAAAATTCAAACCTTCAAAGTGCAATCAGGAACTTACCCCAAAAAATAGTTAGGAGTACAGACGCGATTAATCGCGTCTGTACAAGAGTGAGGAGTGAGGAGTTAGGAGTTAGAAGTTAAAAATTTCCCGCAACTCCTAACTCATAACTGATAATTCTCAACTCTCAACTCATCACTCATAACTTTTGTTCTAACTGCATCCTTTGTTCCATCTGACGCAGAAAATAACCCGTCATCATGGCCGATGCGAGAAGCCCAGCTAGGTTCTCCCGATCTGTTGTAATTTGTACATTGAAATTTTCTGCCGGGAGCATTCCTACTAGCCCTTGGACATTTTGCGAGATGATTTGTTTAATTTCAGGGCTGACAGACTGGGCGACCCGGGCTAGAACATCAGGAGACTGATGTTGTAGATATTTGAGTAATTGATTGGGGTATTCTTCAGAGTGATCCGAAAGAAGTTGATTAGGGTGTTCCTCAGAGTTGTCATTCAAAAAGTCAGGATTAAACACCATTGGCAGTTTTATTTAGCTTAATTGCTAACTCTACTCTAAACCATAGTACAAGGGTAGCGCATTCACCACGGGTATAAGTCATAAAGGGGATTGGGGAGTGGGGAGTGGGGAGTGGGCATTGGGCATTGGGCATTGGGCATTGGGCATTGGGCATTAGTTATTTCTCCCCCTGCCTCCCCTGCCTCCCCTGCCTCCCCTGCCTCCCCTGCTCCCTCATTTTCCCCATGCCCCATGCCCCATTCCCTATTCCCTACTCCCCACTCCCTTCAGTTCTAGTTCTAGTTCTAATTGTTCTTCCTTCTGGTTGGTGGCAAGTATTTGCGGAAGTTCTTCGATTTGGAAATATTGATGAAATTTCGGGGTTACTTGCAGCGAGTAGGAGCGAGAATCGCTGTCTCGCCGCTTGCGGACGAAACCAAGTTCAACGAGTTCCGGAACGTGCTGATATACTCCTGAACCCCGCAAGTTAATTAAGTCGCTCTGGAGTATGGGATTATTGAGAGCGATCGCTGCCAAAGTTCGCAATGCACCTACACCCAATTCTACTGGTATCATTGTTTGCACTAAATCATGAAAATCAGACCTAAGTTGCAAACTGTAACCATCTGGGGTTTCTACTACTTCTAGGGCGCTATCTCGGTGGGCATAGTTGTCCATTAGTTCAATGATGCCTTCCTTAACAGTGGCGCGATCGCAAGCGGCATACTCGGCGATTTCGCCGAGCGACAAGGGTTTACCCTTTAAATAGAGAATTGCTTCTATCTTAGTCGCTGTGGCTGTAATCATTTAGTGGTTAGTCATTGGTCATTGGTTATTAGTCGTTGGTCATCGGTCATTGGTCATTAGTTATTTACAAATGACGAGGGACAAATGACAACTAACAATCAACAAGTCTCTGGGATTATATCCTAAAATGTCAAAAATGTTTTGACAATCTCAAAATTGGGGATTGGGGATTGGGGACTGGGGATTGGTTATTAATTCTCATCCCTCACTCCCTCACTCCCTCACTCCCTCATCTCCCCCACTCCCCACTCCCCACTCCCCACTCCCCTTTTCCCTCAAAAACCCCTGCTCGTAAGGATAAATTCTGCGATCGCTAAATCTTGTGGGGTGGTAACTTTTAAATTTGTCTCTTCCCCTTCGACAATTCGGACTTGAATGCCGCATCTTTCAAACAAAGCGGCATCGTCTGTTACTTCCCAGCCTTGACGCACACCTTCAGCATGACACTGCTTCAACAATTTGACATCGAATCCTTGGGGTGTTTGTGCTGCCCACAGTTGTTGTCTGTCGGGTGTACTTTGAATTATTCCTTGTCCATCAACGACTTTGATGGTGTCTTTGACGGGCACCGCAGCAATTAAACCGGGACATTGGCCAATGGCTTGGGCACAAGAGTTAAATAAATCTGGCGTGACTAGACACCTGGCTCCGTCGTGAATCAAAACTTGTTCTGCATTGGCTGGCAGGGCTTGTAAGCCGTTGTAAACAGACTCTTGGCGGGTGGAGCCGCCAAGAATCAACTCTACTGGTTTGGTTAGTTTCAAATCGGCGAGAATTGCCTTAAAATCAGGCCAGTCAGTGGGTTGGGAAATAATTCCGATCCAACTGATTTTACTGGCGGCTTGGGCGGCTAACAAAGTCCAAGCAATAATTGGTTGCGATCGCACCTGAAGTAGGAGTTTATTGCGGTTACTCCCCATCCTTTTTCCGATTCCCGCAGCTGGAATTAGTAAATACACAGAATTCCTCAATCTTTAAGCTATATATTTTCCCCTAAAATAGGGAGCGAGTAAGCGTCAATAAATATTATGCGAGTAGTAGCCCTTGTACCTGGCGGAATTGGCGACCAAATTCTCTTCTTTCCGACTCTAGATGACCTGAAGCGCTATTACCCAAACGCTCAGATAGATGTCGTTGTTGAACCCCAAGCAAAGGCGGCCTACCAGGTTAGCAAGTCAGTTCACGAGGTACTGGCTTTTGATTTCAAAGACCGTAACAGTCTGGCAGATTGGGGCAACCTGGTGGGCACAATTCGCGATCGCGAATACGATGTTGTCATTGCTGTTAAGCAAATTTGGTTGCTTGGTCTTTTGCTCTGGTTGACGGGAATTCCCATACGTATTGGCTACAAAGGCAAAGGTTCGGTTTTTCTGACCCACGCTGTGCCATTTAAAGCATCACAGTATGCGGCGGCAGCATATCACGACTTGCTGCAACCATTGGGTATCAATACTCCTGTACCAGAGTTAGCTGTAAATGTGCCAAAACCAGATATTGAGTGGGCACAAAAAGAACAAAAACGCTTAGGAATACATGAAACAGGCTATGTCTTGATTCATCATGGCCGTTCTGAGCAGTTATTTCAATCTAAAGAACAGGATAAAATTTATCCTGTTCAAAGTTGGCGGCAAATTATCCAAGATTTCCAATACAAGCAGCCGGATCTGCCTGTGGTGGTAATTAAGGGGGCTGAGGATGACCAGTTTGTGCGATCGCTACTGGAGTCTTCTCCAGATATCAAAGTAACTACCCCAAATGATATTGGCAAGTTAACTGCCATGATTGCCGGGGCAAACTTGATGTTGTCTACTGACAGTGCGGCACTACAACTCAGTGTTGCAGTACAAACTTACACTATTGCCTTGTTTGGCCCCACTGATCCAGCTAAGTCGTTGCCGAAAAACGATAAATTCCTGGCCATTAAATCCCCTACGGGCAAAACGGCAGATATTTCACCAAACGCTGTTTTGGAGAAAATTTGGGGTGGTTGAAGAAGAATACAGAATTCAGAACACAGAATTCAGAATCAATTCAGTGGAGAATTGTAACCGACTACTTACGTAGAACCCGTGCATCTATCATCTGTATCAACTTCAGGTGAAGCCTTAAGATATTGGGTATTCCCAGCCGATGGTTAGGAATACCCAATATTAGTAGGATGCGGCTTTTTGCTCAATCCCCCACTTCAACCATTGCTATAGCAAGGGACTGGGGATTGGGGACTGGGGATTGGGGACTGGGGACTGGGGATTGGGGACTGGGGACTGGGTGAAAAGTCTTTTTGTGTCTGAGTTTTATCATCTGTTGATGTCCTAAGCACCGTAGCTGTTGCTATAAATTCTGAATTCTGACTTCTGAATTCTGAATTCTGACTTCTGACTTCTGACTTCTGTATCTTCTTCAAAATATCTGAAAAAAAGCATCGTCTAATTCATAACCCAGCATTTGAGCCATAGACTTGAGGCGGGATAAGCTGGGAATGCCTTGCTGTTTGAACCAATCACTCAAGATAAAGATTTTGTGCATCAAAAATATCTCTAAAGCTTCAGGATTATACTGAATACCCTCTTGGGAACTGAACTGATGTGGTACTAACATGGCGGTATAACGAGCAAATTCTCCAGTTTTCCAATCTAGTAAAAATGGTAACCAGGGGTATTTAGCATCTAGACGCACAAACCACAGCCGAATCTCTGGAATTTCTGAGAGTTCCCGTGGATCGTCAGGTTCTTTGTCGTAATTGATATCAAAGCTTAGCTGCTGTTCGTGGGATGCGACCCCATCTTCCAGCAGTTGTTCAATCACTACTGACGCAGGCGACAGATCTAAATTGTTAATCAAGTCATTATTGAGTGCGATCGCAATTGTTTTTGACTCAGCAGCCACTTTCTTTATGCTCAACTGTAGGATCGAGAATCCACAGTAGCAGTTTTGAGCCATTGACGCTACGTTTGCTGTCAGATTGCTAGGCTGCAAGGTTTTGAATAAGGAAACTCCAACAAATAAATTACTACTATTTGTGGGGTGGGCATCTTGCCATTGGTGTCAATTTAATGTCAAACCCTTGTAAAGACGTGATATTCAGTTTTGTCACTTACAGTCACTCAACGCGTCACCCCACCCTAACCCTCCCCGTATGTATTGGGGAGGGAACTGCATTTCTTTTTCCCCCAATAAACGCTACCGTGTGTACACAAGTTAGTTAGTAAGGGCACGGCAGTGCCGTGCCCCTACGAGAAATCTATCTGTATCAAGGTTTTCGTGAAATGGTATTACGCATTGACAGAAAATACCAAACATGAATCATTGAAAAACCACATCTTTCGTAGGGGCACAGCACTGCTGTGCCCTTCATTGAGGACTTCGCTAGCGCTGCACTCGTCATGACAATTTATTGGGTCTAGAAGGCTTGAAACCTTTGCAGATAGCACTTGTGTGTATACACCGTAGCCGTTTATTGAGGGGATTAAGGAGAGTAAAACGTATGTGGGACTAGCATTTGAGCTTAAGCTGACACCAATGGCTTTTCGGGCTACCCCACAAGAGTTTGATTTAATCCGATTATCCAATTTATATCTCAAATCTTAAGGTGTCTACTACGGGGTAGGCATTGCACGTGCCCCATAGTAGACATTTACTACATTTTTAAGCTAAAGTTGTAATGAGTTTGTTTTAGATTAAGGTCTGAAAAAGTAACCATCAAAAGCAAAAAAATCATTATTGCAACCTGTCACTTCCGCAGCATCAAAAGCCAAAACACAAGTACAGGTATAAAAATTGTGTGCAATAACCATGCATATATCGAATAACCAATAAACATTGAGATGGGAAAATTCCCACAACAGTTAACAAGCTGTAATATGCAAAAACAAACAATTTCTACAAGGCCAATTCGTTCACTAGAAGATGCGCTCGATCGCTGTCAAGTCCTGGGTATGCGCGTCAGCCGCCAGCGTCGCTTTATTCTGGAACTACTTTGGCAAGCCAACGAACATCTTTCTGCTAGAGAGATTTACGATCGCTTAAACCAACAAGGCAAAGAAATCGGTCATACTTCGGTGTATCAAAATTTAGAAGCATTATCAAGTCAAGGCATCATCGAGTGTATTGAACGATGCGACGGGCGTTTGTACGGCAATATCAGTGATTCTCACAGTCATGTCAACTGTATAGATACAAATCAAATTCTGGATGTTCACGTGCAACTCCCAGAAGATTTTATCCGCCAAGTTGAAGAACAAACAGGAGTAAAAATTACTGAGTATAGTATTAACTTTTATGGTTACCGGAATTCGCAAGAAGGCTAGGGAATGGGGAGTGGGGAGTGGGGAGTGGGGAGTGTGAGGAGTGTACCGAGATTAGAAAAAAGCTTGCTAACCTTCCCACACCTCCCACACCTCCCACACTCCCCACTTCCCATTCCCTATTCCCTAAAAAATAGTTTCATCAACTGGGTCATCATCATATAAATCTACTGGTAAAATTGTGCCTTCGCAGCTTTCAATTAGTCCGATTGTCGCGGGATTGTTCCAATTAACATTTGTGTTTGGCGCGATTTTTTCGCTGTTGAATAAGGGTTGCTGCGATGGGCTATGCCCTGCTGTAGGCGATCGCAAATTTTTCAGTTTTTGAAACGATTCTTTCGAGAACAAAGCACCATTATCGGCGGCCAATTTTTTGTTAGCCTCAGTAAGAACGGCATCAAATAAGCAGGCATTGGTGAGATTGGCAAAATTCAAATTTACACCTATTAGGTTTGCCTGTTGGAGGTTCGCGCCTGTGAGATTTGCCTGTTGGAGATTTGCGCCTGCGAGATTTGCCTGTTGAAGATTTGCGCCTGTAAGATTAGCCTGGTGCAAGTTTGCGCCTGCGAAATTCGCCCCGATTAACTCCGCATTAGATAAGTTTGTTTGCTCAAGATTTATTTGAGTTAACGCCACTTGAAATAAAGAGGCTCCCGATAGATTGAGTCCAGCCAGAGAATTTATTCGGGTTGTGAAGGCGCTTTTATGTAAAACCGTTGTTCTCGCAATTAGCGCACTTAAGGCCTGCGGATTGAATTCTGTCAAATTGATTGGATTACCACAAGGCCAAAAAGGAATTTTTGTTTCCCGGTAGCAAGCACAAAGCAATAAAAACACATTCAATCCCACCGCAGCATTTACCTGCTCTACATTCACAGGATTTTGCAATGCATGAAAATGAGTCAAAGCTTTATGTGCTATTCCCTCATCTAACCAACGTCCTTGACAATAAGCACGCCAAAAAGACAAAAGACGTTGAAACAAAATTTCAAAAGAAAACCGGCCTTTTTGCTCTTTGCGTAATCCCTCGATCGCCAGTTCTTCAATTTCCTGACTAAGTATCCCATAACCCAGTAACTTATAAATATACTCGGCTACACCACTGGGAGAATCAAGCACAAAACTCAGCGTCCCATAACCCCGATCTCGGTACCGAGTCAACAATTTCAACTCACCAGCAACAGCCTCCCCACAAAGATATTCTCCCAACTTAGTATGCGAAAACTCAATTAAATTACTTTGCGCCTCTGCGCCTCTGCGTGACATTTTCCAACCCTGAAGTTCAAAATAAAACCCTGGTAAATTCTTCCATTCCTCATTGACCTGATAACGCCCCGCTTGTAGAATTTTCAGAGCGATCGCTTGCATTTGCTCAACTAAATCCTGGGGATGGCGATCGCCGAGTAAATTAGCGATCGCTTCTGGAGTCCGGTGGATATGAGCAAATCCCCATCGCAACAGCATCGTTTTCATCCCACCAGTTAGCGGATAGCCTAACAACCAGCGACTCAAGCGATGATGAATTTCCCATAACAAAGTAGCCTTACTAGATAATTGCAATAACTCATCATCTAACAGTCCCTCACGGTGTAAAATGCCCAATAAATGCAGCATTAAAGGTTGACGCACAAAGACAGATAATTCTGCAAACTTTGATTTGCCAAATAACCCCGCCTGTTTTAAGAATGTAAAGAAATTTTGAGCAATCGGCAACGATTGTACTTTTGTCCACTGCTGAAACCATTGTTTTAGTTCTTCTACATCCAACGGCTGGATAGTAATTCTCTTGCATAAAAATACTACTTCCGGGTCAATTTCCTGTAACGTATTTGACCGACTTGTTAATACAATTTTGTGGCGACGCTGAGACTGAAAGTTGAGTAATTGCTGAAGAAAAATTGCTTTTGCTCTAATACCCTGAGCAGAAAGAGGTAGTTCATCCAAACCATCTAGCAGCAACAAACACCGAGGATTTTCTTGTTCTAACCAAGTTGAAAGATTAACAGAAAAAGCGGAATTGAGAGTTTCAGTAAAAGTTTTGCTGTATGTTATATCTCGCAAACTAATTAGTATCGGCATCCATTCAGGGTAAAATTCTTGTGCAATTTGTGCAGCCCAAACTTGGCAAAAACTAGTTTTTCCATAACCAGGTTCCGACTCAATCACAGCGATGGTTTCTAAATCAGCTAGCTGTTGTTGTGCCCATGTTTTTAAATCAACTGGCTTGGGGGGGTTTTTATCTTGCTCAGAAATGCTTTCCTCTACTGGTAAGCCTTTTTGTTGGACATAAATATCCTTAAGAGCAAAATATTCTGTGAGCAACGGCAGACTCAGATTTTGAATCAAACTTGCACGGTAATGTTCTCGGTGGAAGTCAATTTTATCAGCCACCGTAGAACCAACTGATGAAATCCCCAATCGGACAAATTTTTGCAGTTGGGCTAAAGGGGCAGCATTTTCGGTAACTACTATCAGTAAGTGACCAGGAAACGAGTTAAGCAGACGCTGTGTAATGAGTTTAGCTTCAGCTTCCTCTGCACCATTGGCCACCAACCAAGCCATAGCAGCATTATTTATTTGTTGTACCAGTAATGAGTCAGCAACCGAAGACAGTGCTTGTTCAGCTTGAGTGTCAGTTAATTTACCAGGACTGAGAGTTTTCAGTAGTCCTTGCAGTTGAGAATCTTGGAGAGTGATTTTACCGAGTTCCTCTTGGGGGATGTTTGCTTGGGTAGGTATTCTTGCTCGGTCTAGCCACAGTCTTTGCAGGCTTGATTCCTGCTTTAAAATTGCTTGCAAAGCTTGGAGATACCCAATTTGAAAGGCTAACCATGTGCCTTCGTTACGTTTTAAAGGTTTTTTTTGGCTGAGGCTACGCAACAAGCTTGCTGTCAACTCGGAAATGATACTAATTTCTTGGCAAACAATACTTAAGGGTAGTTCTAAGACCTCTACCAAAGTACAGATATCAAAAGGCGTCAGGCTTTTGACTTCCATAACCTGAACAATACGGTAGCCAATACCTGCCAATTCCCCCGCTGAAAATCCGCTGATTTGATTGATTGCGATATTGCGTTCTGCCAACCAGTGCCTAATACTCAGGTTCATCTAATTACACGCCCAAGGCTGCTATGGCAATTATGATCGATTTATTCAGTTTCCGAAAACACGTCACAATGGGGAAGACAAAGTTTTGTATCAAAACTGTTTTTTAATAAGTAAAAAACAGTAATTGTTTCATTGAGTAGATTATGAGCGATCGCCCTTTAAAGTTACTGTTAATCGACCAAGACCCGATTTTTCGTCTGGGATTACGGGTAGCTCTAGAAGCAATTCCTGACGTGCAAGTTACAGCAGTGGTAGAAACTGATACTGCTGCCTTGCAGACTTTAGCAGAAATTGCAGAACTTGACCCTAACCAGGTGAATTTGGTGGTTTTGGAATTAGGTAATGGTCGCTCCACTACCAGCCAGCAGCTAGGATTGCAACTCTGTCGGCAACTGAGAGCCTTGTACCCCAACCTGCCGATTTTCCTCCTCAGTTCTATTCAAGAACAAGGATTACTATTAGCTGCCAAATCTATTGGTGTAAATGGTTACTCTCCTAAAGGCACACCTCTTTCTGAGCTAGTCATTGCCATGCAACAAGTTGCAGCTGGTGGTTCCCATTGGTTTGACCAAACCCAAACAACAATAACTCCCTCATCCCCCCCACTACCCACTCCCCACTCCCCACTCCCTTTCTTCAAGCTGCGAAATAATTTACGTTTGTCAGGAATTGATTACATTAACGCTACCCTAGCGTCAGTAACAGCACAATTACAAGTACCTGGAATACCAGTATTAGATCGGGCAATTCTGGCTGGACAACGACGAGAACTACTAGCAGCTCGTTGGTTGCTCAATCAATTGCTAGTTTCGCCACAAGAAAGGCAAGAGGACAATATTCAAGTTGCTGATGAGCCGCTTGTGAGTCCTTCATTGAGTAGTGCCATTCAACAAACCCAAATGCAGCCACCTCTGCTAACTGCGGCAGCGTTACAATCTGTTTTGTTTGCATCTTGCGTTACTAAACTTCAATTTCCTTTAGAAAATGTCACAGATATACCTTTAGAAATTGACATTTTGCGCGAACAAAAAAAACGGGAATTACTTTATTTAATTCTGCAAAAACTAGCTCAACAATTGGATGAATTGCGGGCTTCTCAAATTGAGATAAGTCAATTATCCGGGGTAAAAAATACATTAATAAGGGATTTATGGCAAGCAGGAGTAACAGATTTTTTTGGCAAATTTTCTCTGATTAAGCTAGGTAAACAAAATATAGAAATTGTGAATGTGTTGCTGCAAAATACCCAGGTTGTGCAAGCAGAGATTCTCAATAAAATTCCCTTAGTTTTTGAATTGTATAGTTATCTGCTATTTCAAACAGAAATGTACATTGATAATGCTTCTTATGCAGCAACCAGCGCTGAAGCAAAATCCCAAGCATCAATGATTTTAGAGAACTTGTTGATTCAGGTAGCAAATGGTGTAATACAACCACTGCTCAATTCCTTGGCAGATGTAGAAATAATTAAGAAAAATTTTTATGGTAGCCGATTGATTTCCACGAGAGAAATTGAAAGATTTCGGAATGAATTGTCATGGAAATATCGTTTTAATAATTATATAAATGAAGCCCAGACAATTTTTGAAAGTCGCTACGAAATATTTGTAATTGCACCACGAGGCATTGCCAAAACTTCAATTTATGCCCCGCGAAATCAGGAATTAGCAAAACTTTCTAATATTCCTTTATTAGTGACATTGGTTCTAGAATTTAGTGATGCGATCGCACCGCGTTTAAAATCACTATTAGCCTTTTTAGGTAGCGGTATTGTCTTCATTCTTACCCAAGTAGTCGGTCGTGGTTTAGGTTTAATCGGTCGTGGTATTCTTCAAGGTATTGGTAGTGTTTCATTGATAGAAAAGAACTTTAGACGAAAATAGGGAATGGGGAATGGGGAGTGGGGAGTGGGGAGATGAGGGGGATGAGGGAGATGAGGGAGATGGGGGAGATGGGGGAGGTAGGGGTACAAATGATTAATGCCCAATGACAAATGCCCAATCACAAATGACAAACAACGATATTATCGGGTTAATAGTTTCTTACGTATACGCAACTAGTCTACTCGTCGTTGGCGAGGGACTACGTAAGCTGTTTGGTGTGAAGCCGGATTTGACGCGGAAGGTAATCCATGTTGGTGCAGGGATGTGGGTTTTTGGCGTCCTGCTGCTGTTTAACCGCTGGGAAATCGGAATTATACCCTTTGCTACGTTTATCGCACTCAATTACCTGTTCTACCGCTACCGGGTGATTGGCGCAATGGATACCGAAGATAGTTCACCTGGTACAGTTTATTTTGCTATTTCCGTGACATTGCTGTTTGGGTTACTGTGGCGACCAAATGGCCCAGTAGATAGCGTCCCAATTGCGGTAGCTGGGATAATGGCCATGACTTGGGCATTAATCGGTAGGCGCTTCGGGGAGCATAAATACCAAGTGGGTAATTCTGTGCGTTCCTGGGAGGGTTCAGCAGCGATGTTTGTGGCGAGTACAGCAGCGATTTTTTTAGTGCTGTTGTTCCTTCCTGGTTCGTCCCTTAGCCCCCTAGCAATGCCTTTGGGTTTGGGATGGGCTTTATTGACGGCGATCGCAACTGCTACTTTTGCAACCCTAGCTGAAGCAGTCTCACCCCACGGCACAGATAACCTCAGCGTACCATTAGTAGCGGCGGCTGTAGTTTGGGTAATAATTCGTAATTCGTAATTCGTAATTCGTAATTCGTAATTCGTAATTCGTAATTAATTACAAATTCTGAGTTTTGAATTTTTCGATCCTAAAACTGCGATCGCTACAAGTCCTATAATTTTTTTCATCACCTAAAACCGCTTTATTTCATGCCCCATTCCCCATTCCCCATTCCCCATTCCCAATAATTCACAAATTCCAATTGCGGCGAAAATGAAAGAACCCTTCCAATAAGTCTTGCAAAGCAATGTTGCTATTTAACTTTTGTTTATTCCACTCTCTGACAATTTGTTCCAAAATTTCGGAAAAACTGGGATAAATAGGAGAGAAATTTGCTAAATCTTTGATTTTAATTTTTTCGGACATTGCCAAAGCAATCAAATTAATTAATTCTCCAGCTTCTGACCCCAATATCGAAGCTCCCAAAATTTCGCCATTGCGTAATACAATTAATTTACATATACCAGTGGTTTCATCCCGGAGTTGGGCTGCTGCCACTGTTTTAAAATATTGTCGCAAAACTAAAAATTCATCTCGACGAAATTGGCCTTTTGCCTGTGCCTCAGTCAAACCCACTTGTACCATCACAGGCACTGAAAATATCCCCCAAGGAATGCAGCGATAATTTACTCGTAATCTGGGGAAAAATAGTGCATTTTTCAGAGCAATTTTTGCTTCATAATTAGCGATATTTGCAAAGTCGTAACCACCAATTACATCACCGCAAGCGTAAATACGGTGATTGGTGGTTTGTAGTTTATCATTCACTACTAAACGACGCCCATGCCATTTCACACCTACCGTTGCTAAATTTAGAGATTCAAGATTTGGCTGTTGTCCAGTCGCCACTAAAATTTCATCAGTTTCAATGGCTTTATCTCCCGCCTGAAGCCACTTTTTATCATCAATTCGTCTGACTTGAGTCACTGGTTTGGCAGTAAGGACGCGCACACCTTCAACTTCCAACTGTGCTTGAAGCACTATGGCTATGTCAGGGTCAATATGAGGTAAAACATACGGATGCTTGACTACCAGCGTCACATTGCAACCGAACCGCGCTAAAGTTTGAGCGATTTCAATACTTTGGGGAATCCCGCCAATAATTACCCAATTTTTGGGTAAGGTCACTTTATTTAGGTATTGCCAAATATTAGCTAGCGTAAGATAGCCCGTAGCTTCTAATCCTTCAATTTCCGGAATTTCTGGACGCGAACCACTAGCCAGCAAATAGGTGCGTGCGCGTAGTAAGCGATTGTTAACAACAAAAGCCAGTTGGGACGAGGATTGAAATTGCCCAGTCCCAACAATGACATCGACTCCCTGGGCGGCTAGGGTGGCAGGAGAATGCTGTTCTTCCAGATTTGAGGCAACGGCTTGAGCATACAGCATCGCTTCCTGCCATGCCAGAGATATGTGGCATTTTTCTGAGGTATCAGTGTGTGTGGCATGAATACCAAAACCAGCTGCATTACCCAATTTTTGTGCCAGTTTAGCAATTTCGCTCAAAGCGTAATGATGAATAAACCCGAAGTCTACTTCCGGTTGCACCAAGGCGACTGTAGCACGTAGTTGGCTGGCAGCAAGGGCAGCGTGATATCCAGTAAGACTGCCACCAATAATTACGACATCGTAATCAATAGTCATGTGTCATTTGGGCATTGGGGACTGGGGACTGGGTATTGGGTATTGGGGACTGGGTATTGGGGACTGGGTATTGGGTATTGGGTACTGGACTGGGTATTGGGTACTGGGTATTGGGTACTGGGAAAACTCTTCCCTAATTCCCACTCCCTAGTCCCTAATCCCCAGTCCCCAGTCCCCACTCCCTACTCCCCACTCCCCACTCCCCACTCATTTAGCGCTGTGAGTAAGCGTTGGTTATCCGACTCTTCACGTACAGCAATCCGGAAAAAGCGATCGCCTAGTTCTTTAAAACTAAGGCAATCGCGGATTAAAATCTGATGGTGTTTGAGTAACTCTTGCTGTAACTGCGAAGTCGATTTTTGAGACTCAACCAGTAAAAAGTTAACAGCACTTGCTTGGGGTTGCAATCCTGGTATTTTAGCTAATCCCTGAAAGAGTTGATTTCGCGCAGGTGGTAGCCATGTCCAGGTTTGCTGTTGAAACTCCCTGTCTTGGAGTGCCGCAATTGCCGCTGCTACCGCTAGCGTGTTTACAGGCCAGGGGTCACGCCATAGCTGCCACTTAGACAAGCTGTCGGGGTGAGCGATCGCATATCCCAGTCGCAGTCCTGGGAGACTGTAAAATTTTGTCAGCGATCGCAATATTACTAAATTCGCATACTCCTGCACCAGCCCAATTAAGCTTTGTTCCTCATTCGGTGGCACAAAATCCATAAACGCTTCATCCACCACTACCAAGGCAAATTGCTCTAGATAGGGCAAAATCGAGTCCCGCGAAAATAGCTTCCCCGTTGGGTTATGCGGATTATTTAGCAATAGTCCTTTGCCCTTAGTCTTTTGTCCTTTGTCAAGAACTAATGACAAAGAACTCATAACCAATGACTCTTGACCAATGACTAATGACAAAGGACACTCCAGGACTTTAGCCTTCCACGCTGCCAAGGTTCGGTAGTAGTCGCCAAAGGCTGGAGTTATTAAAACTGTTTCGGATAATTGTGATAATTCCCTACCTATTAAAGTAAGTAATTCTGCTGAGCCATTACCCGGCAGAATCCACTCAGGCGGCAATTCATGAAAGTGACTGAGAGCTAGTCTCAGTTCACTATAGCTAGGGTCTGGATAGTGCTTAATATTACCAATTTGAGACACAATAGCAGCGATCGCGCTGTTTGGCGGTCCCAATGGGCTGATGCTAGCAGAAAAATCCAGAATAGCATCAGGGGGACAGCCAGCCAGTGCTGCTGCCCAGGCTAAATTTCCCCCGTGTGCTGGTTGCCGCATCAAAAAAAGGTTTCCTGAAACAGAGCCTATGATTTTGGGGGTGCTACCCTTTCTCTAAATAGCTTCCCTGCCGAGAAGGCTGGTACCTTCGTCGCTGGAATTTCCATTTTTTCATTTGTTTTCGGGTTGCGACCTTCACGAGCTTTACGTTCCCGTGATTCAAAAGAACCAAATCCCACCAGCGTTACTTTATCACCAGAGGAAACCGCTTCAATAATCGTTTCCAGTGCGGCAGTTAAAACAGCATCGGCTTGTTTCTTGGTAACACTAGCCTTTTCAGCTACGGCATCAACTAATTCACCTTTGTTCATGTCAAACTCCTAAAGTTTACTTGAGATTTTTTTACGGACGTATGTTGATACATCTGTACCGAAATCTCTGTTGTTAGAAATACAAAAATCATCCTTTGGGAGTATTTTTACTCAAAACGGCTGTACATCCCATCGGCTCGACTTTTCAATGAATCATTCTAAGGCGTTGTAGCCTGATGTGGATAGATGAAACCATTAATTTATATAGATTTCAGGATTTTTTGTTGTTTTAGGGTACTTGTTTCACTAAAAACCACCATAAAAGTAGGAAAAAATACTTAGTGAAAACCCTAGTTATGAGGGGAACAGGAGAGGGGGAGATGAGGGAGATGAGAGGGATGAGGGGGATGAGGGAGGTGGGCAGACAACGGGACAAGGAGACAGGAGTGTGAGCTAATTTGTGCATTGGCGCAGCTGGCTTTTGGCATCGCTTCACCTTGTCGCAGGTCTTCTCAATCAAGTATCTGAAAATGTAGCTGTAAAAATTTGTCAGAGATTACGATTTGTAACGCATTCCCCACAGATAAATTCTGTGGCTTCCGGGAGCAATGCGATTTTGTGAGGTGGGGAGGCAGGGGAGGCAGGGGAGGCATGGGAAGAGAAATAAATAAGTGTATAAGCAATCTGTTTTGGTAGTAAAAAATACGCTTATTTGCCTTTTTACTCCCCCTGCCTCCCCTGCTCCCCCTGCTCCCCCTGCTCTCTTACCTCCCTCATCCCCCAGACCCCTTACCAGAAATATTCTCTTGCACCCAAGCCCGAAAAGCACGGGTAGTAGCAATCTCCCCATTTTTTTTAGCTTCTTGAAAAAACCGGGGAATCTCCTTCACTGACACAGGCGCAAAAGTAGGGCTAGTTTGGACTTCTGAGTATTGCCCGCCTGCAAGCGTGTAAAGTCGCAACACACTGCCGTTATAACGCCAAAATTCAGGAATTCCCATCGCAGCATAAAGCCTCAGCTTGTCTATTGCAGACCTGGAATATTCCACCTCTAACACCAGGTCTGGGGGCGGGTCGGTGGCGAGGTAAATATTTTCTTTATCTCGAACTAACGCTTCATTTTGGATGTAGTAGCTACTGTCTGGCTCAGCTCCCTGCTTTAAATCATCCCGCGTTAAAGTTAATGAACCAGCACGTCTAATTTCCTGTCCCAACTCTTCGCACAGGACAACAACAAAACCTTCAATTATACGGTTTGAGTTCTCGTGCGGCATGAGTGGGGTCATAATTTCTATAGTTCCATTGTCATAAGCAAGTCGGGAATTACGATCGCAACCCATTTCAGCTAGCATGGTTTTGAAAGTCTGCCAGCTAATGTTGTGGAGTAAAACTCTATTTTCTGCGGATGTAGTTACTAAATTAATTCTCACATTTCTCATAGTCATTAATCAAAAATAGAAACTACAAATACAAGTAGGACTTACGCACTGTACAAATTAATCATGGTATGCGTTCACGAAAATAGTTCGTTTCAGGCTTTGATTAATTGTTCTTTGATCATACGTAAACCCCCATTGTAGGGGCACAGCATTGCTGTGCCCCTACGAGAGATATGGTTTTCAAACTGTACATACTTTGTATTTTGCGTCAATGCGTAAGTCCTAATAAGTTATTTTCATTTTTCTCTAACCTCTAGCCCACCTCTGCGACTGGCGAGTTCTTTTTCGATTTCATCCTCATCTAATAAATGTTTACCGGAAGCAACAATCCTAGAGCGAATTTGCCGCAAACGTTCTCCCAATGGGGTTTTATTTGTAGAGTTTTTCAAACGAAGAAATTCAACAAAATCTAAAACTTCCTCTTGTTTATTTTCTGGAAGAGAACGCCATTTTGTTAATAACTCTTGTTCTGTACTCATTAGTATTTACCCACTACTATTACTACTTATATTGTGATTCGGTATTTATTTTTATTGTAGAATGACATTTAATTCTACTGGTGAACAAGAAAATCCCCGATTTCTTATAGAAATTGGGGATTTGAGCCTTTGTCAGAAGTGACTCACCTTGTGGATTATCCTTCTTACTGCCCAGTAGGAAGCTTCAAGCCCCGACGCTCAAGAATTTGCCGCACCTGCGGGCTAGGGGTGTAGTTATAGCCGTAGGAGGAGTTCTCAGAGTCATCCATAATCTGAGGTGTGAGCAACACAATTACTTCATTTCGCTGGTTCGATCTGTTTGTACTTCTAAACAGCGAACCAATCAATGGAAGATCGCCCAAAATAGGAATCTTAGAGACAGTTGTCCGGTCTGAATCTTGAATAATACCTGACAGAATTAGCGTTTGACCATCACGTAAGCGAATCGAGCCAGAATTCAGAGAGCGCTCGGATACTAAGAATATTTGTTGAGTACCACCACCTCCAACATTAATGCTAGCTGGAGCTTGGGGTGCTTTGACAACGGGAGCTACCGATAGAGAAATAAACCCGTTATCATCAATCCGTTCAACTTTGACAGCTAGTGTTAAACCTACTCGGTCTTTTTCCGCTGAAATCGTTTCTGTAGCAAGATTCGCATCCCGAACGATTTCCCTTTTAATATTGCCTACCACTTCCTGAGTCAGGTTAACATTAGCGGTTTGACCTTCTTGGACAATTAAGGTTGGGTCTGTCAAAATCTTGGCGTTACCATTTTGGACTTGAGCCTGCAAGCTAGCCAGAAGACGTTTAGGAAACTGGAATATGGTGGGCAAGGCGAATGTGGTTGTTGAAGGGGTTGTTGTGGTTTGCTGCTGAAACTGAGTCGGTGTACCAGTAACAGGATCAATCGCTGTTGGGACAATTGCAGTTGTACTTGTTCCTGGTGTAAATGCTGTAATACCTGGTTGTAGTGGATTAGAGTTTGTGCCCGCGGTAGCTGTTCCTGTATTTGGGTCTATAAAAATATTTGAGCTTTGAAGTGGATTAGCTGTTGTAGGTGTACTAGTCACACTGCTTGATGCTTCAGCTCTTGTAGCTGGTCTCGAACCCCCAAAATTTAGAGATGCTGCACCACCATCATTTGTAAAGTAGTTGTTTCCAACCCCAAAAGAAAAGCTAGTGTTGTAGTCCTGGGTGTTCAAGAGGTTAACATCGATAATCTTGACGTTGACAACCACTTGACGACGCCGGATATCCAGCTGAGTTAGTTGAGTCATTGCCATTTCAACTAGCCTGGGAGGCCCAATTAAAGTCAGAGAATTGGTGCGCTCATCTCCTAATGCCTGTAAACCTCTGAGTAATGGGTTGGAGTCTTTAAATTCAGCGCGTTGAGTTTCAAGTCTGGTTTCCGTTGTTGTCTGAGTTTGGGTGATGGGAGCAACTCCAGTGCCCACAGGTACAGCATTAACACTAGTAACTTGTCGTTCCCGGCTGACGGCACTTTCTGCCCCCAAGCCGACCAAAAAATTCAGGGCGACTCCCACTGATACCTGATTGAGTCTCAGGCTACGCATAACCATGTCACGGGTCGCATTAGGTAGTTTCGGCCCTACAAAGATCGTGCGATTACTGCGGTTGGCTTCTAAACCACTCAAGCGCAAGACGTAGTTAAACACATCTTGCACTGGCTCGTTTTCTATATCTAACGAGATTGTTTGAGAGGTTGCTTGTGCAGCAGCACCTTGCTGACCTCCACCACCTTGCTCACTGCCGATGTAAGCCAGGTTCAAACCAGCCGCACGAGCCAGCAATGACAAAACCTCGCGCACTGGTGCATCTCGCAGCACTAAACGGGGTACGCGTTCCTGTGTTGCCAAGTCAATGGTGCTAGGAGAAGCATCGGTAGCAGAAATCGCAATATCTCCCACTGGTGGGGCGACGGCTCTGGGTAAGAAAGGTGGAGCTTGACTCACAGGTTGACCTGGACCGGCGGCTTGTGCGGGTTGTCCGTCGATGGTGACTTGGGGATTGGGAACGAGAACGTCTGGCTTTTGACCTGGTTGGGCTGGAGTAGAAGCAGGCGGCGCTGTAGATGTTGGCGTTGTTGGCGTTGGTGCTGATGCTGTGGTGCCACCAGATGGGCTAAAGCTGAGTGTAATTCCATTTGGCGATCGCACCACTGGTTCACTACCCGGTACATTGTCGCTCCCAGTTACCGTCACCCGAACACTATTAGCATCTAGTTGACTAACCTCTACCGAAGCAATTCCTGGTGCTGGACTCTCTTGACGAAAATTATTACCTTGTGGTAATCGTAATTGAGTATTAATAATGTCTGCAACTAAACTCTTACCTCTTTTAGTAGTGAAAACTTGGGGACGCGACCCTGAAGAAGTTTTCAAAACAAGGCTAACTCCACCATTAGCTGCATTTAACTGTACATTAGTAACTTGAGCAATTTGTGCCCAAACTGGTTGAGCTGCCAAAAAAACAAAAGCAGCAGTACCTAATATAAAACTATTACCGTGAAGCTGTTTCACAGTTCATTCCTCACCTAAATAAAACCTTGTTTAGAAGCAATTTTTGAGTAGTTAGTTATGAGTGCTGAGTTTCAAAAATGAGGAGTTAAGAATTTTAGATTTTAGATTTTAGATTTGGGATTGAAAAAAATCTAAAACTGAATGTTTCATCAATCTGCCAATTTTAGATTTGGAATTTGGGATTTTGGATTGCAACAAAAAATCTAAAATCCTAAAATCCAAAATTGAATGGCTCATAACTCTGACAATTTTAGATTTAGAATTTGGGATTTTGGATTGCAACAAAAAATCTAAAATCTAAAATCTAAAATCCAAAATTGAATGCCTCATAACTACTTTTTGGGTGCAGCCTTAGCTGCTGCGGCTGCTATTTCTTCTGGACTAAGTGGCATCAATACCTGTAATTGGAATGATGTATTAATCGCTGCTGGTCCCACCCGCACCGGTGTTTTATCTGTTGGGGATCTGGACTCAGCTGGAGCTAAATTTGATTGATAATCTTTAACTATCAACAAAGGCTGTAAACGCTCAATGTTACGAATTATCGATTGTGTTTGTTCATAGGTTCCTGTAATTTCGGCACTGATACTGCTGCGTTGCAGTTTGCCGTCAACCTGTTTTCCTAGACTTCCATCGATAATTGGTTCTGGTTTTTGGGAAACTGGCACAAACCTCTTGAGTTTGGCTTTCACTCCACTAATCGGAGTTTGAGCGTTCCCAGACTCAACTAAGCGGTTCAGATCCAACAGCAATGTATCCAAGGTTTTCTCATTAGCAAATAAACCTAAAACCTGGACTTTTTGCTGTTTTGCCTGTGCTAGTTCCTCTTTCACCTTGTCAATCTGTTTGATATTAAGTTTCTTTTGCTCAATTTGCCCTTGGAGTTCTGTGGCTTTTGCTTGCTGTTGCTGATAGCTTTCCCAAGCTGGCATCAACAGGTTTAACAATATATAACCTGCTCCAGCTAAACCAATTACCCCCACTAAAATTCCAATAATTTTTGGTGTGAAAGCAATGCCAAATAGCACAGGGGATGCTGGGGTTGCTGCATCTAATTCTCCGGCGTGTTCGGCAAAATTTAAATCATCACTCAGCGTCATTTTGAAATGACTCCTGTTTGTTGCATAGTACGAATTCGAGTCACTAGCCCCACTGTGCCTTTTTTCTCCAACTCCCGAATTAATTCTGAAGCGGGAACATCATTCATGCTCGATTGAATGGTGTATTTAACGACTTGTGGAGGCTTAATTGTTACACCAGGAGCTGGTTGAGCTACACCTGATATGATGGGAGCGTCTACTAAGCTTGCCGTAATAATTCTGCTTTCTGAAGACTTTAAAAAGCGAGACTGTTGCAAACTCAATAAGAAATCATTGACATCGTTAAAAGAACGAGCCAATCCGGTAATTTCTAATCCCCCAGCTGGATTATTGGGTGGTTTACCTTCCGCCACCGGAATGGGTGGGATTTGCCTGATGTTCTCAATTTGCACTGCTGCGGGAATGCGATCGCGCAAATCTTGCAGCATGGCAGACCAAGGGCGAATTTGGTCAAATACAGTGACTAAAGCCTGGGTTTCCCCCTTAATTGCGCTCGTCTCTGCCTTGATTTTATTCAGATTTCCGATCTCTGTATCTAGCCTCTTGCTTTCTTGATCTAGCTGTGCTATTGTGCCATCTAGCTCAACAACCTTCCCTTGCAACAACCACCAACCAACTCCTAATAAACCTGGCAGGCCTACACCAAGTGCAACTCCCACATATATTGGTGTTAAATTCCCTCCAGGAAGACGTAGGGATACTCCTCCCTTGTTCTCAGGTTTTTTCTGATATGCTGGGCGATCTTTAAGAAAGTTAACATCCAAACTGTACATTTTCTCACACCAAGTAGAGATAAATATTATGGTTTGAGAATTCTCAAACAGCGCGATCGTCAAAATAGACAATCCAAAATCCAAAATCCAAAATTATTACACCTCCCGCATTCCTAGACCAAGTACGATCGCCAACCCAGACCGTTGTACTTGTGGATATTTGTCGCTGTCAACTTCCAAAGACAAAGCCCCAATTGGATCTATTTGGATAGTTGGCAAACTTAGCCGTTGGGTAAAGAATTCATCAAGCTGTTGGAGTCCGCCTCCAGGCCCAGCTAATAAAATTTGTGCTACCTCCAAATTTTCACTTTGATTGAGGTAAAAATCGATGGAACGACGCAGTTCATCTGTTAGTTCCCCCAATACTCTCAAGATGGCTGCCATACCAGGATTAAGTTCGGTGACGCCGGTTTTGCCGCCATCTATGGGAGTTGGGGTAATGACCATTCCCTGTAACATTTCCATATCTCGTGATGTAGGCAAGCTCATTGCCCTAGCGAGGGCAGTTTGCATTTGATAAGTTCCTATGGGTACCGTGCGGGAAAATTGCGGTACTCCGTTCACGATAATGGCAATTTCTGTGCTGTCGAACTCGATATCAACTAGTACTGCTGCTTCTTGCGGGCCAAATTGTCGCAATTGATCGCGAATAGTCCGAATGAGAGCAAAACTGTTAATTTCTAAAACATCGATTTGTAGTCCTGCCTGCTCGAATGTACTGATGTAGGTATCTGTTATCTCCTTGCGGGTAGCAACTAACAGTACCTGTACTTTTTCAATGCCATCTTCATCTACAAAATACCCAAGTTTCTGATAATCTACATCAGCCTCTTCACGAGGATAAGGTAAATACAAACCTGCTTCATGGTTTAACACCATTTCACGCAGTTCTTTGTCATCTAACTCTGCTGGCACTGGTATCAGACGAACAATAGAATCTCGTCCTGGTACACCGGTAGCAACACGAGAAACTTTGATTTTGCTTTGGGCTAGCGCTTCCTGGATTAACTGCGCCATTGCTGGAGGGTCGGTAATTTGACCATCGGTAACTACACCTTCGGGGACTGGTACTGATGTCAAAATTTCTAGTTTTAAGCCTTGACGCTGCTTGCGTAGCTGAACTACATTTACTCGTTCGGGAGCGAGTTCAATACCGACCCCTTTATTTGATTTGCCAAACAGACTATTGAAGCTTTTCACCACAGTTGTGCCCGCTGGACTGCTAAATTGAATTGGGGAGTGGGGAGTGGGGAGTGGGGATTGGGTACTGGGTACTGGGTATTGGGGATTGGAAAATAGTATTTTTAATCTTATTCCCCATTCCCCATTCCCTATTCCCCATTCCCCACTCCCCACTCCCTAGTTATCTTTACTACTGGTAATTGATTTAGCCTATAATCTCGTCAATTCTGCATAAGATTTTCACCCTGAACAAGCGTAAAATTACTGGGAAGATGATTCAATTGCGAAAATTTAAACAACTTACTGCTTTAGTACTGCTTGGTTTGTTAACTAGTTGGATTGTAAGTTGTGGTACAGGTAATGTTGGTACAAATACAAAACAAACTACTTCAGGAGTAGCAACTGTTGAGTTTTGGACGATGCAACTGCAACCTCAATTTACTGACTCAAAAACCTGATTGCGAATTTTGAAACGCAAAATTCAGGTATAAAGGTTAACTGGGTTGATGTACCTTGGGCAGCAATGGAGAACAAAATATTAACAGCTGTCTCCGGAAAAACGCCACCCGATGTTGTTAATCTCAATCCCGGTTTTGCTTCCCAACTTGCGGGACGGAATGCTTGGTTAGATTTGGACACAAAGGTTCCAAATGATGTACGCTCCTCCTATCTACCGAATATCTGGAAGGCAAGCACGCTTAATGGTAAGAGTTTTGGAATTCCCTGGTATCTCACCACACGGTTAACCATTTATAACACCGATTTATTAAAACAGGCAGGTATCAATAAACCACCTGCAACTTACGCAGAATTGGCACAAATAGCGCAACAAATTAAAGATAAGACTGGGAAATATGCCTTTTTTGTGACATTTGTACCGCAAGATTCCGGGGAAGTGCTGGAATCTTTTGTGCAGATGGGAGTGACTTTAATAGATGCCCAAGGGAAAGCCGCGTTTAATTCGCCACAAGGGAAAGCTGCATTTCAGTATTGGGTGGACTTGTATAAAAAAGGTTTGCTGCCTAAAGAGGCTTTGACTCAAGGACATCGCCACGCGATCGATTTATACCAATCTGGAGAAACGGCGCTTCTAGCTTCGGGGCCAGAGTTTCTCAAAGCGATCGCTAATAATGCCCCGAAAATTGCTCAAGCTTCAGAAATAGCACCCCAACTCACCGGCGACACAGGCAAAAAAAATGTCGCGGTAATGAACATAGTTATTCCGCGTGACAGCAAACAACCTGACAACGCCGTGAAGTTTGCTTTATTTGTTACTAATGACGAAAATCAGTTAGCCTTTGCAAAAGCCGCAAATGTTCTACCTTCTACAATCAAAGCATTGTCTGATAGCTACTTTAAAGATGTTCCAGCTAATGCTTCACCAATAGACAAAGCGCGAGTTATCACTGCGAAACAACTGCAACAAGCAGAAATATTAACTCCTACTTTGAAGGATTTTAATAAACTGCAAAAAGCAGTTTATGAGAACTTGCAAGCAGCAATGTTAGGCGAAAAAACAGTAGATAAAGCGGTAGAAGATGCTGCTCAACAGTGGAACAACAGATAAATTCGTAATTCGTAATTCGTAATTCGTAATTCGTAATTATGATTTACGAATTATATTTGGTAGTTGATAAAAAATCTCCTACTAAATAAAGGGAACCACAGATAACGATTAAATCGTCTTTGGTGGTGGTTGAAGTTGCGGTTTCTAATGCTGTGAGTAAATTTGGATGTATTTGGCGATCGCTTAATTCTGGACAAAGGTTGTAAGCTAGATTAGCTAGTTCCTCTAAATCAGCAGAAGTTCTACCAGGCCAAGGTTCTACTGGTATTGGTACTAAAAAAAGGCGATCGCCCCTTCGCAATAAAGCAGCAAAAATATCAGCATGATCTTTATCAGCAAACATTCCCATAATCCAATTTACGGGTTTGTGTTTTACTGCATCTAAACTATCCACATATTGCCGAAGAACTTGGGCTGCGGCTGTGTTATGAGCGCCATCAAGTAATAATTTATGATTTTTCCAGCTAGTCCATTGCATCCGCCCCGGCCATTTAGTTTTCGCCATCCCGTTAATGATGGCTGCTTCCGAAATCTGCCAACTCTGTTGTTGAAGAATCTCTAAAGCAGTTAAAGCCAAAGCTGAATTAGTTAACTGAATTTGTCCCGCTAACGGCAAAGGATATTTAATAGACTTATTAGGTGATTCTTCCATCCCCCCATCTCCCCATCTCCCCATCTCCCCATCTCCCCATCTTTCATATTCTGCCCAACCTGTAGCGATTTGGCGGGCGGGTTGAGGCATAAAAATTGGGCATTGTAATTCTAAAGCACGCGATCGCACCACATGTTCGGCATCTGGTGGTAATTGTCCAACTACAACAGGACGCCCCTGTTTGAGAATACCTGCTTTTTCTCTAGCAATGTCAGCGACAGTCGGGCCGAGTTGTTGCCAGTGTTCCCGGCTGATGGAAGTGATAATCGTAACCAAGGGTTCTAAACAAACATTGGTAGCATCCAAGCGCCCCCCTAGTCCGACTTCTATCACTGCGACATCGACTTTAGCTTGGGCAAAATATAACCAAGCTGCGGCGGTAATTACTTCAAATTGAGTTGGTGATTCCTCATGAGGAAGAATCGCGGCTTGGACTTGTTGAAATAATTGGTTTAATTCCTCAGAAGAAATTGGCTGTTCATTCAGACAAATACGTTCCGTCCAATCAACTAAATGGGGGGAAGTGTAGCGTCCTGTACGATAGCCAGCCTCAGTAAGTACCGAGGAAAGATAAGCGCAAACTGAACCTTTGCCATTGGTACCAGCAACGTGAATTACTGAGACTTGGTGATGGGGATTGCCGAGATTTGCCAAAAGATTGACAATGCGATCGAGTCCCAGATGGACACCAAACCGTTGAAGAGGTTGGATTACAGAATCGATATC
>NZ_JACJSJ010000110.1 GCF_014698115.1 Nostoc sp. FACHB-973
AACCTCAGAGCTTCGGCGATGAACCTCAGAGCTTCGTGAATGAACCTCAGAGCTTCGGCGATGAACCTCAGAGCTTCGGCGATGAACCTCAGAGCTTCGTTGATGAGTCTTTGAACTCCACTCTTTTACCTCCTGCTTTCCAATACCCAATGCCCCATACCTAAGAGGTTGTTTGAAAAGTCCTTTCGTCGGTAGCAAAACGTTATTGATCCCCCCAACCCCCCTTAAGAAGGGGGGCTTTAATTCCAGTTCCCCCCTTTTTAAGGGGGGTTAGGGGGGATCGATAAGTGCCTAAAATCACAGCGAAATACTTTTCAAACATCCTCTAATGATTGAAACTTAAGGAAGGTTAATATGCTCAAAATAAAACTGTTAAACTCAAAAATACCCACAGAGAGACAAGAGTTAGACATATCGCCAGAAGTTATGATTAATGGCGAATGTTTTATAGGTCGCTCCCGCAATTGTGGTGTAGTCCTGCCCAGTGTTGAAGTTAGCCGAGTTCACAGTAGTATCCGCTATGAAGAGGGCGAATATTACTTCTCTGATCTGGCTAGTCTGACTGGTTCCCGCATCAATGACCAAGCGGCGGGTCTAAACCAAAGATATCTCCTGAAAAAGGATGACATTATTCGGATTGGCGAATTTATCCTCACTGTTGAAGCAACTGGATCGGCAACAAATAATGCAGAGGTCGCAGCAGTTCGGGAAGTCCAAAGCCAAACACCAACTCTTCCACAGGCGACATACACCATCCCTATTCCCCAAGTGAGTCAGCAAGCAATTCAGGTGACTCGTTCGCCTAGTGAGTATATGCCGATCGCACTTGTGCCGCCAGAACAAATCAGTCGGTGGACAAAAGGTGATTTAATGGTTCGTTGTGTGGCAATAATTGACGAAACTGATGATGTAAAGACGTTTCGCTTTGCTGCTGACCCACCAATATTATTTACCTACCAACCTGGTCAGTTTATGACGCTGAACCTGGAAATCAACGATAAACCAGTCAAACGCTCTTACTCAATCTCTTCAACTCCTTCACGACCCCACACTTTAGAAATTACAGTCAAGCGTGTTCCTGCACCACCAGATGTTTTGGATGTACCGCCTGGTTTGGTTTCCAATTGGTTGCACGACAATCTCAGAGTCGGTAGTGAAATTAAAGTCAGCGGCCCTTTGGGAAAATTCACTTGTTTTGCTAACCCCAGTCAAAAACTATTGTTTATTTCTGCTGGGAGTGGTATTACACCGATGATGTCTATGTCACGATGGATGATGGACACCGCTGCTGATTGCGATATTGTCTTTTTCCATTGCGCCCGCAGTCCTCGTGATACTATTTATCGCCAAGAACTAGAGTTAATATCTAGCCGCCAGCCTAAGTTTCGTTTAGCGATCGCCATTACCAGACCCGAAGCAGGTCAAGCATGGTATGGCTTTATGGGCAGACTCAACGAACAAATGCTGTATGCGATCGCTCCTGATTTTTGGCAACGCACAGTATATGTCTGCGGGCCGAGTCCTTTTATGCAAGGGGTAAAAACTATGCTAGAGCAAATCGGATTCCCCATGCAAAACTACTATGAAGAAAGTTTTGGCGGTGCGAAAAAGTCAAAACTCCAGCCATCGGTTCCCCCTCAAGTAGTCACTGAGCAAGTTACCAAAGTGACAACAGTAGTACCAAAACCAGTAATTTCCACCCCAGTTACTGTTCCAGTTAAAACAACAGGCTCTTTTACTCTAGTGTTTTCCAAGTCTGGCAAAGAAATTACCTGCACTGGAGAAGATCCGATTCTAGAGTTAGCTGAACAAGAAGGAGTGGCGATCGATAGTAGTTGTCGCAGTGGAGTTTGCGGTAGTTGTAAAACGCGGAAGCTTCAAGGAGAGGTGAAGTATCTAGGAGAACCTGATGCTCTCGATGAAAGCGAACAGGAGGAAGGCTATATTCTCGCTTGTATTGCTCACCCTAGAGACCGAGTTGCGATCGATGCTTAGAATCAAATAAAATAATTGCCCAAAAACAAGGCAATTATTTTATACACCTGAATAGTGGGAAAGTTAATTTATCAAAAAGATAGTGTCGCGCTTGGGGACTACCATTATAGGGGTTCTCAGTTGAGTGCAATACAGACCTAACCCCCAGCCCCTTCCCTATAAGGGAAGGGGAGTAAGATTCAAAGCCTCTCTCCTTTTAGGAGAGAGGTTTGGAGAGAGGTCAAACTGTATTGCATCCAAGTGAGAACCGCCATAGTAGTGGCGATGGCAAAAACTGCGATCGCTCCACTTTTGAGCATCCACACTGTATCCTAGTTATAAATTTATCTGTTCTACAAAATTAGACTCAACTAAAATATTCCAGTTTGAAGTAAGCAGCATTTAATCTGACTTTTACAAGGTGTTTCAGATGTTCGATTCCTAATAGAGATGAATTCACAAAACCAACAAAACTGGCAATCACAGCAACTAGACACAGAAGATATACCATACACCACTAGTAATTTTACTGAAAGTATTGCTAGAGTGAATAAATTTGTTCTAGCAGAGTTTGAGCGTGAAATTATCGAAAAGCAATTGTACTACCATACAAAAGATCATTTGATGGCTGTACAGCAACGCGCTCAATTAATTTTTCAAGTCATTCGCCCTTATTTGTCAGCTGATGTAGAGACAATTAAGAGGATGGAATTGTTACTCGATGTTTGTGCGATCGCTCATGATTTAGTGCAAATCTTTATACCCCATCAACCGCACACATCCAGACGACGAGAAGCAGGTGTCAGTGAAAATGCAACTATACAAATCCTATTGAATTATATACAAGTTTTAAATCAACAAATATCAGCATCTTATCCAAAAAGTACGGCTCTTTTCACAGATACAGATTTGGAAATTATTCAAGAAGCGATCGCCGCTACCATTTGTGATTACGATGCAACAGAGCAAGCCATTTATCAACCCTCTCTTTATCATCAGAACCAACCTATTTCACCAGTAGCTTGCATCATTGCTCTAGCGGATATTGGTTCTTTGGGAATCGAAGGAATACCATCTTATAACCAGGAGGGTAGCCTACTCTTTTTAGAAGAAAATCCAGACATTATTCCTATCATTAAAAATCAGAACGTGCAAACTCTGGCTACAGATAATCCAGAACTGTACGAAAATATTAGACAACGTTTACTCAGACGTGCAAAATTTCAAGTTAATTTTGCTAAATCTCGCCTAAATCGGCTCTCACGTGAGTTAGCTTCTTTACCAGCAGATGCAATCCCCACATTAACTCAAGCAGTTTTTCAGTATCTAAATCTAGAAACCATACAAGAAATTGAAGCAACTACCCCTACAAATGAACAAACATCTTTAGAAGTGTTAATCAAATTTTTTGAATTTGAGCGATTCATGAATTCTGAATTCTGAATTCTGACTCCTGAATTCTTCTCTATAACTACCTTTAAGGAAATTGCCATGTTAATGCTGCTTTTCTACGTTCGTAATGATTTGTACGCCATCGAAAGTTCCCGTGTAGTTGAGGTAATACCCAGAGTAGCGTTGAGAAAAGTGCATCATGTTCCAGACTATGTAGCTGGTTTATTTAATTACCGGGGTAAAATTGTACCAGTAATAGACTTGTGTCATTTGATTGGTGGTACATCTAGCCGCTTATGTCTAAGTACCCGCATTATTATGGTAAGCTACCCTAATCAGAATTCTAGACAACAATATTTAGGATTAATAGCAGAAAAAATTACAGAAACATTAAATAAATCAGAAACAGATTTTATAGATTCCGGTATTCGTGTTAAAGAAGCACCATATTTGGGAGGGATGTTGATGGATGAGAAAGGCATAATTCAGCGTATTCATTTAGAACAATTGTTTGCTGATGCAGAAAATACGTATTTATTGACAGCAGGAGAGGGTTATATAAATGAGTTGGGTAGAAATTGAAAACTTATTACGTCAAAAAATTGGGATTGATGCAAATATTATTGGTTCTAAGCTCGTTAAAGCTGTTGAAAATCGTCGTTCTATCTGCGGTATCGGTAATCTAAACGATTATTTAAAGGTTTTACAAAATTCCAAGCAAGAATTTGATGAACTAGTTGAGTTGATAGTTGTTCCTGAAACTTGGTTTTTTCGAGATGGACAACCTTATAGTGCGATCGCTAACTATGTCCGTTCTCAATGGTTAAATAAATCTCACATCGGCAAACTTCGCTTGTTAAGTGTTCCCTGTTCCACTGGAGAAGAACCTTATTCTCTAGCTATGACATTATTGGATTTAGGTTTACTGCCAAATCAGTTTAACATTGATGCAGTTGATATTAGTAAAAAATCTTTAGCTAAAGCCAAAAAAGGAATTTACGGCCGTCACTCTTTTAGAGGTGATAATTTAGAATTTCAAACCCGCTACTTTCATCATATAGGTAAGGAATATCAAATATGCGATCGCGTCAAGAACACTGTTAATTTCAGTCAAGGTAATTTGCTCGATCCGCAACTATTCTTAGATAGAAAAGCTTATGATATTATTTTCTGTCGTAACGTCTTAATTTATTTTGATTCATTAGCCAGAGGAATCACCTTAAAAAATTTAAATTCTTTATTAAAAACCGGAGGTATAATCTTAGTTGGCGCATCAGAAACCGGAGAACTAGCTAATTTAGACTGGGATATAATTCGTTTAAATAGTGTAATAGTGGGACGAAAAAAAATCACCAATACAGAGCATATTAATTTCAATTATTTATCTGTAAACGATCAAAATCTAAAGGAATATACAAAACATCTAAACCAACAAAATAATTTCATCAAAACACCTCCAAAATTACTAGATAATTCCCAAGTTAACAACAATAAAATTATAGAAAATCAATTAACAAGACCAATAGAAAAATCTAATTCTAATCTAGACACAATTCGTAAATTAGCTGATGAAGGTAATTTAACCGAAGCTATATCACAATGTCAAAACTATTTACAAGCAAATTCTACCAATGCAGAAGTGTATGTTTTACTAGGTCAAGTTTATCAAGCCCAAAGACTAGAATTACAAGCGGAAGAATGCTTTAAAAAAGCGATTTACCTTGACCCAAAAAACTCTCAAGCTTTACTACATTTAACTTTACTAAAAGAACAAGGAGGAGACATAAGCAAAGCGAATATTTTACGTCAAAGATTACAACGTTTACAAAACTCATGAACTAGTAAAAATCGTTTATAGCGCAATACAGTTCAGAATGAGCAACAAAACCCTCATGTAGAGACGCGATTCATCGCGTCTTCAAGACCAATATTCTACGCCAATAACCCTTAACCCAACCGTATTGTTTTATAGCGCTTCTGGTTTGAGTCCAATACAGACGTAACGATACCTACTAGCGTTGGGGAATAAAATTCAAATTCTATCTCTTAAAAGGAGAAACGTCAGAGTTTACTGCATCTCAACGATAATCCCTATATTGTCCAATTTTCAACTAAACACCAGGGTATTTTATGCTCAAAAATTTAAGCTTACAAAAGCGTTTAATCATCGGATTTTTATTTATTGGGTTAATGGTATTAGTAGTGGGAATTGTCGGATGGATTGGTTCTACCCGAATGAATCAAGACATTAAAACCTTCTCAGATAAAACATTTCCTAGCACAGTTAATTTATGGAAAGTCAAAGAAGCACAGACCAGAGTACAAGCATCTGAGAACACCTTACTCTCACCAGTAGTAGGTACTGAACAGAGAGAAAAAGAAATAACCAAAATTAAAACAGCTTTCCAAGATATGAAAAAAGGATGGGAGTCATACGAAAACTTGTCTCGTGACTCTGAAGAAGACAGGATTTATCAAAAAGTTTTGGGTGCATGGGATAAATGGTCAGACGTTAGCGAACAGTTTCTTCGGTTGAATGACCAGTATATGAGCTTTGGGTTAACTAATCCTAGAAAAGTGCAGCAGCTATTATTACAACAGGGAAAAGCTAACACCCCTGAATTCACGAAAACCGAAATGGCTATTAAAGTAGATGTGGAAATGGTCGATTTTGCAATTGCTCAATTAGAACCCAGGTTCGATACAGCAGCTGAGGCAATACTTGAACTACTTACATATAATGCTAATTTAGCAGAAAAAGCCCAAAAAAGAGCCGATGTAGATGCGAATCAAACTAATTTATTAATATTAATATGCTTAATAATTGGCCCTATAATTGCCATTGTCTTTGGTTTATATTTTAGTAAGCCCATTGTTCAAAAGTTGAGTGAATTAGTAAAAATTTCTCAGTTTATAGCTAATAGTAATTCTACCGCACAGATGGAATCATCAGATAGACAAGATGAAATCGGTAAACTACAAACTGCTTTTTCTACAGTTGCATCTAAAATGAGTGAGTTGGTGAATACTGCCCAGAAAATATCCAGTGGAGATTTAACAATACAAATTCAGCCTTCAGATAGTCAAGACGAAATTGGCAAACTACAAAATGCCTTTTACACCATGAACAAGGATTTAAATGCCTTGATTCGACGTATTCAACAGTCAGGTGTGCAAATTACCACTTCCAGTACACAAATTGCCGCTTCTGGAAAACAATTAGAAGCCACAGTCACAGAACAACTAGCTTCTACTAATGAAGTTGCTGCTACTGCTCAAGAAATTGCTGCTACTTCCAGAAATTTAGTCAATATGATGAAGCAAGTGGCTGAATTAACTAAAATAACCGCTACTGGTGCAAGTGAAAGTCGTGATGAATTGCAAGACATGCAAAACACCATGCAGCAATTAACAGAAGCCACAAATTCTATTACTTCCAAATTAGGAATAATGAATAAAAAAGCCAGCAATATTAATAATGTTGTTGTCACAATTACAAAAGTTGCCGATCAAACCAGTATTTTATCATTAAACGCAGCTATAGAAGCAGAAAAAGCAGGAGAATATGGGGCTGGTTTTGCGGTAGTAGCGCGAGAAATTCGGCGGTTAGCAAATCAGACTGCTGTAGCAACTTTAGAAATTGAGCAAATAGTTAAAGATATGCAATCAGCAGTTTCAGTGGGTGTAATGGAAATGGATAAGTTCAACAATTCGGTGAATAATAGCGTTAAACAAGTAGACAAAATTAGTAACCAAATTGGAAAAGTTATCAATCAAGTGCAAAGCTTACCACCGCAATTTATACAGGTAAGTGAAAGTATGGAAGAACAGTCTCAAGGAGCTGGACAAATTAGCGAAGCAATGGAGCAATTAACAGAGGCTTCTCAGCAAACAGTTGATGCTTTACGAGAGACTAATGATGCTTTAGAACAATTAGAAGAGGCCGCACAATCATTAAGAGGAGAAATATCGCGTTTTCACCTTAAAAATTGAGTATAAAAAAGGTGATGCTCATGGAAGAAGATAACAATATTAATATAGAACAGCCTATTTTCAATGATTGCTGGAATAAAATTGGTGTAATGGGCGATCGCTCTTGTACCGAGTTGAAAACTGTCATCCATTGTTATGAATGTCCGGTATATGCCGCAGTTGGTGATAGTTTACTAGAAAGAGAAGCACCAAAAGATTATCTTGAAGACTGGCTTCACATTCTTGAAGAAACATCTGATACACTTATTTCCGATAATAATGAAGCAATTATTCGCACTACTGAAGCTGTTTCTACTATCATATTTAGGCTCGAAAATGAGAGATTAGCTTTACCAGTCCGAATGCTACAAGAAGTTAACCATCCTTGTGTTATTCAACCCCTACCACATCGCAGCAACCACTTATTTTTAGGTTTAGTCAACATTCGGGGAGAAATTTTACTTTGTGCTTCTCTCAAACATCTTTTACATATCCAACCCACTCAGGAGAATGTAAACAACAAAGCAAATAAAAAGGATCAACCGACAGTTGAAGGAACTAATCTTCAACGGATGATTGTAGCGGGACAAGGAGAAGATAAATGGGTATTTCCTGTAGATGAAGTGCATGGAATTTTCCGATTTCATCTCAATGAGTTGCAAGATGCACCTGTCGTCATCACTAAATCTGAAGAAGCTTATACCAAAGGAATCATCTACTGGGAAGGTAAGCAAGTAAATTATCTTGATTCTGACTTATTGTTTTATACCCTCAATCATAAGATTTTATAATTGGTCATTATATCTCTTGAAAAAGTCCCTAACACCCCACCCCCCAGCCCCTCCCCGCTTGCGGGGAGGGGAGCGTTTGCGTCAGCAAATGCGGGGTGGGGTTATTTATTTTTGATTTATCTAAGAGGTATATTATATCTCTTGAAAAAGTCCTTCTTTACGCCTACCCTGCGGGAATGCCTAAAGGTAAATGCGTGAGACAAAAAATTATTTATGCAAGAGTTTTATTGGTAAAATTTATCTCTATTTCCCACTCACTATTCCTGGATACTTATGAGCAATTACACCATTTTGGAACTGTTTCGTCAGGAAGTGGAAACTAATGTTGCTACCCTGAAACAATGTCTTTCTAGATTAAAAAATCAGCCGTTTTCAATGAATGAAATTGAGCAAGCAATACAAGCTGCTCATTCTCTCTGGGGAATTACCAGCATTCTAGAGATGGAAGCAGCTGCCAATTTGTTGCATCTGATGAAAGATTGCTTCATAGCTGTTCAGAAACAAAGTATTAGCTTGAGGGAAGAAGAAATTGATACCTTACTTCATGCTAGCGATTTGCTCTTAAACATGAGTAAAGCTGCTGAAGATGGGTTAGATACTTGGATGAAAAACCACGCTTGGGATTGGAATACAACTCAGAAAACTATTGCTAATTTAGCGATCAAAGAACAGGTGATAGGTGATAGGGAAAAGGAAAGGGAGCAGGGAGCAGAGAGCAAGGGGGAAAGTCTTTCTCCTCTGCACCCTGCACCCCTCACATCTCCTCCTTTTGCTGAACTGTCACCCATAAATGGTGATGGTAGTTCGATGATGGATTTGTTTAGATTGGAGGCAGAAGCGCAAGTTAACATCTTGAATAATGGATTATTAGCTATAGAAAACAAGCCTCAATCAGCGCAGGAATTAGAAGCTTTAATGCGGGCGGCTCATTCTATCAAAGGTGCTGCGAGAATTGTTGGATTAGATGGGGTGGTAGAATTAGCTCATGTGATGGAAGATTGTTTTGTATCTGCTCAAAGCAAAACCATTACTTTAACTCCCGACGATGTGGATGTGCTTTTGCAAGGGGTAGACTTGCTGCAAAGTATTAGTCAACTGAATGATGCAGAATTACCAGGTTGGTTAGGACAACATCAAGCCGATTTTACAAATATTCGTGATGATGTGGCGGCAATTTTACAACCGGGAGGTAGAAAACAAAAAGCACAAACTGATTTTGATCCGGATGCACATATACTTGATCAGTCCCCAATCCCCAATTCCCAATCCCCAATCCCCATTCCCCAATCCCCATTCCCCATTCCCCAATCCCCAATCCCCAATCATGGAGTAGAAAATACTACAAAAAATCAAGATCGTGTGGTGCGGGTAAGTGCGGATAATTTGAATCGGATTATGGGTTTAGCGGGAGAATCATTGATTGAGGCTAACTGGTTACAGCCTTTTGCAGATTCGATGATGTCCCTAAAGTCACGGATGTTGGATATTTCCCGCAGTTTGGAACAGTTGCAGGAGTCCCTCGATCAGAATTTATATGAGCAAGAGGGTAAAGAATATTTAGTGCAAGCGCGACAGCAAAAACAGGAGTGTCTTGATTATATTGGCGATCGCTTGAATGAGTTAGAGTTATATGTGCGTCGTACTGCTAGTTTATCAGATCGTCTTTATCGGGAAGTCATTAATTCTCACATGAGACCTTTTGAAGATGGTTTACAAGGCTTTCCGCGCATGATTCGGGATTTGGCACGCAAGTTAAATAAACAAGTTAAGTTAGAAATTATTGGTAAATCTATACCTGTTGACCGTGATATTCTCACAAAATTAGAAGCACCTTTAACCCATATTCTCAGAAACGCTGTAGATCATGGCATTGAACTTCCAGAAGAACGCATTACCTCTGGTAAATCCGGTGAAGGTACAATTCGTTTGGAAGCCTTTCATCGTGGGGGAATGTTAGCAATTACTATTAGCGATGATGGTAGAGGTATAAATCGTGAACAGTTACGCCAGAAAGTTATCAGTAAAAACCTAGCAACACCAGACATGGTAGCTCAACTCTCAGATGTAGAGTTGATGGAATTTCTCTTTTTACCTGGGTTCTCCACAGTTAAACAGGTAACAGAAATTTCTGGACGGGGTGTAGGTTTAGATATTGCCAAAAGTATGGCATTAGAAGTAGGGGGAACGGTACGCGCAACTTCCCAAGCAGGAAAAGGGACAAGTTTTCATTTTCAACTTCCCCTCACTTTGTCGGTAGTCAGAACACTATTAGTAGAAATTTCTGAGAAACCATATGCTATTCCTTTAGCGAGAATTGACCAAATTGTAAATTTGGAGAGATCAGAAATTACTGACGTAGAAAATCGCCAATATTTCACCATGAATAAGCAAAATATAGGTTTAATTGCTGCCAATCAAGTTTTAGAATTCCCAGCAGCAAGCCAGCAAAATACTACAGTTTCTATTGTTGTGATTAGCGATCAAAATAGTACCTATGGCTTAGTAGTAGATAAATTTTTAGGTGAGAGAGATTTGGTTGTTAGACCTCTAGATCCTCGGTTAGGTAAAGTTCCTGATATTAGTGCTACTGCTTTATTAGGAGATGGCTCACCCATTTTAATAATTGATGTTTCCGATATGGTAAGTTCTATGGATACCATCCTCAAAGCTGGCAATTTATCTAAAGTGATGATGCCAAATGAATTAGAAAGTATAACTCAACGCCGAAAAATTTTAGTAGTTGATGACTCTATTACTGTGAGAGAAATGGAACGCAAACTCTTAGAAAACCGTGGTTATCAAGTAGATACTGCTGTTAATGGTGTGGAAGGTTGGAATGCAGTACGTACTAACGAGTATGATTTAGTAATTAGCGATATTGATATGCCCCGCATGAACGGGATTGAATTAGTCAAGCAAATTAAAAATAGTCCTCGTTTAAATTCTTTACCTATAATTATTATTTCTTATCGTGACAGAGAAGAAGATAAAATTCAAGGTTTAGAAGCCGGTGCTGATTATTATTTAACTAAGAGTAGTTTTCATGATGATACTTTAGTTAATGCGGTAATTGATTTAATTGGGAATTAGTCATTGATCGTTGCTTATTGTGTTATTTTCCCAGTCCTTATTACCTAGCTAGTTCTCAATTCCCAGCCCCTAATTCCCTATATGAAAATTGCCATCGTTAATGATACAAATATCCCTATAAATATACTACGACGTATTGTCCAAGGTGTACCAGACTATCAAGTAATTTGGACTGCTAAAAATGGTGAAGAAGCTATTAGCAAATGTCAGGAAAATCTTCCTGATTTAATATTAATGGGTTTGCTGATGCCTGTGATGGATGGAGTAGAAGCAACTCAGCACATTATGAAATATACCCCTGCTGCGATTCTCATTGTCACTAGAAGTGCAGAAGATAATATTTCTAAAGTTTATGCAGCAATGGGTTATGGTGCTTTAGATGTTATTGATATTCCGGTGATGGATACAGACAATTTTTCAGAGATAACTGATAAATTACTAGGTAAAATAGCGAGAATTGCCAAATTAATTAAAAATAGTTCTACACCCAGCAAAATCAAGTTAGAAGGTCAAAATAAACTATTTACATCGATGCAATTAGTAGCAATTGGTGCTTCTACTGGTGGTCCAAAAGCACTAGCTACGATTTTATCAAAACTACCTACTAATTTTAATGCTGCTATTGCTATTATTCAGCACGTTGACGGCCATTTTTCTAGCGGTTTTGCCGATTGGTTAAACCAACAAACACCTTTACCTGTAAGATTAGCAGTAGTAGGCGATCGCTTACAAAAAGGCACAGTTTTAGTAGCAGGAACCAACGATCATCTCTGTTTAAAATCAGATTTAACTTTAGCTTATACTAAAAATCCTATTAATTACCCTTATCGTCCTTCTGTAGATGTATTTTTTCACAGTCTTGCTCAACATTGGGAAAAAAAAGGAACGGCAATTTTACTAACAGGTATGGGTAAAGATGGTGCAGAAGGATTAAATGCTTTAAAACTCCAAGGTTGGCATACTATTGCCCAAAATCAAGAAAGTTGTATTGTTTATGGAATGCCCAAAGCTGCTATAGAATTGAATGCTGCTGTTCAGGTATTATCTTTGGAATCTATTTCAGCGAATTTATTACAAACTTTTGCTGTTAAATAATACATAGCTTCAAATAATTACATGGGTTTGAATTTGTATTACCCCTATGGAAGAAAAAATTATAGTTTTATTAATAGACGATCAATCTATCATCTGTGAAGCTATTCATCGAATGCTCAAACCAGAAAATGATATCAGTTTTCACTACTGTAGCGATCCCACAAAGTCGCTCAAATTCGTGAAAGAATGTCAGCCTACAGTCATTCTTCAAGACTTAGTAATGCCGCAGATGGAAGGTTTATTATTAGTAAAAATTCTGCGTTGCCAAGATGCTATTACTGTCAATATTCCCCTGATTGTTCTTTCTAGTAAAGAAGAACCGACTATTAAAGCTAAAGCATTTGAGTTAGGGGCAAATGACTACTTGGTAAAACTGCCAAATGCACTGGAATTAATAGCTCGCATTCGTTACCACTCCAAAGCTTATATTAACTTTCTCAAACGACAAGAAGCAGAGGCTTTATTTAAAGCAGAAATCATACGTCAAGCCGCATATATTGAGCAAGTTGGCAAAGTTACAACTGCTGCTTCCGATGTAGAAAGAGATGCTTTTGAACCCGATAAATTAGCAGAAGTTGCTAAACGCAGCGACGAATTAGGACAGTTAGCACGGGTTTTTACTAATATGGTGAAAACAGTTAAAACAAGGGAAAAAGAATTAATAACTGCTAATACTCAATTAGAATCTCTTCTCAAAGCTTACGGGCGATTTGTACCTCACGAATATTTACGATTCTTACGAAAAGAAAATATTACAGATGTCCATTTAGGCGACCATGTTAGCAAAGTTATGGCAGTAATGTTTAGTGATATTCGCTCTTTTACAACAATCTCTGAAAGCATGACTCCTCAAGATAATTTTAACTTTGTTAATGCCTATCTCAAGCGTGTCAGTCCAGAAATTCGCTCTCACTACGGTATTATTGTCAAATTTTTAGGTGATGGGATGATGGCAGTTTTTCCTGATGGTGCTGATGATGCAGTAGCCGCTGGTGTTGCTAAACAAAAACGGGTTCATGAATACAACGAGCAACGTGTAAAAAAAGGTTATTTACCTCTACAAGTTGGTATTGGTATTCATGTTGGGCACATGATGTTAGGGATGGTAGGTGAAGAAAACCGGATGCAGGGAGATGCTTTTTCTGACAATGTTAATTTAACAGCTAGGTTAGAAGGCTTAACTAAGTTTTATGGTGTATCTTTGCTGATTTCTGAGCAGACATTAGAGCATTTGAGTAATTCAGCAAAGTATCAAATTCGCTTTTTAGATCGAGCCGTTGTTAAAGGGCGGAATGAACCTATTTCTGTTTATGAAATTCTCGATGCAGAAATTGAGGAAATTAAGTTTTTAAAGCTCAAATCCCAGCCTGATTTTGACCAAGCTTTAGATTATTATCGTCAAGGGAACTTTGAACGGGCAAAAGTTTATTTGTCAAAAGTTTTAAGTGTCAATTCTGCTGACAAAACTGCTGATTTATATCTGAGTCGAGTGAATTATCTTTTACAATCAGATAATATTCTAGAGAAATGGGATGGTGTTTGGCGTTTTACTGAGAAGTAAATAATGATTATCAGGCGTCATTTACTGACTACTGAAATCTCTTGCTTTCTTGTGCTATTTGATTGGATTGCATTTTTTAATTTTTATAGAGATAATAAAAGACTTATAACCAACTGCTCACAACAGATATGTCAATAAGTTGGATTTACCTGATTGCAGCAATTATTTTTGAAGTTTCAGGCACAATTTGCATGAAATTATCAGAAGGATTTACTAAAATAGTCCCTTCAGTATTAATATTTGTTTTCTATGGACTTTGTTTGACTTTTTTGACCCTGGCTCTCAAAAGAATTGAAGTAAGTGTGGCTTATTCTGTCTGGGCTGGATTAGGAACTATTCTAGTCGCTATGATTGGTATGATTTGGTTTCGTGAATCTGCCACATTTACCAAACTCATTTCCATCAGCTTAATAATCATTGGGGTAATCGGTATCAATTCAAGTCGATAAAAAATACCTCGTCTCTCACAAGGGACGAGGGAAATTAACCAAAACTGATCATTCTGCTTGTTGCTGTTGTAGTAAATACGTCAGCAATTTTATAGTTCCCTTAGCAAAGCAAACTTAACTGAAGGTACTTAAAAGTATAGTAAATCTCGGTAAATATAGCCCACAAGTAATTGACTTTTAATACTTTACCAGAGACAACCAAAATCATCCTGCCAATTTGGCAAATTTTCCATATACTGAATCGTAAGGGACTTCCAAAAAATAAATTATCCCAAATTATTTTTACATTTGTAGTAGGGGCGCACAGCTGTGCGCCCCTACGGTGGGATGTTTTTTTAATTGGAAGTCCCTAAAGAACATTCAGCAATAGTGAAAACTCAAGCTTGCGTCGTCGCATGAGTTGGTAAAGTAACCTTTAATCGCTGAAACATCGCTTCCCTTGCTTGGACAGCAAGATTATCATCTAATGGTTTCAGGCTAATTGCCTGTTGATACTTTAGCCGCAATGCCGTTTGAATTAACCAATCAGCGACAAAGGGATTTTTAGGTAACAAAGGACCGTGAGAATAGGTAGCGATCGCATTTTGATAAAACGCTCCCTCTGTTCCATCTTCACCATTATTACCTAACCCGTACACCACTCGTCCCAAAGCTTCCACTTTCCCCAACTTGGTACGTCCACCGTGATTTTCAAAGCCTACCAAATACGGTGTACTACCCGTCATCTCTTGCAAATCCCGCGCCAAACGTGAAGCTGTAACTTCAATTACTAAATTTCCAATACAGCGCTTAGTATTTTCACCAGGATGCACAGAAACTAAATCGAGTATTCCCAAACCTTCAATACGTTGTCCCAAGCCTGGTTCGTAATAGTGTCCCAGCAATTGGGGAGAACCACAAGTAAAAACTCCTGGTGTCCCATTTTCGATTTTTTCACGCATGGCGTCAGCTTTCGCGCCTTGCAAATCACGCATGACAATTTCTTGCTGGCGGTCTTGTGCGCCACCACCGACTATGACATCTACAGATTTAATATCATCTGCTGTGGCATTTTGATCTAAAGGTAATACTTTAACAGTGTATCCCCGCCACTGAGCGCGACGTTCTATAGTAATTACATTACCGCGATCGCCATAGGTACTCATCAGCGTCGGATACAGCCAACCAATTGTTAATTCCAATTGTTCAGAACTCATAATTTTTGGGAATGGGGAGTAGGGAATGGGGAGTAGGGAGTGGGAAATTAGGAATTGGGAATGGGGAATTGGGGAAATAATTTCTCCTTTCTTTACCCCTACTCCCTATTCCCCACTCCCCACTCCCCACTTCGCAATTTAAAGAATTTTCCGACCAGTGAGAACTTCTCGCACTTCTAGCATGGCTGAATAGGTGGGGAGAATGTGCAAAGTTTCATTGTCTGGTGTATGCTCTAGGGCAGTAGCGATCGCTTGTCGCAAATCTTCTTCGACAATTAAATTTAATGTACTTTCAGGAGACTTTTGGCTGTAACGCAGGCGTAGTGCCATATCATAAACGCGATCGCCACTTACTACTAAAGTTCCTCCTCGTTGAACTAATTTTTCAGTATCTACGTCCCAAATCCAGGATACATCGGTGCCATCGGGGGTGCGATCGTTTAATACTAGCAATGTAGTTTTATCTGTGCTTTGAGTCACCACGCGAATTGTTTCGTTTGTACCCACAGGATTTTTGGATAACAAAATTCGCACTTTCTTACCATTAATTACTAAATCTTCAGCACGACCAAAAGCAGCTTGAAAATTGTTAACAGTATTTTTAATTGTTGCTTCATCAACTCCTAAGTCTTTAGCTGCTGTTACTGCTGCCAAAGTATTATATTTGTTATACAAACCAACAAGAATTTGCGGCCATTCACTGCTTTCAATAGTTGGTTGACTTTTACTAAAACCACACTTAGGACAAGTAAAATCTCCCAAATGCGATAAGTAAACACCTTTATAATCTAAAGAATGTCCACATCTGGGACAATAGATAGAATCAACAGCGTGAGGAATTGCTTCTAGATAATGTTGTGGTTCATTCAAGCCAAAGAATAACACCCGTTGCGGTAACTGCTGACCAAGGTAAGATAAAGTTGGATCGTCAGCGTTAGGAATGACCACTGTTTCTGGTGGTAGGGTGGAAATAACTTTTGTCCAACGTTTACTGATTGTGTCTACTTCCCCGTACCTATCAAGTTGGTCGCGGAACAAGTTTAAACAAAGGATAATTTGTGGTTGGAGTGGAGTTAAGACTTTCGGTACAATATTTTCGTCAACTTCCAAAATGGCGTAATCAACATCTAAAGTACCTACCAAATTGGTGCCCTCCAACAAAGCTGTCATCAAACCATTTTCGAGATTTGCACCTGTAGAATTATGAGCAATGGTGTAGCCTTTGTTTTCTAGTATCGTTTTTAAAAGCAGCGATGTAGTGGTCTTGCCATTAGTACCGGCAATTAAAATCACTCCCTTTTTAACTTGCTGACTCAATAATTGTAAAAGTCGGGGTTCAATGCGACGAGCAATTGAGCCTGGTAATACACTAGCAGCACCCAGACGCAGCGATCGCACTACAAATGTGACGCTTTTTGCCACTGACACAGCTAAACCTAGTCGCACTCTATCTATAAGTTCTATTTTTTTTCCCACATCCGTACCCTAGTCTTCTGGCGGTTGCTAATTGAAAATTTTGGCGTTGCAAATTTAATTTTGTGAGTTTAGCGAATCCTAGCTGAAAACGCCAGTCTCAACATTAAAATGCCTAGTGTGTACACACAAGTCAAGTCTCTTGACCTGCACCTTAGTTGCATCGCCCTGCACCTTTGATATCATGTCCGCCAAATTACCCATAATAAAAGAACCCCACCCCCAACCCCTCCCCGCAGGCGGGGAGGGGAGCTAAAGCGCAGCTTTGGCGGGGTGGGGTTCCGGGTATTATGTTTAATTGCCCGGACATCATTATGATGCATCGCCCTGCACCTTTGATGCATCGCCCTGCACCTTAGTTGCATCGAAGAGCACCTTAGTTGCATCGAAGAGCAAAAATTAACCTACCCTACGTTACGCAGAAACTTTAAAAGACTTGTGTGTACACGGTAGACATTAAGATGCACAGAGGAGTGCGGGAGGCAGGGGGAGAATAACTTTTAACTCAGCACTCGTTACTGTGCGAGAAGTTTGAGCGGCGGCTTTTGCCGTTGGCGCAGCCTGCCGAAGGCATCAAATCTTCGGTGACTCAGCACTTTACCATAACACCTGCGCCCGGCTCCTCCGAAAAAAAACCGCTCTCCAACTTCAGCTTTCACCTTGGACTGAATCGTCATACACTGATTTTGTACTTGATGAAAGCGGTTGCCCTTACCTTATGGGAACGATGAGCGAAAGTAAAATACCAGAGATCCTAGAAACCTTCGAGGCAGATTTGCTGTCGGAGTGGACTCAGGAGTTAGCCACTGTCAATATTCGGAGAGGCTTAATTAAAGAAGCCCAGTTAAAGGAGGAGTGCCGGGAATTCCTGAGCTTGTTTAGGCTCGCCGTTGGGCAGGGCAACTTGACCAATATTCAGACATCAGCGTGGCAGGAGATGCGGGAGATGCTGACTAGCATTTCTCGATCGCGATCGCAACAAGGTTTCACACCGACTGAAACGGCTACATTCGTCTTTTCCTTCAAGCAACCCCTGTTCAACCGATTGCGCCAGCAATTGCAAGACCCCATTGAGTTGGGTGATGAGATTTGGCTAGCCACAAGCTTACTAGATCGGCTGGGATTGCTGGTGGTGGAAGCGTATCAGAAGGCGCGGGAAGAAGTGATTTTGCGACAGCAGGAAGAGTTGATGGAGCTGTCTACCCCAGTGGTTAAACTCTGGGACGGAATTTTGGCATTGCCCATCATCGGCACCCTGGATAGTGCCCGCACTCAAATAGTTATGGAGTCGTTATTGCAGAAGATTGTTGAAACAGGGTCAGAAGTTGCCATCATTGACATTACTGGGGTTCCCACCGTCGATACCCTCACCGCTCAACATCTGCTCAAGACCGTTACCGCTGCCCGTCTCATGGGAGCCGATTGTATAATCAGTGGCATTCGTCCGCAAATTGCCCAAACGATCGTCTATCTCGGCATTGATTTGGCAGATGTGACAACAAAGGCAACCCTAGCTGATGCCTTTCTCATGGCGTTAAAACGGATGGGAGCAAGTATTCGCTCTCAATCCAAATAGATGGACAAAAAAAACCAATGGAACGCATTCCTATACTTAAAATGGGCGATCTCCTGCTTGTGACGATCCAAGTGGATATGCACGATCGCCTCGCCATGACGCTACAAGATGACCTGACTAACCGCATCACTGAAACTCACGCTCACGGTGTGCTGATCGATATTTCTGGATTAGAGATTGTTGATTCGTTCATTGGCAGGATTTTAAGTAACATTGCTAAAATGTCACGGGTGCTGGATGCTGAAACAGTTGTCGTTGGAATGCAGCCTGCTGTAGCAATCACCCTAGTGGAATTGGGGCTGTCGTTGACGGGCATTCGCACTGCCCTAAATGTAGAAAAGGGCATGGCACTGTTGCGATCGTCACTCAATGAAACCACAAATCAAATTACTACCACCAAATGGCTTGCAGACGACGATGCAGAAGACTGAAATGATGGCAATTCAATCTTCTAGTGATGTAGTCTTAGTTCGGCAGGCTGTGCGCCAGCTGGCCGTGGAGATTGGCTTTGGCTTAGTAGACCAAACTAAAATTGTGACCGCCGCCAGTGAGTTAGCGCGTAATACCCTAGACTATGGGGGAGGCGGCACAGCAAAGCTAGAAACGCTTCAGGAAGGGAGACGACGAGGACTCAGGCTGACCTTTGAAGATCAAGGTCCGGGAATTCCCGATATCGATCTGGCGCTCAAGGATGGGTTCACCACAGGTGGTGGGTTGGGTATGGGGCTGAGCGGCGCCAAGCGACTTGCCAATGAATTTGAGATTCAGTCTGCGGTGGGAGAAGGAACACGAGTAACAATTGTACGATGGAAATAAAATGATCGAATCTGTCGCCATCACAATTACTGAATCTAGCCAAACCGGGGAAGCGCGACGGGTAGCGATGGCTTTAGCAACTCGGCTCGGCTTTCAGGAAACAGAACGGGGCAAAGTTGGCATTGTGGTGACAGAAGTTGCTAACAATCTGATACAGCACGCTCACAGCGGCGTGGTGCTGCTACGGGCGCTCAAGCACGATTTAGCCCTCGGCATTGAAGTTTTATCGCTCGATAAAGGGCCGGGAATGGTCGATGTCGATGAGTGTTTGCAAGATGGCTTTTCTACAGGCGGAACTCTAGGCAATGGAATGGGTGCAATTCGTCGCCTCTCTGAGTTATTTGAAATTTACTCTATTCCTAACCAAGGGACAGCACTCCTCGCCCACCTTTGGTCAAACCCAATGCCCCATCTGCCCGAAAAGATTTTAGAAATTGGAGCGATCTGTTTACCCAAACAAGGGGAGGACGTTTCAGGCGATACCTGGGCATGTGAAATCGATCGTCGCCGCAGTTTGTTGCTAGTAGCCGATGGCTTAGGGCATGGACCTGCGGCTGCTAGTGCTGCTTCCCAAGCCGTGAGAATCTTTCAAGACCATCATCATCGTTCTCCTGGGGCGATCGTTGAAGCTGCCCACGCCGCCTTGCGAACTACGCGAGGAGCAGCACTCGCCATTGCCGAAATCGACTTTGAACAACAGTCTGTCCGCTTTGCCGGAATTGGCAACATCGCTGCCAGCATTTTCTCGTTTACCGAACACCACAACCTGGTATCTCATAACGGCATAGTCGGACATGAAGTCCGCAAAATTCAAGAGTTTAGCTATCCCTGGTATGCCAATGGACTTTTAATTATGCATTCTGACGGATTAGGCGCTAAGTGGCGGCTTGATCGCTATCCCGGCTTGAGTCAAAAACATCCCAGCCTGATTGCAGGTGTGTTATACCGAGACTTTAACCGAGAACGGGACGATGTGACGGTGTTGGTGGCGAAAGGATAATTCGTAATTCGTAATTCGTAATTCGTAATTAATTCAGTGTGTTAGGAGAACGAGCGTCACCCAAAGGTGGTCAACAAGACAGTACTAAATCAAAATGGAGGGTACAAGTCCCGATTGATTGTAACTACGAATTACGAATTACGAATTACGAATTATGTTGACCATCCTTTTCACGCTCGAAATCCACTACGAACAGGATGTTGTGCAAGCTCGGCAACGAACTCGTGAGATCGCCCAGGAATTGGGGTTTGATGCTCAAGATCAAGCGCGATTGGCAACGGCAGTTTCAGAAATTGCCCGCAACGCATTTCAGTATGCCAAAGGCGGAACGGTTGAATTTTGTCTGGAAGGAGAGCCTCAAGCGTTTTTGATTCGGATTCAGGATCGGGGTGGGGGCATTCCTCAACTGGCAGATATTCTTTCAGGACGCTACTCCTCTAACACAGGAATGGGGCTGGGCATCGTGGGCACCCGCAGACTGATGGATTTCTTTGAGATTGAATCATCAGAACAGGGGACAACGGTGGCGATCGGCAAAAGGTTGTCGAAGCGTACACCTACTTTCACCGATTCGCAATTGCAACAGATTCGCCAACACGTAATTGGGCGATCGCCCCAGAATCCCTATGAAGAGATCCAGCGACAAAACCAGGAGTTACTGCGGGCAATGGCAGAGCTACGGAAGCGCGAGGAGGAATTGACCGAACTCAATCGGGAACTCGAAGATACCAATCGCGGTGTGATTGCCCTCTATGCGGAACTCGATGAGAAGGCAGACTCGCTGCAAAAGGTAAACGAGCTAAAAACCCGTTTTCTCTCAAACATGAGTCACGAGTTTCGCACGCCGATCAACTCGATTCTGTCGCTCTCTCGGATGTTGCTGGCACGCATGGATGGCGATTTGACTACCGAGCAAGAAAAGCAGTTGACATTTATCCAAAAGGCGGCAAGCGGATTATCAGAACTAGTCAACGATCTGCTGGATTTGGCAAAGGTGGAAGCTGGAAAAACTGAAGTCCGTCCCAGTAGCTTTGAAGTCAGTGACTTGTTTGCCACGCTGCGGGGAATGCTCCGTCCATTATTGGTTCAAGGCTCCTCTGTCACCCTGGTTGTGGAGGAAGCCGATGCCATACCTGTGCTTTATACCGATGAGGGCAAAGTCGCTCAAATTCTCAGAAACTTTGTCTCAAATGCCCTCAAATTTACCGAGCAGGGAGAGGTACGCGTCAGTGCCATCCAAACAGGTCATACCGTTACCTTCTGTGTATCTGATACGGGCATCGGCATTGCTCCAGGCGATCGCGAGCGCATTTTTGAGGATTTTGTGCAAATTGAGTCCCCTCTACAAAAGCAGGTGAAGGGAACCGGGTTAGGATTGCCGTTATCGCGCAAGCTGGCGGAGCTTCTCGGCGGCAGCGTTTCCGTAACAAGCGAGCTGGGTCAAGGCTCCACTTTTACAACATCAATTCCCATCGTCTACCCACATAGGACTGAATTTTCCACACTACTCCAACCCCCATTACTTGAGCCGACTCGCCTGCCCATTCTAGTGGTTGAAGATCATCCGGAAACTCTATTTATTTACGAAAACCACCTTCAGGAATCAACCTATCAATTAATTGCTACTCGCACCTTAGCTCAGGCAAGGCTTGCCTTACAACAATTTCGCCCGACAGCAATCATGCTAGATATTATGCTAGAAGGAGAAAACGGCTGGACGTTCTTGCGAGAAATCAAAGGGGATGAAACAAATCGCACCATCCCTGTACTCGTTATTACCATCATTGATAACGAGAAGCAAGCACTGGCGCTAGGAGCTGACGGCTTTCTAATTAAGCCGGTAGACAGATTGCCTCTGTTAAACAAACTCAATAAGCTAATTAATCAGAATCAGCCTCAAAAAATTTTGTTAATTGACGATGATCCCGCCTATCGTTATCTTGTAAAACAACTGTTAATAAATACACCATTGAGTATTTTAGAAGCCGCGAACGGACAAGAAGGATTATATTTGGCACAACACGAGCAGCCAAGTGCGATCCTGCTTGACTTGGAGATGCCAGAGATCAGCGGTTTTGAGGTACTCAAACAGCTTAAAAACAATTCCGTCACTCAGGGGATTCCTGCGATCATCCACTCATCTGCCCAACTAGATGCAGAAGTACGGAGTTGGTTAGCCGAACAAAGTATCGCCATTCTTTCCAAAGAAACAGGCTCTCAAACGGCAGCGATCGCCCAACTTCAACATGCGCTCGTCAAAGCCGGACTCGTTCTGGGTAATTGGGAGGAAAGCAATGTCTGAACCACAAGTGACGATCCTGCATGTTGACGATAACGAAGCCAATCGTTACGTTGTCACCCGGATTTTGCAAAATGCAGGCTTTACCGTGGTGGAAGCAGCAACTGGAGCAAGTGGATTAAAAGCAGTTGCTCAGTATCAGCCTGCTCTGGTAATTCTGGATGTCAAATTACCCGATTTGAGCGGCTTTGAAGTCTGTCGCCAAATTAAGGCAAACCCCGAAACGGCTTTTATTCTCGTCCTACACCTTTCTGCAACTTTTGTTCACAGCCAGGATAAAGCAGTAGGCTTGGATGGTGGTGCCGATGCCTATCTAGTGCAACCAGTTGAACCGATTGAACTGCTGGCTACGGTGCGATCGCTACTACGAATTCGACGGGCAGAGGAAGCTGCTTTGTCCTCAGCGCGGGAGTGGCAAACTACCTTTGACTCTATCAACGACGGCGTGTGTCTGGTAGACCGAGAAGGTATAATCGTGCGCTGTAATCGAGGGATAATGCAGATTTTTCGCAAACCCCCTCACGAAATCTTAGGTTGTCCTCATCATAAGTTGATGGACGCAGAATTGGGAATCGGTGACGGGGCTTGCTTTCGCCGTGCTAAAGAAACTCACCAACGGCAAGTTTTAGAATTTCAGTCCCAAGGGCGCTGGTTTGCCAAAACCATCGACCCGGTACTTGATGAGCATGGAACTTTCACAGGTGCCGTTTTCATCCTGTCAAATATTACCGAGCGCAAGCGAATCGAGGATGAACGCAAGCAAGCAGAAATCATTTTACAACAGCGCAATCAACGCCTGGATTTGCTCTATGAAACTACACGGGATTTACTTTCCAGCGACCAACCGCTGACGTTGATTGGTAGCTTATTCAGGAAACTCAAAGGCTTGCTAGAGTTAGATGTTTTCTTGAATTACCTCATTGATAGCGATCGCAACCAGCTTCATCTAACGTCTTATGGAGGCATTGATGAATCCATTGCCCAGGAGATTAAATGGCTGGAGTTTGGGCAAACGGTCTGTGGGACGGTTGCTCAGTCCAGGAATCAAATCGTATGTGCAGGTATTCAAAACTCAGACGATCCAAAAACCGATTTCATTCGCTCGCTGGGAATCACTGCCTACTCCTGTCAACCGCTGATTGCTCAGGGACACTTATTTGGTACGCTCTCGTTTGGCAGTCGCCGCCGCCACCAGTTTACATCCGCAGAAACTAATTTAATGCAGGCACTATGCGACCAGATGGCAATTGCCCTAGACCGAGCGCAGCTTCTTTCATCTTTACACCAGCAAGCTGACCAATTGCGCCAAGCTAATCGCATCAAAGACGAATTTCTAGCGGTGCTGTCCCATGAATTGCGATCGCCCCTAAATCCGATTCTGGGTTGGGCAAAAATTTTGCAAACGAGCCAGCAGGACACAGCCAAAACTCAGCACGCGCTCAAAACCATCGAACGCAACGCCAAACTACAAGCACAACTGATCGAGGATCTGCTCGATGTGTCGCGTATTCTCCAAGGCAAGTTGAGTTTGAACACAGTTCCAGTCGGTCTACCTTTTACCATCAAAGCTGCCCTTGAAACCGTGCGGCTCGCTGCTGAAGCTAAATCCATTCAAATTGAATCAATATTTGAATCGAACATTGGGCAAGTGTTGGGTGATTCCGGTCGCCTGCAACAGATTGTTTGGAATTTACTTTCCAACGCGATTAAATTTACCTCACACGGTGGTCGAGTAGAGGTGCGGTTAGAAAGGATAAAGGATGAAGGAGAAGGGATGAATCAACTAGATACTCATCCTTTGGAATACGCTCAAATCACTGTCAGCGACAGTGGCAGGGGCATCTCTAGCGACTTTCTGCCCTATGTCTTTGACTACTTCCGCCAAGCCGATGGAACAACGACCCGAAAATTTGGGGGGTTGGGGTTGGGGTTAGCGATCGTGCGTCATTTGGTTGAACTGCACGGGGGAACTGTTCTGGGAACGAGTCCTGGAGAAGGGCAAGGAGCAACATTTACAGTCAAGCTTCCACTCATCCTTACGGCAAAACTAAATCAAGATGATAGTGCGTTTGATAATCGCTCAGACCTCAATCTGAATGGATTGCAAGCACTGCTTGTAGACGATAACAGAGATTCCCGGGATTTCATCGCCTTCCTGCTAGAACAGTATGGGGTGCAAGTGACTGAAGTGGACTCAGCAAGTGAAGCTCTGAGCAGTTTGGGGCAAGCAAAATTTGATTTGCTAATTAGCGATGTTGGTATGCCGGATATGGATGGCTACGCACTAATTCGGCAAATTAGAAAGCAGTCCCCTGACCAAGGCGGAGAAATTCCGGCCATCGCCCTCACTGCTTATGCTGGAGAAAGCGATCGACAACAAGCACTAGCCGCTGGATTTCAACAGCATATTTCCAAACCAATTGAACCAGAGCTACTAATGCAGACTATTTTGACTATATTGGGCATCGAGCCAAAATATGCGTAGTTTACTGCAATATCGTCGCATTATGCGGTGTCTGGAATAGCGCCTCGCATTCGATTCACTAATACAATTTAGTAGACCTCTTGCAAAAGTCTTTCTTTACGTTCTGTTCTGGAGCGCCCACCGTTCGCGTTGGCAAAGCCTCTCGTAGAGAAGCGTCTTCCTTAGGAGAAGTTTTGATGCCTGGGTTGGGCTGCGCCAACGACCCAAGCCGCCGCTCAAACTTCTCCTAAGGGAGATAAAAAATATTTATGCAACAGGACTTACGCAAGACGTGACCGAAAACCTTATTCTTGCGTAGCGGTAATTCATGTAGACGCAAAGCGGCTTCCCGCAGGGTATTACCGCTACTTTCGTTATCTTTTGCGTAAGTCCTGTGCAAGAGGTCTAGTGTTAAAACCCACATGAGGTTACTGGGGACTGGGAACTAGGAAAACATTCCAAAATTTGTCTATGGGTAATAGTCCCTTCCATAATTTTGGAGTTGATTACCCAATCCCCAATCCCCAATCCCCAATCCCCAGTCCCTTTTACAAGAGATAATCTCACTAGGCGTTATCTTAAAAAATAGTGCTTGGGCGTAATTACATATCCAGCCCAGTTTGCCGATTTCAGCACAACTCACGACAAGTAGTAGCTTGCAAGGTTTCTTTTGATGAATAGCACAAGGTTTCTTTTTTTACATAAAAAACTTACTGGCTGGCGGAGGTTGCTGTCCAAATGCGTGTTGTTGGTTGTTTGTCTGTTCATTATAAGTATGCAACCTGCATATGCTGGTCTCAATGATGATAGATATGATGGCAACATGTTTGTAGTTTATGCTGGTAATGGTTCATTGGTTCCTTCCAGACAGACATTGGCACAGTCTTTAGCAGAACATAAACCTGTATTTTTGGCGTTTTATCTTGATGACAGCAGTGATTCCAAAAGATATGCCATTTCCATTTCACGGGTACAGGAATTCTATGGCAAGGTGGCAGAGATTATCCCCATCAGTGTAGATAGTATCCCGTTTAAAGAGACCTACGACCCCACAGAACCAGGATATTACTATTCTGGGAGTGTTCCTCAAGTTTTGGTGTTTAATCAATCAGGTGAGGTAGTTTTGAATAAAAAGGGTCAAGTACCTTTTGAAGAGATAGACGATGAATTTCGCAAAATATTTAATTTATTACCACGCACCGAAACAGCAAAACTACAGCGACGGGCTTTCAATGAGTTCAGTAGTGAGTTAGCGAAGTAACTTATCGGGTAGACCAAATTGGTCTGCCCTAATTTTTAGTGCTATCTGTTACTGCATTGTTTTCGATCCGAAAGCATAATAAGAAGAAGGCAGGAGGGAAAGGGCAGAATACAGAAGGTAAAAGCTTCTCTAGAAGCTGATTTCACTGGTTGGCATTTGAAGTTTAATTATGTCCATCCACTTATTTAAATATTCTGTATTCACAAGTAAAAAAGTTCATTCATAGTCTATAGTTCATAGCTAATGCCCAATGCCCAATGCCCAATGCCCAATGCCCCATAACCAATGACTAACTAGAGTGTATTCTGATGTCAAAGGTTTACACCACTCAGGAACTAATCCAAATTTTGGCAGCCGAACGCCAAGCTTGCCTCAGCGGAAAACGCTTAAAACTAGAAGTAACAGTTTCTGGTAATCCCGTAATTGACCAGTTTATCAGAACTGATGGGTTGCAACAGTTCACAGCCTATCAAGATTTTAAAGCGGCAATTCACGACTACCAAAGAGAAAATCAAGTGTCAGGTATTATCTGGCGGGAGGTGACAGTCAAGGGTAAAAACTTGCATTATCCCGAAGTAGATACGGAATTAATCGCGCTTACAAGTGACTTAGAAATCTTAAAAGCCACTAAAAATTCTATTTTAGAATTTTGGTATGAAGTCACTATGGGGATGGACTTGTACTTAAGCTTTAACAATAGTAAACAACATCAACAGATTATCACGCCTGATGTCGAGAGAATTGCTGAAAGAACAGAATGGGCAAGTTTATGGAAGTGGGAAAATTCTAGCTTTTTGGAAATAATTTTGCAGCTAGGATGGGGTAAGCCAGAAGAAGCTTATTATAAACGAGGAAGACCGCGATCGGGTAGTGAATATATTCATGCAGTCAATCCTGGAAATCGTCCCATTGGTTGATGTATATAGCCAGGGCTATTTCATTATTGAAATTACTTGTAAAAACAGCAACAGGGAATAGGGTAAGCATTTCAGAAAAACGCAGGGAATAGAAAGTTATCTCTAACTTTTAAGCTATTCCACATCTAGTTTGCATATCTAAATTTAATGAAAGTCCTGTGGGGTAAGTCGAAAAGCCTACCCTAATTATGCAAATTAAACGTTAATCAGCTTAGGGACTTCCAAAAAATAAATTATTTTAAATTATTTGTACATTTTTCGGGTAGCACAGCTGTGCTACCCTACCTACGATGGAATGTTTTTTTATTGGATGTTCCTTATCTCGATAAACATTCAATAGACTTATCCGGTCAAAAGCATCTCCAACAATCTGAACCTAATCAGGAGTCTACCGTTTCCAGTATAAAACGGCATACAATATACTTCTTGCATAAATCAAAAAAAAGAACCCCACCCCGCCTTTGACTTACGTCAAAGTCTCCCCTAAGAGCAAGCTCTTAGGGGCTGGGGGTGGGGTGTTAGGGGACTTTTGCAAGAGGTCTAATAAGCAATATCAGCAGGGCTTTCGATAATCTTAGGGGGTTAGATTGTTGCTGCTGTTTACCCAGCGCAGCCTTGCTCACATCTGCTCTCAAAAAGAGAATCACTCTAAATCTGCTGCACTCAAATCATTTACCTGCTTGTCAAAATAAATTACAAACGAATTACCCTACAAAAACTACTAACATGAGCCGTTATAGACCTGTTTTGTTAATTGCTCAATCATCTCAAGCACAAATACTAAATTTGATCGGACTTGCGGGGCTAGTGGCATTATTCGGCATAGCTATTCACGCTTGGTTTACATTACCAGATACTATACCCATCCACTTTGGATTTGATGGACAAGCTAACGGTTGGGGAAGCAAAAAAAATCTCTGGTTGTTACCAATTGTAGGTTTAGCAATTTATGGGCTTTTAACATTTATCAGTCCTTATCCTCATACATTTAATTATGCAGTGAAAATTACTGAACAAAATGCATTGCAGCAGTATAAAATTGCCTGCTCAATGCTCAATTGGTTAAAAACTGAAATGGTTTGGATATTTGCTTATATTGAATGGCAAATTTTCTACTTAGCAACTACAGCAAACCCTAACTTAGGGATATGGTTTCTCCCTGTATCACTAATAATTGTATTCGGGACGATTGGATATTGGTTGAGTCAATCTTTCCTAGCACGTTAAAAAAGCTCCAACTAAATGGCGATAGAGGAATTACTTGATTCCTGAATTATCATGTCTATTCTGGTTTCCCGAACATAACAATTAGAGTAAACCGTAATTTATTTCATCCATAAGATGGTGCGGTAATCGTCAATTTCTTGGTGATAATAACCGAATTTACAGCAGTTTTCACTATAGGTAATATTAAAAGCAAGCACAAACGCAAGTGCAAAACTGATTAAACAAATAACTAATTGATGCGAGGAAGAGTTATGGCACTAGTTCGTTGGAATCCTTGGAGAGAAATCGACACTCTACAACGTCAAATTAATAGCTTATTTGAAGACACCAGAGTACCATCTGGATTCCTTGATAGAGATTTTATCAAAGTTCCGGCTGCTGAATTACAAGAAACTGATGATGCTGTTCTTCTGTTGCTAGAACTGCCAGGAATCGACGCTAAGGACTTAGATATTCAAGTCACCGAAGATGCTGTTCACATTAGCGCTGAACGCAAGTCTGAAACTAAAACCCAAGAAAACGGTACTACCAAGACCGAATTTTACTACGGCAAATTCCAACGTGTAATTCCTTTATCTGCTCGAATTCAAAACACCAATGTCACCGCAGATTATAAAGACGGCATCTTGCATCTGACACTACCCAAAACTGAGCAAGAAAAGAACAAGGTTGTCAAGGTTAATCTCTAATCACCCGTTGTTTAATCGGTTGCGATCGCACCTGTAGAATGCTGGTTAAAAGCCCAGTCTCTCTCAAACCTGGGCTTTTTTGTCAAAATTTTCTACATATATATACATATCTTCATAAAACAAAAGAGCGATCGCTCAGACGGTGTGATTGCCTGGGTGAGTAGGCGATCGCACCTCCTCGACTTTAAATAAGTAAAATTTATACAAGTTATAAGTTTTACTGTCTTAATAAAACTTGATTAAATAACGTAAACCAATGTAAAGTACACTCACAGGCGAAAACAAACCGCCTAATTCATTCGCAAATAACGCATTCATAAAACAATGACAGCAACCATTCAACGCCGCGAAAGCGCCAACGTATGGGAGCGGTTTTGCAACTGGATCACCAGCACCAACAACCGCTTATACATCGGCTGGTTCGGTGTACTCATGATCCCCACCCTGCT
>NZ_JACJSJ010000111.1 GCF_014698115.1 Nostoc sp. FACHB-973
TGGCATTGAGGGTGTAGCAGAGGCATCTGATGGCTTTGGATCTAGTTTGAAAACTGGTGACTTTAATAACGACGGCTTTGCTGACTTAGCTATAGGTGTTCCTGGTGAGGATGTTGGTTTAATTAGCAATGCAGGTACGGTCAATATTCTCTATGGTTCAGCTAGAGGACTGACAGCCTAATAGTCTGTCTCATTAGAGGATGTTTGAAAAGTCCTCTTGTCGGTAACAAAACGTTCTAGATCCCCCTAAATCCCCCTTTTCAAGGGGGACTTTGATTCCGGTTCCCCCCTTTTTAAGGGGTGTAGTGGGGGGATCTAAACGTGTCCAAAATCACAACAAAACACTTTTAAAACAACCTCTTAATTCTGAATGGGGAATAAGTTCGTTTGTCGCTTTGGTGGGAGGAAGTGGTGCTGGGAAGTCAACTTTGATGCGGACACTATTGGGAGTTGAGCAAACAACCCAAGGTGTAGTCTATTTAAATGGTGAAAATTTGCGGAACAATTTCAACATGTACCGCACGCACATTGGTTATGTACCCCAAGACGACATTATTCACCAATAACTCACCGTATCTGAAGTTCTCACCTACGCCGCCAAGCTGCGACTTCCTCCAGATATTGATGTGATTCAGGTGGTGGAAAAAACTTTACAAGATGTAGAAATGTCCCATCGTCGGGATGCTAAGGTGTCCCAACTGAGTGGAGGACAGCGCAAGCGGGTAAGTATTGGAGTGGAATTACTAGCCGATCCGAAGTTATTTTTCTTAGATGAACCGACTTCTGGACTCGATCCGGGATTGGATAAAAAGATGATGCAGCTGTTGCGGAAATTAGCCGATCAAGGACGGACGGTGATTTTGGTGACTCATGCAACGACGAATATTAAATTGTGCGATCGCGTCGTCTTCCTCGGTCAAGGAGGACGGCTATGTTATTTTGGCCCAGCTGATGAATGTTTACAGTTTTTTGGTGTAAAAGATGATTTTGCCGATATTTATAATCAGCTAGAAAAAGTAGAAACTGTCATTGACCAAGCTACTAAATTCCGGCAATCAAATGATTATCGACGCTACATTGATAATCACCTCAATTCGGGAAATCAATCGCTACAATCCGATATTGTCAATAATCACAGTCATGGCATTTCTTTTGGGAAACAGTTTAATATTCTGACGCAACGCTACTTTCAAATTCAAAAGCGCGATCGAGTTAATCTTGCCCTAGCACTTTTAACAGCACCTATTAGTATTAGTTTAATGGCATTCGCTATCCGAGATCAAAACCCTTTAGTATTGGGAGAACAGCCCGATGCTGCCCTTGCACCTTTAGCTTTGCGTGTGTTATTCGTCTTTAGTTGTGCTGCTTTATGGGTAGGACTTTCTAGCTCATTACAAGAAATTGTTAAAGAATCGGCAATTTACCTCCGAGAACGGCTGGTAAATTTAGGTTTATTTGCCTATATCAGTTCTAAATTGATGATTCTTTCGGTGTTAGCAGGACTCCAAACTCTGTTAATGACAGCGGTAATTTTCCTATTTTTTCAATCCCCACAACCAGAACTAATTTCTTGGGAATGGGGATTAAATATTACTACATTTCTCACACTTTTAACTAGCATTAGTCTTGGCTTATTGGTCTCGGCATTTGTCAAAAATATTAGTCAAGCGAATAGTGCTTTACCACTATTATTACTTCCTCAGATTATCTTTTCTGGTGTTTTATTCAAAATGGAAGGTCTTGCTAGTAAAGTTTCTTGGTTGATGCTGAGTCGTTGGTCAGTGGGGGCTTACGGTACTTTAGTTAATCTGAATAAACTGGTTCCTGAGCCGATTAAATTACCCGATGGTAGTACAGTACCCCAACCATTTGAACCAACGCCTGTTTATGAAGCAACATGGGCTAATTTAAGTTTGAATTGGGGAATTTTGTGCTTGCATACAGTCATTTATTTAACTGTAGCTTTTTATTTACAAAAACGAAAAGATATTTTTTAAAAGTCTAGCTACTTGGTATCACTAACAACCCACTTGTTATTTTGGGCATCCCATAAAAGAAAAAAGCGCACAGAACCAGGAACTACTTTGCCAGTTTTCATTACGTATTTAAACTGAGCATCAACTGTAGCTACTTCTGCACTTGCTTCTACCAAATTAACTTGTTCTACATCTACACTTTGAACCTTTCCCCCCCACCAGTCGATATAAGAAAGATAGCCATTTGGGTGAAGTCGTCGATTATTTTGGTAGCTAGGAGATAGCTGATTCCACCCAGCTTGATACTGACCTTGATTAATAGTTGCATAATAATTTTGCACGGCTTGTTCTGGTGAGGGTCGATCAATTTGCGCCTCAGTTGAAGAGGTAGAGGTGGGTAATGGCGATCGCACTGGTGCATTATCCTGGGGTTCGGAAGTGCTGGAAATTGGCGATTGTTGGAGTGGCGGCGTATCTTGCGCTTCGTTGGGGGTTGGAGTGGATTCCGGTGAGACGCTTGACTGTACTATCGGTTGATTTGGTCTATTGAGAGCAAAACCAATAACTATAGAAATACTAATCAAACCACCAGCAATTAAACTACCGAGAAGGATTCCCTTCTGTCCACTATTTTGATTGCTAGGTTGACTAGAAGAACCTGGACTAACAGCGACCGTATTTTGAAGTGTTGCAGGAGGCTGTACGTTAACTACTGGCTGTTGATTGTAAGGTATTGTTGGATGAACTGGCGGTTGATTGTAAGGTATTGTTGGGGGAACTGGCGGTTGATTGTAGGGTACTGTTGGAGGAAATGACCCAAATTGCAAGGCGTCTAGCATTTCTCTGGCTGTGGCAAAGCGATCGCGTGGATGGTAGGCGATCGCTCGATCTATCACTCCTGCTAATGTCGGACTAATACTCAAAGCATGTCTGTGCCAAATAATTTCTCCGCTACGTGAATCTGTCTCCAATTCTTGTGGCTGTTTTCCTGTGAGAAGATAAATTGCTGTGATTCCTAAACTATATAAATCACTAGAATAAACTGGTCTACCTGCGGCTTGTTCGCTTGGCATAAATCCCGGCGTACCAATCACAATGGAACTCGTAGGTAACCCTTGGGAATTCACTACTGTTCCCATTGATTCGCGGACAGCACCAAAATCAATCAGCACCGCCTTATGATCTCGATGACGCAAAATGATGTTATCTGGCTTGATGTCTCGATGGACAATCCGCTGATTGTGTACTTGTTCTAGTACTGGTAATAAATTTATTAATATTTCTCTGACGGCGCTTTCAGTTAATAACCCTTGTTCGTGGACTTTCGCTGTTAAGGTATCACCTTCTATCCACTCTTGAACCAAGTAGAATTGTCCATCTGACTGAAAGTAAGCATACAAGGTGGGAATTTGGTTACTTGTGCCGCCTAAGTCTTCTAAAATTGCCGCTTCGCGTTGGAATCTTTCTTGCACCAACTGATAAATTTGCGGGTTGTTTTGAATTGGTCTTAGCTGTTTAATTACACAGCGGCGGTTAGAAGGCATTTGGGTATCTTCGGCTAAGAAAGTCTCACCAAACCCACCGCTTCCTAAAGTCCGAATAACTCGATAGCGGTTGTTTAGCAGTGTTTGCATAAATTAGCACTGGTAATTATGAGGGTGTTTTGTCGTATTGTTCTATCTACTTTAGTTTGTATCTGATTTTTTTAATTACCAACAATATAAACATTACTGAATATAATACCCGTGAGATAGTAAGGATGAGAAAATAGCGCTACCCACTGAACAATTGGGAAGCGCTATGCTTTTAGTGACGCAAATATTGCTGTTTTGACCGTTTGCAGGTGCGATCGCCACGCCCTTGTGTGGTAACAAATATTTAATACATATACAGATGTAGGAGCGTACAGCTGTACGCCCCTACAGTCGATAAATATGTTGTAAAGATTTTCGTCAACGGTATTACTGGTTACTAGAATAGTATTAACAGTTACCAGTATTCACTGATTTAAATTTCCCACCAAAAGATTTTTCTACTGGCGGTCTTCTTGATCCTTAGGCTTGGATCTTTGTCGATGTTGTTCAACCTGTTGATCGACGGTTTCTTTGATTTTTCGCTCAGTAGCGTCCATTGCAGAATATTTAAAGCGGTTGAGTATGCTACTGAATAAGTTACCAAAGAATCTTTCAATTTCTTGCATGATTTCATACCTCAATATTTAAAGGTAAATTATTGACTCTATATAGTAATCCGCTTTGATTTTTGAACTTATTTGTGTGGGCAGGGAGTAGGGAGTAGGGAGTAGGGAATCAGCTTTTGAGTTGAGGGCAAGTTTTTTCAAAAATCAAATAAGATTACTATATTTGGTTTTGCACTTTCTCGTGGAAGTTGAAAATCAAACGCTAACCTGTTTTTTTTGAAGTATCTGTTAGTCGCTTAGCCTCTCTGAGTGATAGATTGCAACCCGTTAGACATCCACCTATTGTAATATGTCTAAAGTAATAAATTTGACTTGATAATAATTCGTAATTCGTAATGGGCTACGCCCCGCTGCGCTAACGTAATTATAAGGTACAAAAAAATTTACTCAATGGTATCAGGGTCTATGTTGAGCGATCGCAACTTTGCCTTTAGCTTTTCTATTTCCAATTGCGCTTGTTCTGCACGTTCTTCTGCCTGTTGCCTTCCTAAAACTTCCTGCCGTAAAGCTTCTATCAATTCATCGGCAATTAATAATTTTTCCCCTGTGTCCTCTCGATAAAACCCAATTAGCTTTCCTTCAATCACCAAACGCAGTTGTAGCGGTTCACTGCGTCCATCCTCTATAGGTTCGTAGATTTCTCCCCGCAGCCGATAGCCGCGTAGCCGTTGTTCTACCCACTCGCCTTTTGGGTCAAATAGCCAGTATTCTTTAACACCCAGCTGTTCATAGAGGGTCTTTTTGAAAATTTCGTCGTTTCCTTTAGTACCAAAGGATGTCATTTCAAAAATCACTGTTGGTACTTGACCCTCTTCCCAAATTTTATAGTTGTCCCGGCCGCCTGGTGCAACATCAAAAATTACCATGACATCTGGGGCTACCCGTAACTTGGGAAAACCCTGTGCATAGTAAAGAAATTGATTGGCTAATACTGTTGCCTGACGGTCTGCCAAATACTGTTTGAGTACTTCTAAGGTAGTTAATAAGGCATAAAGGTGGTCGTAGGTTTCTGCCACTGGTTGACCATCAGCACTGGGGTAGAAGATTTCTGATTCGACATTAACAGGTAGAGTAGCCGTCATGGTTGTAAAATCAGTGCTACAAGATTATTGTAGAGCAAGCCTGAATTCTCGCTAATTTGGGACGTGGAAGCTTTGCAAAATGTAACTAGATAATTCACAAAATCCTTCGCCTTCGGCAGCAGTGGTAATGTAAACAGGCTTATGTTGTAATTTATCTGCATATTCGAGGACATTTGCCACGCCTACAGAAATAGGAAAATAACGGCGATCGAATAAACTTTCATCATTGGGACTATCGCCTACGGTGACAATTTCTTCTGGTGAGTAATCAGGCAAGTATTCGCGCAATACCTGCAACAATCCCACGGCTTTATCTTGTCCTTGGGGTTTAATGTGACACTGGACGTTACTGTAGGTAAATCCCCAACCCATTTGTTGACAGAGATGATCTAGGGTTTGTAGTTCATCTTGACTCAAAGTAGTCACGTCAAAAGTCCAATCGGTGATGCGAAAGCGATTATCAACAGATTCCTGAATTTGGGGAAATTGAGTTTGTAACTTTTCAAAAGTTGTAGCCAAGTGCTGGCGATGCTTAGCTAAATCGGGAATGGGTGTTAAAACCACTGGTTTCTGGTTTCCAGGCGGAAAATACAAACCGCCATTTTCTGCCATAGCACCTGCCACTGGCATCAAGCTACTCAATCCACTCACCCACCCAGCAGAACGTCCCGTAACAATCAGTACCTTAATGTTAGCTGCTGCTAAATCCTCTAAAGCTTGCAGCAGTGCGGGAGTAAATTTTCCTCGTCTAGTCAGGGTGCCATCCATATCTGTGGCGATGAGACGAATATTGCTCAAGCTAGTAAGGCTTAAATGTTTTGGCATATGGGGATTGGGGATTGTGGACTGGGGATTGGGGACTAGGGATTGGGGATTGGGGATTGGGGATTGGGTGGGAAGCTTTTTTATAATCTCCCCACACTCCCTCATCCCCCTCATCCCCCTCATCTCCCCAGTCCCCAATCCCCAGTCCCCGATCACTTAGTAAAAAGTATTAATCATACAGCAAGATGGCGTTGAAAATTTGGGCATCCTAAAGTTCAGGAGTCAAGTTTTTCAGTTTCACAACCATGCCTACTTCGATGTTTCTTGCCCAATCCTCCGGGACAAAGACTAAAAAGGCATCCCAGGAAGTGCCAGCAAGTAATCCTCAAATACCACCATTCTTGGTGATAACGTCTGGAGGACTGGCTTTAGTGGTGATTGCTTTGATTGTCTATAGTAAACTCCAGATGAATCAACTGGAGAAAAAACTTAAGTTTGAACAATTCCGGGCGCGAGAATTAGAAAAAAAATTTAAGCTAGCCCTGGAAACAATTCGCAAAATGGAAACTAATCCCGATTTGGTGAACTCACGGGATTTTAACCTAGATTATCTGCGAATGCGGATGTCAGAGGAGGTGTTTCACTTTGCGATTCTTAATCAAGTAAAGATTAAGGTCAAAGATAAAATTTCTCAAGCGCTGCGTCCAAATCAAGCCCAACAAGGATCAGTCGGAATTGCTAATAGTGCTGGCCGGCAGGTGGATGAAATTTTTGATGTAGAGTATGAAACTGGTACTCCCCCAAACCCTGCGAAACGTGTACTGTTTCGTATCCAAGTCAGGTTGATGAAGTTACCGACGCAAGCAACTTCGGCAACTATTAGCCAAATTATTGATTGTATAGAAACTTATTTAAGTCCCATAGATGATGAAGATAGTTGGCAACCAACAATTCAAGGTCGGATTGCGACTATGCATTGGGATCAAAAGGCTAAGCCTACGCCTTTACTGGTGCTGGAGCAATCAAATGAAGGCGTGAATGTGACTTTTCGCACTAGCCGCCAACCAAATGCCCCAACTCCACCAAATCAACCTGGAATGAAAAAATCAGGTTCGGCTAAATAATACAGCAGAATTCAGGAGTCAGAATTCAGAATTCAGAATTCAGAATAGGCTCTGGGCTTAGCTAACAGACCTAGATGGTATACTTCACTTACCTTGAAATCTGCTGTAATTGTGGTTGTCATTGGTCATTAGTCATTAGCAAATGACAAAGGACAAATGACATCAAAATTATGACTGAATAACTGTATTTGACGAATTACGGGTTAACAGACCGTCTTCCATTTCTACGATGCGATCGGCGATGTCTAGAATGCGGTTGTCGTGTGTGACTAACAAGATAGTGGTTCCCTGATTTTTAGCTAGGCTCTGCATTATTTCTACGACATCGCGTCCTGATTGTTTGTCTAATGCGGCTGTTGGTTCGTCTGCTAGGACTAGGGGAGGACGATTCACTAAGGCGCGGGCGATCGCAATTCTTTGTTTTTGACCTCCAGAAAGATTGTCTGGGTAATAATTAACTCTTTCTTCTAAACCAACAGCCCGCAGCATCATTTCTGATTTAGCTACTGCTTCTGCTTGAGAAATGCGATCGTTTAATTCTACCGCCATTTGGACGTTTTGCTTGGCAGTCAAGAACCCCAGCAAATTGTGAGCTTGGAAAATATAGCCAATGCTACGCCGCATCTGCACCAGTTTGTTTTGACTGACACCAAACAGTTCTTCACCTAAAAATTTCAAACTTCCCTCTTGTACAGACCGCAAACCACCAATCAAGCTCAGTAATGTTGTCTTACCTGAACCCGATGGCCCGGTCATAATTACAATTTCACCAGAATAAATTTCTAGGTTAATGTCAAATAAAATTTGTTTTTTCAGTGCGCCTTTGCCATAGTAATGATTAAGATTTTTAATGGCAATTACAGGTTCTTGTTTTTTCATAATTTTGTTAGTTAGTATTAGCAGTTACGTTTCGTAACTGTTTGTAAGAGAGTGGCGGCTCTGAATCGCCCAGTAAAAGATTGCTGAATTCTCTTAGCACAGCGGGGCGTAGCCCATTCTGAATTCTGAATTCTTCTTCAAAATATATCTGCTGGATCAGCAGAGCTTAATTTTCGGACTGCGATCGCGCCGGAAACAAAGCACATGATTATGGTCAAAATCAACACGTTTGTGGCACGATCAAAACTCATAAATACTGGTAAAAGTGTTGCAGTTCTTGCGCTTTGATACATAAATAAAGCAAAAGTTATTCCGGGTAAATATCCTAAAACTGCGAGTAGAAAAGCCTCTTGCAAAATGACTTTCAATAAATAGTTATGTGTATAACCTATGGCTTTGAGGGTAGCGTATTCAGCTAAGTGATCTGAAACTTCTGTATAAAGGATTTGATAAACAATTACAGTTCCGACAATAAAACCCATGATAGTTCCCAGTGTAAAAATAAACCCGATAGCTGTACTACTTGCCCAGTAATTTCGCTCAAAGTCAATAAATTGTTGTTTAGTTAAAACATTTATCTCTTTAGGAATATACTTCTTTAAATCTTCAGCAACAGCATTAGCATTGGCTCCAGGTTTCAATCTAATTAACCCAATATCAATTAATCCTTTCTGACGAGTATTGAATATCCGCAGAAAGTTAACATCGCTGGTAACTAAGTTACCGTCTGCGCCAAATGATGCACCTAATGTAAATAGTCCTACTACTTTAATTCGCCGCCTTCTTACTTCTGCTGTAACGGTTTTTCCTTGGTCATAATCAGCAGCAATTGGCCCATATTCGACCCTAGAAGAACGGTCAAATAAAACTACATCTGCTAGTTTAAGTTTTTCTAAATTTTCCTGAACTCCAGGCAAGTTTACCAGGTTAGTTTCTGGGTTCATACCAAATACCAAGATACTACGAGGGCGACCTGTTACAGGATTTTTCCAGGTTGTATAATCTAAATATATAGGATGTACTGATTGTACTGTTGGCAACTCTAAAGCTTTATATAATCGTCGCTGAGAAAAGCTCCGCATTGCTAAAACAGCGCTAGATTGACTGTTAATTAAAACAATATCGCCCTGCAAGCTGTTATGAAATCGAACGTTACTATAATATAAAGCATCCCGAAATCCGAGTTGCATAAACATCAAAATATCAGCAAAAGCAATCCCTGCCAAAGCCACAGCTAGGCGAGTTTTTTCTCTTGTTAGTTGTAGCCACGACAGAGGTATTTTTTTACTCATTATTAACTATTATTTTCTCACGAATTACTTATTAATTTCCACAAGAACTTTCGCATAAGTTAAACCAGAAACTTGCAGACTATCTTCTGGAGACAGAGCAATTTTCACTTCTATGACTCTGGCATCCACATCTGCTGCTGGATCTGTATTCAAAACATCTTTTTTGCCAATTTTTCTGCCAATTTCAGTGACAGTTCCTTTGAATTCGCCACTAAATGCTCCATTATCGCTAGTGATAGTGGCGTTTTGACCGATACGCACTTTACTAATACTATCTTCGGCGACTTCAGCAACTACAAACATTTGACTAGTTTGTCCAAGTTCAGCAATGCCATTTGCACCTATGGCTTCACCTGATTTGGTGTAAATCTTTAAAATTTCCCCAGCGATTGGCGCTTGAACATAGCTTAATTTTAGTTGTGCTTCGGCTTTTCTAACATTGGCGATCGCATTACTAACTTGGGCTAGGGCTACTTGCATATCAGTAGGACTAACGTCCAAAATTCTACTGAGTTTGGCTTTTTCTTCTTCAATTTGTCTTTGCAAAGTTGCTACAGTTTTGTCACGGTTAACTTTGGCTTCAATTAGCTGCTGTTGCAAAGTTGCTAAATTTTGTATTTGATTAGCTCTCGCTTCAGCAAGTTGCTGTCGTAGAGTTGCCAATGTCTGCTTGAGGGTGGCTTGACTTTCAGCAACCTGCTGATTAGCTGTAACCGCACTCAGGCGTCTTCTATCCCGTTCCTGCTGAGAAATCGCACCTTCTCGGTATAAAAAATCATAGCGTCCAGCATCCACTTGGGCATTGCGCTGTTCGGCTTGGATACGTGTAACTGTTGCTCTGAGAGCATCTCTTTGTCCGCTAAGTTCAGCTTCTAAGCGATTTACAGTTGCTTGTTGGACAAGTTTTTCTCCACTCAACTGAGCTGCAATTCGAGTGATGCTCGCTTGCTGAGCATCTTTTTCCCCAAGTAACTGCGCTTGTAGGCGAGCAATAACCGCTCTTTGGGCTTGAATATCTCTTGGAGATCCGGCTCTGACTTGAGCTAAATTGGCACGGGCTTCTTGGACTTTGGCTTTTGCTTCTTCTAGTGCGGCTATTTGAGTATCGCGGTTATCCAAAATTGCCACAATTTGGCCTTGTCTGACTTTTTCACCTTCTCTGACTAGCAGTTGCTGAATTCGTGATGATGGTGCTAATCCTGAGGATGGCGCAGACAATTTAACAACTTCGCCTCGCGGTTCCAAACGCCCCACAGCACTAACGCTATTGCTAGATGGCATTACGGGTGCAGATACAGTGAGTTTTTTTAGCTGCTCGATTTTAGCTGTACCTAGTACCCCAGCAGCAATTACTATTGGCACAGCTACAGCGATACCCCACCAAATTTTAGGTTGTTCAGGATTAAATGTCTGCTCAGTTGGCTTTGGCTTCTCGGTCACCCTTGACATAGTATGTTGCTCGTTTATCTCAATTGTGGTGATGTAAGTAAAAAAGGGTTTTTAATCAATAGCCAGCCGCTTAGGACAAACAATGGTTATGGCTTAAAATCCATTGCGCGATCGATACTCAACACTCACACTAAAACTTTGCAAAATGATGCCTTCTTGTAGCTGGCTATTTGAAGAAGAATTCAGAATTCAGAATCAATTAATGGGGCATTCAGATATAGAGACGCGAGATATCGCCTCTCTACTGAAAATCTAAAACTGCTATGATGCGGTACTGTAATAGTAGATTCACTACCGCAAAGATAAAGTTTAAGACTTACGTAAAAATTACGTAAAAGCCTTGATTTACCGTAGGGGCAATTCATGAATTGCCCCTACATTTCGTACTAGATGTGTAATTCCTAAAGTTCTTAACGTCAAGTAATCAGTGAATAATAGTAACTGTTTACTAATAAGAGAATTCTCTAACTCAGAAGTCAGAATATTTGGAAAATCAATCGTTGTATACCTGCTTGATTTTGTGCAAATTATCAAGCTTGGGCATCCAAGCATTATTGATTCTGGATTCTGAATTCTGAATTTTTACGCTTAATTAGCGGAGGCTACAGTTATTCACAAAATTGAAAAACAAGATCAAAAATCATTTGTTTCAAAGACCTGATACCAATTCTCAAAAATTTTGCTACACATTATTCTCCGCGTCACTGTGTCACTGTGTCCCCGCGTCATTATCTGTAACCTAGTTAAAGCTAATTGGTTTTACTAATCTCCCTGCTGCTATTTTGGGACTCCATCAAACTCTCGTTGAATGAATTCTACATTTATCAGTTACCGGAAAACGTAACAGAACCTACAGATGGGGGAATCGGGAGGTGGGGAGGTGGGGAGGTGAGGGGGGTGAGGGGCATGAGGGGGATGAGGGAGAGAAATTGCAACAAGTCTTTCCCCTTGTCCCCCCATCCTCTTCCTTCCCCGTGTCCCCGCGTCCCTACATTGGAGATTTTTTATTTGGAAATCTCTTGTGGAAGGTCGAATAGAACTGTGGTCATGTAATGTTCTGCCCAAGCTGGGCCAAAGGCTTTTTCTAGTACGCGGCGGGTTTTGTCGTTTTGTTGCTGTTTAGTGCAGTAGTTGTGTTGTCCGGCGAGATTTTGTGTGACTTGTTCGAGTGAAACAGGATGTGAGGCGATCGCTTGGGTACAATGAATTTCTAAAAAGTCTTGGACACGAGAGAGAAACATTGTTTCTTCTTCTGGGGAACTGGGGCGCACAAAGATGCAATAATCTGAAAAAATATTTCCCCATTCAGGTAATTCGCGCGGTTGGGAAAAGTTCAGCACTGTTAGCTGTGTGAGTTCAGCAGTATAAGATTCTGGTAAGGTACGTTCTAAGTGTATGGGAGAAAGATCTGCGATCGCCGCGCTAATTTGACCTCTACCCCCCACTAAATCACAACCAAACATCGGCAGGTTGTATTCTGGACGGGGAAACATGACGCAATGCAAAATATCGAGCATATTTCCGATTTTTGCTAGTTCCAAGTGCATTTTCCGGAACTGAGGCGTTTGATAGCAACGGTTTTCAATGGTCAGTTTTTCCCCTTCTAGTCTACCTTCCACATACCCCAACTCAGCAGGCAAATGGTAGGGCGATAGATCCAGATGCTGATGCCAAGCTGCCTCAATGCAATCAGCTAGCTGACGAATTAGGGGATGTTGTTGCTCACGCAGCGAGGGCATAGAAGTAAATGACATATTCTAGTTGGGAATGCGATCTAGTAGCCAGTCTACAACCTGGCGTGCCTCACAGTTATAGCTTGCAATATTAAGCAAAGACTTGCACCAGCGAACGTAAAGTTATAAGACAGTTGCTTTTCACAAGTATTGTTTATTTTGTAGTCTAAGTTACAGAAATAATTTTAGATTAGCCCATTGGTTAAGGCTAAAACGAAGATATGAAACTAGATTCTCATAGACCAGATTTTGCTGTCCAAGCAAGAAGGCGGAATCTGGCAGGTTTACGGCAGTTAAGAGTTTCTGGTTGGGTGAAGCTTTTGGAACTTCCCAACCCTTTGAGTTTTGACGAAGCGCTTTTATTGTGTCCAGTTTCAAAAGATGAATGGCTAGCTTGGATTCCAGATCATGGAGAGGCAATACTGAATATCAGGCAATTTAGTCATTAGTCATGGGAGATGGGGAGACGCGCAGAAAAACAAATGACAAATGACCAATGACTATTGCCAAAAATCCGTAACATCGTATCCCAGTTCTGCTAACATCTGCCGCAGCAGAGGTAAACTCAGTCCAATTACATTGCTGTGACAGCCTTCAATTTTTTCGACGAACAAACTACCAAAACCTTCAAGGGCAAAGGCACCAGCACACTTGAGGGGTTCACCTGTGGCAACATAAGCTTTAATTGCTTTGTCGCTCATTGGAGCGAAGTAAACTCTTGTAACTTGAGACTTGACTATAGTGCGGTTTTGGTCTAAGTCAATCAAGGCGTGACCTGTGTATAAGTCACCAAAGCTACCTTGCATTATCTGCCAACGGGCGATCGCTTCACTAGCGTCTACTGGTTTGCCATGAATCTCATTATTGACAGACAAAACCGAATCACAACCCATAATCAAAGCTGATTCAAACTGTGGGGCTACAGTTTCCGCTTTGTACTGGGCAAGAGTTTTGACCAATTGTTCAGGTTCACTTAATTGGATTTGTGACTCATCAAAGTCACTAGCTCGAACTATCGGTTCAATACCAACAGTTTGCAGCAAGCGCCGGCGCGCTGGAGAAGCTGAGGCCAGTACAAAAGGTGGAATGCTCATACAAAAGCACGAGATGAGGGGGATGAGGGGGATGAGGGGGATGAGGAGGCAGGGGAGGCAGGGGAGGCAGGGGAGGCAGGGGAGGCAGGGGAGGCAGGGGGAGAATAACTTTTAACTCTTAACTCTTAACTCCTAACTCCCTACTCCCCACTCCCAATTAATAAACAGAAAAAGAATTTACAACTTCATCAATTGTTTGTTTAATTTTTGGCCAGCGTTTTTCAGAAATTGAGGCGTTGAAAGTAAAAAGTTTACCACGGCTAACAGCGACGCTGGCGATGTTGTGTCGTTGCTGTTGATTGGGGAGTTTAACTTCATACTCCAAAAGGTAGTACGTTTTACCGTCTACTTCTTGCTGCGCGGCATTAATTAATTCAGCTGAACGACCAGAATTAGCAGGCGCTAGAGCTGCTTTTCCCAGTTTATATCCTACTTCTGTTGGAGTTCCCAATTCTGCTAAGGTTTTATTTTCTGGAACCGGGCTAATCACTACAGAAACATTTTCGGTTACCTCGATTAAATCGTGAAAAACTACATCTGGGCCGTTGGCAACTTTAACTTGCAGCCAGCCATTAGGATATAAAAACTGATAGCCATCATTGGTGTCTACAAAGCTTTTGAGTCCACCTGCAACTGCTACATCAGAATTACTCAGGCTGAAGCTCAACACCAATAGTAAAATTAATACAATTCGTTTCCACATTTATACAGATTCCTTTGGGCTGGAGGCAATACAAGACTTGCATCATTTCTCGTTTTTATTTTCCCACCAAGCGGCACGCTTCGGATGAACCATAAGATGGGCCGGGCTAATCAAGAACACAAAAAACCCCGACTTGATAGCCGAGGTAAATGGGAGAAGTCCAAATGTCGATGAGATATACCGATACCGAAGTCTATTTTTTAGCTAACATCCAAGGCAGCCAAAACTAGAAAGGTAATATACAAAGTGCAACCTTAGCTAGGTGGCTTGCTTTGCTGCTTTGTTAGCCTATGTAAATAAATATAACAAATATTATTACAGTTAGTCAACTAAACTTGACAAAAAAAGGTTAATAGTTTTATTAAGAGCTACTTATCAGGGCGGTGCTTATGAAAAAATTTTCAGCGTCATCCATGAAAAACGAACTAGTACGTCACGACGTAAATAGAGCAACCATTTAAAATACCTAAAAAGTTCACTTCATAACACTTTTGACTTTTGACTTTTGAGAGCCAGTTGCTCATGGGGGAAACCCCCAGACGCTCGCGGACTCGCTTGCCGCCGGCGCTATCGCCCTTGGCGTCTCCCCTTAGGAGAAGACCGCACTGGCTCCTTTTGACTTCCGTCTTGCGGCGTTGGGGACTGGGGACTAGTATTTTTACATCGCAAAAGTCTTTACAATTCCTTTGTTGACTCAAAAAGTATTTCTCAACATATGACGAATCAAGCTCCTATCCCGGTTATTGTCAACGGTGCTGCTGGTAAAATGGGTCGTGAAGTAGTTAAGGCGGTGGCGCAAGCACCCGATTTGAACCTAGTGGGTGCTATTGACAGCAGTCCGGAACATCAAGATAAAGATGCTGGAGAATTGGCGGGTTTAAGCGAGCCTTTGGAAGTGCCGATTACTAATCAATTAGAACCGATGTTGGGTTATGTGGCTGGAGATAGACAAGGACCCCCAGGGGTGATTGTAGACTTTACCCATCCGGATTCAGTTTATGACAATATTCGTAGTGCGATCGCCTATGGTATTCGTCCTGTAGTTGGCACCACTGGATTAAGTCCAGAACAAATTCAAGATTTAGCAGACTTTGCTGATAAAGCTAGCACTGGTTGTCTAATTATTCCTAACTTTTCCATTGGCATGGTGCTGCTGCAACAAGCCGCAGTCGCCGCCTCTCAATATTTTGACCACGTAGAAATTATCGAACTGCATCACAACCAAAAAGCTGATGCTCCCAGTGGTACTGCCATTCAAACGGCGCAGTTATTAGGAGAATTAGGTAAAACTTTTAACCCGCCCTTAGTGGAAGAAACTGAGAAATTACCAGGAGCTAGGGGAAGCCAAGCAGAGGAAGGCATTAGAATTCATAGTGTACGCTTGCCGGGATTGGTTGCCCATCAGGAAGTTATTTTCGGCGCACCGGGACAGATTTATACTTTACGACATGATACGAGCGATCGCGCTTGCTATATGCCAGGAGTCCTATTAGCCATTCGCAAAGTCTTAGCGCTAAAGTCGTTAGTATATGGATTAGAAAAAATACTTTAAAAGAGAATTCAGAATTCAGGAGTCAGAAGTCAGAAGTTCAATTTCTTTTTCTGATGACTGACACCTTTATTCTTTTTTGTTAAACTTACTACTCAGTACTCAGCACTCATGTTAGTACCACTGACTCGCCAGAAATTTGAACAAATTGTCCCCTTAATTGCCACTGGTCTTCAGTACAAGTACTACTGGGGAAAGTTTGCAAATTTTTTGCAACGCCTGTTAATTTCTGTAGTTTCGTTAGTTGTAATTCTGCTTGTGAAAGCCTTGTTCAGGCTGGAGTTTGGTTCAATAATATTTGTGCTGGGGGTAGTTAGCGCTTTTTTTTGGCTATGGTATCCGGTGTTTCAAGCAAGTATGCGGAATATACAATGCCGCCGTTACAAATACAGCGGCTTTTTTCGTGGACGAATCCTGGATTGGTGGATTACAGACCAGTTAGTTGGGAAACAGGAAACCGTCAATAGCAAAGGTGAATTGGTAATTGTAGAAAACCGAGAAAAACGGATTAATTTAGAGGTCGGTGATGACACAGGATTTAGTATTGAATTTGACGCGCCGCTACGTCCTAGCCACAAAGCGATCGCTCGTGGTCAAATTGCAGAAATGGTAGTGATGTCAAATCGCCCAGATTTAAGCAGCATTGAAGAATTCAGTGATATATACATTCCCAGTCGTGAACTATGGGTTAGTGATTACCCTTGCTTGCGGCGCGATTTCTTTAACGAAGTCGGCCGTCGCTTGCGTGAAGATCAAGAGGAAAGAAGGCCGCGTCGGCGTCGGCGTAGAGTAGAGGAGTGATTGAGAATAAATTAACGTGAGTTCGACTAGCTCGTTAATAAACGATGAAGCACCATATCAAATCTATAATTTGGTATCGTTAGTGGCGAGTCCCAATTTACCCACGAGCAGTGATTCTGATTCCTGGATTCAGAATTGGAGAATTCTTCTTCAATCACTAACGCGAACATCCGACCTTGATGAGTTTTCCTTTGAGACTATAAGTCACTGGTTGACAAACAAAACTTCCCAACTGAATTTCTATGGAATTCGGGAGAGATCGACTTTGTTTATATAGCTGTGATTTCCAATCACCAGCTATTTTTTTCAACGTGGGATGTTCCCTGATAAACTCTGCATCTGCAACAATATCGTGAAGTCCTTTAACACTTACAGAGGAAGTATTTAGGTATATATTGTAATCATAAATAACATTTTTACTTTTAGTGTTACTGTTAACATTCTTACCAGGAAATGCATAAAGAATGTTATTCAAAACTTTGACATCAGTCGATGTATGAGTATATATTTGTCCGCCTTTAATTTCTGGACTCTGATTATTTAAAAAAGCTGTGTTATTTATAATATCAACATGATCGCTATAAAATGCGTGAATGCCTGAACCACCATTATGAAATGTCAGATTGTTTTTAACTAAAGTACGTCCTTTATATGGACCCAATTTTGGAATGTCCTGATTATGCGTACTATCGATAATAATGCCATTTCCGTCCGTGATAGTTCCGGTCTTAATCCAAGGAATATACTGTCGATTGTTATAGGTCTTGTTGTTCCTAACGAACATTTTATATCCTCGGTAATTATCAAAATTCCAATTAGTCAACATCGAAATACCACTGGAACCATAGACGCCATACCAGGCATTATCGAACACCACGTTATTATCAACTGTCACATAGTCAGATTGAATAACTGCAATACCTGTGCCTCCACATCCATGTACCTTATTATTGAGAATGCGTATATGGTGAGTATGACCATTTGTTCGTCCATCCACGAAAATGCAGTTTCCATTCGTTAGGGGGTTTAGTTTGTTAGTTTTCTCACTGATTGCATAATCAAGGGTTACATTGGCATTATTCCCCATTACCTCAAGACCGTTGATCTCGATATATGAAGCTTTATCTGAAATCGAGATGCCATGCCATGTATTGTGCTGAATTTTTGGGAAATGCCCAGGATATGCTTTAAATTTAATCCATGCATTTGGAGTTCCAGAACGTTTAATACTTACTACAGCGCCGGCTTTGGGTGCATTTGTGTACACTCCGTTCATAATCAATACTGTGTCACCAGGATTAGTCAGATTTGCTGCCTTTTGAATTGTCCTAAAGGCAGATGAAGTAGAGAGTCCATTATTGTTGTCGTTGCCAGTACCACTAACATAGTATGTTTTTACAGCCCGCTTAGTGCTGATTAATTGGCGCCTGGGTGCTATTGTTTCCTGTTCAGTAGATACCTGACGAACATTTTTAACTACAGGTACTTTTATGTTTTGTCCCTCAAGCAAAAGACTTAAAACTACGGGTATTGCAATATATGCACTTAAACTCAAACTCTCAGCTACCACAATACTAGGCTCCTTGCTCGGTACTATTCAATAAAAATACCAGGACGTTCACTAATTATGAATACTCTTTTGGATACATAATAGAACAGAGCGGACTTTCCTAGCTTCCTCTATTGGCATCTTGTCCATAGGCTTGCCAAGCCAAATCTACCAATCCATCAACGATCGCAGCTGCTACAACTGCATTACCTTTGCGACTTTCTATTGTAATGTGAGGAACTAAAGAGTCTTGTAAACGCCCCTTAGCTTCATCAATACTTACGAATCTGACCGGAGTCGCAATTATTAAAGCTGGTCTAATTTCCTCAGCTTCAATTAAATCCACCAGTGCTGTTAATGCTGTTTGCGCCTGACCCACCACAAAAATACCTTCTGGATAACGCTTTGCGAGGGTTTCTATACCCCATGCAGCCCGCGTTTTTTCTTTTTGAGGACGCGTCAAAGCTTCCATGCTGCAATACACTGGATTGGCGAAAGTATTTTGAATGTCGTAGGCAATACCTACTTGTACCATCGGTACATCTACCACAATGGTGGTACGCGCAGCTAATGCTGCTGCTCCAGCTTGCAAGGCACGTTCAGAGAAGCGAATCAAAGACTTATACTCAAAGTCAGCCGTGGCGTAGATTACGCGACGCACAATTTCATACTCTGCTGGTGAAAAAACATGATCGCCAATTTCACTATCAATGATTGCTAAACTTTGAGCATCAGTTACGTGCCATTCCATTTTTCTTGAGCTTCTCAAATATCAGCTTTCAGCTTATCAGTTTAAGAGAGCTAGAAGTTAGGAGTCAGAATTCAGAATTCAGAACTCAGAATTCAGAATTCAGAATTCAGAATTCAGCACTCTTTACTCATTACTGGAAGAAGGCCTGCTGAAAACAGGAGATAGATAGGCAACTAAGACCCCGATGAGAAACCCAGAAATATTACGAACTAGGGGTAACCAGTCGCTTGTGCGTGTCACTACTGGACCGATGCCAAAGGCAATAAACAAGATTCCCCACAAAGGAGAGAAAATCAAAGCCCATTGCCAAGCAAAAACTTGTCCTTTTTCACGGGGTTGAGCTGCAAATCCGCAAATTATCCCACCAATAACTGAAGTAATCAAGGTGAGAATCCACTGTTCTCGTGGTAGTCCGGGGACAACATTGCAACCACCTTTGAGTAAACAGCCTTTGACAGATTCTAAGGCTTGGAGAATAGCTTGGTCTTCGCCTTGTTCGCGTACAAAGTACAAATTACCAAACCTGGTTTGCAGTTCTATCCAGAAAGTCCGGGGCAAAAGTTCATAAACAGCATCGCCGACACTAAAGCTCAGGATGTTACCACCGCGAGAGTCAGCAACTAGCAAAATACTTTTATCGTCTAAACCCCAATAATTGATCACTGCCCGACCCGGAGTGCGGTCATACTGAGTCAATACTCGTAATTTCCAGCCCGTATCGGTTTCAAACTGCTCTAAATCTTTGACAAGTTTTTCTTCCTGTAGTTCAGGGAGAGATTTAGCTAAGTCTACAACTGGGGTAAACGTCTTTGGGAGTAAGTCAGGATTGTCATAAGCCAGTGCTGGGGAAGAATGCATCACCCAAATTGACCCAGCCAGGAAAAATACTGCAATAGATACTAGGATTCGTCGCCAAAAACAAGACTGCATGGACGTTTTTATACAAATATCAAAGGTAAAAGTGAACAAGTTGTTTTAAAAGAGTACTAGAAAAATGATACTTCTTTACACTTGTTTACTTTACTCTAATCTTAGGGATCAAAGCAAAGCGTTTTTGAGGAGTGGGGACTGGGGACTGGGGACTAGGAACTGGGGATTGGGGATTGGGCGTTGGGTACTGGGTATTAGAAGATAGTATTTTTAATCTTATTTCCCAGTCCCGAATCCCCAGTCCCTAATTCAATCTTCATCATCAAAATCGGTTTCCCAGCTAGCAGCGTCGTTGTAACCTTCATTGGGGCGATAGGCTTCTGCTTTGACGCGGTGAGTGTCTTGTCTGAACACTTCTCGTTCTCGCAACGTGAGTGCTGGTTTTTCATTGCTGGGGAGGCGATCGCTAATTCTTCTTGTTGGTTTTTGGCGCGTGAAGTTTCTCCAAGCTGCTTTGACGCCAACAACTATGCTGCGTGTACCTACTTGGATATTCTGAGCCTGTTTTCTTGCAGTATCAAGGCTTTGGTCAACTTGTTTGGCAACTTGACTGGCACTTTTTACACCTTGACTGACATCATCAGTTAAATCAGTAATTTCTAAACCAGTGACGCGGATAGCATCTAGAGTCGGTGGTAATTCTCGTGAGAGTGTGTCAAATAGCTTTTCTGCACTGCGAGCAGCGCGTGCTAACTCCTGCAAAGCCGGTATGGCCGCCACTAAAACCGCAGTCAAGCTTGTGGCGACTAAGAGTAAGGAAAGTCCCAACCAAAACAGGGGTTCAATCACAGTTACGTCATTTATAAGCGTTCTAATTGCTGGGGAAGAGAATCTGAGTCCTCAACAGATGTTTGCCGGTTCAAGACTTGGCTTTCCCGCTGACTAGCATCTACACCTGCGGCGATCGCTTCCCGTAACCTATCTAAAGTTTCATCCCAGTTTCGTAGTGCGCTGGCAGAAAGACGATCTGCCTGGATTTGCACACTTGTTGATATATCTTCTGCCAAGTCTGGGATAGCATTGGCAGATTTTTGCAAAATTTTACGCGTTTCGCGCCCTGTGCGTGGAGCAGCAAGTAAACCGGCTAAAGCGCCGATGGTGGCTCCCAGCATCAAACCGCCAATAAATGTTCCAGAACGGTTATTAGACATGTTGTTGTTTCTCTCCTTAGACTCATTTTAGGTGGGTTTTCCGCCCTTGCAATACCTAAATAATTTTATCTAGTTACTATCGTGACAAAATGTTAGCCAGAAATGTTGCTTTTTTTGTCAGAATTCAGCAGTCATAATTCTGACTTCTGGCTCAGGAGTTGCTCCATTGTTACCTTTTGTTGATTAACTCCTCCTTGTGAGTGCTGTTTTCTCTGGTGTTAACTCTAGCTTACGAAAATAACGCTGCCAGATTTGCCGTCCTACCAAAATTAGACTGATAATTTGCTGCACTTGTTGAATTTGTATCTGTAGTGCTTGGTTTCTCTGCCGTAAGTTATAAATGTTCTGCTGACTCAGATAAATATTTTCAGGTGCTTTATGGAGTGTTGCCTGGGTACAAATCTCATAGGCGGTTAACCTATCTGCTACAGATGCTAATCGCTGCTTAAGTTGCCACACCTGCCAAGCAACATAGAGTAGTATCAGCGAAATCAAAGTGTTAATTATGACGACTAAAATTACCATTGTTGATCTTGATCAATGTCAGCTTTGAAAAATTGTTCTATAGTAATTCGCTTTGATTTTTGAACTTACTTACGTAGGTAGTAGAACGCGATTAATCGCCTCTAACAGTGAGGAAATCAGAATTTTCGAGTTGAGGACGAGTTTTTTCACGCAATCAAATAAAAGTTTTCTATGAACAAGAAATCATTCATAACTCATAACTCTCATGAACCAAAAGCTAATTTCTACAAAAGCCTTTCTATTTTTATAGCTTTTTTTGAGGAAGTAACAGCAATTAGCTAATGGTTAAAAATTGCCAATTCAGCTATTTTGTAACAAATACATATCCACGCCTCGCAAAACCACAGCTACAATTGCTTTAGATTCACGACTTGGTTTGCTTCTATCAACCCGTATGATCGATACGCTCCATCATCACTATGTTCCTCTCCTTAATCAATTTGCGACTTTGACGACACATCAGCACAATGGTATAGTTGCTTGATGCAGATGGTGAGAGACTGCACTACACTTCTTACCAAAGATACTCTAGCATCGCTTTGATCGTTGTGCTTTTACCCCTATCAGTTTTGCAGCCCGTCGCGTAAAGCTACATTTTACCTGCAAAAATCTGGTTTGCTGAATTCTAAATTCTGAATTTTTCAAGAATAATGATTATCTTTTTTATGCATCCAGTAGGAGATGAGGATGTCAAAAAAATCACCAAAAAATAATTTATTACGAGCTATTCTTGTTGTATTGACGGTTGGATTTGTTGGATGCCAAAATCAAGCTGCAAGAACTACATTTACTCAGACTACTGCCGAGGTGAATGAAAATCTTCCCCAAGTTGTAGCAACCACAAGTGTACTCTGTGATTTAACCAGACAGATTGCCGGGAATACAGTTAACCTCACTTGCTTGATTTCGCCTAGTGCCAATCCCAAAACTTATAAACCAAAACCGGAAGATCGTAAAGCTCTTGAGCAAGCTAATTTGATTCTCTATACTGGTTATAATTTTGAACCAAATCTGCTCAAATTAATTAGAGCGACTAAAAATTCTGCACCGAAAATAGCTGTCGCCCAAGTTGCATTGTCTAAGCCACAAAAATTTCAGCAAGGTGGTAAAAGAGTAAACGATCCTCATATTTGGCATAATACTAAGAATGCGATGGAGATGGTAGAAGTAATTAATAGTAACCTCAAAAAAGTAGCATCTAGTAATGCAGAGGTTTATACCAGCAATACCAGAAAAATCACAAATGAACTAACTCAACTAGATACCTGGATTAAATCAACAATTGCAAGTATTCCTGAGAAACAACGCAAGTTGTTTACCACCTCTGATGCATTTGGTTATTATGCTAAAGCATACCGTATTTCATTAACAGGGGGAATGGAAAGTATTAGCAGTAGAGAAAAACTGACAGCTGCACGAGTCAATAATTTGGCTAAAAATATTAAACAGGCTAAAGTGCCAACTATTTTTCCTGAGGTAGCAATTAACCCTAATTTAATTCAATCACTAGCCAGAGAAGCTGATGTGAAAATTTCTGAAAGGAAGTTGTATTCTGAGGGACTTGGAGAAGTTGGAGGCGAAGCAGATACTTATCAAAAAATGATGATTGCTAATACACGTACCATTGTGGAAGGCTTAGGAGGGACGTATTTGATGTTTCAAGGAAAATAATTGTGACGAAATCTCAAGTTGTTGAATGTTTCTAACAACATCTGTAGGGGCGTACAGCTGTACGCCCCTACTACTGAATTCTGAATTCTGCTGTAAGTTAACGTACCTCTTTAAGAGCATCAACTTGCTTGGTAAATAATTCAGTGAACAGACTCAAGACAGTTCGTTCTTCCCGCACTTTGATATTAGCACTGATGGACATACCTGACTGTAAAGTGACGTTCTTACCCTTAATAACTAAGGATTGTTTATCCAAAGATATTTTAGCCGGAAATCTATAAAACTGATGTGTTTGATCTGGTGGTAATGCGTCTGAACCTATTCCTAGTACTTCTCCTTTGATATCGCCAAATTCGCTGTAAGGAAAGGAGTCAATTCTGACATCTACTTTCATACCTTTTCGCACAAAACCGATATCTTTGTTTGTAATGAAAACTTCACCTATATAGTTTTCGTTTGGTACAATTTGCATCAGTTTTGTTGTTGGATTCGCTACAAATCCAGGGTTTTTGGCTTGCAAATCAAAAACTGTTCCGGACACCGGTGCGCGGAGTTCTTGATATTTAACGTTTAACTCTGTTTGGGATATTTTACTATTGACATCTGCTAAACGCTGCTCGTTATCCAGCACACTTTTCATGAATTGACTATCGATTTCGGCAATACGTTTTTTGTTGTCACCTATTTTATCCAAAACGTTTTTGTCAGTGATAGCCACCGTATTGCTTACCTCTTGCTGTCCTCTTTCAATATCGAACTGGAGACGTTTCAGTTCTTCACCTAATTGTGCTACTTCCGCCGTGCGGTTTTGTACTTCTTGTTGTTGGTTGAGATACTGAAGCTGAGAAATGCCACCTTCTTCTGAGAGGATCTTAAGTTTATCTAAAATTCTTTGTTGAATAGCTAAACTTGATTTACTGTCTTCCAATTTAACTTGGGTTTGAGTAAGTTGTTTTTTGATTTTTTCTACTTCTAACTGGGCTGCTGAAGAACGAGAATCTAATTCTTTTTTAGCAACTTGTAGACGTTGTTGTTCGTCAATTCCCAGTGCATAATCTTGACCAGAATTTCTTAATTGAGTCCGCAATAAGTCATTTTCTGCTACTAAGGCGGCGCGGCTTTTCAATAAAAAAGCAGTTTCTGGTGGCAAGTTACTACGCAAAAATAATAGTTCTGATGTAGTACCAGTACTTGCTCCCATTAATCGCCGATAAATTTGGTTTTCTTTAATTAATGCAACACGAATTTTATTCAAAGAGTTTAATTCAGCAACGGAGGCAATGGAATCGAAAGTTAGTAGCAAATCTCCTTGCTTTACTTCATCTCCATCTTTGACATAAAGGGTTTTTACTACTCCACTTACAGGGGCTTGAACTTCTTTAACTGTTCCTTGGGGTTTTAATTGCCCAGTTGCTGGCACTACTTGCTCAATTTTCGCAAAATAAGTCCAAGCAATTCCAAAACAGGCTAAGGCCATTAAGGTCACCATAATTGTACGTGACCAAACTGGAGATTGACGTAAAATAACGGACTGCTCGAACTCCTGATGATTTGAGTTAATTAAAGATTCTGAAGTAGCTTTTTGTTGTTTTGTAACTATTGGTGAATCTTGTTTTGCTCCGTTTTTATAATTGCCGTTGGTGTGATTCCCATTAAGTTGAGTCATAGTGATTTTGGATTTTAGATTTTGAATTTTGGATTGAAAAAGAAATTGTGGACACCTTTTATCGATGCTGGTGCCCACTCTACGGTTATTGCTGAATTCTGTTAGCGCAGCGGGGCGTAGCCCATTTTAAGTTTTGACTCCCGTTCATAAGTTAACTTCTTGTTGGTGATACAGGTAGTAATAATGACCTTTAGCGGCCATTAATTCTTGATGGCTGCCTTGTTCTATAACCCTGCTGTTATCCATGACAACAATGATGTCTGCATTACTGACGGTGTTCAATCGGTGGGTAATAAAGAATACTGTATCACCCTTGAATGCCCTGGCTAAGTTGAGACATATTTGTCGCTCTGTGGGATAGTCTAATGCGCTAGTTGCTTCATCTAAAACTAGTAATTTTGGTCGCTGTAAAACAGAACGGGCGATCGCAATTCTTTGTCGTTGTCCACCAGAAAGTGCAGAACCACGTTCTCCTACCCGCGTGTTGTAACCGTTGGGCAAGTTCATGATGAATTCGTGGGCGCAGGCTACCTGAGCCGCATCAATAATTTCTTCGGTTGTTGCATCGGGATTTGTCAGGGCAATATTTTCTTGAACGCTGCCATCAAACAACAATGTTTCTTGGGGAACTACACCAATTTGTCGTCGCAGTGAATAAAGTTCTACTTTGGCAATGTCGTAACCATCAATCAAAATTCTGCCGGACTCGGTTTCATAAAGTCTCAGCAATAATTTCATCATCGTACTTTTACCAGAGCCACTTTGTCCGACAATCCCCACAAATTTTCCAGGAGCAAATTCGACGTTGACGTTAGAAAGTTGTAGAGGCCCAGTGGTACCAAATCGGAAGGAAACATTTTCGTATTTGACTGCTCCGGTAATTGCCGGTAAGGGTATATTGTAGCGGTCTGTTTCTGCCTCTTCTGGTGTATCAACAATATCGCTCAAACGTTCTATAGACAAGGCAGTTTCTTGGAAGCTTTGCCAAAGTTGAGCTAAGCGCAATATTGGGCTGGTAACGTAACCCGATATGATTCTGAAGGCGATTAATTCACCTAAAGTTAATTCTTGTTGCAGTACTAAATAAGCTCCTACCCACAAAACTAGTAAGCTGCTGAGTTTGTTGAGGAAGTTACTGGTAGAGTTGGCAAGGGTAGAGGTGACGACTGTTTTAAAACCAGCGGCGACAAAACGAGCATAACGCTCTTGCCAAGAAAAGCGCGATCGCAATTCGATATTCTGCGCTTTTACTGTTTGAATTCCGGACATCACCTCCACTAAATAAGATTGAGTTTCGGAGTTGCGTTCGGCTTTGCTGCGTAATTGTCTGCTAATGGTGGGAGATGCTATTAGGGTAATAATCACAAACACGGGAATTGTGCTTAAACCTACCAAGGTGAGTTGCCAACTATAAATCAGCATCACACCGATATAAACCACGGAAAACAGAGCATCTAATCCCACTGTTAAAGCAGTACCGGTGAGAAATTGGCGGATGTTTTCTAGTTCGTTAATTCGGGTAGAAAGTTCACCCACCGGTCGCTTTTCAAAATAGCGCAGTGGTAGACGTAATAAATGGTCAATAATTTCCGAACCTAAACCCATATCTATACGATTTGTGGTATCGACAAATAAGTAGGTTCGTAAGGTAGTTAACACTGCTTCAAATAGCCCAACGACTAATAGTAAAACCCCTAAAATATGTAGGGTACCAATACTATTCTGCGTGATCACTTTGTCGATAATTAACTGCACTACCAAGGGATTTGCTAATGCTGCTAACTGCACGAAAAAGGAAGCAATAAATACTTCTATTAGTACTCGGCGATAGCGTGACAAATAAGGGATAAACCACCGCAAACCAAAACGTTCTTGGGGTGTTTCTTTGGTAGCTGTGAGCAGTAATACCCTAACTTGTGGTGGAAAGTTGGTGGGGTCGGTATCTAATTGTTCAACAAATTGAGCGGGTTTGCAGCGGACAATTCCTTGGGATGGTACACCCACAACCATAGTATTGGCATCGGTTGCATATAAAACGGCAAAATTATCGGCATAGCGAATTAATGCTGGTGTGGGAATCCGCGTCACTGAGGCCACTGGCAGATCTACTAGTTGCGCCTTGAGTCCAATTAACTCTGCTAGGTAAGCAATTGCTGGAAAGGAAATATTACCCTGGCGTTTGATTTGCTCGTTTAAAATGCGGCGAACCACCTCTCGACGAAACGGCATTTCTAAGTGTTTCGCAAGCATTTGGAAGCAGGCGAAGGCTGTATTTAATTCTCCTTTGCCGCTAAAAAATGGGTATTTTATGTTTTTTGCCGAATTTTTTGAAGTCTGATCGGTTGTTTGTGGTAAGACTATTTCATCTGATGCGTAGGGAATATCTAGTGGGTCTTGGCTATGTGATTGGGTGTCGCTGACTGCAAGTTCAAGAGGTCGAGTATCTTGCAATATCAAAGTTGAGGGACTCAGACCCACTAAACGTGCGGAAGTTCGACCGACAACTTGGATCTTGTCGTTATCGTCGTGTGATTCTAACCGATCGCCAACGGCAAAATTCGTGACGGTACCCCCACCACTGACAAACCAAACGCGTTCGCTATCGAGTTGCTCGAATGGAGTTTTCCCTGGATGCAGGTACTGAATTGTCGCTTCTGGTAAAGCTGTTTGTGTTAATTCTTTAAGATTTAATGTGGCGATCGCTTGCTTTTGCCAGTAGGAACCGAGAATATCGAAAACTTCTACTAAATTACTACGGTTTTTCCGAGCCTCGGCAAAAGCTGGGTATGAATCTAAAAGGTTAAAGTATGCTGCTGCACTCAAGGTTAAACATACTACTTCAGTGGAGGCGATCGCTGTTTCACAGGGAATATCGCGCAACAAACCAATTTCGCCGATGATTTCCCCTGGTTGCAGTAATTTCAAGGTGGTTGGGATTTGCGTCTGGGGTTCGTATCCCAACAGCCGCACTTGTCCTTCATAAATGATTGTGATGTGTTCTGGCAGACTTTCTTTGCCGATGAGTTTTTGACCCAACCGATAGCGCCAAGCTTGTAGTTGTTGGGATATGTTAGCGATCGCTTCATTTGGTAAGCGATCGAACCCCTCTAAGGTAGTGAGAAATTCCGGAAAAGTGTTCTTAATATAAGTCATGTCAAATAAATCAGAAGGTAAAAATGAGTCATCAAGTTACGAGTTAGGGATGAAAAATTAACACAATTCTTAACCCCGATGGGGTTAAGAATTCGCTGATCGATGAAACCTTTAGGACTACGCTGGCTCACTTCTAACTCCTAACTTTCCAATGTGGCATTCAGTGTAAATAAATACGTGATACCACTGATAACAAATTTGCTAATTACAAACCTACATTTAGATACACGGTTATTACTATTAGATTATTCAAAACAAACATACTTTGTAATAATTCTTCAAATCAGACAATCACGGCAAAATCCCATAACCAAACATCAAAAAAATTTCCTCCTCTCGTACAGACGCAACTAATCCCCTCTGTACCCACTCCCTGCTCCCTATTTGGAAAACAGTCAATCACGATCAAATCTCACAGCCAAGGATAAACAAGGCATATAGCCTACTCCCTAGTTTGAATAAATTGAGAAAAGATTATCACTTGGTTAATCTACATAATTTATACAAGCTTAAATTCAGGATTTACGATTGCAAATATGCAAAATTGATACTCATAACCAAATTCATACATCTAGACGCGTTTGCTCAACTTAGCCTGATGGATTTAAAGTTATGATAGTCAACATGAAAATATCACAAATGCTTGCCTAAGTAAATACCCTAATTAAGAATTAGTAATAAAAAAAACTTTAAATTTCTGAATTATTTTTTACAAATTCTCTCATATAGGGAACAACAGTATCACCGATGGAAAAAGACAGTGAGCTTTCCCGATCAAACAGCACCCATACTTAATTATCAAACAATTCCCCATCATTTTTTTCCAGTTAAGTTCAATATGAATCAACTGGAAAAGTACCGTAGAGGAATCAACTATTAAATTTATGAAGGAAAGGCAATGACTGGCTTCAGTAGATTTACTAGTTTAATATTGCTATCGAGAAAATCGCCTGATTCTCCTTGTAGCATGAAGTTGTGCAATTTTACTATGTAATTACCGAACTTTTATCTGACAAAACAGTAGAAGACAGAAAGTTAAAGGTATCAATAAAAACTGTTTTTGTAAGTGTAGGCTGTTATTTGATTGTTAGAGGATGTTTGAAAAGTCTACGCTTGTATCCAGATCCCCATGAGCAAGCCTTAAAAAGGGGTGAATAACCTTCTCAAAGTCCTCGGAGAATCTAAAGTTTTGGATACCTCAGTCATCACTTTTCAAACAACCTCTTACATTGTTGAAAAATTTACTAAACTGTAAGGCAACAGGCAATTAATCTTTTCCTATTGCCTATAGGAAAAGAGGTGTATCGAACACACTAAATAATCATATAGGACTCATATTTGATTATTGAAATATACGTAGGGTGTGTTAGCCTTTGGCATAACGCACCACACAAAGGTTCGGGTGCGTTAGGCTACGCCATAACACACCCTACATAC
>NZ_JACJSJ010000112.1 GCF_014698115.1 Nostoc sp. FACHB-973
TATTTTTTCATCTATAGCAAGAGACTGGGGACTGGGGACTGGGGACTGGGGACTGGGGACTGGGGACTGGGGACTGGGTGAAAAGTCTTTTTGTGTCTAGGTTTTATATATGCAAGTAGCTTTCGCTGCTACACGGATTTAGTGGTGATATCTGCATTTTTTATTTTGGGCTGTAAAAATAATTTTTGGCGTTGCTGATTGATGGGATGATTTTGATGGTTTTGTGGGATGGTTATCTTGCCGGTTACTTGTATTTTCGGGCGGGCAAGACTTCGGCGTGAGCGCTCAGTCGAACGTTGCCCACCCTATAAGAATTATCCCTTGATTCAGCAACGCCTAATTTTTTTGTAAATTGTCTAAATTAAATTTGTATCAATATAAATAAATACATGACCATAATTCTAACTAACGATGACGGTATTGATGCTCCTGGCATCAAAGCGCTAGTCAAGGCTCTAAACGGCAAAAATGCTATTATTGCAGCTCCTGCGGATCATCAGTCTGGTTGTGGACATCAAGTTACCACCACTCGTCCCATCAACCTCCAACGACGTTCTGAGACTGAGTATGCGATCGCCGGCACTCCCGCTGATTGTGTGAGAATTGCAATAACACAAATCACCGCAGATGTCAAATTTGTACTTTCAGGTATCAATGCTGGGGGTAACTTAGGAGTGGATGTCTACATTTCTGGTACCGTTGCTGCTGTACGAGAAGCCGCAATGCACGGTATTGGGGGAATTGCCATTTCCCACTATCGCAAAGCCAAGCAAAATTTCGATTGGGATCTGGCTGCCAAATTTACAGCTGAAGTTTTAGCCGACTTACTCAAGCGTCCCCTCGAACCGGGATGCTTCTGGAATGTAAACTTGCCGCATCTGCAACCAGGAGAACCAAATCCTGAAGTGGTGTTTTGCCAACCCTGTAGCAAACCCTTACCCGTCAATTATCGCATTGAGGGTAATGATTTTTATTATGTTGGAGAGTATGGCAAACGCGATCGCACTCCTGGTAGCGATGTCGATGTATGTTTTTCTGGCAACATTGCTGTAACTCAGTTAAGAGTTTGACACAAGGCAAAAAGCAAAAGAAATTTAATCACTCGATCCTTGAATTAAATACATAAACCGATCCAGAGTTTGTGTCAGTTCGTTGAGTTTTTGCAGTGAATTATGCTGAGATTCAGCAAGAGTTTGTACTGCATCACATAAAGCAACAATTTGATAGCCTTGTTGCTGCACCTGCTGTCCCTGTGCTTCGAGTTGTGTGCTGACAGTCTCCAATCTTTCGGCGAGACGTTCAATTGTCTCAGTCGTAGATAGTACTGCTTCCCCAATTTGTTCCACAATAGATTCCAAGCGATTTATTTTTACTTCAATTCCTGCTGAAATCATTTCTTTACCACCCTATTTTTGAGAGAGCATATTAGTAAAATTCCTAATTTCAATTGAAATAATTAATTTCAGTACCAACATTAGATAACACCGTTATTCCGATACTATGTGTGATTTTGTTGTTTGATGCATCTACCAAATGTCGTGTTTGGTTGCTTATATAGTAATCCGCTTTGATTTTTGAATTTATCTGTGTAACTAGGCAGTGGGGGGTAGGGAATGGGGAATCAGGCTTTTTGAGTTGAGGGCGAGTTTTTCAAAAATCAAATAGGAGTCCTATGGGTACTTAATGAGTTGCAATTTTTAATCAATGTTGTTAATTAGATATCTAAAATAATTAACCGTGTAAAACAATACTTATTCAAGCTAAGTTTTAATTGATACGATTTTAGTCTCCTTATGAATTTTCCTAAGATTAAGTAAATCTACAGTTACAATCAATATTTTTAATAAGGCTAAGTTTATAGTCTCATTAAGTCTAAGTAATTATACCTTTGTTGTTTAACATTTCGTCCAACAATTCATCAAAGACGATGAATCAGGATTTTTCTAAGTAGCAATTCTAAAAATTGAGAATTGCAATTTACCTTCTATCTTTCAGTACAGACTAAGGAGAGCTTGATAGGACTATTAATTTTATTGATGAGTGTTTATGCCGATCGCCATCGTTGACAAAATCGATTAGTCTAAACTTTCTTTACTCAAACCGCGATCCACTTCGAGGACAACTATACATGTATTTGTCAATAACTCTTAATTAGCTGTACTAATTGTAGGAACAGGTGGTGGGGACACACAGTTAAATATGCGTCCCTACGAATAACTGTATTCTATTGAACTAAAATATTGGATTCAGATAATCGAATTGCTCAAAAACACGATGGCGATCGCACACAAACACCAGCCAGCAATATTAATTTTCCAGGGTGAAATTCCGTTGATTTTGCCCATACCCATCGCACTACCAATTTCTCTAACACTCATGGCAACTGCAACCTGAGTTAAGGTAATACCTAGTATATACGTAACTAGTGTTATTATTTCTGTCCCAATCATAGATTGTCCGTGAGCGTAACCCTGAAATAAACCAACACCGACAGCCATCACAGCAAGTACTATAAAGTTTACTTGATTTGGCATCATCAGCATTGTGCTTAAGAAAATAGTAGAAACACTTATGACTATTTCTGTCCCTGGTAAATTTAGCCCCAGTGAATGAATTATAATCCCTAAAACTACTGCTAGGACAAAATATCCAACTATCAAAGCGCCACGAACAAATATAGCTGACAGTAAGCCAATAGCAACAATACCAACTAAACAATTTGAGTTAATGACTGGATCTGCTACTCCCCAGAGAAAGCCTTCCCAAAAATTAGAGATGGCATGAACAGATGGTGTTCCAGTCCATGAACTTAGCAAGCTAATTAAAATCAGAGCTGCGATCGCTCCAATATGGCGATCGACTACCTTCGAGGTATAAAATTCCCCTGAAGCAGGGAATTGGGATAATTTAGTTTTGAACATCACTATATGCCAAATTAGTTTTTTCGGTAATTTATACTACCCACCTACCCCAAAAAACTAACGTGGTAATAACGATAAATCATATTAACTTTATAAAGTTATGTAAAGTCTCAGTAGTGATGACAGTCTGCGGGTATTCAGTGTATTAAGAATCACTATTGTTGGCGATTGAAGAGGCGCATAGCTATCATTGGTGTCAACTTAAGGTGAAACCCTTGTAATGACGTTAGAGCAAACTTACTCAATTACCAATTAATCCGGAGTCACCCCACCCCGGCTTTGCTAACGCAAAACCTCCCCTCCCCGCACGCGGGGAGGGGATTGAGGGGTGGGGTAAAACGGCTGTGGGACAAGGGTTTGAGCTTAAGTTGACACCAATGCATAGCTATGCGCCCCTACAAATTTATGTACCTGATGTATTGGTAACTGCTATATCTCACAAATAATTATCATTAATTATTGATTGGATATTTTATTTTTTAGCAGTCCTTGAATGAAGCATACCAAAGAGTTTGTTTCTATGTTTTTCTGACGATGTTATCAACCACATTTTGAATCATTTGGGCATCTGTTTCACTTAACTTTTCTAACTCAATTCTGTTGCTTTCTTGTGGGCTAGTAGAATTACTACTGTATATACGACAACTCAACCCTACAGGACTATTTTCATAAAGTGTTGCATAGAATACACATGCTGCTACATAGGAGCCAATAGGGCTAGGATGACTTTGATCCGAACTATAAAGGTTTAATTTTGGATTCGCTTCTTGAACTTTTTGCCAAGCAATTCCCACAGGTGCAACTTTGGCTTTCAGTTCTTTAGCAATTCTCATGTAAGAATCAGTCAATATTTGTTGCGTTTCTGGTTGATTTTGCCTTGCCCAAGTTAAGTAAAATACAGTTTGAGAATTAACTCGCTTAATCTCACCATCAAACAAACTGGCGTACTTATACATTTCCTGAGGATTAGTAATCGGTAAAGTACTCTGCTCTTGCAGTACTACATAATCCCAGTGTTTAGCTTTTAAAACCTTGAGTGCTTCACCACGTTTCCAGTGACTTTTGAGGGTAGCTCCACCCACCACAACCATCTCAGTTTGCAGGGTTTTAGTTTCTTTTGCCGACTCAGCTAACTGTTGTGTCAACCAAGGAAGGTCATTGAAATAGGTATAGCTGTTGCCAATAAATAAAACTCTGATTGCCTGTTGCTCGGATATTGGGAGAGAATTTACTTTAACTTGCCTTCCAATAATCGTAAACAAGGCAATCACCAAAAAGAGGAATAAACATGTATACACTGTTTTTGTGTCCATCATCATCCCTGAAACTTTTGCAGCATAACTTCAATTATTGGACGGACTTTTTCACGAAATAGTTCTGACTCTTTATCGATTATCACAAGATCACCAAATCTCAAGATTTTCTGCAATAGAGTGCAAGCTTTACCCAAACTAAAACTTTTCTTAAGTAAACTTTATTCTAAAAAAGACTAATCTAGAAAAGGCCTTTATTCGAGGGAAAAATGAAATTCATCAAATTAGTACTGCTTAGTATTGCTCTCATCTTCTTTGCATGGATTAGTCCACTGCAAGCTAGTCCAATGGCTCAATTGCCAACTCCTTTACCGACCTTTGAGGAACTTCAAACAACATCTCTGAAAAATTCAGAGAATGTATTGACTCTTGCAACAATTATATTGCCTCAATTATCCAAATTCGCTTTAGTTGATGAACTAGCCGAGAAGTATACGCCCAGCAAAATCTTGAGCTACGATCGCGCAAAAGACGAAATGTTTGGTATTATCGACAACCAAGCAGGTATTGTGACAGATATTTATGCCAGTTATCCAATTCGTTTAATTGGCAGGGGCGATCCAAGTCAGGAAGCTGGTAAATTAAAGGTAAATACGGAACATGTTTGGCCACAAAGTAAAGGTGCTAACAAGGGTAATGCCCAAAGTGACCTTCACCATCTCTTTCCTGCACGAGAAGATATTAATAGTGAGCGAGGCAATAAACCCTTCGATGATATAGCCGACACAACTACTAAGAAATGGTATCGAAATAATACTGTTCAATCTACAATTCCTAGTAGTGGAATTGATGAATTCAGCGAATCAGCATCTACTAAATTTGAGCCTAGAGAGAAAGTAAAAGGAGATATAGCTAGGGCAATGTTCTACTTTTACACTATCTATCGGAATCAGGCTGATAAAGAAGATCCAAATTACTTTAAAAATCAGCGTCAGACTTTGTGTAAATGGAACCAGCAAGATCCCCCTGACACTGCTGAAATAGAACGTAATCAAGCGATCGCCAATTTTCAAGGAAATGACAATCCATTCGTGCTAGATGTTACACTAGCAGAACGGGCATACTGTAATACTTAAAAGGTTTAGTGACCTTAATGCAATAATTCCTCAACTTGATGCTGACTCCACAAAGTTCTGTAAAGACCTTGTTGTTGTAAAAGTTCTAAGTGATTTCCCATCTGCACAATTTTTCCCTTTTCCATGACAAAAATTCGGTCAGCAGCGGCAGCAGCAGATAGTTGATGGGTAATAAAAATTACTGTCTTCCGTTGTGTACCACTGGAGAGATTTTTGAGAATTTCTGTAGCTGTTTGATTATCTACACTGGAGAGGGCATCATCTAAAATTAACACTGGTGCATCAACCAGCATAGCTCTAGCGAGGGCAGTACGTTGCCGTTGACCGCCAGAAAGTGTAATCCCGCGTTCGCCAACGATGGTTTCGTATTTCTGGGGAAAATTATGAATTTCTGCATCAATTTGAGCCAATTTGGCAACAGACTCAACCTGTTCTTGTTCGCTAACTGGGTCACCGTAGCGGATATTATTTTTGATTGTGGTGCTAAAGAGAAAACTATCTTGGGGAACGTAGGCGATCGCACTTCGTAAATCTGCCAACGCTATCTTAGTAATATCCAGTTCATCTAAAAACAATTGTCCTGGTTCAATATCCAATAAACGCGGCAAAGCATTGGCCAAAGTAGATTTTCCTGAACCAATTGCCCCAACAATTGCCACGGTTTCTCCCGGAGCAATAGTAAAGTTTAGATTTTCTAAAGCCGGAGTAGTAGAACCAGGATAAGTGTAGTTGAGATTTTTTGCTGTCAGTTCTCCTTGGAGTTCAGCCATTGTTAGATGTACCGCATCGGCTGTGTCTTGAATTTTCGGTGTGACACTGAGAATAGATTCAAGCCTATCGATACTAACTTCACCTCGTTGGTAGGTGCTAATTGTGAACCCTAAAAGAGTAGTGGGGAAAACTAGACGCTCTACATAGATTAAAAGTGCTAAAAAGTCCCCAACTTCAAGCGTCCCAGAAGACATCCGCGCCGCCCCTAGCCAAATAATTACCAGAGAACTGACATTAGCTAGGCCGCCAATTAAAGGAAATAGAGTATTTCGGCTTTTTGCCAGTTCCAAATTAGCAGCCAATAGCTGCTGATTTTTTTTGGCAAAAGCTCGACGCTCATTTGCTTCTTGGGCATAGATTTTAATTAAGGCAATGCCGCTAATATCTTCTTGGATGAGTTCGCTGATGTCAGAAAGTTGCTCTTGGACTGCTGCTTGTTGTTTGCGTAAGCGATCGCTAAACAAACTCACCAGCAAAAACATAAAAGGGTACACTGCCAAAGAAGCTAGTGTGAGATCCACACTAATTGCCAGCATTACTGGCAGTGTCAGAGCGTAAGCAAAAACTGTATTTGCAAAACTCAAGACGGCAAAACCTAACAACCGCTTGATATTGTCCACATCACTGGTAGCCCGGCTAATCAAATCACCAGCAGTATTACTGGCAAAATAAGACGGTTCCAGCTTCAGTAAGTGTTCAAAAATCCGTTGTTTGAGGTCAAATTCTACCTGACGCCCTACCCCAAATAGCCAAATGCGTGAAGCCATACGCATTAGCCACATTGCTGAACTGAGCAATACAATAATAACTACGTAATGTATTATTTGATTCCAGTTGAAAGTAGTTGAGAGTTTGTCAACACCAGCACGAATCAACCAAGGGATATAAACGCCCAGGGCATTAACAGACAACAAAGCGAGAATACCTAAAGAGGCTTCCCGCCAATGGGGTCGAAGGTAAGCACCAAGTTTAGCGAGTCTTCGAGATTTTGCCATTAAAGCAATTTTGCAACTTTATCATCCTAGATTAACTGCTAGTCTCAGAAGGCAGCTAGGTAGAGGTAATTTTGCTCATAAAGTAAGCTTTTATACCTTTTTAACTACATAGTTATTGCCTTCCCTTTCATTGAAAGCGTTCTCTTAGCATGTACTCAAATTTTTAATGCTCTTGTGGGAATTACAGCCTTAATTAATCCAGCCATTAGTACTGCGTCCCTCACAGGGTAGCAGTACTAGGGCGTGGAGTTACGGACTTTTGAGTATTTATTTTTGACTTTTTTACCGCTGAACACGCAAGAACCTGTAAATTTCAGTCAGATAACTTTCCCAAGTTCTCGTTGTCAATTGCAGGGTTTCCGCATTAGGTACAAAGTCTTCAAGTCGTAAACCGCGTGTGCGAATATCTTGAGGATTTCCTTGCAATAAGTAGGGAGGCACTCTCAAATTATAAGAAAGAATGTTATTCCCCGTTACATCTGAAATATTTGTCCCGGTGGTTTGTTGTCCAAATGCCACTAGTGTTTCAGGTGTTGATACAGCAGCTGCTCCTAAGGGCGCTCGATAAAGAAAATAGGCCACTGCTGGTGTACTTGCCAACAGCAAAATCGTTAGTGCCCAACCCACTAAGTATCCTCCTGGCTTGTCTATCCCGCCTCCTTTGATCCTCTGAGCTGCAAAAATCATCATTAAAACAGAGGCTCCCAGAGGCTTGAGTGGAAAAGACATCATCCTCCACAACGACGCCACAGCTGGTTCATTGGGGTTGAGAAACGATAGGGCTACGACTACCAACATAACGACTAAGATTAATCGCCCTACAAAAGTTCCTGAAGGATAAAATCGCTGGAACAGAGAATATACGATAGTGCCAATCAACAGCCACAGCAGTACCCGGCTTAGCAATAGAAACATAGATTAACTCTCAAATTTTCTGGTGCGGTGAGCCAGTGCGGTGGTGAGGCAGTCCGCTTTGATTGGGGTTTCGACACCACTTTTTTGAAGTTGGGCATTGCCCAGCTTTGGTTATGGTTCCCCAGAAGGAACTGCCGAAAAGGTTTCCCGACATAAAGCAACCAGTGTGCTTGTGGAGACAGTTTATTGGGCGGAAAATGCCCATCCAATAGTAGTGGCTCCATAAGAGCGACTGGCGTCAACTGGCTAACCCGTAAGAGCTAGCCTAGAGGCTTCGGGAAATGGATTTATTTTATCGTCAAATTGTAATTACACCGTTTGACTTAAAATACCTACCTCAAACCTCACACCTAAAGACTACCGTCGTAGTGATTTTAGTGCAATTTTTTGACACTGCGTCTATTATTTATAATTTTCCAGAAGAAGTAATGTGGCACCATTGACATACTTCCTAGTCGAAAGGTAAAAGGATTCTAAGCTAAAACAGCAATTCCAGGCTGTGGCTGTGCGACATCACCTAACTTACCAGTGGATGCCCCAACTGTTTTAATATTTTTAGCGGCGTTTTCATCCCGTCCATTCACTGATTGACCGTGCCAATTTTAGATTTTAGATTTTAGATTTTAGATTATTTCGGTACTCCTTTCCTGCGGAACGCTACGCGAACCCAGAAGCAAGCTTCATGCCCCGCTATCGCGTGGGCGGAACAAATCCTTTCATCCAAAATTTAAAATCATAATGCCCCGCACCCCAAGTGGCACGAGGCCAATCCAAAATCCCAAATCTAAAATCCAAAATTGTTTGACGTTCTAGAAGGACAGGGTTTTAAACCCAATTTTCCAGTAAATTAAATTGATTGAGTAGTTGTTAACTTCAAAGGAAAAACTATGTCGTCTGGAAAGCCTACCATCTTGGTAACAGGGGGAGCTGGATATATTGGGTCCCATACGGTGCTTGCTCTCAAGCAGGCGGGTTATAACATTGTCATCCTTGATAATTTGGTATATGGGCATCGTGACCTCGTGGAGAAGGTTTTACAAGTAGAACTAATAGTAGGCGACACAGGCGATCGCCCTTTGCTCGATCAGCTATTCAAAACCCACGATATTGAAGCCGTGATGCACTTTTCTGCCTATGCCTACGTGGGAGAATCGGTAACCGACCCTGCCAAATATTACCGGAATAATGTCCTTGGGACTCTCACCCTGTTAGAAGCTATGTTGGCGGCTTCTGTTAAGAAATTTGTCTTTTCTTCCACTTGTGCCACCTATGGTGTGCCGGAATTCGTGCCGATTCCCGAAACCCATCCCCAAAATCCAATTAATCCCTACGGTGCTAGTAAGCTGATGGTAGAGCGGATTCTTACTGATTTTGATGTAGCTTACGGTTTTAAATCAGTGCGTTTCCGCTATTTTAATGCTGCTGGTGCTAATCCCAATGGTTTGCTAGGGGAAGATCACAATCCAGAAACCCATTTGATTCCCTTGGTGCTGCTGACAGCTTTAGGCAAACGAGAATCGATCTCAATTTTCGGCACCGATTATCCCACGGAAGATGGTACTTGTATTCGTGATTACATTCATGTGAATGACTTAGCAGATGCTCATATTTTGGGATTGGAATACTTACTAAAAGGTGGCGATAGCGAAGTTTTCAACTTGGGTAATGGTAGCGGCTTCTCCGTTAGAGAAGTCATTGCAGCAGTCCAAGAGGTGACAGGAGTTTCCATACCAATCGAAGAACGCGATCGCCGTCCTGGCGATCCCCCAATTTTAATTGGTAGCGGCGAAAAAGCCAGGACAATCTTAGGCTGGCAACCTCAGTATCCATCCATCAAAGATATTGTTGCTGATGCGTGGCAGTGGCATCAAAAGCGACATAAATAGAGTTCAGGGCATTGGAAGAGGCAGGGGGCAGAGGGAAAAAATTCTTCTCCCCTGCTCCTGCCTCATCTCCCACTCCCCACTCCCTACTCCCCACTCCCCCCTCTCATACCTCGTAGTGCAACAAATAAGATGGCTATAAATCCGAGGATTGGCACAGCGATCGCCCAAAGTGGGAAACTTTGATTTTCACCCTGGACTACATCGCCATTGACATTTCGCAGATTTCGTGTACTAGCTGTAGATCCAGCTGCTACGGTAACTTCAAATTTGAACTCAAAGGGTTTAAATCTTGCCCCTGAGGCTGGTTTACCATTCAATTGCAACTCATAAATTCCGGCTTTGGGAAAGACAAGTTCTGCACCTGGAATGCCTTGATAACGCTCAACAGCTACAGGTTTTAGGGCTGGTTCTAGGAGTGCTGGCTCTCCCTGTGCATAGGGTTCGGCATAAACAGTTAACTGACAATTACACTGTGCCAAGGGAATCACCTTTCCACCTCTGCGGGTAAGGGCAAACCAGGCTTGCGTGGTTTCTCCAGCACGGGGATTATCATTTGGTTCAATGTGGAGAGTGCCACCGACATCTCCAGATACTTCCACCTTGTGAGCAGCAGCAGGGTAAAGATTAGTTATTGATATGACTAAGCAACTCAGGAATAATAAATACTTGATTGTTCCTTTGTTGGGGTAACGCCTCTGTTTTGGACTCGTTGGGATGGAGCCAGAAAATAACAATGATTTAACGCGATTTGATTGGGGGGACATAAAACTTTTCTACGGCTAACTTTGACCAAAAAAAGCGCGAACGTACTAACAAAACACCGAGGGTAATAATTCCCATCAGTACTGCCGCTAATTTATTTCCCCAAGTTGATTGTATGGAACCCAGATAATGGGAACCAATCAACACAGCATGAATCGCACTCAAGAGCAAAGCTGGCACACCCAATAGATGAATCTGTCGCCAGCGCTTGCCCAAAGATTTCTGCAATGATTCCCAACTCGTAAAAGCGGCGGGGGACATTAATATCAATGCTACAGCACCCGCAGCCATCCCCCACTGAAATTCTGGCGGCAGGAAAGAAAAGGCGGCAAAATTCCATTGCAATGAGTGTTCAATCATGTGGACGGTGTGAACCACAGAAAGCACAAAAGCTCCCACGCCTAAAGCACGGCGGTAACGCAGTGGTGATGCCCACAAGCCACTAATGGGACGGGCAATTAAAGCCAATATTAAGCAGAATAAAGCGGCGTGTCCGGTGTAATCTACCATTGTGTCACCAGTCCGCAGCAAGGTAATGGCACCAATGGCGAGGGTAACCCAACCGCCTAATCTAAACAACTGACTGCGCCTGTCTTTACTTACCAAAGAGGTGGAGACGCCTACACCTAACATAATGGGTAGGGTTCCCAAGCCAAAAGCCAACATCGTTGCCCCACCCATCCATAAATTGGCAGTTTCAGCGGCTTTAATTTGGGCAGCATACAAGAAACCGCAGGGCATCAAACCCCAAGTCATTCCCAAAAGCAACGGCGTCCACCATTTGGTTTTTAAGGAAAGTTTGACCATTCCTGTGCTGAGGCGATCGTGTAAACTGCCTTTTAATAAAGGATGTAGCACGGGAATGGGCGGCAGCAAATCTGGTTTTATTTGTCTTAAGCCAAACCAGATCAGCATCACACCAGTTATAATTGCCATCCAACGCCGGAAGTCGCTACCAACACCCGCTAGTTGTCCACCTTGGAGCAATACCGAACCCAGTGCCCCAATGCCAGCACCGACTAGAGCATAGCTCAACATCCGCCCCAGATTTAGCAAGATATGAAATTTTAATTGCTGTTGCCAAGTGTCGCGCTTTTCTAAGGTTGATGTCCGTCCACGGGAAGCTGTGTGTGGAATTTTTGGCTGGTGAGACAGGGAAAACGCCACTGTTAGGGGACCACACATTCCAAAGCAATGCCCAAAACTACCCAGGAACCCCAGGATTGCGATCGGCAATAAATCTACCATAAGAAAAGTCCTGAGTTCTGAGTCATGAGTCTTGAGTATCGGAATAAAGATTTTTGAAGAATTAAGAAGAAATTGTTTTCTCTTCCTCTTTGCTCAGTACTCAGTACTCAGCACTCCTCTAGTGCGGCACTGTAAGTCAAGTTGCGCTCTCTGTCAAAAGACAAGTTGTCAAACTTGATATTCTTTTTTAGGAAAAAAGCCTGTATGTACAAACTTATAAAATGTTAGTAATTTTACTTTACAAAATGGGCAGACTTAACGGTAGTAAAACGGTGAATCTTGTCCAACCTTGAATACTAGTAACTTCTATCGTGCCTTGGAGATATTCTACGAACTTCTTAACTAACGCCAAGCCTAATCCTGCCCCGCCATTTTTCCAGAAATCGTTGCCAGGAATCCGGTAAAAAGGCTCAAATATTCGAGATTGCTGTATTTGAGGAATTATTACTCCAGAATTGCTAATTGTAATTTGAAATAAGGGCACTTGATAAGTAGTCATCGTATCAGATTGAGCATCTTCATTGATTAAACTTTTTGTGGTGTAGATGAGTTGGACATTTAATCTAATTTCCTCATCGGGAGGAGAATATTTGCAGGCATTGTTGAGTAATTCTGAGACAATTTTGGTCAGAACAGCTAAGTCTGAAACTATAGGTGGTAAATTTTGGGGGATGCTAAGATCGAAAATCTGTTGCTGAGATCTGGCACGTTCTCGAAAATCTGAAGCTAGCTGAGGAAGCCAGTCTTGAAGTTGAAATGCAGTTAATTCTAATGGATAGACATCTTTATCAATCATTTGCACAGAAAGCAAATCATTCACCAAATCTAGGCCTTCTTCACACTGTTGGCGCAGAATAGTTAAGTAGCCAGGGACACACTCAAATGGAGAAAGTAGTTCTGAATTTAAAATGTCCTCGCGCTTGAGAATATTTTCTAGCACAGAGATTGTCATTTTCATGTTCAACCAGGGCATTCGCATTTCGTGAGAGCTGGTTGCTAAAAAATCTTCTTTCAATTCGTTGAGCCGTTGGAATTGTGTCAATTGTTCACGTTGAGAGCGATTGATTGCTGTTTGAATAGCAACATGAAGTTGTTGTTCTTTGATAGGTTTGAGAATGTAACCAAAAGCATATGTCAATTTAGCCCGCTCGACAGTGCTGTTGTCAGAATGTCCAGTGATGTAGACGACAGGAATTTGAAAACGATTCCAGATTTCCTCGGTTGCTTGAATACCGTCCATCTCACCCCGTAACCGGATATCCATCAAAACCAAGTTCGGGAGCAGCTGAGCTGCTTTCTCAATTGCTGTTTCTGCGGAATCGGCAATATCTAGAATGGTGTATCCCAGCGATTCTAAAATTTCTTGTAAATTCATAGCCAGGATATACTCATCCTCAACAATGAGAATCCGAACTGTCTGTGTTGTCTGTATGTTTGATAAAATACTGGTTACGTTCATATTTTGATTTTTATAAAAAGATTTGAGTCATTTATTAAGTAATAAAATGCTATTAGTCTATCTTTTGATATAGCAATCCTAAATGATTTATGAGAATATACGGAGATTACAACGTGATTTATAAAACTTAGTTTTAAGCTATATATTATGCAATATATATAATTCTAGCCTCCAAATTAAGTTATAAATGAGTGTTTAAAACTACGTTTGTAGGTTAAGTATTTTCTCACATATGATTCAGGATTGCTATATTTGGGTAAGAGTGGCAGATGATGATTTTGTCTAAAATCTTCTTAAAAGAGAAGATAAATCTTATTTTTTAGATCTCCCTAAATTCTGTTCCCTGCTGATAGACAATATCGAGCTTTCCATCTATTTGCTTCACTAAACTTTACACAATTCAATTCAGTGGGTTTAAATTTTGAGTATCAGTTTATCTAAATGAGTTTCTAGTATTATTTCAATCAATGTAACCTAATGTGGTCAAAGTTTGGGAAGAAAAAATGCGTTCTTGATGCACTCTTTAAGGAAACTCCAAAAAATAAATTATCCAATTTCACTGCTTGAAAACGACTTTCCCTGCCTCTGCTCCCTGCTCTCCTGTCATTAAAGCGATAGGATATTTTTTTAATTGGAAGTCCCTAACCCAAGCGTATTGGATTATATGGATACCCCAGACACTCAAGAACTCGAACCATACATAATTGAACTAACTACAACTCGGATGAGCCAAGGATAAATCACATGAGAAAATGGGTTTGGCTGATGCTGTTGGTGTTGATGACAGTTGCTATGGTCGGTAGCAGAGGTAGCACGTTGTTTGAACAGCGTCCCTCACCAGAAATTGTTGAGAGTATGAGAGTGGAAATACCCCAACCACAGCCAGAGTTAAAGGAAGTTGAGAACACCCCGCAAGTGTCTGCTCAGAGGCTGTTAGCCCATATCCAAAAGTTGAACTTTCAGCGCTACACAACAACAGAGCGATCGCGTACTCGCACTTATATCACAACTGAACTGAAAAAATTCGGCTGGAAACCTAAATTAGAAAAGTTCTCCGACGGTGTGAATATTTTTGCCGAACGTGTAGGAACGAGCATTGCCGCGAAAGCAATTCTCGTAGGAGCGCATTACGATACTGTGGCCTCTTCTCCAGGTGCCGATGATAATGCCAGCGGTATCGCCGTAATGTTGGAAGTTGCGCGGTTGCTTGGTTCCCGCCCCACACCACGGACGTTACAGCTAGCTTTTTTTGACCAGGAAGAAGTAGGACTTTTAGGTAGTCAGGCTTTTGTGAGCAAGACAGCACGCTTGCAAAATTTGGGCGGGGCGATCGTCATGGATATGGTAGGTTATGCATGTTACACTGCTGGGTGTCAAAAATATCCTGCGGGATTGCCGATTAGCCCACCTAGCGACAAGGGCGATTTTTTGGTGGTAGTGGGTGATACAGAACATTTACCTTTACTGAATGCATTTCAAAATTCCCAGAATATTCCCTCAACTGCTCTGAATAAACAAGAATCAAATTTGCCAGCAGTTCTAACACTGCCAATTCCTCTCAAAGGTCTACTGACACCCGATACCCTACGCAGTGACCACGCACCGTTTTGGTATCAGGGAGTGGGTGCTGTGCTGGTGACAGATACTGCAAATTTACGTACTCCCCACTATCATCAACCTAGTGATGTTCCAGGGACTATCGAGCCTTATTTTTTCACAGGAGCAGCACAAATTGTGATCAATGCTACTACTGTTTTATTAGAAAATAACGACGTTTTAGTAACGCAGCCAGCAACCTAATTGGTAATTAAATTTTTTTCAAAAGTTCAAACTCTATCCCTTCCCTACGGGACGCTCCGTGAACATGGGTAGAGTATTCTGAATTCTGAATTCTGACTCCTTTTTATTGGAACTACATATGTTCTAGGGAACAATGTTCCATACTGGTCAATTTTTGGTTGAGGAAAAGTTAAGATCCAATTCTTTTTATCATTGATCTGAAAGTACAAACCTTGGAGAATAAGCCGCAGAGATGTTCGAGTTCTAATAAACTTTCTCACTATATAAGTTCCTGGTTGAGCAAAAATATCATCAAAGTTTTTTCTATAACCGTATTGTTTGGAACAGTAACTGCCAGCACCTTTAACTGTTAATACAAAAAAGGGAGCTTGTTTGTATTCATCAGGAATCATAAAGATTCCGTATGATTTATGTTTACCACGCCAGGGCTGAACAACAACTTTAGTAGCTTGTACTTGAAATTTTGTAGTTTTTGATGCTAAAAAAGCCTCAGAATTGCAATCAGAATCATTGACAGGCCACCAAAGTGTCATAATACTCAGCGAAAGCAGGAAAATAAAAATATAAATCAGTCGGTGACGCATAAAATTAGGAAAAAGTGTTGGTGCGACTGGTGCAATTTGAGGAGTAATGGTAGTGCAGCAACAGGAATAATACTATCCACCTGCAACAGGTTAATAATTGGGTATGGGGCATTGGTCATTGGTTATTAGCAAAGGACTAATGACTCATGACTCATGACAAAGGGCATTTGTTACAGTATTAAACTTAGTTGAGAAACAATCGGTTTTTTGTGGCTGTTAACACCGATTTTGGCTGAAATTTCTAGCTGTAATGAATTGTACAATTGCTTATAGTTGTGATGCTTTTGTGCAACTGCGATCGCACCTACATATATATTTGCCACTTGAGAGCGATCGCTATCAAGTTCAGGAAAAACTCTGCTTCTATTTATCGCCAGGAATCTGGGTACTCAAATACACAAATATCCGCTATATTCACGTAAGTATGAATTGGTGAAAATTGTTATGGCTAGAAGTTGGGAAAGTCTGAAAAAAGTTGGCGGTTTCTTGTGCGCCATTGCACTGACACAATTTGGTACAAATACTTGTGCAAAAGCAGCTGAAACAGTTGTTGTCCGTTTTGGTCTATTTACAGAATCCATCTCCCTGGCTGATTTGCAAAAGGCTGCAAAAACTGGTGAATTCCCTGGGAGTTTGCAGCCTTACACTAAAAGATTATCCCAAGAACAACGCCAGTTCTTTTTGGGGGCGTTAAACATGAATCTACCGTTAAATGTTGTCACCGTTAATGGATTAGTTAATACGCAAATTGGTACAAGTATTCTCAATGACCTCGCTACGGCTTTAGCTCGAAAGGACACAGCCGGAGTACAAGCACTCAGGGCAGGATTGATATTAGGCTCTACTGCACCGCAGGGTCTTTCTATACTGAGTTTTATCGCTGCATACCCGAGTAAACGCTTAGAAATTGATGTACCGCAAGCTTTTAAGGTTGCAGGGAGTTTAAATACTGCTTTTTGGCGCACCCAACAGTTTATGTTGGCAATTGCACCTCAACTTGACCTCTTGACACCACAGCCCGGAACACCCCAGATTGCTTTTCCTTCTGACCCCTCCCAACCAGGAACGGCTCAAGTAGAAATACTCAAATTAGATTTGAATGACCAAAAGCACAATCGCAAAATTCCAGTTGATGTTTACTGGTCAGTTGCTGCAACTTCTGACAAACCTGTAATTGTCTTTTCTCATGGCTTCGGGTCAGTCCGCACTGACTTGCGTTATCTTGCAGAACATCTGGCATCCCACGGTTATGTAGTAGCAGCTTTAGAACATCCTGGTAGTAATGCGACGAATGTTGATTCAGCACTACAAGGGAAAAACAGAGTTGTCAAGCCTGAGGAGTTTCTGCGTCGCCCTCAAGATATTAGTTTTGTTCTCGACGAATTAGAAAAGCTCAACCAAACAGCTAATAACCCCCTTGCTGGCAAACTTGCAACCACCAAGGCGATGGTTGTTGGCTATTCTTTTGGTGGTGGTACAGCTTTAGCAATTGCTGGTGGCGAGTTACAACTAGAACGTCTCAAACAGCGCTGCAAAAAGAACTTGGCTATCTTGAGTTTGGGAGAAGCTATGCAGTGCATTGCTCAAGAACTGCCAGAAAATAGCTATCAATTGCAGGATACTAGGATCAAAGGAGCGATCGCTCTCAATCCTACAACTTCTCTGATGTTTGGCGAAACTGGGTTAAGCAAGGTGAAAGTTCCTACCCTGATATTGGCAGGTTCGGCAGATAAAACCACCCCAGCTTTAACCGAACAAGTTGTAGGATTTGACAAAATTCCATCGCCCAAATGGTTAGTTGGTGTAGTTGGAGGTACTCATCTGAGTGTCAAAGACCCCAGTACCACTATGGATCAAATCGGAAAACCAAATACCCCTATTAGTGGCGGTGAAGTTGTCGGCGAACAAGCCGCTGATGTTCGTAAGTTAGTTAAAGCTTTAGCTTTGTCATTTGCAGCACAACTGACCCCAGAAGCTAAAAACTACGCTGTATTTCTAACATCAGATTATGCAAACTTTACATCTACTCCGGCATTTCCATTTCGCCTAATTACCCAGATTCCTCCTAATGCTATGGCAGTGGTAAAAAAATTTGTTGAGAAATAATTAGCCCTTTCAACTTTGGGTAAAATGTTGCTCAATATAGCATTTATTGCTTTCGTGAGGTACAAATTAGGGTAACACAGCTAGCTGTTCTACCCTACAAATTTGTGTACCTCATGTAATTGGGAAGCGCTATAAATTATACCAATTCAAATAATGTTTGCGACACATTGATTGTTCGTAAGGGCACAACATTGTTGTGCCCCTATCCATCTGTCATATTCTTTTTTCAAACTGGTATCACTGTTTAATCTCTTTTAACTAATGTCTATCTAAGTTGCACATTGTCTTTTCTATTACCCATTGCCTATTGCCTGGGTCTATGAGTAACTTCACAAATAAAATCAAAGTGCTAATATAACTGGATCTTATTGGACTAATAAACCTCCTGACAGAGAAAAAATTCCAATTCTTAACTTCTTGTCTTCGTCAGAGGTTAATAGCATCATGGTTGGTTGTTTAATAGTGGACAATCACATCAATATTTGTACCATATCATATTTACTATTACAGTATATATACTTAAGCAAAGCTTCTGTCAAGTTCGGATAGTAGCTCATTATTCAAAACCCCGACACCCTTACATACCGACATCAGTGGTAATGATGAGTCTTAAGAATCTGATGTTATCTGTGCTTTCAAGAATATTTAATTCTTTGTTTTGATACTTTATTTATCAAAGTAATAATACTTACGTTTTAGACTACATACTATCAGTATTTTCAAATCTATACTAAATTTTTACAATAAAACTAAACATTAAGACATTAACTTTATATTATCTTTGTTAAAAATATTATGAACTTATTAGTGCAAAAAACAGGAGGATCGGGTAAAGGTTACACATATTCTAACAACAATCCTACAAACAATAGCCGAAAGTGCAACGTAATCGAGGCTAACTTGTTGAATAAAAACTAATTTTAGGGTTCAGATACCATCTTCACAAGTGTGAATTAAAAATTCAATAATTACTAAACTTAACTTAAGCTAATGCAACTGTATACACCCCTTGAAATTGAACAACTTCAGGAAGACGAAGACCTTCCCCACTTCATTGAAATTGTGGAGTGGACTAAAAATTTTTTGGGAAGACCTCACCCTCATTTAGGAAGACCGGGTGCAGTTTGCCCTTTTGTCCCTCATTCTCTCAGAACAAACAGTATTCGTCTGGCAGTTATTCATACAAAAGACTTGTATCCAGAACAAATAGAAAATATTGTCAAACGCTACCGAGATATATTCCTGGAGATAGATGTTAAAGAGCAGGAATTAACAATTAGTAAAGCTTTTTTACTTATCTTTCCTGATATCCATACAGACGAAGCTCCTGAATTGATAGACAGTGTTCAACAAAAACTGAAACCTTTGTTTGTTGAATCAGGACTGATGATTGGAGAATTTCATAAACGTAATGAAAGTTCTGGTTTACACAACCCAAACTTCCGTCCACTTCGTAGCCCTATCCCCTTGTTAGCTATCCGGTTTATGGTTGAAGCAGACCTGCCTTTTCTTCAAAGTCCACCTGACCCACACTTACGTATTAGGTATCTGGAAGCTTATTTAAAGCGTTTTGGCCATAAATTTACAGATGAGACAAGGTTTAAAGCTGCTTATCAAGCATTAGCTTTAGCCAAAGAAGAAGTAGAAGCGGAGAATTTAGTGACTTATTAAATGAGCGAACATTTATTAACGTTTCAATCAGTTATAAGTTATCAATTAGCACTATTTACTGATAACTGATAATTGATATAAGATTCGTATTTAATGTTCGCAAAAGCAACTGATTTTTTTGGCTATCTTGTCTCCTGCTAAGAGTTCTGTGCTTTGTGTTCCCTGTTTTATTCTCAAGATTTGTCAACGATTCCAATGCGCCACTTCTAGCATTGCCCAATTGTGACTTCTGAATTTTTGATTTAGGCAACTCGACGACCTTGAGAGATAGTTGAAGTCAAGCGCGGGACTACACCATCGTTATGAATAGTGATAAAATCAGCTCGTTTACCCAGTTCAAGACTACCGCGATCGCCAAATAGATAAATAGCTTTCGCTGGATTACTGGTGAATACTCGCATAACTTCGTAAATCGGCTTAGCAGTTTTGTCAGCAATGAGAAAGATGGCTTGCAGCAGGCTTTGGGGAACGTAGTCAGAAGAAATAACATCTACCAAATTTTGCAAAACCAATTCCATCGCCGAAACATTACCAGAGTGAGAACCGCCCAAAACTAAATTAGGCGCACCCATCAAAACTTGCAGTCCCAAGCTGTGGGCTGTTTTTGCCGCTTCTAGGGTAGTAGGAAACTCGGCTAAGACTACCCCATCTTGTACTGCTTCCTGGACATGTTCCACTGTTGCATCATCATGACTGGCTAGGGAAATACCTTTGGTTTTGGTCATTTCCACCAAAGCTTTACGGTTTTTTTGTGCATATATTTGTTGTTGTTGCTGACGAATGACGATGAAATCATCAATTTCCTCTGGTGTCGCCCCGTGTTTACCGATGTAATATTGTTTAAACTTGTCTAAACGGATAAACTGCCGCTGCCCAGGGGTATGATCCATCAGAGAAATCATCGATAACAGCGGATTGTCTGCGTATTCTGCGGTAATTTCATAAACCTTGTCGTATGCGAGTTCACAACGTAGGTGAATTCGGTGTTCCACACAGAAGCGTCCGGCTTTTTGCCCGCGAGAGATAACATCAATCATTGGGGCAAAGTTAGTTAAACGTGGAGAACCAACAGCTATATCCCCAATGGCGATCGCATCACATACTGTTGTCACCCCAGCACTAGCTAAATCTCGATCGTGGTAAATTGCTGCTGCTTCCAAAGGCCAGCGAATTCCTGGGCGGGGAGACACACAGCGTTCCAAGTTGTCGGTGTGCAGTTCAATCAACCCAGGCATGAGATAATCTCCTTGACCATTCAATCCATGAGTCACAACTTCCGGCTGAATGTCAGCAATCAATCCATCTCGCACTACAAGCGTACCCAGCACTTCCTCATGGGGAAGTTGGAGGCGATAATTTGTGTATACTTGCTCATTCATAGCAATTTTGGATTTTAGATTGGGCATGGGGCATGATGCTGTTCGGTTCTCACACAGATGTAGAGACGTTGCAATGCAATGTAGAGACGTTGCATTGCAATGTAGAGACGTTGCATTGCAACGTCTCTACAAGGATTTTGGGTATTGCATAATCGTTTTCATACATGAAATCAGCAACGCCCAAAATTTAATTGGCGGTTACAGAGTTGCATTTGCACTTCTTGATCGTGAAAAATTCCAACTAAAGCACAGCCGGCTGCTTTGTGTTCTGCGAGAAGTTCCATTACTACTTGGCGATTGGTAGTATCGAGGGCTGATGTAGGTTCATCCAGTAGCAAAATCGGATAGTTAACACAGAGGGCACGGGCGATATTCACCCGTTGCTTTTCGCCTCCAGAAAAGGTGGTGGGAGACAGTTTCCATAGACGTTCTGGCAGGTTGAAACGATGAAATAATTCTTTTACTTTGTCAAAAGCAACTTCTGTTTTCACCCCTAATTCCAACAGCGGTTCTGCGGCAACTTCTAGGGCGGGAACTCTGGGAATCACTCGTAAAAACTGGCTGACATATCCTATAGTTTGTTGACGGACTGCTAAAAGTTCATGGGGCAGAAGTTGACACAAATCAACCCAATTTCCACCATGTTTTACCCAAATTGAACCGCTATCAGCGCGATAGTTGCCATATAAACAGCGCATCAAAGTAGACTTACCGGAACCAGAAGACCCAGACAAAGCTACACATTCCCCAGTATTTACACTCAGGGATAATCCTTCTAAAACCGATAGGCGAACACTTCCCTGCTGATGCAAAGTAAAACCTTTTCGCAAATGTTCTACTTGCAGCACGGTGTTTGGGGAAATGTTAGTGGGTGGATGATGATTAACAGTTAGTGATTGCATTGCTACTGGGGATTGGGGATTGGGGACTGGGGACTGGGGATTGGGGAATTTATAATAAACACTCTCTCCGTCCCCGCGTCCTCTTCACTTATGGCGTTAAGGCGGCGCTGACTAATAGTTGCGTGTAAGGATGCTGGGGATCGTCGAGTACTTGGTCAGTTAAACCTGACTCCACTACTTGGCCTTGTTGCATTACTAGCAAGCGATGGGCTAGCAGCCTGACAACGCCTATATCGTGTGTCACCACAATGACGCTGAGGTGAAAATTCCGGACTAGCGATCGCAATAAATCTAATAACCGCGCTTGCACTGATACATCAAGTCCTCCAGTGGGTTCATCCATTAATATCAGCCGGGGGCGTGTCACTAATACACGAGCTAGTTGTAATCTTTGCTGCATCCCTCCAGAAAAAGTTACTGGTAAGTCATCCATCCGCGCGGGATCGATTTCCACTTGTTGCAACCAGTGAGCAGCTTCATCCCGAATATTGCCGTAGTGTCGCACCCCAACATCTAGAAGCCTTTCACCAATATTTGCCCCTGCACTAACTTTCATTCGCAAACCATCGCGGGGATTTTGCTGAACAAAACCCCACTCAGTCCGCATTAATCGGCGGCGTTGAGATTCAGGAATTTGAGTAACTTCTAAGTCTTCTTGGCTACGATTTGTATAAATAATATTACCTTGGTCAATGGGGAAGTGATTGGCGATACCTCCGGTGGGCTGCGCCAACGCACCGAGCAAACTAGACTTACCCGATCCCGATTCGCCGACGATACCCAGAACTTGACCAGGATATAAGTCAAAGGAAATGCGATCGCACGCCTTAATTGCACCGTAAGATTTACTGAGTTCGTGAACTTGTAAAAGAGGTTTCATAATTTAGGGAATTGGGCATTGGGCATTGGGAATAGGAGATGAACCTTTGATGTTTGGCGATGAACCTTTGATGTTTGGCGATGAACCTTTGATGTTTGGCGATGAACCTTTGATGTTTGGCGATGAACCTTTGATATTTGGCGATGAACCTTTGATATTTGGCGATAAACCTTTGATATTTGGCGATGAACCTTTGATGTTTGGCGATGAACCTTTGATATTTGGCGATGAACCTTTGATATTTGGCGATGAACCTTTGATATTTGGCGATGAACCTTTGATATTTGGCGATGAACCTTTGATGCTTGGCGATGAACCTTTGATGCTCGGCGATGAGTCTTTAAACTTCACTCCTTCGCCCCTCATCTCCCCATCTCCCCATCCCCCTTACCTCCCGCGACAGTAGTCTGTATCCGAGCAAATCCACATCCTACTACCTTGGTCATCAATGACTACTTCATCTAAATAACTTTCCGTAGAACCACATAGTTCACAAGCTTTGTCCCAACGCTCGACGGTGAAGGGATGATCTTCAAAGTCGAGGCTTTTGACTTTGGTATAAGGCGGAATTGCATATATCCGCTTTTCTCTTCCAGCGCCAAATAACTGGAGTGCAGGATTCATCTGCATTTTGGGATTATCGAAGCGGGGGATTGGGCTAGGACTCATTAAATAGCGGTCATGCACCATCACTGGGTAATCGTAGGATGTGGCAATGTGTCCGTGTTTGGTGATATCTTCGTAAAGTTTGACGTACATGGAGCCGTACTCTTCAAGGGCGTGCATTTTACCAGTTTCAACAGATGAAGGTTCTAGCCAGCGCAAAGGTTCGGGAATTGGTACTTGGTAAACCAAAATCTGTCCTTCCCGCAATGGTGTTTCAGGTATGCGGTGGCGTGTCTGGATTAGCGTTGCTGCTTGAGTTCGTTCTGTTGTTTGCACGCCGCATACTTTTTTGAAGAAGCGGCGAATATTAACTGCGTTGGTTGTATCGTCTGCTCCTTGGTCAATAACTTTTAGCACATCGGTTTGACCAATCACGGCAGCTGTTACCTGAATTCCGCCAGTTCCCCAACCGTAAGACATGGGCATCTCTCTAGAAGAAAAGGGAATTTGATGTCCTGGAATAGCAACGGCTTTGAGTAGGGCGCGGCGAATTGAGCGCTTGGTTTGCTCATCTAAGTAGGCGAAGTTGAAGTTTGTTTCGGGGGATTGGGGAAGAGGAATGTTTTCCATCGTCAATTTTTGCTGTTTATTGGCGAACGCAAAGAGGCAATAACTATTTACAGCAATTTTCATGTATTTGAACCACATCTGTCGTAGGGGCACAGCATTGCTGTGCCCCTACCGCGTGGTCTATTTACCTGAAAATTGCTGTAATTGGATATCTGGCGACTTCTTGTCCTGTGATGTAGACAGATGCGATCGCAGTAGGTAGAGAATTATTGGCAGATACCAGCAAGAAATCTGCATCCAACCCTGGAGAGATTTTACCTTTGCGATCGCTAATTCCCGCTGCTGCTGCTGGACGACTAGAAACCAGTGTCCATGCTTGCTCAAAACTCATCAAGCCTAATTCAGCTAGCTTAAAGGGTGCATGAAATAAGGAAGGATAATGGTAATCTGAGCAAAGGCAATCCAAAACATCATTTTCAGCTGCCTCCGCAACACTCATGTAGCCGACATGGGAACCGCCACGCACCAAATTAGGCGCACCCATAAGGACTGCTGCACCGTAGGCGCGGGATTGGGCAGCTAAAGCAATACTCCCAGGAAATTCGGCGATCGCCACCTGACGGCGTTGACTTTCTGCCACCTTTTCTTCGGAATCATCATCATGGGAAGCTAGGGGAATACGGTAAGTATGGGCAAGTTGAACTAATTGTTCTACCTGTTCATATCCCTCATCTCGCTGTTCTTGTACTTGGATGATAAATTCTTTGATTTCTTCCTCAGACATAGATATTCGTCGCCGTAAACCATTGAGATATCGACTTAACATTTGCTCATTTCCAGCAGGTGGTAAATGATCGTTAATCGACAAAAGTTGAACGCGACCAGATGTCAGCCAATCACATAACTCTTCATGCCCTTTGGTATTTGCTTCTTCGTGCCTAATATGAATTTGATGATTGCAACTTAAAACCTGCTTTCCTATTCCCAAAATAAATTCAATCAAAGCACGGGCTGAATCTCGGCTTCGCAAACCCGGTTCATAGGAGTCTGTAATTGAACAGAAAAAAGTTGTGATTCCAGCAGATAAAAGATTCCGGTCATTTTCAGCGATCGCCATTGCTAAAGGAAAGTTAACTCCAGGACGAGGGCAAATCATCCTTTCAAAGGCATCACCATGCAAATCGATGATCCCCGGCAACATCTGGAGTCCTTTAGCATTTACAAAATCAAACCCATTAGGACTTCCCTGATTAATACTAATAAACCGCCCATCTTCAATTAAAACTGTTGCATCTTTAATCCAACCATTTGGAGCCAGCACATCTGCTCCTTGAATTGCAACTTTCCCCTTTATTAATGTTAGTGATTCTTGAATAGTCTGCATGAGTACTCCATCATAGCATTTTGTATTAGACCTCCTGCAAAAATCCCCTAACACCCCACCCCCAGCCCCTCCCCGCGGGCGGGGAGGGGAGACTTTGACGTAAGTCAAAGGCGAGGTGGGGTTCTTTTTTTGATTTATGCAAGAAGTCTATTGTTTATTTAAGTTTCGTTATGTAAAAATTCCATGTCTTCGTATGGAGCATATCTAGTTGCCGCAATTCGAGAAAATAAATCACCTACATGCAATTCCAACTTATGATAATCTGGGTCAAGAATATATAATGACTCTCCTTCACTGATATTTTCTTTCCACTTTTTCACACCTAGAGAAATCAAGCGATCGCTATATTCTTGAAACTCTTGTTCGGCAACACTAAAAGCAATATGGCTATACTCAACCGCCGGATTTTTGCGTGTGTTCGCATCTAAAGATAAGCACAACCACAAATTACCCGCGAGTAAATAAGCGCCTTTTTTCCATTTAGCGATCCCTTGACAACCAAGAATCGTGGTGTAAAACTCAAAAGACTTTTCCACATCGGAAACAGACAAGGTAATATGATTAATTCCTGTAATCATTTCACTTCTTCCAAAACAATCTCAGATGTTTGATGATTTTCTGGAATTAACTCAGGCGATGATTGAGTTTTTACCTGTTGTTTTCGCATCTTTCGCACTAGATTTAACTCTGCTTGAAAATCAATGTAGTGAGGAAGTTTGAGATGTTGAACAAACCCCTGTGCTTCAACGTTGTCTGAGTGAGAAAGTACAAACTCGACGTTTTGGGCTGGGCCTTGGATTGTTTCACCCAATTCCTCAGATCGCATCGCCCTATCTACCAAAGCCATTGACATAGCTTTGCGTTCGTTATAACCAAAAGTCAGCCCATAGCCACGGGTGAACTGAGCAGGTAATTCCTTACTACCTTTAAATTGATTTACCATCTGCACTTCAGTAATAGTAATATCAGCGATCGCCACTTCAAATCCCAACTCCTCTGGGCAAATCACCACCTCCACTTCCCCCATGCGAATTTCTCCAGCAAAAGGATGATTTCTGCCATAACCTCGTTGAGTCGAGTACGCCAAAGATAGTAAAAAACCCTCATCCGCACGCGCCAAATTCTGGAGTCTCGCATCCCTTTTTGCAGGAAAACTTAGGGGTTGACGCGTCAAGTCAGAAGGTTGGGGAGATGAGGGGGATGAGGGGGATGAGGGAGATGAGGGGGATGAGGGAGAATAATTGTTTGCTTGCTCCTCCTGCTCCCTTATCTCCCCCATCTTCCTCATCTCCCCCATCTCCCCCATCTCCCCCATCTCCCCCTGCTCCCCCATCTCCTCCCCCTGCATCAATCCCTCGCGATCCAAAGTATCAATCACGCGGGGAACTGGTTCAGTAATTGCCTCTGCTTCTGTTGCTGTGGGAAGTTCTCCCTCTGCCATCAGCTTAAAGTCCAGCAGGCGATGGATGTAGTCAAAGGTGGGGCCTAAACTCTGTCCTCCTGGAACATCCTTAAAAATGGAGGAAATCCGCCGTTGTATTTGCATTTTGCTGGTGTCTAGTGGCTGGCTATAGTACAAACGTGGCAGTGTTGTACGATACGCTCGTAACAAGAAAATCGCCTCGACTAAATCACCCCAGGATTGTTTAATAGCAAGGGCTGCTAACTCTCGGTCATATAAGCTGCCTTCACACATCACCCGTTCTACAGCTAAAGTCAGCTGTTGTTCAATCTGATCTAGCGTCAGTTCAGGAATAGCAGGATCGCCCCGGCGTCTACTCCTAAGCAGCGTTTCTGCATTCTCAATTGCCTGTTCACCACCTTTGACTGCAACATAAGGCATGAATTTTCACCTTTCTCAATTGTTAATTTGGTAACTTGGCTGTACTACGCACTTAAAACTCCAGCCATGTTGCTCGAATCCCAGTGCTTGATAGAATTGGTGAGCGCGATGCCGTTTCAAATTTGAAGACAGCGTAACTTTATAACACCCAGCCTCGGCACTGAATTTGAGCGCAGCTTTCATCATTTGTGTACCAATTCCCTGACCCCGAACTGTAGGAATCACAGTTACAGCATCTAAAACTGCAAATTTGTGATATCCCCGATGCATCATTGTGGGAACATAAAGCAGGCTAAAAGTGCCTACAGGTTCTTGATTCTGGAAGGCAAGATAAATGTGATAGTTTGGAACTTCTGCGATCGCATTCCAAATTTCAGCTGCACTATTCATCGGCAAGGGTGACTCACCATCCATCTGTGCATAAAGCTGAATTAGCAGCGGCAGATCGTCACCACTCGCAACGCGGATATCAAGACTCATAACAGACCTCAGGTTTTGCCGTGCGAGGTAGTCCCATAACTGCATTTTCTGTAAATAAAAATACATCCAAACCTTGGGGATAAGCTTGGTGATTCTTCATCCAGAAATCCCAAAAATGGCGAGGGACTTGAGGAGCAATTTCTTTGTGATGCAAAATTCCTGGCCCTGTCAGCACCACAGGTTGTCCTTTTTCCCAACTTTCCACTTGTACCAGTAGCGTTGTCGAAGCTTCGGGTTGTTCTGCTGTACCCCAGCTAAAATCAGACAATTCCGGCAATGCTGCCAAATCTCGAATCAGGGCAAAGTCAGCCTCCCCAGGTTGCTGGGTGAAGCGACAACCAGTATGAAACAGCAACCAATCCCTGAAAAAGGAATGGGGAGTGGGGAGTGGGGAGTGGGGAGTGGCTGAAGAAGCAAAACTCGGTTGAAGCCACACCTGAACATCTAAATCCAGTAATGTCAAACAAGCTGCCGCACAGGCAAGCGTTAAACCTGAAGGCACAGTCATACTAGCAGTTATCGGGTATGGTGTCCCCGGCCGCGCATTCGCATCAAGTAGCGATCGAAATGTCCGCTGGGCATCATGAACCGAATCTTCAAAACCTGGTAAATGGGTAACTTTTGTCATTGGTCATTTGTTATGGGGCAATACGGTTCAGTTAAGGAAATTTATCGGTTGAGGTAGGTAGGGGGAGCAGGGGATGCAGGGGGAGAAAAAAAGGCTTATCTGAACCGTATTGTGTTATTGGGCATGGAGAACACAGAGGGGAAAGACTTACTGCAACTTCCCTTCTGCTCCCCCTGCCTCCCCTGCCTCCCCTGCCTCCCCTGCTTCCTCACCCTTCCCCCCTCACCATCGTGAAAAAGTTAACCTTGGTGGCGGCAGTTTGGCGCTGTTTGAGTTCTTGTTGCTCTCGGCTTGTTGTTTGCAGGGGTTGAATTACCTCAGCTTGAATTCGATCGCACCATTGGGGGCTTTGCAATAAGGCATCACACAAGGCGGCTAGTTCTGCATGACGGTGCGATCGCCCTGCGACATATCCAAAACCGACAATCGTCTCATCTGATCGCCTCTCTAGTTGCACCACACAGCGAGTCATGGTAATTTCTCCTAAGTTAAATGGCTCTCCTGTACCCCCAGCGCGTCCCCGAACCATTGCTAAACCAATCTCTGGAGAACGTAAAAAGCTATAGCCAGGTAATGTACCTAATTTATTCACCAGTTCCTCTAGCTGCTTGAGTTCAGCTTTAGCTAGTGTATTCATCCATGTTTGTCGCTGGGTCATACCATTTTGGATTATCAAAGGATTAGTGAATAAGCTTTTTGGCAATGGAACTATGGCAATCATTATTTCAAAATTGATATCACTTTGAAAATGATTGATCAGTACGCGAATTTAGGACTAAGTAGGTAGGCACAAAAAAACCTAACTATGTAAAGATAAATAAATACGGAGAATGCATCTACCGAGGTAACTTAAAGCATGGGCGCTCGTCTAAGAGTATTTTTGACTCGT
>NZ_JACJSJ010000113.1 GCF_014698115.1 Nostoc sp. FACHB-973
GGGGATGAGGGGGATGAGGGGGATGAGGGGGATGAGGGGGACGCGGAGAATAACCAATACCCAATGCCAATGCCCCATGCCCAATGCCCAATGCCCAATGCCCAATGCCCAATGCCCCATGCCCAATGACAAATGACAAATGACAAATGACTAATGACTAAAAAATTGTTAATTGTGGATGATGAAGAACGAATCCGCGAATTAGTGCAAGCTTGTTTAGAAGACTTAGGTGGATGGGACACCCTGACGGCTGCATCTGGGCAGGAAGGATTAAACATCGCCCAGGCAGAATCTAATATTGATGCTATTTTGCTGGATGTGTCTATGCCTGACATGGACGGTTTTGCAGTATATGAACAACTTCAGGGAAATTCAGCAACCGAAGCTATTCCAGTGATTTTCTTAACAGCGAAAGTCCAACCAAGCGATCGCGCCCGTTTCGCTCAGATGGGAATTGCTGGCGTTATCACCAAACCGTTTGAACCCACCTCCATTTGCGAGGAAATTGCAGACATACTGAGTTGGGACCACTAATTTTTAAGCTTTGTAACGAAATCTTGGTCTTTATCAGTTCTTCATTTTTGTAATTTATCTTTTTTGTTTATAGAGAAAAATCTTTAATATACAGGAAAAGTAGATGAATACTTGTCAATTGAAAGGATTTGAAGAAGCCACAACTTTTTCTTTATTTACAGCCGAAAATGATGCTTTCAAGAAAACTCAAGATAATTTGTTTGACTTTGCGGATTTGGATTTGCAAACTGTGATGATTCGTGCAATTTCTTCCGAACAATGGAAGCAAATTGCAGAAAATCCTTTAACTGAAAGAGAACTTTGTATTTTACAAATGATCGTTAACGGCAAGAGCAATCTTGTTATTGCTCAAGCACTATTTATAACAGTGGGAACTGTCAAGACACACGTTCGGCACATTTTCCTCAAGCTCAATGTTACTGACCGTACCCAGGCTACAGTATTGGCACTGCATTCTGGTTTAGTCGATTAATCCATCATCGTTACATAATAACTTTGAACTTTTCTGGAGTGTAGTTACGATGGAGGTTTTGCAGGTGGTGAATATGACCACCAAAACTATATTGCTTATTGATGATGAACTCAATGTGCGCGAAATTGTGGAACTTTGCCTCAAAGATTTAGCTGGCTGGAATGTGTTAACTGCTGATTCTCCATTACAAGGATTGCAGAGTGCAGTAGGCGATAGTCCTGATGCGATTGTATTAGATATCTCAATCAGTGGAATTGATACTTTTAAGTTGATGAATAAACTTAGAAATAATCCAGATACTCAAGCTATTCCTATTGTACTACTGAGTGCTAATGTCCGATGGCTAGATTCACAATTTTTGCGAAATTATCAAATTTCCGGTGTAATTCTCAAACCTTTCGATCCAGTTAACCTTCCTGCCCAGATTGCTAAACTGCTAAGTTGGGACTATACACAAAATCGCAATTAAAAAGTACGTAGATAGTGAATTGCATAAAAACCAGTAGAATTTGCAGCACTAAAATTAAAGTTTAACCTTTAAGTAAATAACTTGATTCTCAAGCTCTAGCTAACTGTGAAAAGGTAGCTAAAATTAACTTTAAATTTGGGCATTTGGTAATTCTAGTAACAGGTTAAGACAGTTTTTCATGAATAGTCCAAATACATTTGTATAGCTTTATTACTCTGTTACTACCATGCTATTTAACAATCTCTCAACTTTTGAAATTAACTTCAAAGAAATCCTTCATAAAATTAGGATGCTGGCTGTACAAATTCACCAGTTATCTGAAGTTAGTGAAATTCTTAAGATCATTGTCAGTGAAGTTAGAAAAACCTTAGAAAGCGATCGCGCTATTATCTATCGTTTTTTACCTGATGGAGATGGAGTAGTAGCTGAAGAGTCTGTAAGCTTTGCATGGAAACCAATTTTAGGACAATTAATTTATGACCCTTGCTTTAGTGCTAAATGGGTAGAGCAATATCGGCAGGGGCGGGTTGGGATTATTGAAGACATTTACACTAAACCGCTTGACCCTTGTTACAAAAACCTATTAACCAGCTTGCACGTTCGAGCTAATTTAGTAGTACCAATTTTAGTAAATAATCAAAAAATAGATGGAGTTTCAAGTTCCAATCCTCAACTATGGGGCTTACTGATTGTTCACCAGTGTAGTAGTTCACGCAAGTGGAGTTCTTTAGAAATTGAGTATCTTCAACTGGTAGCAGTAGAACTAGGGATTGCACTTAGGCAAGTACAACAGTGTCAAACCTTGAAAAAGCAGGTAGTTCAGCCAAAGTTGAAGTTAAAATCGATCAGAAGAACTCTGCACAAGAAGTCTTTTGAATGCATTGCAACAGAAACAGCATTGCTAAAGAATATATCAGTCGCAGACTTGATGGCATTTGAGCGATTACAAACTCCAATTTGGATTTACGATATTGAAAAATTCCAGATGTGGTGGGCGAACAAGGCAGCACTTTATATTTGGAATGCTCAAAGTCGAGAAGAATTGCTTAATCGCAATTTCAGTGAAGTTTCCGAGTCTACTCGCATTCGGCTGCACAACTATCTGCAAGTCTTTCAGCAAGGAGAAACCATCGCGGAAAACTGGACATTTTACCCAGAAGGAAAACCTATTTCTGTTCGCTGTCTCTGTTCTGGAATTCAAATTAAAACTGGACAGATGGCGGTGTTGATTGAAGGTACAACAGAAGTTGCCAATCAGATTGATCGAGAAACACTGAGATCAATTGAGGCACTACGTCACACTGCCTTGATGATCTCACTTTACACAATGGATGGTGTACCTTTGATGCAAAACCCCGCAGCCCTGTACTGTTATGGGGATACCTTGCATCCTAACTCGTCAATTGAGAATGCTTTTTTGCGCCACTTTGTTGATTCTAGTGTTGGGCAACAAGCTATCGAGACGATTATTTTAGATCAAATATTCAGCATTGAAACCCAGGTGTTTACAAAGGAGGGAATTCGATGGCATCAGATGGATATACGATGCACCCGTGATCCTGTAACTGGTGATTCCATGATTCTGGTCAATGAAAAGGATATTACCGAGCAGCAAATTGCTCTACAAGAACGCCAGCATGTAGAAAACGAGTTGCGCTGGCAAGAAGCCTTGCTCCGTTCCATGACAGATACTTCTTTACTGGCATTTTTTGTTGTTGATAATCGTACCGACGAAATCCTCTATTTCAACCACCGCTTTTGTGAAATTTGGGGTATTGAACATTTAGAAGACCAGATGCGGCTGGGTACTATGAAAAACAACGATATTATTCCTGACTGTATACCTTTAATTGCGGATTTGCCAGCCTTTGTTGAATCGTGTAAACCATTGCAGTCTCACGAAAATCGTTGCATGGTTGAGGATGAAATTGTATTTATAGATGGGCGCATGATTCGCCGTTTCTCTAGCCAAATTCGAGATAGTGAAGATAAATATTTTGGCAGATTATACATTTTTGAAGATGTCACAGAGCGTAAACAGATCGAAGCTGCGCTCAAAGCTAGTGAAGAGCGATGGCAATATGCCTTAGAGGGAAATGGCGATGGTCTTTGGGACTGGAATGCTGAAACTAACGAAGTCTTTTTTTCCCGGCGATGGAAAGAAATGTTAGGGTTTGCAGACCATGAGATTGGTAATACCCTCGCTGAATGGGATCAGCGAGTTCACTCAGATGATAAAGCATTGGTATATGAGGAAATTAACAAGCATTTTCGTGGTGAAACTCAACAGTATGTCAGTGAACATCGGGTCAGTTGCAAAGATGGAACCTACAAGTGGATTCTAGATCGGGGACAAATTTTTACTCGCACAGATGATGGTCGTCCCTTACGGATGCTGGGGACTCATACTGATATTACTGAACGCAAGCGGATGGAAGAAGCTCTGCGAGAAAGTGAGGAACGCTATCGTTCTGTAATTACAGCAATGGCAGAAGGTGTTGTCCTACAGCAAGCCGATGGACGCATTACCGCTTGTAACGAGAGTGCCGAAAGAATTTTGGGGCTAAGTGTTGACCAAATGATGGGACGAACTTCCATCGATCCGCTATGGCACGCTATTCACGAAGATGGTACTTCTTTTCCAGGCGAAGCCCATCCTGCTATTGTCACCTTACGCACTGGAAAACCGCAATTTAACGCGATCATGGGAGTTCACAAACCTAATAGTCGCCTGTCCTGGATTTCCATTAATTCTCAACCACTGTTTAAACCAGATGAATCAAAACCTTATGCAGTAGTCGCATCATTTACAGATATCACAGTCCGCAAACAGGCAGAACTGGTACTGCAACAGCAGGCAGAACAAGAACGCATGGTTTTTGCGATCGCTCAACATATCCGCCAGTCTTTAGACTTGGATAAAATTTTAAATACAACCGTTGCCGAAGTACGACATTTTCTGCAAACCGATCGCGTCATCATTTACCGCTTTAACCCAGATTCGAGTGGTGTAGTTGTCACAGAATCTGTGGCAGAAGGTTGGCAACCGATTTTGAATAGGGAAATTACAAATTCTTACTTTGTGCAGACGCAAGGACTATCTTATCAACAAGGTAAAAGCAAAGCTATTTCAGATATCTACACTGCCGGATTTGAACCAAATTATGTAAAGTTATTGAAAAAGTTGCAAGTCAGAGCCAAACTAATTGTACCAATTTTACAAGGCGATCGCCTTTGGGGTCTTTTGGTTGCTCATCATTGCAGTGCCCCGCGTGAGTGGCAATCTTGGGAGAGCAAACTGCTTCAGCAATTGGCAACACAAATAGCGATCGCTATCCAGCAATCAGAACTTTATTACCAATTGCAGCTGGCTAACCAGCAACTTGAAAATATAGCGATGGTGGATCAATTAACTCAAATTGCCAATCGCCGATGTTTCGATTGTACGCTTGATTGTACGTGGCAACATCTTTTACGAGAACAAGGTTGTCTGTCACTACTTGTATGCGACATTGATTATTTCAAAAAATATAATGATACCTACGGTCATACCGCCGGAGATGATTGTTTACGCCTTGTTGCTCAAGCTTTTAAACAAACTGTCAAACGTTCTACAGATTTAGCTGCTCGTTATGGTGGAGAAGAGTTTGTCATCATCTTGCCCAATACTGATAGTGATGGGGCTTTTCAGGTTGCCAAAGAAATTCATCAAGCTATGCAACAACTAAATATTTCTCATACTGCATCAGCTGTGAAGCCCCATATCACCTTGAGTATCGGAATTGCCACAATGATTCCTACGTCTGATATGGTTTCTTTGGATCTGATTAAGGCAGCAGATCAAGCCCTTTACCAAGCCAAAATCCAAGGGCGCGATCGTTCTTGTATAAATGACTGTCTCAGAAAATGAGCGATCGCTAGTATAGCCGTACTCACATAGATTAGGACAGTATTGATTGCTCAAAGTTTTGAAACAACTGGGTTTTGACTCAGCACGCGCTAAACGACCCGCTATCCATGTACACCACTGAGCTATACAACACGGCGTAAATAAACCACCCATTCAAAATCAATGAAACGTTTACTCTGTATTAATTTTGAATTTTGTTAGCGAGTCCGCGTACTCTGTAAGAGTTGCAAGCTACGTTTTTAGCGTCTGGCAGAGAGCGTCATTTTGAATTTTGCCTTGCTGTACTAGCTAATCAAGCATTTGTTAATATTTTTACAATTTGTTAAGTACTTTCATTTCTTTATTAGTTTTTTATTTTTTGTTTATAAATTCAAGCTATTGGTTGTGAAGCCAAGAGCAAACTACCTGTTTGTGTTTAACTTTTTGAATAAAACAATAATTTTATGACACACTGCCCTTGCTGTTCAAATCAAATGCTTCGTCACGTTCGTTTACAAGAAACCTATTGGTTTTGCCGCCAATGCTGGCAAGAGATGCCTAACCTAAGTTCTGACAAAAACAAGATAAAAAATTTAAATTTTACCGAAGAAATAATTTCATCACTTAGAAAGCCAATTTACTCATCTTGAAATATACAATTTGCTATTTTATGTTACAAATTTCAGCTTGACATAACTTGTAAAATTTTCCATTGTCATTATTAGTTTGTGCTGTTGCGTAGCAATCCGAATTGAATATTGAGAAAATACGGAGATTAAAACAATTCGTAATTCGCAATTACGTCTTGTGAGGGGGATTTAGACCCTGACACAAAACTTGCTGCTTGATAGAAGCAGGGGTGTTAAACCCCCAAACTTTGTTAGAAGTAATTATTTATAAGCTTTTTAGGCTTTTGCTATCTCACAAATGATTAAGTAGGGCTATAGATGCAAATTAATAATGACAATGATGCTGAAAAAGTAATTATTAGGCAATTTTTTTAGTAGAAAAGCAAAATGAGGGAAATATAGCCTTTATCTAGAGTTTAGTTCATTATTGAGAGGTAAGTATGAGATTAACTATCAGCACAGAACGAATTTTAAAATTACTTTTCCCAAAGGCAGTACATGAATACGATCAGCTTTTTATCAGACACGCAGAAAAATAAAAACATTCAAATTTTAATTGTTGAAGATGAAAACCTTGTTGCTTTAAATTTACAAAAAATTTTAGAGTCACTAGAATATACAGTTATTGATATTGCCAATTCTGCCGAAACAGCAATTGAAAAAGCAAACGAATTGCGTCCAGGCTTGATTTTAATGGATATCTGGCTAAAGGGAGAGATGGATGGTATTCAAGCCGCAGAACAAATATGGAATTGTCTGCAAATTCCGATTATTTATATCACAGCACATTCTGACAAAAGTACTGTAGAGCGAGCAATGCTAACAGTTCCTTTCGGTTACATTCTCAAACCTGTAAGAGAGCAAGAACTCTACGTTGCTATTCAAACAGCGCTGGCTCGTTATAAACATGAGCAACTTTTTAACACTGTGCTTCCACAAAGGGAAGATGGCGTGATAATAGTTGATTCTCAATTCCGCGTCAAGTATCTAAATCAAGTAGCAGAAGCAATCACAGGATGGCAATTTAATGATGCGAAAGACCAAACCTTAACTGAGGTAATCAAACTAATTGATGAACAAACTCAGCTTCCTGTTCAAAATATGATTATCTCAGCCTTTCAACAAAAAAACACATATTTAGGCAATCGCATCCTACTAATTACCAAAGACGGAAAAACTACTGCGGTAACTAATAGCCTTAGTCTGCTAAAAAATAGCAAGAATGAGATTACAGGAGCCATAATAGTTTTCCCAGATGACATGCAATGTCAGTTAACCGAAGAAAACAATATTACAGTTGAGCATGTTCGACAGCTAGAAATTGAAATATCACAACTCCAACGGCTAAATAAAATGAAAGAAGACTTTTGTACCGCTATCTTTGATGAAATACTAACACCTCTTTCAAACATTAAAATAGCAATCTCTATGCTAGAAAATATTCTAGATCAGCAAGGTATGTTTAAATTAGAGGAACCTTTGATAGACCGCTACTTGAGCATCTTACATTATGAGTATGAACGAGAGTTAGGCTTGGTGGATGATTTGCTAAATATGCGGCTGATTGATACAGATAACTATCCCTTAGAATTCACTTCTATTCAACTACAATATTGGCTACCTTGCCTTGTTGATAAGTTTAAAAAATTTGCCCAAACCCAACAAAAAATCTTATCAGTTGAAATTCCTGCGGAGTTACCAACTATAGTTACTGATATAGCTATCCTGACTCGGATTATATCAGAACTACTCAATAATGCTTGTAAGCACACTCCCCTTGATGAGCAAATAATGGTAACTGCTCATACCACTACTATAAATAGCCTCATCAACGAGGATGTTCTACTTGAGCTATCTTCTGCTATTCATGAAATTCCATGCCTTCAAATTACAATTAGCAATTTTAGTTCAAAAATTCCTACACAAGATAAATCTCGAATTTTTGAACAATTTGATTTAATTTATCAAAATAAAATAAAAAACACTTGCATTTTTGACTCGTATTCCCAAATTACTAAAAGCGAAATTGGACAAAATAGTGGTACAGGATTAGGGTTAGCTTTGGTGAAAAAGCTAGTGCAATATCTCCAAGGCACAATTGAAGTCACAAGTAGTCAGGGCTGGATAAGTTTTGCACTCCGCCTGCCATTAACAGCATCGAAGTAAACGGCGTTATACTTAAGCTCGCATTCATAATTTGATTTAAAATATTGCTACAAAATAACCACTTATGAAATCTAAAGCTTTAGAAAAACTTAGAGTAGCGATTGCAAATGTACCTATTTGACAGTCAAATTAGCGATCGCACCCAAATTAAAATAAAACTATGAAAATTCCTGAATTATTACTTGATTCCATACTCTCTTGCACAACGATGCCCTGCACCAACGAACTGACACGACTCAAAGCAGTGTATCAGTTTCAAGGTTTGGATACTGCACCCAATCAGGCATTGGATGAATTGACGGCACTGGCGGCCGATCTATGCCAAACTCCAATGGCACTGGTGAGTTTTATCGGAGCCGATCGCCAGTGGGTTAAGTCTAAGGTGGGAATCACATTAACAGAAATTCGCCGAGACCTCACGTTTTGTAACCACACCATTAACCAGCCAGATGTCTTTGTGATTCCAGATACCCTGGACGATCCCCACTTTGCCACCAATCCCTTCGTCATAAATGCTCCCAATATCCGGTTTTATGCCGGAGTCCCCCTGGTAACGGCTGGCGGTTGCGTTCTGGGTACACTCTGCGTCATGGACTTTGAACCGCGTGAACTGAACCAGAAACAACAGAAAGGATTGCAGACACTCAGCCACCAAGTGGTAGCGCAATTGGAGCTAAAGCGCAACACCACAAAGCTGCGTCAAATGATCCCGGAAATCAAACAACTAAAACAGCAATTGATTACTCAGGAATTGGTTGGTCAACAAGATTCAATTCTGTTTAATCTGGCAAATCAAATCCGTAATTCTCTGGATCTGGACACGATTTTACAAACGGCGGTGAATGAGATTCATACTCTGTTGCAAGTTGATCGCTGTGACTTTGTGTGGTGTCTGCCCAACAAAGATCGGTTCAAGTTTATGGTGACTCATGAAGCAACTAACCCAGAGATCCAGATGGCGTTGGGGGAACTTTCCCTTGGGCATGGCTCCATTCTGGCAGAAACTATCTTAAATCTAGATATGCTCAGAATTGAGGATGTGTCTACTACCTCAGAGGCACTCACCTCGGAGGATCGCGCCCTGCTGCGTCAGATGGCAGTCACTTCAGTGCTGTTGCTGCCCCTCAGAACCCATTCTGGTCAATTGGGTGCTATTGTTTGCCATCACTGTCGTGGTTCGCGCCAATGGACTGATAGCGAAGTCCGGTTACTCAAAGCTGTCACCGATCAAGTAGCGATCGCTCTCGATCAGGCAGAACTGTTTGCCCAAGCACGAGCAACCGCCTTTGCAGCTCAAACTCAAGCCACCTATCTAGGGAACGCACTGAGCCAGTTACAGCAAACCCAAATGCAACTGATACAGCAAGAGAAGATGTCGAGCCTGGGACAATTGGTAGCCGGAGTTGCCCACGAAATCAACAACCCAGTTAACTTTATTAACGGTAATATTGCTTATGCAAGCAACTATGTTCGGGATTTACTAGAACTATTGCATCTTTATCAGGCTACCTATCCCAATGGAACTGATGCTATTCAGGAAAAGATAGAGACTATCGATCTTGATTTCTTGATGCAAGATTTGCCTAATTTATTGTCGTCGATGCAAATGGGTGGAGAACGAATTCGGCAAATTGTCCTATCTCTGCGGAACTTCTCGCGCCTGGATGAAGCCGAGATGAAACCTGTAAATATCCATGAAGGGATTGACAACACGTTGTTAATTTTGAAGAGTCGGTTGAAATTAACTAGTGCCAAGTTTGAGATTCAGGTGATTAAAGCATACGAAAATTTACCGCTTGTTGATTGTTATGCGGGGCAATTGAATCAAGTATTTATGAATCTTTTGGGTAATGCGATCGATGCCTTAGATGAAACGCCTAATCCGATCATTACCATTCAAACAGAACTCATTAGTAAAGAAAAATCGGGTAGTTCTGATCTATCCCAATTCTCCCACGCAGATAGTGTGGTGATTCGGATTCGAGATAACGGTTCTGGGATGACAGAAACAACTCAGCAAAAACTGTTCAATCCATTCTTCACGACTAAACCCATCGGCAAGGGAACCGGGCTGGGACTGTCCATCAGCTACCAAATTGTGGTTGAAAAACATGGCGGCATTTTAAAATGCTCCTCAGAACTTGGGAAAGGCAGCGAATTCTTGATTCAAATTCCGGTTGAGCCTCTGGTTAAAAGTACTTGAAGTGTGTAAAAAATTATAAAAATATCAATTGTTCAAGTCTTTCTTTGGGAATGCTAGGGTAAACGCCAACGATGATTGACTCATCGACTTGTAAAGTATGTCAAATGGTACGACAAGCTCACCGATTGTTCTCGCGCTTGATGATAGCCCTGTGATTCATCAATTGATTAAACGAGCGTTAGAACCGATCTATCAAGTAATAACAGCCGCTAACGCGGTTGATGCCCTGTCGATCATTTATCATCAACGAATTTCACTATTGCTATTGGATGTGCAGATGCCGGATGTAAACGGGTTGGAGTTTTGCCGCACAGTGCGAAGCCTGCCACAATTTCAGCATTTGCCTGTGATTATGGTGACTTCTCAAGATTCCCCCTTCGACCGGGTGAAGGGTCATCTGGCGGGTGCAACAGAATATCTGATCAAACCTTTTGATGCTGAACAATTGCGCGAAGCTGTACGAAAATTTATTGGCTCCTGATTACCAAACGATAAAACTAGGACTTACGCATTGACAGAAAAGCCAAAATGGCAGCTATAGTTTTCAAGGCTTATAGCAAGATTTTTCAATGATATTTTGGCGATCGCACCCAATCAAGGGAGATTGATAAAAGCCTGAAACAACGTATTTACTTTGATACACAAGATAATTATTTTGTACAGTGCGTAAGTCCTAAAAACGTCAAATGGACGAAAGATATTTAAGAATGTTTAGAGTTAATGTAGCAGATTCGATTCAATAGCATGGGGGCAATTTCGCCGATCGCCAAAACGTGTTGGGCGGCTCCCAGAGCGATCGCTTCTTTGGGCATCCCAAAGACAACGCAGGTTTGTTCATTTTGGGCAATGGTAGTACCTCCGGCTTGGGCGATCGCTTGTAATCCATCTGCACCATCCCGTCCCATGCCAGTCAGCAAAATACCAACAGCCGATCGCGGGTAGCGGGTGGCAACGGCTTGAAACAACGCTGTAACAGAGGGACGATGCCCGGAAACAGGAGGGGAACTGACGGTGATTAATCGCCCTTGAGTGTCGAGTTGCAGGTGTTGTCGTTCGGGGGCAAAATAGACAGTACCCGGTTTCGGGAATTCTCCCGGTTGGGCGATCGTCACGCGCAAAGAACATTCTGCTGCTAGCCAATCTACCAAGCCTTGCAGAAATCCTTCGCTGATATGTTGGACACACAGAATGGGTACGGGAAAGTTTGCAGGCAGTTGTTTGAGAATCGTGTATAATGCCTGGGGGCCGCCTGTGGATGCGCCGATCGCCACAACTTTAGGCAGGGAGAACGGGGAATTACGAATGGGGAATTGCGAATTGCTGACAGGTTTTGAGTTGAATGGTTCTGACTTACCTTTGGGATTAACAGGCTGCGTTCTAGGTTCTACCGTCGCAGTTCGGGAAGTGTGGCGAGTAAAGACTGTAACCCCTGCCAGAACTTTGATTCGGTTGATTAATTCGTGCTTCACCTGTTCATAATCTGAAAGTGAGTCGATGCTGGGTTTGGGGAAAACATCCAAAGCACCCGCTTGCAGCAGTTCAAAAACATTGCGGGAATCTTCTTGGCTGTTGACGGAGGTGCTGATCACCAGAATGGGACGGGGATAGTCTGCCATAATCCGGCGGGTTAGTTCTAGCCCACTCATTTTGGGCATGTGCAGATCGGTGCAGATTACCTGGGGCTGTGCGGCTGGAATTTTCTCCAATGCTTCCACGCCATTGGGAGCAGTTCCCACCACATCCACTTGCGAGGAACTCGCCAGAATCCGCTTGAGGATGGTTAAGGCGACGAGCGAATCCTCCACCAGAAAGACGCGAATCGGGGCAGAGTTTTTCATTAATTGACAGTAAGTTGAGATTTTACAAGAAAATTATTCTTCATTCATCCGAAAACCTCTACACTAACCGTTTGAGGGCTGACAGCAAGGCTTCTTGATTAAAGCTGCCTTTGATAATGTAGGCATTGGCTCCGGCTTCTGCACCCCGACGTTTATCTTCATCGCTGGCAAGGGAAGTAACCAGGATAATTGGAAGTTCGCTATATTCTTGATATTGGCGGATTTTGGCAGTTAACCCCAAGCCATCGAGATTTGGCATTTGCACATCGCTAACAACGGCATCAACGGTGTGCGATCGCAGTTTGTTAAATCCATCCAAACCATCTACAGCAGTAATCACTTGATAACCTGCGGTTTCTAAAATTCGCTTTTCTTGCGTGCGTGTGGCAATAGAATCTTCGACTAATAAGACGGTTTGTTTTGTAGGCGCAAGTTGACGAGTTTGGGTAGAAGAAATGGATTGCGATCGCGATCGGGCTGACTTGACCAAATCCTGGGGATTCAGCACCATACACACATCTCCAGTGCCTAAAATTGTTGCTCCAGAAACATTGCGGACTCGTTTAAGTAACTGACTTTGGGGTTTAATCACTACATCTTGCTCATCCACTAAGGCATCTACCACTACACCCAGTTGTGCTTGCCCAACCTGGAGAATAATACAAGAAAGTGCCGTTTCTTGAGTTAATCCAGATGGCATCGGCGGCAATTCTAATAGATCAGCCAATTCCACAACCGAAATGGGTTGTCCATCCCGAATTATGGTGTCGCGTCTCTCCAAGGGGAAAATCTCTTCTGACTTGATCAAGCAAGCAGTTTGGACAAACTCCACTGGGATGGCGTAGGGCATTTGGTTCACTTGCACAATCAAGACATGGGCGGTTGCCAAGGTAATACCAAGATTAACCCGCAGCGTACATCCTTGTCCCGGAAAAGACTCTACCTCAATCGTGCCTTTCAATTTTTCAACATTGGTTTGCACCACATCTAGCCCTACACCCCGTCCTGATACTTCCGTCACCAGGGGGGCTGTTGAAAACCCCGGTGCGAAGATCAACGCCTGGATCTGGCTGGGAGTCATTGTCGCTGATTCTTCCTCGCTGCAAATGCCCCGTTTCACGGCGATTTGTTTGATTTTATCCAGGTTAAGCCCCCGCCCATCATCACTGATTTCCAGCACAATGTTAGTGGGAGTCTGGTAAGCCCTGAGCCGAATCGTTGCCGTTGTTGGTTTTCCTAACCGTTCCCGTTCTTGTGGTAGCTCAATTCCGTGATCGATCGCATTCCGCAGGATGTGCATCAGTGGATCTTTCATTTCTTCTAACAGGCGTTTGTCGGCAAGGGTGTCTTTGCCTTCTAGAATCAACTGCACCAATTTTCCCTGCTGTTGCGCCAGATCGCGCACCATCCGGGGGAAAAGGTTGAAAATTGTAGCAAAGGGCAGCAATCGCAGAGTCCGAATCCCCTCTTCTAGATCGCCACTTAGTTGTTCCAGTCGGGTTGTGTCTTCCGAAAGGGAACTCCGCAGGGTTTTCACCAAATGACCCAATTCCTCTAATCGTTTTTCCGAGTGATGATGAAAGCTTTCAAGACGTTGGAAGGCGGCGTTACCCTGTTGCTCTCGACTGAACGCAAACCGATTAGTGAACAAATCTCGGTTCCATTCTTCCCACAGATTAGCGATCGCCTCAATTTCTCCCAGCCGATGAGCAATCCGAATTTTGGTGACAGTTAACTCCCCTGCTTGCGTCATCAACGTATCCAGGTGGCGAGTCCCAACGCGGATGGTTTCGATGCGGTAGCTATTGGTGGGGGTGTGGGAATTTTGGGCTTCGGCTTCGCTGACTCGAAAAATTTTGGATTTTGGATTTTGGATTGATCCGTTTTCCTTTAGCTCTTGATTTTGGTTAGAGGTATTGTTTTTTACTGTATTTGTAAATTCAATACTATTGACTTCTAGCTCGTGACTCTCGCTCTCTCCGGTATCTTCTCCTTTTGCTTGCTGCGCTCCCATCAATTCTGCCAAAGTATAAAAGGTATCAACCCTGGCAGCTTCTCCGGTGACGGCTTCGTGAACGAGTTTGCGGATAGCAGCGATCGCATGAGCGAGGCGTTCATAGGGTGAGTCTGTTGCAGCATTGCCCGACGAGGATGCAGGTTTTTCTTGCTGCTTGAGTTGAGTCAAAACGTGTTCAATTTGATGTGCCAGAGTGCCTACATCTTTGACTCCTAGCATATTGGCATCGCCTTTGAGAGAATGCGCCTCTCGCATCAAGGCTTCTAAGACAGCCAGATCGTCGGGATGGTTTTCCAGATGCAGCAATCCATCGTCCAGGTTTTGCAGGTGTTCTTCGCTGGCCACTTTGAAAACGTCTCTTAGTTCTTCATCATCGATCATCATAGTTTTAAGTAGTTAGGGGTTGAGTGACTAAATGGTTGCCTTGAGTGCTTGCGCTGACTCGTTGAGTTGTTCAGTACCAGAGCGGATTTGGCTAATGCCACTGGCAGTTTCACGCGCAGCAATATTCAGGTCATTCATAGCAGAGACAATTTGCCGAATACCGATCGCTTGCTGGTTAATATTGAGTGAAATTTGTTGACTGTTATGGTGATGGTGGTTTGATTCACCGAAGTTGCCTGTCGGGTAACAGTCCGTTCTTGCTGCTCAACTGTGGCGGCGATTTCATTGGTGGAGGCAGCCATTGTTTGCACAATTTGAGCAATTTTGCCTGTCAACGGTTTAGCAATTTTGTTGCTCAGAAAAAATCCTAGTAAGATTGCCCCCAGAGGCCCAGCAATAATACCAGTAATTACCCAATTTGTCGTCAAACGGGTATCGTCACTGGCGGCTTTATTTGCGTCTTCAGCAGTATCCTGATTAATTTTGATCAGTTGCAGCAAAGATTCAGTTACAACCGCAAAGGAAACATCATTTTTGACAACAGCGTTTTGTCTGAGTTGTGTCAGTTGATTGGCAGCAGCGATCGCCGCCTTCATTTCTGGAGAATTTTCTTGTTTCTGGCTGGTCAATTTAAGCCGTCTGGCACTGGGGTTGGCAATCCCTAACTGGGCAAAGTTCTGGTAAGCCTGAAGATAGGCGGTATGATCCTGCTTCCACGTCTGCCACTGTTCCTTAAACGTCTTGTAGAGTTTGTCCTCATCGGGGGTGCGGGGCGTGGCTTCATATTCCTCAAAACCTGCGTCAATCTGCTTCCAGGCTGTCTGCATTCGATTTAGCTCAGACTGTTTGGCTGCTGCGGGTAATTCGGGGTTGGTAATCGCTCGCTCTGCTGACTGGATCTGGGTCTGCCCTTCGTTAACTTTCCACAACCCGTCAATGCTGGGGAGGCTGTTATGGCTGAGGGTGTCGATATGGCTATTTAATTGATGAGTACCGCGCCAGCCAACAGAGCCGATGACCAAAACGACACCGCCCATCAGCAAAAATGATCCCATCAATCGTCCGTGTAAAGACATAGTTTTTAACATAGCTGTAACTCCAATAGATTTTTAAACTTTTAGTTCTTGGGCGGCATCGTTGAGCCTTTGGGTGCCGACTTTAATTTGACTTATGCCAGAGGCAGTTTCCCTAGCAGCAATATTAAGCGAGTTTATGGCTTCTACCACCTGTTGTACTGCGTTCGCTCTTAGCGTTGGCGGAGCCATCGCCTGTTTGTTGACTGGAAGTCAGGGAAATTTGCTGACCATTCACCGCGATCGTTTTGATGGCATCCACAATCTTTTCTACGGTTTTTGTGCCTTCACCAGTCACCATGACGGTGGAATTGGTCGATTTTTGAATGTCTAAAACCAGTAGATTAATTTTTTCAGCCGATCGCTTACTCTGGTCTGCCAGTTTGCGAATTTCGGCAGCAACTACCGCAAAGCCTTTGCCATGTTCCCCGGCTCGCACCGCTTCCACTGCCGCGTTGAGCGCCAGCATATTAGTTTGAGTGGCCAAGTCACTAACCAGGGTGGAGATCGTGCCGATTTGATTAGTTTGTTCGCTCAGATGGAGAATTTGGGCGGCAATGTCGCCTACTTTCTCGCGTAGACTCGATTGGCTGAACTGACCCTCTTGAGTGCGACCGTCTACCAACAACAACACCTGCCGCGCCCCTGCGGCTGAGGCTTCTGTTTGTTCAGCAGACTGGCGCGAGGAAGCCGCCAACTTATCCATTGTGGTGGTAGTTTGGTTGACAGAACTGGCTTGCTGCATGGGGTGATGCGTCCTTGTTTCAGAGCAACTAAATTTATTTATGGGGTTTCCCCCCTGCCTTTACACAACACTCTGTAACTTAGAGGCTGCATCATTAAGTTGATGAGTGCTAACGCGAGTTTGACTGATGCCGATCGCTGTCTCTTTGGCAGAGCTATTGAGTGCATTCATTGCCTGTAAAATTTGCTGAACCGCCATTGCTTGCTGATTGGCGTTGAGCGAGATTTGCTGCATATTCAATACCATCCGATTCACGGCATCAGTGACATTGCTAAAGACCTCTACGGTCTGCTTAGTCATTACCGCCCCCTGTTGGGCAGTTTTTGTGCTTTCATCTGTCATCACAACGGTTGAGTTGATGGCGGATTGAATGTCATTCACCAGCACATTAATTTTTTCAGCCGATCGCTTGCTTTGGTCTGCAAGTTTGCGAATTTCGGCGGCGACGACTGCAAACCCCTTGCCCTGTTCCCCCGCCCGGACTGCCTCTACTGCTGCATTTAGCGCCAGCATATTCGTTTGATTTGCCAGGTCGCTTACCAACCCGGAAATACTACCAATTTGCCTAGTTTGTTCATTCAGGCGCAGCATTTGGTCTGCTACCGCACTGACTCTGTTGCTCAAAGCTGCCATTCCTTCCAGGGTGCGGGAGAGTGATTGATTGCCTTGATCTGCCAAATTTAAAACCTGTTGAGCGCTGGTGGAAGCAGTGGCGGCTTGTTGGGCAGACTGTTGGGCAGAGGCGCTGAGTTCGTCCATTGTGATGGTAGTTTCGCTGACCGAAACTGCCTGTTGATTGGCTGTGCGCTCTTGTTGCTCGATGGTGGTGGCAATTTCCGCCGTTGAAGTAGCGATTGCACTAGCTGATTCATTTATCCGTCGAGCAGTGCGGCTAATTAACCAGATGCCAATGAAAATCGACAACAGCAAGGAGATTCCAGTGGCGGATAGGATGGTTAGCTTGAGGCGATCGAGCGCCGCTTGCTGTTGCTTGGCAGCCACGATCACATTCTGGTCTTCTCGCTTCTGAATGTCTTTAATCACACTCGTCAGATCGTCAACCATACTGCGGGCATTTTCGTGACTCCAGGTTTCCACAGCTTCCTGAACTTTGCTCTGATTCACTTTGGCAATCAAATCATCCTCTACGACCATCAAATTATTCAGCAGTCCCTCCAACCTAGTTAAAGACTGTCGTTCTTGCTCAGTTCTCGCAAGGGACATTAATTTTGATAAAAGTTCGTTGAAACTTCTTTGAGATTTTTGGTATTCGTCAAAGGATGTCTGATTTTTTTCTAATAAATAGCCCCGCACCGACTTAGAACCGCTCTGCACATTCGTGGCCAGGGCATTAATCGCGGAATTAACGTTATAGGAAGAAATTAAATCTTGCGATCGCTGACTCACCAGACTGATATTAATGAATATCAGCCCCGCAGAAATTAACAATGCCAGAATGGGAACCGCATAGCTGCCCATAATCCAGTATCTCAGTTTCCAATTTCGTTTACTTACCATCTTTTTATCTCCTGTGAATGAGTTCGATAATTTCCCAATATTGCTGTCATTTGTAATCTTTGCGATCGGACTTTTAATTCAAGGGAATTTTGGATTAAACCTCAGATCCGAATGGCACTAAGAAAAGTTCAAAGGCTTGTGTAACCCTGCCCCCTGCCTTTAGACAACACTCTGTAACTTAGAGGCGGCATCATTAAGTTGATGAGTGCTAACGCGAGTTTGACTGATGCCACTGGCTGTTTCTCTGGCAGAGTTATTGAGAGCATTCATTGCCTGTAAGATTTGCTGCACCGCCGTTGCTTGCTGATTGGCGTTGAGCGAGATTTGCTGAATATTCAACACCATGCCGTTGACGGCATCAGTGACATTGCTAAAGACCTCTACGGTCTGCTTAGTCATTACCGCCCCCTGTTCAGCAGTTTTTGTGCTTTCATCTGTCATCACAACGGTTGAGTTGATCGCAGATTGAATGTCATTCACCAGCCCATTAATTTTTTCAGCCGATCGCTTGCTTTGATCTGCAAGTTTGCGAATTTCGGCGGCGACGACTGCAAACCCTTTGCCCTGTTCCCCTGCCCGGACTGCCTCTACTGCTGCATTTAGCGCCAGCATATTAGTCTGATTTGCTAAGTCACTTACCAACCCGGAAATACTACCAATTTGCTTAGTTTGTTCATTCAGGCGCAACATTTGATCTGCTACGGTACTGACTCTATTACTTAAAGCAGACATTCCTTCCAGATTGCGGCTGAGTGATTGATTACCTTGATCGGCCAAATTTAAGACCTGTTGAGCGCTGGTGGAAGCAGTCGCGGCTTGCTGGGCAGACTGTTGAGCAGAGGCGCTGAGTTCATCCATTGTGGTGGTGGTTTCGCTGACCGAGGTTGCCTGTTGGTTGGCGGTGCGCTCTTGCTGCTCGACCGTAGCCGCAATTTCATTGGAAGAGGAGGCGATCGCGTTGGCAACCTGCATAATCGGCCGCACAATTTCCCTGGCAATGAAGAACAATACAAATGAGCCGAATAGGATTGCGATCGTGGTTCCTCCCAAGGAAACCAAGTCTGCCATGAATGCTGTCTGCTTCGCTATCTGTTGCCTGTCTGCCAGCAAGCGATCCTCGATCTGTGTCATTTCTGCTAATTTGCTGCGAATCTCATCCATGATCTGCTTGCCTTGACCGGAAAGGATGATAGTCATGGCTTCCTGGCGTTTTCCCTGCTGCGTCAACTCAATAGTTTCAGCCAGATTTGCCATTTTGTCTTTTGCCAGTTCCTTAACCTGACTCAGCCGTGTCACTTGTTCCGGGTTGTCCTGAATCAGCTTGCTAACCTCATTAAGGGTTTTCTCGAAATTGGCAACGGATGCGTTGTAAGGCTCCAAATAGTTCGCCTTTTGGGTCAGGATAAAGCCACGTTGTCCGGTTTCGGCATCGACTAGCAGCTTGCTAATATTTTCTAGATGTCCCTCAACTTGGTAAGTGTGGCTGACCCAGCCATTGGACTCTACTAACTTGTTGGTCGTGAGCTTGGAGACAATGCCAATCACAACCATGACTACAAATACCGAACCAAACCCAAAGGTAACAACTCGACCGAGCTTGAAACTATATTGCATATTAGACCATTTCACGAAAATAATGAAACAATTACAAACTCTGAAACCCAGACTAAGTAAAACCTTCTTAATTACGAATTACGAACTTGTACTGAGCGCAGCCGAAGTATTACGAATTACGAATTACGAATTAGTATTAGACCTCTTCATTGACAACCAAGGCTTCTGAAGTGAGCAGTTTAGACAAATTAATAATGCTCATCATCCGATCGCGATAAGGTGCGACCCCCTGGAGATAGTCGTCCTTGGCAGAATTCAGGGCAATTGGAGCCGGGGTCATTTGTCCGGGATGAATATACGTCACATCAAAAATGTCATCGACGGCAATCCCTGCCACTCGTTGCTCCAGGCGCACGACAACAGCTTGCTGATGGGATGTACTCCCCCCTGTAGGCGATGGGCTACGCCCCACCGTAGGCGATCGCACTCCCTTCATCGGCAGATCAACTACTTCATTGATGTTAATTAAGGTGATAATTTCGCCCCGCAAGTTGATGTTGCCAAGAATGTGCGGCGGACAGCAGGGAATCGGGGTAATCTTGTGAATCTCGGTAAACTCATGCACCGTTTCCAAACCAAACCCGAAGTACTCACCCCCCAACCCTACAACCGCCAGAGGCAAGAGCCACGCCGAATCCTCGTCAGCGATGGCACACCGCAGACTTTCAGTTCGCTCTCGAAAAACCTGTCGCTCCTGGGAATTGAAATGATCGTATAATCCGTGATTTAAGGCTGAATCAGAGGGGTGTTTTGGTGCGTCTGAGCCGTTGTGAAAATCAGAATTTGGATTAAAAGCAGTCTCTATAAGGCTGTGTTGCACCAACAGTTCAGGATTAAGCAATGTAACAATGCCCTCATCAACGTTGGCAATGCCAGTCACCAATCCATCCGGTAAACTCTCTTTTGACTCTCCACAGATATTTGCAGCGATCTGATCATCTGCGATCGCTTGCACACTATCTACTTGACTAACGATGATTCCGATTCGTTGAGTCTCCCATTCCAGCACAATCATGCTGTCAGTCAATTGAAAAGGGGGACGTGTTTGTTCTAAACGGTGATATAAATCCATCACGGGGAGAAACTTCCCGCGCAGATTAATTACGCCTAAAATTGTGTCAGGAGTTTGGGCGATCGCCGTCACTTCTGGCAAAAAGAAGATTTCCTGCACAGATGTAGCCACAATGCCATAGCGTGAGTGATTCAGGTTAAATATTAAGTAAGATTGATGGTTCATAGGGATATTGATTTTAAATTTTAGATTCTGGAGCGATCGGTCGCTAGCGCTAAACCACAGCCTTAAGATTGAGCGCGACCTCATTGAGTTGTTTTGTTTCCACCCTAGTTTGACCAATGCCAGAAGCCGTTTGATCAGCTCCAACTTTGAGGCTGTCCATCACCTGAATTACTTGCTGAACCGCAACGGCTTGTTGCTTGGCAGTTAGGGAAATTTGCTGACTATTGAGGAAAACACTATTGATCGCGTCAGCCACGCCAGCAAAAGTTTCAGCCGTTCCTTGAGCCGTTTTGACTCCTTGCTCTACTTGCTTTGTCCCTTCATCGGTTACAGTTGCGGTGGCTTTAACCGCAGCTTGAATCTGACTCACCAGCACCCGAATTTTCTCAGCAGACTGCTTGCTTTGATCCGCCAATTTGCGGATTTCACTAGACACAACAGTAAATCCTTTGCCCTGTTCTCCAGCCCGCACCGCTTCTACAGCCGCATTCAGGGCTAACATATTGGTCTGATTGGCAATATCTCCGACTAAAGTAGAAATGCTACCAATTTGTTCTGCTTGTTCACTCAACCTCTGAATTCCTTCGGCAATTTGCTCAACCTTTTGTTTAAGAAATGCCATGTCTTCTAAGGTATGCGCTACGTCCTTCGTGCCAGATGATGCCAGATTAGACACTTGTTGAGCGCTGATCGCCGCAACGTCCGCTTGTTCGACAGACTGACGGCAGGAAATCCCCAATTCATTCATAGTGGCAGTAGTCTGGCTCACGGCCGTTGCTTGCTGAGTAGCAGTTCGCTCTTGTTGCTCAACGGCGGCAGCAATTTCTGAGGCAGAACTGGCGATCGCATCCACCGAACGATTCACTGTTTTGGTCACTCTTGCCCAAATCAGAGAAGCGGCTATGCTTGAAAGAATTAGCCCTAACAGACCAACAATCACTGAGCCAAATATTAGATAGCGCATTGAATTCGTTGTGGTTTCAGTCAAGTGCACCAAAATTTCTTTCTCACGCTGATTAAATTCTGTATTCAGTTGATCTAGTTCTCCAACAACCGTTTTCGATTCTTGCAAGTATAAGGTTGTGGCATCTTTTAGCTTGCCTTGCTCAATTAGACGAAAGGTTTGCTTGCACAGATCATCATACTCATTTCCCAGTTTGAGCATCCGGTCAAAAACTTTTTTCTGCTCCGCGTCATCAATGAAAGGTTTTGTAGTTTCTACCGCCTTGTCATAGAGCTGTTTCTGCTTCTCAAATTCTTGCAGAGGATTATTATTCTGAACCAGGAGGTAGCCCCGCACTTGACGAGCCATCATCGATGTTCTCAAAATCATGTCGTCTGTTCCAATGATCACCTCCTGAGCGCGTCCTACCTCTTTGAAAGTTTGGGCAGTTTGATTACCCACGGCAAAAATCATGGCGCTTAAGCCAAGCAGCAAGGTGACAGGGAGTGAGAATCCCAAAAATATTTGTCCTCTAAGTTTAAAATTGTTAAGCATTTGTTACTCCTTTATTTATTTCCCTTCCTAATTGCTTAAGAACGTGTGCTTTTAGTTCAGCAGTCGTTTTTTGGCTACTGTCATCGATCGCTTGGTCTTGGGGTAGATTTTCCAAAATTTCTAGAAGCGATCGCCAGGTTTTTTGAGCCTGTTTTTCATTTCCCTCTCGTTCGTATATAGAACCCAATTCCAGGTGAGCATTAACAGAATTAGGAGCGAGATAAATAATACGTTTTAAGAATAATTTGGCACTGTCGCGATCTCCTTGCTCTTCGGCAATTTGAGCCAACAAATGATAGGGTTCGAGCGCCAATGGGCTGATCTGGAGTGCCTGCTGACACGCCAGATTCGCCTGGGAGTAATCGCCAAAATTCGCGTAAGCTTCTGCCATCAAACAATATGCCTGAAAGTGTTGGGGGGCAAGAGCAATCAGTTGTTGGGCTATTTGAATGGCATCGGCATAAGCTTCTTGAATTAGCGATTCCTTGGCTGCATCTAAAAGAGTTTGAGTGTTTGCACTCACGTCGAAGCCCTTCTCCAAGCTTGGAAGAGAGGGATGGTTCGGATCAGCTCTTGAGGCAGGGGAGGGAAGAGAGTTATTAATATTGAGCAATTTCTCTTCCCTTGCTTCTGTTCTCCCCCTGCTCACCTCAACAGATAACTTTGTTAATGGAACCATATTGAGAGAGGGGGAAAAAATTTCGGTTTCCCTGCTCTCAATGGCAGCAGGTGTTATGGTATTCAAGACATTGCTCTGCTTGTTGAGTGAGATATGCCTTTGATAAACCGCAGATTGCGGAAAATTTTTGACTTGAAACGGTTCAGTTTTTTGCCCCTGTAATTCCGTGTGTCCTGTGAGCAGAAACCCTCCCGGTGTCAGAGAGCAGTAAAACTTGTCTATAATTTGTGCGATCGCATTGAAGTCAAAATAAATAAACACATTGCGGCAAATAATCAAATCGAAATCGTGAATTCTGGATGCGTAAGCGGGAAAGTTATCCTGCATCAGGTTTCCAGGTTGAAACGTTACCATTGCTTGAATCGCCGGATCGATTTTCCAACCTTTTTTGTGCGATCGAAAGTAGCGATTTTTGATCTCTGGAGTGGTTGTCCGAAAAGACCAATCACTGTAAATTCCTTGTTGAGCCAGGGCGATCGCAGATTGATTAATATCTGTGCCTAAAATCAGAATGTCCCATGCCTGATTGTCAGGAATTAGTTCTTTCACCAGAATGGCAAGTGAGTAAGCTTCTTCACCAGTCGAACACCCGGCACTCCAAAGCCGTAATGTCGGCCTATGAAATTTTCCATTAGCAGCGTTGCACTGAGTTAAACTAAGTACAGTTTTGCGCTCGATTAACTCTGGGAGCAACTGATTTTTGAGCAGCGACATCTGCCCCTGATCCCGAAAAAAATAAGTTTCAGTGACAGTGAGTAAAGAGATTAGTTCTTGCCACTCTGTCGCACTGGGAATTAATTGATTTGTTGCCACCAAGAACTGATAGTAATCATTGAGTGAGCATAATCCCAGCGCCCGGATGCGAGTTAAAAGATTTTTCTTTAATGTATCTTGATACTGTGGTTTGATTTGAATGCCGAATGTATCAGCAATCAGATCAACCATCTGTGACAAACTAAAGTCATCACTGCGTTGAGAATTAGGTTCAAGTAAAATGGGGCGATCGCTGCTTATCTGATTCATCACTACATGATTTTTGAGCCGATACGCTTAGGTTTCCCATTTCAATCTCTTTATTCGGATTTTTATGATATTTCGTATTTAACTGATATACGATGCCTAACCCTGTTGTGTCACTTTAGGCAGAGGAAAAATACAATTCAGGGTGAGTTAGGAATATAAAAATTGGGGAAGTGAGCCTATAAACAATGGCTTGAAGTTTAGCAAATCCCAATGAAAGTTGAGGGATAGGAAAAATTGGTAAGGATTCAGGTCTAATATTGAGGAAGTAAAGAAGGGCGAGACAGATAATTATTAGAATCAGCCAGTAGTGCTTGTACAAAAAAATTAATAACAGACCTGCCTTGACGACGACAAGTCTGCACCACCGTCAATAAATTAGCAGTGTGTTGAAATCGCTCCATTGAACGGGAGCCACCACTGACTTTACGTTTTGTGACAGCCAAGCGAAGCGTTCGCGAAGCGTGTCCGAAGGACTCTCGTTCAGCCTGATTGTTATCAGGAGGAACTTCAGGATAGTCAAGGAAATACCACCACTGATGGGCTTTATCCCGTAAAGAACGTAAAAGGTTTCCGGCTTTTGCTCCTGCCTTGCCAATCCAGTGCTGGAGTCAGGATTGCAACTTAGATTTGAATTGATTGACCCAATCGTTGTAACTGGTTGAGTCAAGAGTCTCAAACCATTGAGCATAATTTATAAAAGCTTCATCAATTAAATTAACAAACGCTTCCCCAATAGCTTGGTTGTGAAGTCCTGGAATTAAGATTAATTTTTTTAAATGACGACGTAGATGAGCCAAACATTTCTGTTGAGCGGTAACTGGATAACCATTGTAAACACTAAAATCGTCGCTGCTGAGTACCCCTTGATACTCAGTTCCTAAAATGGCTTTTAACTCGGCGCGAGAGCGTGTATCAGCAGCACTAAATAAACAAAACTGCGGATTAGCAATTACCCATAACCATTCTTTTAAACCTTTAACTGGCCACGGAGTTTCATCCACATGGATATTCGGTTGCTCCTGCTGTACCCAGTCTCTCAACTCCAAAATACTCGGTTCAATAGCTTGAGTAATTCGCTCATTGGTGCGAACTAGAGTCCCAACTCCAATATCAATTTGACCCAGTTCCCACAACATCTCTTGTTGTTTTTCGTAAGGCAAATGTGTCTAATTCTTCAGGCAGGCTTTGGTTCATATTTGCGATACTCCTCCTCAAGTGCCCCCTTTGTGAATACCCTGCCACCTGAATCCTTACGTTGGCGCGAATAGTGGAAGGTGTTTGCCTTTCCAATTGTTTGGGAGGGTACAGCGAGATTGAGATGCCTTCGCCTCGGATTTCGCCACGATAATATGAGGTGTACACCGTCATAATCGCACCCTCTCCAAGTCATAGTCAGTCACTCGTGCGATGGGCGAAGTCCCGCCAAGGGCGATCGCATCTCTGAAAGTAAAAACCCCGTCACCGTTTTCAGATATTCCTGGGGACATCCATTCAATTGTGTAGAACCAGGAATCGCAAATCAGTTGAATACCTTGGACTATGCGGATCGGTGGCCCATCGCCATAAAATCGGAACTCGACTAATTCACCCAGTTCAAACACAGGCTTTTCTTTGGTAACTAATTGTAAGTTACCTGTACCAATGATTTCACGTCCTAAAACAGTTAGATTATCCTTGCCGGAGACAATCTCATAACTCCAGCCTTTAGCTGACCACTCTACACCGCAACAGTAACCGAAAGATTTGGTGGTAGTGACGTAGACTTTCTCCAACAGGGAAACTTCTAAGGGGAGAATCTCTTTACCCCAAGGTGGTGAAAGATACCAACAAGTTTCTAGATTCGGGACTTGGTTAATCATGGTTATGCCTCCTGACTGGACTTTAGACCCCACAAGTAATCAATTCGTTTCCATGCCACAGCAGCTTGCCTTGGAGAGCAACTCAAACCATAAGCGCGACGGGCATCATAATTGCCCTTAATTCCCTTGGCTACTCCAACGGGAATCCCAAAAGCCACCTCACGAATACCGGGTTCAAAGCTTCGGTCTTCATGAGAGAGCCGTACTTGCGTAATCTGATTTCTAATTTGGTCTGCCCAGGGGGTTGGCTGTTGACGGTAGAATAAGCCATCGGTGTAGGCAATGATAAAGACTCTTTCTCTTTCATGTGGCAAGCCGAGGCAGTACGCGGGTATAGTTTCCCATTCAGATACGTACCGGATTTTGGAAAGGTCTTCGAGGACTGTTGCCATTCCTCTAGAGAGTAGCCCTGTTGGGTTTTCGATGAGAGCGATTGCTGGTCTACACTGGTTGATGATGCGGAACATTTCGTGCCACAGTCCTGACCTGGGGTCGTTGAGTCCTTTTTTATCTCCAGCGTTACTGGTGCCACTACAGGGTACGTTATATTTATTCCACAACGTAAAACTCAAGCTTACAAAGATTTTTTCTATTAGCTTCCACAACGTAAGCTCTAAACAAATCAATTTTATATTTTTTTAATTATTGCTTTCTTCTCTTAAGATTAAATTCGAATAAGACACGCAATTTTGACCAAACTGTAATTGGCATTACCCGATGGCTTTGTTTATACCAAGGTAAGTAGTAGCAAAAATGCTCCCCAAATGGGACTTGCCATCCTCAAAACATAAATGGCTCAAAAATTCAAGTGGAAGACTCAAAAAGATAAAATTGATAAAAAGCTGCGATCGTTAAACCTAGCTGGACAATCCTTATATATAGCAAAAGTTTAAATACTACGCGGTTGCAACGCCATACAGTTGAAGAATATTCACATGAATCAACTTCAATAAACTTCCAAGCAACAACTTGGTTATTGGTAGTTGTAGTTACAAATATATTGTTTAAATTACTAATGTGTAAATATTTCTTGCTTTCAATCGGGAATTTTAGTCTGCAATAATTGAGGTTCTAGCCATATAGGTATGCTGCGCCAAGCTTCTCGCAGTTGCTTATCTAGTTGTTTGTAATTAGGTTCCTTTTCATTCACTAAAGCCCAGAATTTTTTTGAATGGTTCATCTGTATTATGTGGCATAATTCATGGATGAAAACATAATGCACAATTTCTGAAGGAATGAAAAGAAGTTTGTAGTTAAGACTAATTGTTTTATGTCGAGAACAGCTAGCCCAACGGGTTTTCTGTCCTTTAACTAAGGTTTTAATAAAAGGTAAGCGATTCTTCTGACTAACTTCTTTGAGCCAAGGAACTAAATGAGTATGAGCTTTTTTAGTGATCCAGCGACAAAGGGCTAACCTACAGGCTTGTATATCGTTAACATTACCCTCTAGTACTAAGTGCTTATCTAGCTTTTCAGTTACAACCACCGTTAACACTGAAGTTTGATAATATTGAACTTGCCAATGTTCTGCGATCGCTAATAGTGAGATAGATTCTGGAAGATAATCAGATGCGGCGGAAGTAAAAAATTGCCGTCGCTCATCAATCCGTTTGACTGTTGTCTCTAACCAAATCTGTTTTTTTTGAAGAATTCCAGGGATGCGGCTTTGGTCAAAGCCTTTGGGAACGATCACCTCTACACCTTTTTCAATAGAGACTTTAAGGCGCAAATTTTTCGCTTTTTCACTCTCTCGAATGATGTAGTCAGGGAGATTATATTCTTGCCTTTCCGGGAATTTTAACTTAACCACAGAAACGTACCTTTCTTAGAAGTTTTATACAAGAATCTATAAAATCTTTACCTTGACCATGTAATCCAAAATCTTTAAAATTAGCGTTGAGTAAACGAGTAAATTCTCTATATATTTCTGTATCCATGTGTGACTGTTTAAACCAGCCTGGAAAACAGAGGAACTCAGCTTTACTTACAATGGCGTTTGCAAGTCTAATCGCCTGCTCATGGGTAATATTAGGAAGTCGCTCTTTTACTAATTTAACAATAGAATCAGCAATTGGGCGCTGTTGTTGTTCTATGATTTCTATCGTTTGTATGGCTAGGTCTTCTAGTTGCTTTATCCGATTAATTTTTTCTAACTCTAGTTCCTCTAACTGAGCGATTCCTTTTAAAGTTCTATCCTGCTTTTGGCAGATGATTTCTTGTAATCTTTGGCTTAAAGGTCTTAAATCTTCATCTCCCTCTAAACGAATTGTTAACTCTGCTGCTAGTCTTGTCTCGATTTCTAAAGCTTTGGCATCTGGTTCTAGGTCTTTAATTTGTGTAAGATAATTGGCATCTAATACATAGGTAGGGAAATCTTTTTGAATTTACTCAACATCAGTAATTTCCGTTTGTGACACTTGGGGTGCGGAAGGTGGCTTAAACCACAAGTGTTTCAGCTTTTCTTAGTGCCATTCTACTCTGAAACTTTAGTTTCTTATCAGTTAAGAGTTCCCTCTTCCCTGTTCCCTTTTTTTTGTAAATTCGTTGATACAGCACTTGCAAGTGCATCCCTTATTTAAGGTGTTAAAAAATCCAAGTGTTCTCCAGATATAACTTGCATTTCTTCTAACGGGACTTAAACAAAAATCAAGCCCAAATATAGCCCAAACTAGCTTTGTAAGAAACAAACAGGTCACGATGGAGAGTCAACCAATCAAAAAAGCGAAAAGACATAGCTGTTCT
>NZ_JACJSJ010000114.1 GCF_014698115.1 Nostoc sp. FACHB-973
GCATGGCTGCGGGGGTGGTTTCTTTCATGAGCTTTTTTCAACGTGAAAGCTATGCTAGTTAAACATTATACCCTTTTTTCCTTTTTAGTTTTGTTTAAGTCCCACAAGCAGATCAAAACTTGGTCTGACAAATCTAGTTTATTTGGGCAGCCCCGAGTTTTTTTGGGACTGGCGGCATCCTGCATGACTTTGACCATCTCATCAAATGTATGCCGTTGCACCCCAACTAGACGTTTGAACTCTCGGTTAGATAACTTTTTTGTTTGCTCGTATCGCATATCCAAATTGATTCACACGGCAAAATTCATCATCTTACCATAAAATAATTTTGCAAGAGGTCTAGTGACTAATAGCCCTAAAGCTTAACTTGTTAACGATGATGCTTGTGAAGTTGTTCATAATCCTCAAGAGTATCTACATCAATAACTCCCTCAGCAAAATAAATGCTTGAACAGTTTGAATAATGCTGACGAATGATTTTTCTAGCACCGATATCATCCTGAAGAAGAGCTAGTTCTGAAAATAACGTTTTGTGAAATATAGTAGGAACACCAAGGATACCCGCGTATTCCGAAGCAACTATCATCGAATTTGTAGCTTGATATCTTGTAACAAGTTGATTAATCAGGTCGGAGGAAACAAACGGTTGATCGCATAACATCAGTACGATTGCTTCAATCTCAGATGCGATCGCCCCAATAGCATTTAGTCCACATCGAATGGAACTGGCCATACCAGTTGACCATTTTTGATTATAAACAATGTGGATATCTAAATTTCTCAGATGCGGCTCAATAGTTTCGACGTAAGCACCCAACACAACAACAACTGGCCGACACTGAGAATTAATCGCCGCCTCCGTGATATGTCGAATTAGTGATTTACCTTGGTAAGCTAGGATCTGTTTAGGCTGACCAAGCCTTGTGGAAGCGCCTGCTGCCAAAATTATAATGCCAATGTTAGACATGGTTGCTCTAAGAGAGAATGGATCGAGCCTGGGCGATCGCGCAAGAAACTACCCCTACGTCCGCCAATTACAGCTTGAATTTCTGCCACGATGGACAGGGCGATTTCTTGGGGTGTTTCCGCAGCAATGTCTAGTCCTACAGGGTTATAAATTCGTTGTTCTTGTGCAGATGTGGTAATGATATTTTCTTCAGACAGATCATCCCACAATTTTTGCATCCGGCGTTTTGGGCCTAACACTCCCAGGTAACGCACCTGGGATGGAATCAGAGTCTTGAGAAATGCTAGGTCGCTTAGATAGCGGTGTGTCATGACAACTGCTACAGTTTGCGGTGTCAGCAAATGTTTGTATGAGTGGGCATCATTGAGTTCGCACCAGAGAATTTGGTCAACTTGAGGAAAGCGATCGCCCCTCAAATACCCTGGTCGATCATCAATTACGGTAACGTGCCAACCCAGATGTTTCGCCAAATGCACCACGGGAATCGTATCATATCCAGAACCAAATACGAGCAGTGGTACTAATGGATGAATTACTTCAATCAACACATCAACGCGTCCTTGAGGTAAAGTATATGATTGTAGGCAAGTTTGTTTTTTTCTCAGTGCTTGGTGAGTGTCTATTTCTATCTTTTGAGCAATGAAAATATTAGCAACGTGATTGATGACAGTGCCATCTGATTTCAGCATCATTCGAGAACCAACTGTAATATCTGACGCTCCCTCTATTTTAAAGACAGTAGCGATCGCTCCCACTTGCCCAGACTGCAAACAATCTTGAATGAAAGACATTTGGCTCGCAGCAGTTTCATCACCTAAAGATTCAATCAAAACATCGACAACGCCATTACACCCCAACCCAAAGCCAAATACAATGTCTTCATCCGATGCAGTGTCATATCTTACTACCATCGGTTCACCACCGCCAAACATCAGCGATTGCGCCCGTTCAAAAACATCACCTTCCAAACAGCCACCGCTAATCGCACTAATCATTTGTCCATCTTCAACCAGTAACATCCTCGCCCCTGGTCGGCGATAAACCGAGCCACTTGTTTGTACTACCGTTGCTAAAGCACTACGCTGTGCTGACTTTTGGCTATGTACAAATGCTTGCAGGATATGCTGTAACTCGTTCATATACTTATTGCTCACTTACAGAACTATGTAATAGCGCTAAATTTGCGGCAGCAAATTCTACAAGAGTTTGTCAGGCGTGATGGGCAAATCTCTGATTCGCTTGCCGGTCGCGTGAAAAACCGCATTGGCGATCGCCGCCGGAATTCCGACCATACCGAGTTCGCCCATGCCTTTAACACCGAGCGGATTGACGATTTTATCGTCCTCCTCAACGAATATCGTTTCGATTTCCAGAATATCGGCATTAACCGGCACATGGTAGTGCTGCAAATTCGGGTTCATGATCCGCCCGTAACGATGGTCGATTTCAGTCGCCTCTTGCAGTGCCATGCCGATGCCCCAGACAACCCCACCAATTTCTTGGCTGTGCGAGGCCTTCGGATTCATGATCTTGCCGCTGGCAGTCACTTCAATGGCCCGCGTAACGTGGACAGTCCCCACATCCGGATCGACCTTCACTTCAATGAACTGCGCGCCGTGCGCCAACGTCGCATACTTCTCACGCTCCTCTGAGGGACGCGACTCGAATGTTTCCGTGATTGTGGTGAGACCATTACGCTTCATCACTCCGGAGATGTTGACGAAACGCGACGGGTCGCTTTTTAGTCGCAGTCTCCCGTCGAGCATCTCGACATCGGCGGCGGCTGCCCCCTTGAGCGGAGAATTCGGTTCCTGGTTCGCGAGTGCGAGCAACTTTGTGCCGATCGCCAGAGCCGCTCCGCGCACCGCCGAGCCGACGCTCGCCGTCGTCCAAGAACCCCCCTGCGACGGTGACCGAGGGAACTTTGTGTCGCCGAGTTCAAATTTCACTTGCTCCAACTTCAGCCCCAGATACTCAGCAGCGATCATGCTCATCACGGTGCAGGTGCCGGGGCCGATGTCACTGGTCGCACTAGCAACTTGGGCCGTGCCATCCAATCGCAGCGTGATGAGGGCGGCAGCAGGCATCTGGAAAGCGCCCCAGACACCGGTTGCGATACCCCAACCGACGAGTAGGCGTCCGTCGCGCATTGAGCGCGGCTCAAACTGGCGCTTCTTCCAACCAAATTTTTCCGCGCCGAGCCGATAGCACTCCCGCAACGCCTTACTCGAAAATGGCTTGCCGCTCTCGGGGTCTACTTCGGCGTAGTTGATCAGCCGTAGTTCGAGCGGATCGATCTTGAGCGCGTAGGCCAGCTCGTCCATCGCGCATTCGAGGGCGAACATACCGCTAACGGCCCCCGGTGCACGCATCCAGGTCGGGGTGGGGAGGTCAGTGTTGGTAATCTTCAGCGGCGCGTAGAGGTTCGGGCAGGCGTAGACCTGGCGCGTGAAAAGCGTGGTTTCGTCTGAGAACTCCTCGATGTTGGAGGTGTTGTGTACGACTTCATGAATCATCGTGGAGAGCTTTCCCGATTGCTCTGCGCCGAGCGCGACCTTCTGAATCGTGTACGGACGATAGCCGTGACCAGTAAACATTTGTGTGCGCGTATAGACGACCTTGACTGGGCGTTTGAGTTCCCGGGCTGCCATCGCTGTTAGCGCCGGATAATAGTTCGGGCGCAGCGATGATCCGAAAGCCCCGCCGACGAAGGGTGAAAGCACGCTCACATTTTCCTTGGGCACGCCGAAGCTCGAAGCCAAATGTGCGCGCACGCCATAGACCCCCTGCGTCTTGTCGAAGATCGTGAGCTTGTCGCCTTGCCAGACCGCGATGGCCGCGTGCGGCTCTATGGGGTTGTGGTGCTCGATAGGAATGCGGTACTCGGCCTCTACCTTCACAGCCGCTGTACGCATCGTCTCTTCGGGATTACCGCGCGTTAAAGTATGTTCAACAACTAACGGCTGAGTCTCAATCGCCGCTGTACGCATCGTCTCTTCGGGATTACCGCGCGGCTTTAGAGGCGGCGCTTGGGTGGGGACGCGCGCGATCGCTCGCACCGCCTCGGTGTCGGTCGTGTGCGGCTCTGTGTTGTAGGAGATTTTGACCAGACGTGCCGCATAACGCGCTTGCTCGTATGTCTCGGCGACGACGAGTGCCACAGGCTGCATATTGAAGAAGATTTTGTCGGACTGGAGCGCCCGAAACGACTTGTCTTGCTCATCGGTAGCGCGCGACGGAGCCTGGACCATAGAAAACTTTGGATCGAGCTTTGGTGTGTTCAGGTGCGTGAAGACGCGAATTACGCCCGCACCGCGTTCAGCCTCACGCGTGTCGATTGATTTAATCGTGCCCTTTGCTACGGTTCCCAGCACGATAAAACCGTAAGCGAGATTGGAAACCTGAAATTCTGCGGCGTATTTTGCCTTGCCCGTCACTTTTGCGATGCCGTCTACGCGGCTCACTTCTTTTCCGATGTATCTTGCCATTTCTTTTATTCTCCCTACTTACACAACACCGCCCGACATCGCTCGCTGCAAAGCGAGAACAATGGCGCGTTTTCCGAGTTCGACTTTATAACCGTTATGTTCAAGCGGTTTCGCATCTTTGAAAGCTACTTCGGCAGCAGCCCGAAAAGTTTCTTCCGTCGCTGGTTTTCCGATCAAAACTCTTTCCGCTTCGGCTGAACGCCAAGGTTTATGCGCGACACTTCCCAAAACAACGCGTGCCTGTTTGATGTTGTTGCCTCTTGTTTCTAAAGCAGCAGCCACGGCAACCAGTGCGAAAGCATATGAAGTGCGATCGCGAACTTTTAGGTAATAAGACTTATCGGCGAAGTTATTCCTCGGCATTTCGATGGCAACGATCAATTCGCCATGCTGAAGATTGTTATCTTTTTCCGGCGTGTCGCCCGGCAAGCGATGAAAATCCTGGATCGGGATTGTGCGTTCTTGCCCGTTCGTGCCGCGAATCCTCACTACTGCGTCAAGCGCATAAAGCGCATTCGCCATATCGCCCGGGTAAGTCGCCACGCATTTATCGCTGTAGCCAAAAATGGCATGAATGCGATTGAGTCCCTGAATAGCTCCACATCCGCTGCCAGGCTCGCGTTTGTTACACGGCATAGCGATGTCGTAAAAATACTGGCAACGGGTGCGCTGCATTAAATTTCCCCCGTTGGTCGCCATATTGCGAAGCTGTACGGAGGCACCAGCTAAAATCGCCATTGACAGAAGCGGGTAATTTTGCCGGACGAGCGCATGGTTAGCCGTATCAGTATTTTTGGCTAACGCGCCAATAGAAATTCCGTTCGAGGTCGATCGAATTTCCGCCAGATTCAAACCTAAGATGTCAACAAGTTCGCTGGGACGCTCGACGTATTCTTTCATCAAATCAATCAGATTTGTCCCGCCTGCGAGAAACTGTGCCGTTTGATTAGCGGAAACAGTGCCAACGGCGTTTGCCACGTCGGTTGCGCTAGAATATTTAAACGATTTCATCGGCTTTGCCCTCATTGAATGCAATGGCAATTTCTTCATCGCTTGCAAAATGCCTGGTCTGGGCTGTTTCGCGCCCGGAATGAACTTCTCTGATTGCCGCAACGATTCCTGGATAAGCGCCGCAACGGCAAATGTTGCCGCTCATGCGTTCTCTGATTTCTTCATCAGAGAGTTCTAAATTCTGGGGACTCGTCCGCAAATTGTTAGTGACGTGACTCACGTCGCCGTTTTTGGCTTCCTGCAAAAGCGCCACTGCCGAACATATCTGCCCCGGCGTGCAGTAGCCGCACTGGAAGCCGTCGTGTTTGATGAACGCCGCCTGCATCGGATGAAGATTGTCGGCGTCAGCCAGCCCTTCGATGGTCGTCACCTCTTTTCCCTCGCAGCTCGCGGCAAGTGTCAGACACGAAAGCACGCGGCGTCCGTCAACGATCACTGTACAAGCACCGCACTGTCCTTGATCGCACCCTTTTTTGGTGCCGGTCAATCCAAGTCTTTCGCGTAGAGCATCGAGCAGCACCGTGCGCGAATCCACTTCCAGGCGTTGAGTAGAGCCGTTGATTTTCAACGAGACCTTAACGGCGTTTTCCACCCCAGCGGTCGAAGCGAACACTGCGTCGGGCGAAGCGGCGAGCGTGGCAAAGACCTCCTCTTTAGCCAGCAGGTGGAAGGCGAAGGTGCCGAGTGCCGCAGCCATGTTTTGCCCCAAGAATTTTCGGCGAACAGCACCAACAATACCGAGTTCGTCGAGTATTGTTTTTTCGTCCGCGCTGAGTTGCTCATCGCTTTCGGTTAGATCGAAGTCTTGTCGTTCTTGATTGTCGTCCATGATTCTCCTTGCAACATTCTCGAACAAGCCCTTAAATTCTCTAGATATTGCATCACCAGTATCATCGCCAACCGCCAAGGTGCTTGCACTGGCTGACCCCGTTGTGGATACAGTGATGCGAAATCTTCATCCTTATAAAAGACTCCAAGTTCATCACGCAGTCGCATATATAAATTACCTTTGGGGAACGCGGCTTTGGCTACACGTACCGTTTCATCAGGAATAGGAGGAAGTTCTTCCGAATGTAAGCACATATACTGCATCCATAAGTATTTCTTCTACTTTATTGATTATTGAGGCAGCTAACTTAATTTTTTTCTCCCGTGTAATACACGAAAAGGGATATTTATCTTCTCCAAGTAATACACAGTAAATCCACCGTTTTTTTGTTAAGCAATATTTCGCCAACGGTATCCGTATCTCGGCGGCCACCCAAGAAGGCTTATTTAAACCTGTGGTAGCTCATAGATACCCGAATAGTTAATATGATGCTTCTTCAAAATGACTTCAGCATTTTGAATCTCCTCATCTTTGCCTTTTAGTACTAGTAAATATTCACAGCACTGGATGCGATCGCAATAACGTCTAGCTCGGTCTTCAGGAATACCTAAACTAGCTAGCACCTTTACTAAATGATTTGTGGCTATAGTACTAACTGCAACACCCGCTACACTAATAATGAATGCTGTTCCAACCGAACCGACTGCAATTATTACTCCAATACCGCCAGGAAGTACCAAACTGCTAAGACCAACTAATACGCTTCCCCAAAAACTTGTAGCTAAAGCGTCACCAACTGCTCCAGTTGTATCTACACTTTGATTGTTGATACGCGAACTGACTGATACTTCGCCAATACGATTTATGCGATCTGCAAATTTTGCAAAAATCGCAACTTTTTCCATTGGAAAGCTTGAGGCTTTCAATTCATTAACTGATTGCTCCGCTGCTTTACGGTTAGTAAATACTCCAACAGCGTGCTTGTTGTTATCTGTTGTAATCATATTATCCTTATTTCAGTGAGGCAGCACTAGCTCACCAATAAAACCGAAAGTTATTTCAACAAATTAGTAAATAGTTAACAGTAAACTGTTTTTCAGTTGGGAGTCAAAGTTCCTCACCACTATTGCGTGCTACGTTTGAGTTGGAGATTTAGACCCCAACTCAAACTTTGATAACTGATAACTGCTTTAAACTCTTGCCCTATGGTCAAGAAGACTACGAGAAGCTAATGAAAGCATGATCATCCAGAGGCCCGTCAACAAAAAATTAATCCCTACAAATACTCCCAATACCCAAACTGTGCTGACAGGCCATTGATACAGAATCAAAATCCCTAGAATAATAGCCATGATCCCGCTAAATAGTACCCAACTCCAGTTTGGATCTGGACGCATTTGAAATGCTGCAATCACCTCCAATACACCCTCAATAAAAATGATCAATCCAAAAGCTAAGGTGAGAGAGAGCGCAGCACCAAAGATGTTGCTAAGCAGCAGAATCCCACCAATTACGTATAGAACACCAACTACTAGTGTTGTCCAGAAGCCTCGTTTGTGACGTGATTGAAATGCATGAACAATTCGGACGATGCCAGCAATAATTAAAGTCCAGGAGAATACGATTGTGATGGCAATAGTGGCAACAAATGGTTCTGCGATCGCTGCAATTCCTAGCAGAACCATCAAAACACCTAAGACAATTGCCAATGCTGAATTTGTTCTGGTTTCTCTAAAATCTTCAGAAGTCATAGCTTTTCCAAAAATGTTTTGATATGTTGTTAAATCTTGAAAGAGAGACGCGATTAACCCAAGTCTTTCCAAGAGTTATCAAGAAAGGCAGAGGGCAGGAGGCAGAAGGCAGAAGGGAATTCTACTTCCTGCTCTTTGCCTACGACTGGAAGGAGTAAGGGTTCAAGACCCCCACCAAATTTTTAATTTGGGGCTGCTTATTTAGGAGGGGTTTGAATCCCCTTTTAAATAAAACCTTCTGACTTGAAAATGCTATTTAGATGAGTATCTATATAGCTCAGTCCCACACCACATTTTCATGCTTGGCTGTGAAACTTGCTTCATCGGGACTGCCCTCTGCCCTCGTACTTCTGCCTTCTTCAACTCTCCCTTGTGCTCCTCTGCCCCCTCTAAGCATTGACCAGTTCAGGTGATAAGCGCTTCAACACCAGTCGTTCGTGTTCCACATGGACGTAGATTGTGTCGCCTTCGTGGAACTCGCCGCGTAGAATCGCTTTGGCAATCGGAGTTTCTAGTTCTCGCTGAATCGCCCGCTTCAGGGGACGAGCACCGTAAACTGGGTCATAACCGACCTGAACAATCCAATCGAAAGCCTGGTCGGAGATTTTGAGCGAGAGTTTACGCTCGCGCAGTCGCTCCTCTAAACGCTGCACTTGTAGTTTGACAATTTCGCGCAACTCGTCCTTCCGCAAGCTGTGGAAAATAATGATTTCATCAATGCGGTTGAGAAATTCGGGGCGGAAACTTTCTCGCACTGCTTCCATGACGCGATCGCGCATTTGTTCGTACTTGCTATCGTCTCCTGCCACATCCAAAATGTATATTGAACCAATATTGCTGGTCATAATCGCGATCGTATTTTTAAAATCTACTGTGCGTCCCTGAGAATCAGTTAGGCGACCATCATCCAGGATTTGCAGCAGGACGTTGAATACATCAGGATGAGCTTTCTCAATTTCGTCAAACAGAATTACAGAATAAGGTCGGCGGCGAATCGCTTCGCTGAGTTGTCCGCCTTCTTCATAGCCCACGTAACCTGGAGGCGCACCGATGAGACGGGCAACAGCGTGTTTCTCCATGTATTCGGACATATCGATCCGCACCAGTGCATCTTCGGTATCAAACAGATATTCCGCTAAAGCTTTTGCCAGTTCTGTTTTTCCCACCCCGGTCGGGCCTAAGAAAATAAAGCTAGCAATGGGACGATTCGGGTCTGCCAACCCAGCACGGGAACGTTGAATTGCATCAGCAGCAGCTCTTACAGCTTCGTCCTGACCAATCACACGTTTATGTAGCTCTTCTTCCAGATGCAAGAGTTTTTGCATTTCCGATTCAACCAGTCTGCTCACCGGAATACCCGTCCACTTGGAGATAATTTCGGCAATGTCAGCTTCGGTGACTTCTTCGCGCAACAGAGATTTACCGCTAGTCTGGATTTGAGCTAGTCGAGCTTCGGCTTCTTCTAGTTGTCGTTGCAGCTCAGTGAGTCTGCTGTATTTCAGTTCTGCTGCCCGGTTGAGGTCGTAATCGCGTTCGGCTTGCTGAATTTCTACGTTGACACGCTCAATCTCTTGTCTAATTTGGCGAATGCGATCGATGATTTGCTTCTCTGCTTGCCATTGAGCATTGAGGGCATCTTGGCGTTCTTTTAACTCCGCAAGTTCTCTCTCTATGCGTTCTAACCGCTCTCTGGAAGCACTGTCTGTTTCTTTTTGCAGTGACAGCCGCTCCATTTCCAGTTGCAGAATTTTGCGATCGATTTCGTCTAATTCTTCTGGTTTGGAAGTAATTTCCATTTTTAGTTTAGCCGCAGCTTCATCCACCAAATCAATAGCTTTGTCGGGTAAGAAGCGATCGCTAATATATCTCGCAGACAGAGTAGCTGCCGCAACTAACGCACTATCAGAAATCTTCACGCCGTGGTGTAACTCGTAGCGCTCTTTCAAACCGCGCAGAATTGAGATGGTATCTTCCACACTGGGCTGATCGACATACACCTGCTGAAAACGACGTTCCAAAGCCGCATCTTTTTCAATGTACTTGCGGTATTCATCTAGCGTGGTGGCACCAATACAGCGCAATTCGCCGCGAGCGAGCATCGGCTTGAGCAAGTTGCTAGCATCCATCGATCCTTGCGTTGCACCCGCACCAACTACAGTGTGAATTTCGTCAATGAACAAGACGATTTGTCCCTGTGCTTCTTGGATTTCTTTTAAGACAGCTTTCAGGCGTTCTTCAAATTCTCCCCGGTATTTGGCTCCAGCAATTAACGCACCCATGTCTAAAGCTATTAGTTTGCGATCGCGCAATGATTCCGGGACATCACCACTGACAATGCGCTGCGCTAATCCTTCTACAATTGCCGTTTTACCGACACCGGGTTCACCAATCAGCACGGGGTTATTTTTAGTCCGACGAGAAAGGATTTGAATCGTGCGGCGAATTTCTTCATCTCGTCCAATCACTGGGTCGAGTATGCCCTCATGTGCCAATTGGGTTAAATCGCGTCCGTATTTTTCTAGCGCTTCATATTTAACTTCCGGGTTTTGATCTGTCACTTTTTGACTCCCTCGAATCTGTTGAATGATGTTGCGGAGTTTTTTTTCATCCAGTCCCAATTCTTGAAACAACCCTTTACCAAAGCGATCGTCTTTGGCAAAGGCAAGTATTAAATGTTCAATAGAAATATATTCATCACCAAACTCTTTGCGGTATTGTTCGGCGCGATCGAGCAGCGTCTCTAAACTGTGTCCGATGTATACCGAACCACTGCTAGCCCCCGATACTTTAGGCTGACGGTTGATGAAGTCGATAGTGCGCTCGTGGAGTTTTTGAACATTCACCCCAGCTTTGTTGAAAATAGAACTGGCGAGTCCTTCCTGTTCCAGTAGCGCTAGCATCAAATGTTCGCTCTCAATCTGCTGATGCTGAAACTGCTTGGCAATTTCGGGAGTACGAACAAGGGCTTCCCAGGCTTTTTCGGTAAATTGCTCAGGATTGGTTGGTTGCATAATCGTGTCCCTTAGCTGAGAAATAAATTATTTAGGCAGTCAAACCAATTCGTAATTCGTAGTGACGCTCCTGCGTCGCTAAAGCTGCGCTAACGTAATTCGTAATTAAGAAAGTCTTACCTAGTCAGGCTTTCAGGGTTTAGGTCTGTTTCATTATTTTCATGAAATGGTATCACGTTGAAAAAGAAAGGGAGAGATGTGGGGAGGTGGAGACAGTTGTTTCCGCCCCTAGTAGTTCGCCAAGTGAACTACTAGGGGTAAAGGGTAAGGGGGAAGGGGGAAAGATTTTAAATCCCTTAACCTTTCCCCTTTCCCCAGACCTCACCTAGCATTTTTGGGTTGGCAGACCACTAGCCTACGCATTTTTGTTAACGCTCTTAATTACGAATTACGAATTTGTAATTAAGCACGGTAGGCACGTAGTTGTGCCTTGAGTTGGGCAATTTCAGTTACCATATCTAGCACCATTGCTGCTCCGACCCAATTCAAGTTCAGATCGCGGTGCAACCTTTGAATCTGCACAACGCGAAACATATCCTGTCGGCGCAGCATGGTTCCTACAGGTTCAATTAATCCCAGGCGGGCAAATCGTTCTAGCAATAAAACCGAGGTTTGGGTGAGGTAGGCGGCTTGCTCGAAACTATAGAGGCGATCGCCTGTTTCTGACCACACCACGCAAGACAAACTCAGGTTAGAACTCATAACCGCACCTCTTCTAAGCCTTGACGGGAATTAAAGCTACTGACCTGCCGCAATTTTTCATAGCACTCTCTTTCTTGGGGACTCAAATCTTTGGGTGTCACAATTTTTAACCGCACGATCAAAGCGGTACGATTGCCTTTTGGATCGCGCCAGCCCTTGCCACGTAGCCGCAGTGCTTGACCGGAATCCACGCCAGCCGGAATCGTCATCGTTACCTTGCCATCGGGCGTAGGAACATCTATTTGTGCGCCAAGTACAGCTTCCTCTGGGCTGACAGGTACTTCGCAAGCAAGATTGTCGCCCTCAAATTTGAAGAAAGGATGGGGCAATAATTCAATTGTTAGATACAAATCACCGCGTTGCTGACTAAAAGGACTCATCTGTCCTTTGCCTTTGACTCGAATGCGGCTTCCCGATTTTACTCCCGGCGGAATGCGAACAGTGATAGTTTCTCCATCAATTTGTAGCCGCTTCTGTGTACCGTGAAACGCTTCAGAAAAAGTGAGAGCGATCGCTGCTTCCGTATCCTGTGCGGGAATATCAGTGAAGCGGCTGGAGGGGTCTTCTCCATACCCAAAATCTACGTATTCCCGGAATCCTTCTGGTCTTCTTGTAGTGCGATAATTAGCTGTGCGCTGCCTTGTACGACCGCCACCGCGACCTAACCCTCCCAGCAACTCATCAATGAAATCATTAAAGTTGCCATACTGGCTAAAGTCATAACCTTGTGTACCCGCCCCTCTGGGTGGAGGTGCGCCCGCCGCAGCCTGTTGCCAGTACTGACCATACTGGTCATACTTCTGGCGTTTTGCCGGGTCGGACAGCACTTCATTAGCTTCGTTAATTTCTTTGAACCGCGCTTCGGCTTGCTTATCGTTAGGATTTAAGTCCGGGTGATATTTCCGTGCCAATTTCCGGTAGGCTTTTTTGATATCCTCCGGAGTGGCGTTCTTACTAACACCCAGAATTTCGTAATAATCTTTGAAATCGGTTGCTGCAACCATCAGCACCTCTTGAGATTAACGCGATGGGACGGGTGGGCAGAGGGGCAGGGGGAGATAAAACTCCTCACTCTTATAGAGACGCGATGAATCGCGTCTCTACTTTTAATTCTTGTACAGACGCGACGCCAGTCGCTACAACGGGGAGCCACTGCGTTGGACGGCTTTGCCGGCTTGAAGCAAGTGGCGTGGGAACCCCCGCAACGCGCTGGCTCATTAATCGCGTCTCCTGGCTTCTGCCCTATTTGAGGAATCACCTGGTTTGACGACTTCGGATACTCGGTTGAAGAAACTAGAGAATTGTTCTTGAAGCTTGGCAAATGCGCCTGCTGTGTTCTCACGTGCCTTAACTTGCCGCTCTAGATTTTTAATTGCTTTGTCAAATGCTGCATACTCGCGATCGCCTCTGGCATATCCTAGTTCTTGAGCTAACTTGAGTTGGGTACGAGCATCTTCTAGCAACCTCTGTGCTGCGTCACGATCCTTCTCTGCTAAAGTAACCGCAGTCACTAGATCGGTATGGGCTTTGACTAGCGGCAGGGGTCGAGCTTGTTCTGTCACCACTAAAGTTGAGAGCGCAAGTTGCAGCACGCCTTTGGCTTCATCAATTTTGCCTTCGTTCAACAACCGAGCTGCCTGCTTGGTAGCATCTGGATATCTCTCTAATGGCAGATTGACGATTGCTGTGCGAATCTCGCTCATCAAGTTGTTCAACAGTTCGCGAGCCGCCGGAAAATCTTCTGCATTTACAGCAGACTTAACTTGTTTGCGAATTCGGTCAACCAAATTAAAATCCTGAGGGGCAAAATCGATTATCGCTACCTGAGCCGCCACCGGAATTAGAACTAGTTTAGGGTATTGTGCTACTAGAATGTCAATTTTTCCAGTTGCTCGTTCTAGGGCAGCAATTGCTTCTTCAGTCTTTCCCCGCTCAATGGCAGCGATCGCTTTTTTAGTTTCTTCGATTGCGGCGATCGCTTCTCGATCCAGTTTACTTTCAGCCTCAGCTGTTGCCTGTTGCCTCTCCTTTTCAATCTCCTGCTGAAGACTAGTATCAAGCTGATTTAATCTTTCAGGAAATACCGCAGCAGAGCTAACTGCATGAACGGGAGCGATGAATAAAAGCGAGGAGAAAAGAATACCCACGAGCAGGACTTGCAGCCTTCTAAAGAATCTGTGATATCGGTTCATGATTATTCTCCTGGTTTATTAACTTGTTTTGCACCTGGATTGAAGAAGGTAGGGGGCGGAGGGGCAAGAAGAGCAGGGGAAGCAGAGGGAGCAGGGGGGCGGAGGGGCAGAGCATTGATTCTCCTTATCTCCCTATCCTCTTCTCGCCTCCTGCCTCACTTCTCTACGAGAGGCTGCGCCAACGGCTACGCTCAGTGACCACCTGCCTTCTACCTTCATCAAGCTGGTTGGGCGGGGGCGGTTCCGGATATACGTTTGAAGAAACTAGAGAATTTTTCCAGGAGCCGACTCAATGGGTCTGCGGTTCTCTCGTTTGCCCTAACTTGCCGCTCGATATCTTGGATTGCCTGCTCAAGTTCTGCATACTCAGGATCGCCTTTGGCATAGCCCAATTGTTGAGTCAACCTGAGATGGTTGCGAGCATCTTCCAGCAACCTCAGCGTTCTTTCGCGATCGCTGTCTGCTATGGCAATTGCACTCATTATGTCAATATCGGCTCTAAGCAGAGGTAGGGGTCGAGCAACTTCTGTCACCACTAGGGTTGAGAGGGCAAGTTGCAGCACCGTTTTAACTTCATCGGTTTTACCTTCGTTCAACAACCGGGCTGCTTCCTTCATGGCATCAGGATATGTCTCTAGTGGCAGATTAAAGATTGTTGTGCGAATCTCACTCACCAGGCTGTTCAACAGTTGACGAGCAGTACGAAAATCGTCCTCATTCACAGTACTCTTAATGTAATTACGAATTCGCTCAATCTCATTAGAATCGTCAGGGGCAAGATCGATTATATTTACTTGAGCCGACACAGGAACAAAACCCAGTTCAGGGTATCGTGCTACTAGAATTTCAAGTTTTCCTGTTGCTCGTTCTAAAGCTTGAAGTGCTTCTTGAGTATTTCCCTGGTCAATGGCATTAATTGCATTTCGAGTTTCTTTGAGCGCGGAAACTGCTTCTTGATCTACGCATCTTTGAGCTTCATCTGTTGCCTTTTGTCTCTCGTTGTCAATCTCTTGCTGATTACGAGCATCGAGCTGATTCAATGTTTGAGAGTTCATAATCTTCTCCTTGTTTGTTAATTTGTTTTGGGTTTGGAATAGGTGTTTTTTTCATCGCTATCAAACAATTGTTCGATCTACTTCTAAGCCTTCACTAGCCCATTAGTTTTTCCTTTGGTCTTGTACCAGAGGCTTCTCCCTTGCTCCACTCGGACTGCTCCCTTGCTTCTTCGTTGGTTGCAGGCGAGCTACAGCATTGGAAGCACGTGGGGACGGGGATCGGGCGGGAAAGCTTTATCGATCCGATCAAGCTCGGCTTCGGTCAACTGGAGCTCCCCAGCCCGGGCGTTTTCGGCTGCGTGATCGGGACTAGAGGCCTTGGGGATTGCGAAGAGCGAGGGCCGCCGCACTAGGAACCGAAGCGCAACCTGGCGAGGGGTCGCGTTGTGCGCGGCGGCGATTTCCTGCAGCACGCGGCCTCCGGTCGTGTGCGGATCTGGGAAGTGCCCGTGACCGAACGGGCTGTAGGCGACCACGGCGACGCCATGCTTCTCACACCAAGGAATCACGGCATGCTCGATCGCGCGCTCTTTCAAATGGTAAAGAACCTGGTTGCAGACGAAACGACCCTCGCCGGCGATCGCCCGGGCCTCTTCAAGGTCGGGCAGATCGAAGTTGCTCACTCCCCAGGAGAGAATCTTCTCCTCGTGCTGAAGCTGCTCGAAGGCGGCAATTGTGTCCTCCAACGGGTGCTGACTGCGCCAGTGCAAGAGGTAGCAGTCCAGTCGATCAGTTTTGAGGCGAGCAAGCGACTTCTCGCAAGCCGCCATCGTCCCGCGCCGAGAGGCATTCTCGGGAAGTACCTTGGAGACCAGGAAGACCTCATCGCGTCGCCCGACGATCGCCTCGGCGACCACTTCCTCGGCGATGCCGTACATCTCGGCGGTGTCAATATGGGTCATGCCGAGATCGAGACCTCGACGCAGCGTGGCGATTGCGGAGGCGCGATCGCAGCGATCGATGTACCAAGTACCTTGACCGATCACCGCGACCTCACGCTTTGTGGAACCAAACCGACGCTGTTCCATGCTTGTTCTCCTGATTAGATTCTTTTTTGCAAGTTAGCAATTACACTTCGTGTACACTGCGCGATTACACTCTGTGTACGCTGCACGAACGCGCCGATGCGATCCTCACTCTCCATCCTCAGGCTCGTTCCTGATGTCGGTCAGGCTTAGGGCGAGATCGTGATCCGGTTTTCCACCGAGGTGATTCCTGGTGCCGACCACGCTGCCCGCTCCGCCTCTTGCTTCTCAGCCCAGGAGCGCACCGCCCCCCTCAGGATGGCCTTGCTCCCCTCCACCTCGACCGTGATCCGCAGCGCGTCGGTCTCCGCGCTGCGCACCAGCGCCTGCTCAATTTTCTGCTTGAGTTCCGACGGCGACACGCGGGGCTTGATGGTGAGCAAGTTGGTCACCCCCTTGACGCCTTTCAGGCGGCGGACAACCTGCTCGGCATCGCGCTTCTGGTACTCCCACTCGACCACACCCCTGAGCGTGACCCAGCCCTTGGAGACCGTGACATCGAGATTATCGATGGACACGCCGGCATCCCACTCCAGCGCATGAATGGCGGCTGCGGCAATGTCGGCATCAGTGCGCTCGGCAGAGACCGGCAGCCGAACCTCGATGTCGTTGGCCACAGCCAGTACGCCACGGACGCGGTGGGCAGCTTCTTCAGCAGCCCAGCGCTTGTGAAAGGAATCGACCCAGCCTGTGAGCGTAACAACACCATCTTTGACGGCCACGCCGATTTCGGTAGACTGGACGCGGGAATCCCACTTCAACTCATTCAGCACATCCTTTTGGATTTCCTCGTCAGTTCGGGTTGCGGTTGCTGTTGTCATGGTTGTTTCTCCTTACGGTCAAATTTCATTGAATGGCTGCGGTGACTGCTTCTTTGGTTACGCCTCATCCTGCTCTATGCGGCTTTCTTCGTGCTGCCGTGCGGGTCGATGACGAACTTCTTCGGCGAGCCATCGCTAAATATCCGGTAAGCCTCCGGTGCTTGGTCGAGCGAGATGATCTCGGTGTTCACGACTTCGCTCAAGTAAGGCATCCGGTCCCACAGGATCGCCATCATCAGTTGGCGGTTGTATTTCATGATCGGAGCTTGTCCTGCCGTCAGCGACGGCGACTTGATCCACGCCTTGCTGAAGGCAAGGGGGAGCAGACCTTGCTTGGCCATGTCGGTCTTGGCTCCAGGATCGGCATCGGTGTATATGCCGGGGATGCCCATCGCGCCCCCCGCCCGGACCACTTCAAACAGGGTGTTAAGTATCGCTTCTGAATGCTCTTCTCCATCTTCCCGTCCGTAGCCATGCGCCTCAAGACCCACGCAGTCCACTCCGGAATCGACTTCCCTCTCTCCCAAGATTGCTTCAATCTGGTCGGCAACTGGCGTATCTTTCCTCGTGTCTACGGTTTCGTAGCCCGCTTTCTTCACCAGGTCTAACCGCTCCTGGTTTCTGTCGCCCACAATGATGCAGGACGCGCCCAAGAAGCGAGCACTGGCAGCGGCACAGCGACCCACTGGACCTGCGCCAGCGATGTAGACCGTCGATCCCGACCCGACCCTTGCCTCTATGCAGCCGTGAAAGCCGGTCGGCAAGATGTCTGAGAGCAGCGTCAGATCCCTGATCTTTGACATTGCTTGGTCTTTGTCGGGGAACTTTAAGAGGTTCCAGTCGGCGTAGGGAACCATGAGGTATTCGGATTGCCCGCCCTGCCAGTCGCCGAGGTTGAAGCCGTAAGCTCCGCAGTCTACTTCGGGGTTGACGTTCATGCAGACGTCGGTGTGACGCTCCTTGCAGTTGCGGCAGCGTCCACAGGAGACGTTAAATGGAACAGAACAAAGATCGCCAACATGAATAAACTGCACGTCCCGACCCACTTCGATCACCTCGCCAGTCATCTCATGTCCCAATTGCATTCCTACAGGAGCCGCAAACCGACCGTGATAGATGTGCTGATCGCTGCCGCAGATGTTTGTTGTTACGATCTTGAGAATCGCTCCGTGATCGGCTTTGTTGCCACGAGGATCGATGAGTTTTGGGAAATCAAGATTTTTAACCTCGACTTTCCAAGGACCCATATAGACTACTCCACGATTGCTTACCATAGCTTGTTCATCCTCTTTTTATGGTTTGAACTACTAAATTTCATTTCAGGCCCCCTCAGCTAGTTTCACGGGGCGGAACAACATCGCATTGGCTGCCACAAGTGCTCAAGGGAGGAAAAAAGAAAGCCCACGATCAAAACTTGCAGCCCTTTAAGGAGTCGGTGATATCAGTTCATGATGGTTCTCCTAGTTTTTTAAGTTGTTTTGTGACTGGTGGAATAAGTGCCTTGTTCGTCGCGATGGGCTACGCCCCACCGTAGGCGATGGCGCAGAGCGCCCGCTGGAAGCGATCGCAACTCTAGAAATTTACGATATGACTTTAGACTTGGAATAAGTGCCTTTTTCGTCGCGATCGAACACCTGTTTGACCCGATCCCAAGCTTTCGCCAAGGCATTATCTTTTCCATTGGCTTCTCTGAACGACCGATTGTAGGTATCAACAAAAGTTTTTTGCGCGTCGTCCGACAGACTCGCTCTAATTTCTGGTGAAATCTGCTCATCATCTGCCAGTTCACCTTTTGGTTGACGGGGAATTTTCATGTCAGTGATAGCGACTTCTTCCGCACCCGCACTTTCTAACAGTGAGACAACTTCGTCTGCTTGTTCTTGTGGCACTTCCGCGACCAGTAAAAACTCACCTGTTCTCAGGCGTGTTTCGTAAATAGCAGCTTTGTCCTCCGGCATTCCCATTGCGATTAAGGCAGATCCAATGCCTGCTCCCAAGGAACCATATAAAGCACCGCCTGCCGCTCCTAATAATGCTGCTCCCAAAGGGCCTGCTGCTACTACGCTTCCCAAAAAGGGAATGAACAACACGCCCACGCCCGTAAGTAAAGCCAAGATAGAACCAAACAGCGATCCAAAAATCGCTCCGGTGGCGAGTCCATCCAAGATCACATCTTGTTTAGTCACAAATCCGGAGATACGAGTTTCGGTGTGGAAGTCGCGACCAATAATCGAAATGCGATCTTTGGGAACGCTGCGATCGATTAGACGCTCAACCACTTCTTGCATCTTCTTCTCATCTTTGAAGCTAGCAGAGACACTTTTGAGGGCGGTTTTTTCAGATGTAGAAGTCATAAAATTACTCCAAATTAAAAAACTAGATAACATCACGAAATGTGACGCAGATTTAAGGACGCGGGGATAGGAAGAGAGTATTTGATAATTTCACTACGTCTTCCTCTGGGTGACGCACGCAGGCTCGCTAAAGCAGTTCCTTTAACTCTAAGAACCAGAGCAACGGACTGCTCGCTGCGTCTTGTTACTTTTGTTCCACAAAGTCTGCATCGATGACATCTTCACCGCCGCCTTGACGGTCTGTAGAAGTACCACCGTTTGGAGATGCACCTGCTTGTGAGTAGACCGCAGTGCCGATTTGCATCAGGGCTTGTTGAATTTCGTTGGTGAGAGACTTCATGCGATCGATGTTGTTCTGCTCAATTGCCTGACGCAAGTCTCGAATTAAGCCTTCCACGCGGGACTTGTCTGCTGGTGGCACTTTGTCGCCCAAATCCTGAAGTTGTTTCTCGGCTTGATAGGCAACAGAATCTGCCATGTTTTTGGTATCAATTTGTTCGCGCCGTCTACGGTCTTCTTCCGCATTGCGCTCGGCTTCTTTCACCATCCGCTCGACTTCAGATTTGTCGAGGGTGGACGCACCTGTGATGCTAATGGACTGTTCTTTACCTGTGGCTTTTTCTCTGGCAGTTGCTGACAGAATCCCGTTAGCATCAATGTCAAAGGTAACTTCGATTTGTGGCATACCTCTGGGACCTGGAGGAATCCCATCTAGTCGGAAGGTTCCCAGGCTCTTGTTGTCGGATGCCATTTCGCGTTCACCTTGCAGAACATGGATTTCTACGTTTGTTTGTGCGTCAGCCGCCGTTGAGAACACCTCAGACTTCTTCACTGGGACAGTGGTATTGCGCGGAATAATCTTGGTCGTCACACCACCTAGAGTTTCAACACCCAGCGACAACGGCGTAACATCTAGGAGCAGTACGTCTTTTACCTCACCCCCAAGCACACCCGCCTGAATCGCTGCACCCACTGCTACGACTTCATCCGGGTTGACACCCTGGTGCGGGTCTTTGCCTATTATCTGCCGTACCAGTTGCTGGACAGCCGGCATTCGAGTTGCACCACCCACTAGGATTACTTCGTCAATATCTGCGGGACTCAGTTTAGCATCGCGCAGAGCTTGTTCGACAGGAATGCGGCTGCGATCGAACAAGTCGGCGCACATTTGCTCGAACTGTACCCGCGTTAAGGTCATATCTAGATGTTTCGGGCCTTCCGAGGTTGCGGTAATAAAAGGTAAGTTAATGTTCGTCTGTGTTGCGCTTGACAGTTCAATTTTGGCTTTTTCTGCTGCTTCGGTGAGGCGTTGCAGGGCTTGTTTGTCTTTACGGAGGTCGATGCCTTCGTTACGCTGGAATTCGGTTGCCAGCCAGTCTACGATTCTCTTATCAAAGTCATCACCGCCCAAGTGGGTGTCGCCACTGGTAGCTTTCACTTCAAACACACCATCACCCACTTCTAGGATAGACACGTCAAACGTCCCACCACCTAAGTCAAAGACTAGGATGGTTTCATTGGTTTTCTTGTCAAGTCCGTAGGCGAGGGCAGCCGCCGTTGGCTCGTTGATAATTCGCAGAACTTCAATCCCGGCAATTCTACCGGCATCTTTGGTGGCCTGCCTCTGAGAGTCATTGAAATAGGCAGGGGTGGTAATTACCGCTTGCCTCACCGGTTCTCCCAGATATGTGCTGGCATCATCTATCAGCTTGCGGACTACCTCAGCCGAGATTTCTTCGGGTGAAAATTCCTTGTTCAGAGCGGGACAGTGTAGCTTGACGTTGCCATTACTGTCACGTACCACCTTGTAAGTAACTTGTTTTGCCTCTTGGGTGACTTCATCATACCTGCGCCCGATGAACCGCTTAACGGAATAAAAGGTGTTTTCTGGGTTCATTACACCCTGGCGCTTGGCAATTTGCCCGACAAGTTTTTCGCCCTTCTTGGTGTAGGCAACCACAGACGGAGTTGTGCGACCGCCTTCTGTGTTCGGAATAACGACGGGTTGTCCGCCCTCCATTACAGCTATACAGGAATTTGTAGTTCCTAAATCAATACCAACGATTTTTGCCATCGTTAGCAACCTCCTTCAAAGATTGGGATAAAAAATTGAGAGTTTGGATTCAGGACAAGTTGAACAAATGCCAATCGCCAAATTAGTGATGAGTGAGGAGGAGCAGGGGCTAGTAAGTCAAAAGGTAAAAGTAAAAAGAAAAGAATTAAGAATTAAATTTCAAGACTTCATTCAGTTCTCTTTTGCCTTTTGCCCTTCGGGTGACGCTCCTAACGTCGCTAACGCTGACGCTAACGCCACTTGCTTTATGCAGGTGTTCCCGTCCACCGCAGTGGCTCACCTTTTTACTTTTGACTTCATCTTGGGGAGTAGGGGAAGCAGAGGGAGCAAAGAGAAAGTTTTAGTAATTTTTACTACCTGAATAGCCCTGAATACACTTGTTTGTTTCTCTCTCCCTGCCTCCCCTGCCTCAAGAGCTTACCCATCTCACAAAATCGCATTGCTCCCGTTTGTAGATAACAGCGGTCGGCAAAATTACTACTCTCGCGAATACTTTCAACGGACACCAAGAGTGAGAGTGCCTGGGGATATTCGTTCATTGCCCATCACCCGATAGAGATATCATCGATTAGAAGGACACGGAGAGAAGTTGCGTGCGGGGATAGAGGGACATGGAGAGTTCTTTCTTTGCATCTTTGCGTTTCCCACTCTCCGTGTCTTTTCTCCTGCCTTATGGTTTGAGTACAACTTTGATACAGTTTTCCTTCTTGTCTTTGAAAATTTCGTAACCCCGGGGTGCTTCATCTAACGGTAGACGATGGGTGATCACGAAAGATGGATCGATCCTGCCATTTTGGATGTGATCGAGTAACGTGTTTAAGTACTTATGAACGTGCGTTTGTCCCATTTTGAATACTAAGGCTTTGTTCATGGCAGCACCCATAGGTATTTTGTCTACAACGCCGACATAAACACCAGGAATTGACACGTGACCGCCTTTGCGACAGTCAATCATCACTTGCCGCAGCACATGGGGGCGGTCTGTTTCCAGACGCACTGCTTGCTTTACTTCGTCGTATACTCCTTCTAGACCCGTGCCATGTGCTTCCAACCCCACAGCATCAATGCAAGCATCTGGGCCGCGTCCACCTGTCATTTCTTTGAGGGCTTCACCAACATCTACTTCCTCATAGTTAAGGATTTCTGCCTTGCCTTGATCTTTAGCCATCTGTAGGCGTTCGGGAATTCGATCGATAGCGATGACTCGTTCAGCACCAAGTAGATAAGCACTTCTTATTGTGAATTGTCCGACTGGGCCACACCCCCAGACTGCGACAATATCACCTGGCTGAATATTACAGTTATCTGCCGCCATATATCCGGTGGGGAAGATATCTGTTAGAAACACTACTTGTTCGTCTGTTAGTCCATCAGGAATCTTAAACAAACCAGTATCGGCAAAGGGAACGCGGGCATATTGAGCTTGACCACCAGCATAGCCACCTAGCATATGAGAGTAGCCAAAAATACCAGAGGGTGAATAACCCATGAATTTTTCTGCTAACCAAGCGTTTGGGTTAGAGTTATCGCACAATGACCAGAAGTCATGTTGACAGTACCAGCAGTTACCACAGGCGATAGGGAATGGTACAACCACGCGATCGCCTATATTTAAATTTTTGACGGCACTGCCTATTTCAACGACTTCCCCCATCATTTCATGACCCAGGATATCGCCCTTTTCCATTGTGGGGACGTAGCCGTTATAAAGGTGTAAATCAGAACCGCAAATTGCTGTTGTCGTGATTTTAATAACAGCATCACGCGGATTAATGATTTTTGGATCGGGTACTGTTTCCACCCGTACATCGTTGGCACCATTCCAGCAAACTGCTTTCATAGCCATTAGTCCTTTGTCGGTATTTACTTGTCAGTTGTCAGTGGTTATTTTCCTTGTCTCCTCTGCTCCCCTGCTCCTCTCATTCCCAAACTCAAGGCTGATAACCTAACTACCTCGCGGTTGACCTTCGGTTGTGGCAATCTCACCTGCTTCCATCAGCATTCTGAAGCGGCGTAAATCTTCTTTAATTTGCAGTTCTGGGTCTTCGCCAAATAATTTAGCGATGTCTGTGACGGGCTTCGCCAACGCAGCCCCAATCGCACCCCCAGGCGGGGTAAATTCTCGGACTGTTTTTACCTCAGTGCCACGATTCCCAGGTGCTGGCTTGAAGTGGACGCGATCAGAGGTTTCAATTGCTGCGCCTTCAACCGAAGTCCACGCAATCAATTCGTTTTCTCGGTCTTCGGTAATGACTACATCCCATTCAACGCTTCCATTTAAGAATCCTTTGCTAATCCAGTGCGATCGCTTTTCGTCGTGTACCCTCACCTCTTTGAGATGCTTGATAAAGCGTGGCAAGTTATCAAAGTTACGCCAAAAGCGATAAAGTTCCTCTACTGGTTTGTTAATGGTTAAAGTCTTTTCAACTTTGACCCGTTGGTTCATGACTGTACTCATGACCATTGCCTCTTGTGTTTGCTATATGTCTTTTAATTATCAAACTTGGGACAAATTGATTTGTCTTAACTCTTCTATTGCTTAGAGTTATAGTTAAAAAAAAATTACTTATACTCTTTCAATAGTCTTAGGTTTCCAATAAATTGATACTTCAAAAGTAGTAATTGGCAGTTACCATATTTGCATACAAAAATACTTATACTAATTTTATATGAAGGTGCATATAATAGAGTACGCAACAGTTTATGCCTGGGTTCGATATCGATTAGGAGCAAAACTAAAAGTGCCTCGCCCTCACAGCCACAAGCAAGACGAAAAATTGGTATCTGAGTTTAAAAAAAACTTGGAATTATTCTCAATTGTCTAGAAGAACATCTAGAGCGCCAGTCCAGTAAAAGTAGTTGACAAGATGCAGAGTTTTTGCAGAGGCTAGTTGACAGGAAATGCGATATCAGGAGTGCAACTACTATGCGTCCGTTAGTCTGGAACCCTCCCGTAGAACTGTCAGCAAAAGAAGAAAAAGTCACAAAACGTATACGCAAAGCCAAATTGTTTGTATTTTTAAGGCAAATACGTCACGAATTATTTGACTCAGAATTTCAAATAGAACTAGCAACAGTTTTTAAGGATAGTAGCGTCGGATTATGCCCAGTTCCACCCGCACAATTAGCATTGGCAATAATTCTGCAAGCATATACAGGGGTTTCAGATGACGAGGCAATGGAAGCGATAGAAATCGATAGACGATGGCAGTTAGTATTAGATTGCCTCGATTGTGAACAAGCGCCTTTTGGGAAAGGAACGCTGGTAAGATTTCGTGCGCTTTTAATGTCAAAGTCATTTGACCGAAGGCTAATCGAAAAAACGATCTGTATGGCACAAAAACATAAAAGTTACAATCCAAGCTCGTTAAGAGTAGCAAGGAGGCAGTCGATGGTTCCCCAAAGCTCCGTAAAGGTGTTGCCAAAGATAGACGCATTTCAATTGAGGATGAGGATATGCGTCATGGTCGTAAAAGCCGCAGTCAAAAAGTTGATGGTTACAAACGTCATGTTCTCAAAGATTTAGAACTGCAAATGATCAGGGCTGTTGGTGTTACCAGGGCAAATGAACCGGAAGCATCTGTAACTACAGAGATTGAGTTCGATTTAAATGCCCAACAATTAACTCTCGAAAACATCAAAGAATTGCAAATTGACCGTGCATATTTGGTTAGTCATTGGGTTAAACAACGCATACCTGGTATGACTATTATTTGTAAAGCATGGAAAGTTCAAAACGGTAAGTTTTTTGATAAAACAGCTTTTGTTCTTGATTGGGAAAATCACCTAATTCGTTGTCCTAATCAGCGCGAACGCATCTAAATATTGAATATTGAATGCTCAAGGTATGATTGTGAATTGTTGGAGGACACCGTACTCCCAACGGACTTTTAAAGATGTATTATTAACATAACCTGAGTTCGGGATAAGGAAAGGGACAGGTAAAACGCTGCGAAAGCCAGCCTCAATCGCTGGATTTGTCTCCTTTTGCTGCACCCTCTTGACAAATGTGCCATTACTTTAACCTCTCACCGATGCCATTGCCTATTGCTTACAATAACAACCATTTTTGATTTCTGAGCAATATCTGCTACTCTCTTGGCAAAGGATTGTACCAGCGATCGTTTGGTAAGAGCAGTTTATCTGACTCAGCTGGGCCCCATGTATTTGGTTCATATTCGTAAACAGGTGTGACGTTATCGAGAATTGGCTGGACAATCCGCCATTCCTCTTCCACGGTATCTTCCCGTACAAATAAGGTGGGATCGCCCCGCATGGCATCACCCAATAAACGTTCGTATGGTTCCATCTCGTCGCCACCTCCGTAAAAGGCTAGAAGTTCAAGCACAGAGCCGATCATATCTTCTCCAGGGATTTTAGCGCGAGCGCCTAATCCCACAATCACCTCCGGATCGAGTAAAAAACGAACATAATTAGTGTTTTCTTTTCCTCCTTCTTGGAAGACATCTAGAGGCGGGCACTTGAGCTTGACCATCACCTCAGTAGTTTTAACAGGCAAATTCTTCCCAGCCCGGATGTATATAGGAACTCCTGACCACCGCCAGGTATTAATAAATAACCGCACGGCAGCAAAAGTTTCTACTTGGGAGTCAGGAGAAACACCTTCTTCGTTGCGGTAACCGCGATATTGACCGCGAATAATCTCATTAGGTTGCAGTGAGGGTATAGCTTTGAGAATACGCTTTTTTTCATCGCGGATGGCATCAAAAGCCGTACTAGCGGGAGCATCCATGCACACTGAAGCCAATACTTGCAGCATATGGTTTGCCACTACATCCCGAATCGCACCAGTCTCCTCATAAAAGCGCCCCCGTCCTTGAATGCCAAAGTCCTCTGCCATCACAATCTGGATGCTTTCAACGTAGTTGCGATTCCAGATCGGTTGCAGAAAAGAGTTGGCAAACCGAAAATAGAGTAAATTCAGCAGTGGTTCTTTGCCCAGGTAATGGTCGATACGATAGATGGATGATTCGGGAAAAATTGATGCCAGAATTTGATTTAACTCGCGTGCTGATTGCAAATCCCGTCCAAATGGTTTTTCAATTACCACCCGCGCATTTCTAGCACAGCCTGATTTGCCCAATCCTGACACTACTTGTGCAAACAAACTCGGTGGAATTGCCAAATAGTAGAGCGGGCTGGTTGCATCACCAAGGGCTTGACGTAATTTTTCGTAAGTTTCTGGTTGGTTGTAGTCACCAGCAACGTATTGGAGTTGTGCCGAAAGTTTCTCAAATGCGATTGGATCTACACCGCCATGATGTTCTAAGCTATCGCGTACCCTTTGGCAAAGTTGCTCCGTCGTCCAAGGTCGTCCGGCAACGCCAATGACTGGGACATTGAGATGGCCCCGCCGTACCATTGCCTGAAGGCTGGGGAAGATTTTTTTGTAGGCTAGGTCACCTGTTGCCCCAAAAAATACTAGTGCGTCTGAATCAGGAGTTCCCATGACCAACCTCTTTAGGAATTAGCTTTTTCATGATGGCCGCCAAACTGATAGCGTATGGCTGACAAAAGTTTGTCGGCAAAGTCTGCTTCGCCACGGGAGCTAAAGCGAGCAAACAGCGCTGCACTTAACACCGGAGCAGGTACAGATTCATCGATCGCCGCGATCGCTGTCCAACGGCCTTCGCCAGAATCCGATACGCGACCGCCAAACTCTTCTAAATTGGGGCTTGTCAATAAGGCGATCGCTGTCAAATCCAATAGCCAGGAAGCAATTACACTACCCCGACGCCAGACTTCGGCAATATCTGCAAGATTAAAGTCATACTGATAATACTCTGGATTGCGTAATGGTGTGGTTTCAGCATCGATCTCGCGCTGATTTTTGCCGATGTTGGCGTGGTGAAGAATATTCAAACCTTCTGCATACGCCGCCATGACACCGTATTCAATGCCGTTGTGCACCATTTTGACGAAGTGTCCCGCACCGATGGCCCCGCAGTGGAGATAGCCTTGCTCGGCAGTACCGCTTGCCTTGTCTCGTCCTGGAGTGCGGTCAATCGCTCCTACACCCGGAGCTAGAGTTGCAAAAATGGGATCGAGGCGTTTGACGGCCATTGGTTCGCCGCCTATCATCAAGCAATAACCCCGCTCCAATCCCCAAACACCTCCACTCGTACCGCAATCAACGTAGTGAATGCCTCGCTCCTTTAATGTGGCCGCTCGACGAATGTCATCATGGTAGTATGAGTTACCGCCATCTATAATAATGTCATCTGGTTCGAGTAGCTCAATGAGCGTTTCAATGGTTTCATCCACCGAAGCGGCAGGCATCATCAACCAAAGGGCGCGGGGTTTAGATAACTTGCTGACTAGATCGGCGATTGAGCTTGCTCCGGCTGCTATTACACCTTCGGTGACCATTGCCTCCAATTTCTCAGTACGGCGTACATAGCCAACTACACGATGCCCAGCACGCATCAAACGCTGTGCCATGTTTGCGCCCATACGTCCGAGTCCAATCATTCCAAGTTCCATAGGTTTTTCGCCTCCTGGTTTTCAGCTTTTTGCGTTCAATAGCAGCAAGGGTGGCTGCTATTCCTCTGTTGAGACACTTACGCTCAGACTGAGTTGACTCAGATCTTGCACCGAACGTAGATACCCGTAAAAAACCAATAATCAGTCCAAAACTATAACAACCGTCAAATCAAAACACATAAGTATGTTTAGTTATAAATAAAACTTAGCTTCTGTATATTTACAGAAACAGAAGATTACCATGTCGGCGGTTATTCTTTTGCCCAAAACATGGATATGTTTGCATCTGAATCTCCACATATCTTGCACCTAGCCCTAACGAATGAAATTCGTGGCTATACAAACGAAGTCCGCCTACGCGGACTAACCGAAAATCAATAGACTTCTTGCATAAGTCGGGAAAAGGGGAAGGGGGAAGGGGAAAAAGTTCTGTATTGTCCCCTTCCCCTTTAACCTTTACCCTTTTCCCCCTCTTGCAAA
>NZ_JACJSJ010000115.1 GCF_014698115.1 Nostoc sp. FACHB-973
ACGATAATCATTATTATAAAAAAAACTCGAATATTAAAAGTGAACTATAAACTGGATACTCATTTCTGAAGCATATCATGAGTTAAAATCTCATTTTTTAGTTCAAATCACAGGCACTGCGGGAGTCGTTAGTGCAGTTGCAGCTTTCGGAAGCGTTGCTGGTATAAGTGGTGTTGGAATGACTTTCAGTAGACCGAAAAGTTTGGCGATCGCTCCGTGATAAATACCTGTCTAAGTGTATTTTTGTTAAAAATTAGTAATTTCAAATGCCAGTGCTAAATAGCTGAGTTGACTTCATGACATAAGTAAAGTTAATGAATCAGCTAAGCTTAAAGCAAATCTCGCACCAGGATATGGTTGTGTGGTTATTGCTGAGAATTTAATCAAAGAGTTGCGTGAGAATCTAGCTAGAGGAATATCTGGTTTGATTATGACTACAACTACTACTACTACTCCAGCTTTAACTGATAATAAAACTTTGAACGAAGTAGTTAACTGTTTAACAGAAAACATTCCACTTCAGACTCAAGGTCAGTGTGAACAAAGGAATATTTTTGAAATTTTAATTCGGGCAGCCACTCAGAAAGATAGCATTGAAAACACTACTAAAATCTTAAAAAATGTTCCGACGAGTAACGATATTCGATACCATTTAGAAAAATATTCAGACCTCATTTCATTAGAAAAGGCTCTGAATAAAGCACTTCAAAGTCGCTTACCAACTGGTATACGTCAAGGACAACAGAAAATCGCCATTGATTTTAACTTAATTCCTTATTATGGTGAGCCATCACCATTAGAAGTACCATATATTTATAGAAGTCAAGCGAAAAATGGTACTTGCTCTTTCTATGCTTACGCTACTATTTATGTAATTAAGAAGCATAAAAGAGTAACCTTAGCTATCAAAGCTGTTCAGCAACAGAACACTTTAGTGGCAATTATCACGTATCTTTTAGCATTAATTGAGCCTTTAAAGCTGAAGATTGAACGATTATATTTAGACCGTGAGTTCTTCTGTGTGCCTGTCATCAGATGGTTACAGGCTTTAGATATTCCATTTGAAATGCCAGCTATTATTCGAGGCAAACATGGAGGAACTAAACAATTAATTAGAGGTAGGCGGAGTTACAAGACCAGTTACACTTTAAACAGCGATAAATATGGTTCAGTAACTTTTAGTGTGTGGATAGTTTGTACGTATAAAAATGGTAAAAGACGAGAGCATGGGCGGGAATTCTTTGTTTATGCTGTCTATAAAGTTAAGTTAACTTTGCAGCTTATACATGATGACTATCGTCTACGTTTCGGGATTGAGAGTAGCTATCGTATGAAAAACCAGTGCCGAATCAAAAATACTATTAAAAATCCCACCATTCGGCTTTTATTTGTAGCTTTGGCATTCTTAATTATTAATGTTTGGATTTATCTAGTATGGCATTATATCAGCCGTTTAAAAATAAGTACTAGACAAGTTTTTTCTCATCTATTTACTCTCAAACAGATGCTTGAATTTTTACGCCAAGCAATAGACCGTAACTATGGAGTAGCCTGCGAAATTTATTTACCGTCTGGCTGATTTTGGTCGTTTTACCATTTTTATTATAAGTTATACTTATAATTGTTTTCTCGAAATCGGCTGTTGTACATTCCTGAATAAACGGTATCATAGACTACTATTTTTTAGCGATCGCCAAACTTTTCGGTCTACTGAAAGTTCTTGAAACACAGATTAGAAGCTGATTTTGGCTCCTGGTATTCCAAAATGAAAATCAAGGACTGGTGAGGTTTCTGGAAAACTTTTCGGTCTACTGATAGTCAATTGTGCAATAGAGTAGACCTAATTTTAGATATATACATAAATGATGTTATCATTAACAACATCATCCTAAAGAAGGATGTACAAGTCTCTAATGATCCAGATAACATACTGAGCTATGCAACGTATAAATTTTATTAATAAGTTTAAGTTTACTTTTTAAAGAACTAAATGAATATATGCCTAATGTAATGGATAAATTATTAAAAATTCTTGTAATTCAATAGATTCTAATTAAATTTAAAATATTGTTAATGTTTGGAAATTCTGTGTCATTGAAACGTTTGAGAGGAGTTATCATAACTGATTACGGCTGGGAAAGGTTGCAGAGAGCTAAACATCAATTTCATCTTGAAAATGCAGTTGACCAGCCTTATACGCTAGAAGAGATTAGTAAACGCACAGGACTCAGTTACAACACTTTAATTAAAGTACATCGTCGTGAAGTTACTGTAGATCGTGGTACTTTAGAAGCTTACTTTCAAAGCTTCGGACTGAAGTTAGAGCCGAATGATTATATTAGGCATATAGCTAATGTAGGCCTAGACAATAAAGCAAAATTGTTACAAGCAAGTCCTCAAGGGCCAGTACCGCTTGATTCGCCAATCTATATTGAGCGATTGTTGAATGAACAGCAGTGTTATGAGGCGATATTGAAACCAGGGGCGTTGATTCGGATCAAGGCCCCTTGGCAAATGGGGAAGACATCATTAATTACTCGCATACTTCATCAAGCAAGGAAATCGGGTTTACAGACACTGATGCTGAGTATGCGACTAGCCGATACTTCTTTATTCTCCAATCTTGACCGATTGTTGCATTGGTATTGTGCAGTTGTCACCCGTGGTTTAGGATTACACAATCATTTACCAGAATATTGGGACGAATTGTTTGGGGCCAATTACAACTGTACCCACTACTTTGAAAAGTATGTGCTGGCTGAGATCGACAGTCCCCTAGTAGTAGCATTAGATGATGTTGATGTTTTATTTCAGTATCCAGCGATCGCCAATGACTTCTTTGGTTTACTGCGTGTATGGTATGAAAAAGCCAAGTATGGAGATAGTAGCAGTTATATTTGGCAAAAGTTACGACTTGTTGTAGCTCATTCGACTGAAGTTTATATTCCATTGAATATTCACCAATCACCTTTTAGTGTCGGACTGTCCATCAAGTTACCTGAGCTAACTCCTTTACAGGTACAGGATTTAGCTCAAAGACATGGACTAGATTGGAATGTAGAGCAAGCAAATCAACTAATTACCTTAGTTGGAGGTAATCCTTATTTAGTCCAAATGGGATTGGAGCAGATCAAACATCAAACAATTACCCTAGAGCAACTTATGCAGCAGGCGATCTCTCCAAATAATATTTACAGCGAACATCTCCAAAGACAACTGAGATATCTGCAACAGTATCCTGACTTGCTGAAGGCATTAATGCAAGTGATAACATCATCTACACCAGTCGAGATGGAATTAATGCAGTCTTTCAAATTGCAAAGCATGGGGTTAGTACAAATACACAACCAATTCGTCACCCCTAGTTGTGAACTATATCGCCAGTACTTTAGGGCGATTTTACCTCAAATTGAACGAGCATCAAACTCTGATAACTCTTAACTATATTCAATGCAAAGTGGTAAGAATCCAGCTTACGAGTATCAAGTTGGTGGCAGCCTACCCCATAACGCTATCACCTATGTAAAACGTCAAGCAGATGATGAACTTTATCAAGCATTATTAAATGGTGAATTTTGTTATGTACTCAATGCTCGACAAATGGGCAAGTCTAGCCTAAGAGTACAAACTATGTCTCGTCTGCAAGCCACCGGAGTGCGCTGTGGCGGATTGGACATTACAGGCATCGGCACGCAACAGGTGTCCCCAGAGCAATGGTATATTAGTGCCGTAGGTAGTTTAGTTGATAGCTTTCAAATAGATTTAAACTTACGTACTTGGTGGCGTGAACGTACAGATTTATCCTTGGTTAGTCGCTTTAGTCAATTTTTAGAAACGCTGTTATTAAAGATTAGTAATGAGCCAATTGTAATTTTTATCGACGAAATCGATAGTGTTCTAGGTTTAAAGTTTCCTATCGATGATTTTTTTGCTCTGATTCGTGCTTGTTACAACAAACGTGCAGAAAAACCTATCTATTGTCGTCTCAGCTTTGCCCTTTTAGGTGTAGCTACACCATCTGATTTAATTGCCGATAAAAGCCGTACTCCCTTTAATATCGGGAGAGCCATTGCATTACAGGGATTTAGCTTATCTGAAGCAACGCCTTTGTTACCTGGATTAAATCAAGTTAGCAGTAATCCCGAAGCATTGCTGCGTCAGATTTTATTCTGGACTGGAGGACAACCGTTTTTAACGCAGAAACTCTGTCAGTTGGTAGTGGAGATGGGTAATCAAAAAAATCTTGACTCTAATTACCAAACAATTGATTACCTAGTTCATACTCACATTATTGATAACTGGGAATCTCAAGATGAGCCAGAACATTTGAAGACAATTCGCGATCGCCTACTGCACAATGAACAAAGAGCAGGACGTTTACTAGCATTCTATCAACAAATTCTCTTACAATCTTCTGTTGGTAGTGAAGGAGAAGGCATCCCTGTAAATAATAGTCGTGAGCAAACTGAATTATTGCTGTCCGGTTTAGTCGAGAAGCATGACGGAAGACTGCGAGTAAAGAACGCTATTTACCAAGCTGTGTTCAATCTTGATTGGGTTGCTAAACAGCTAAGTTACCTGCGTCCTTATTCCCAAGGGTTAAATGCTTGGATTGTTTCTGGCTACCAAGACGAGTCACGCTTACTCAGGGGGCAAGCGCTGCAAGACATTTTAAATTGGGCGCAGGGTAAAAGCCTCAGCGATCTAGACTACAGATTTCTTACGGCTAGCCAAGAACTTGATCGCCGAGAAATTCAAAAAAACTTAGAAGCCCAACGAGCAATAGAGACACAAGCAAGACTAGCAGCCGAGCATAAACAGCTGATACAAGAAAGAAAGAGCGCTAAACAACAACGTTTACTATTAATATTAGTCAGCATTGCCCTGCTGATTTCTATGATCTTAGGAAGCATCACTTGGTTTCAATATCGGCAGGCAACTATCAGTGAAGTTAGAGCGATTTCTACTTCCTCGGAATCTCTGTTTGCTTCCTATCAAAAGTTAGATGCCTTAGTTGCTGCACTTGCAGCCAAACGCAAGCTACAACAGCTAGGTCGAGGGGATGCAGACACAACCAATCAAGTAGAAACTGTTTTGAGACGAACAGTTTATGGGGCTATTGAGTACAACCGTTTATCTGGGCATACAGAAGAAGTTCGCGGAATCGTTTTTAGCCCGGATGCTACATTTGTTGCTACATCTTCAGCTGACAAAACAATAAAACTTTGGAAACGCAACGGTAAATTATGGAAAACTCTAACCGGACACAATAGTGATGTTTGGGGTATTGATATCAGCCGAGATGGTCAACTAATCGCTTCGGCCTCTTGGGACAAAACTGCTAGGCTTTGGCGACAAGATGGCACTATGTTAACAAAGTTTACTAAACACAATGGCAGAGTTAATAATGTAGCAATTAGCCCTAATGGTCAAATCATTGCCTCAGTTTCTGCTGATCGCACCATTAAACTATGGCGGACTGATGGTACTGAAATTCGCACCTTATCTGGGCATAACGATGAGGTTTGGGGAATTGCCTTTAGCCCTGATGGTCAGATACTAGCATCCGGTAGTTGGGATGGTAGTATCAAAATGTGGCAACTCGATGGCACACTGATTCGGACAATCCCAGCACACAGCGATCGCGTCAATGCTGTTGCTTTTAGCCCCGATGGGCAGATGCTGGCTTCTGCCTCTGCCGACAATACAATCAAATTGTGGCAACTTGATGGCAGTGAGATTGCCATTCTCCGAGGACACACTGATTGGGTGTGGAGTATCGCCTTTAGTCTTGATGGTCAATTTCTAGCATCTGGTAGTTGGGATAAAACAGTAAAACTATGGAGAGTGGATGGAACCTTAGTTCTTAACTTGTTAGGGCATCATGATCGTGTGCGGGAAGTAGCTTTTAGCCCTGATGGGAAAATATTGGCATCGACAAGTCAAGACGAAACCGTTCGACTTTGGCAATTGCAAAACCCTTTGCTAACTTCCTTGAGGGGACACAGTAGTCCTGTGATTCGAGTAGCCGTAAGTCGTGATAGCTGGATTATTGCGTCATCCAGCGAAGACAAAACAATTCGATTTTGGAGTCGGGATGGCGTACCCCTAAAAACCTTGAGGGGGCATCGTTCTTCTGTGATCGGCATTGCTATTAGCCCTGATGGTAAAATGTTGGCATCGGGGAGTGCAGATCGTACTATCAAGTTGTGGAAATTAGATGGTACTTTGATTCGCACGATTGCCGCCCACGACAGCGAGGTATATGAGATTGCATTTAGTCCTGATGGTAGTAAATTTGCCTCTGCTAGTGCAGATAATACAGCGAAGCTTTGGAGTGTTGATGGTAAATTACTGCACACATTAGCAGGACATCAGGAGCCAGTTTGGGGAGTAGCTTTTAGTCCCGACGGTAAAACAATCGCTACATCAAGTATTGACAGCACTATTAAATTGTGGACATTGGAAGGTAAATTCCTTAAGACCCTCAAAGGACATCTAGGTTCAGTCTGGAGCGTTACTTTTAGTCCAGATGGTCAAACCATAGCATCGGCTAGTGCAGATAGCACTATCAAACTCTGGAGGCGTGATGGCACACTGCTAAAAACCCTCAAAGGTGATCAGGGAATGGTGATGTACGTGACTTTTAGCCCAGATGGAAAACTACTTGCCTCCTCAAGTATTGATGGCACTGTGCGGCTCTGGCAACGAGACGGAACGCCAATTGTCACCTTGGAAGGACATCAAAGTGGTGTAACTGGACTAGCATTTACTCCCGAAGGCGATCGCTTAATTTCAACATCACTAGATAAGACTTTAATCATTTGGGATTTGGAACGCGATGTAAATTTGAATACTGTGCTGATGGTGGGTTGTGAGTGGGTGCATGACTATCTTGCAACTAACGTTGATGTGCAACATAGACATCTGTGCAAATAATAATCAGCCTTAAATTTGCTACTACAGGCAAAAGGCAGGAGGCAGGAAGTAAAGTCTTACTATTCCTGGCTTTCAAGCTTTGAGTATGTCCTCAAGGGTGTGGCTATGTCTATAATTTTATTATATACAGGTTTTCTTTATATAAAATTAAGATTTATTTTATATAACTTTAAATACAATAAACTTCATTTTTCTCAAATTGCAAGTTAAAAAAGTCCAGTAAAATCTTAAAAGTCTTACCCAGAAAAACTTTTAGACTTTGGCAAGAATGTACTGTAAGGTCTTAACTTACAATGTCTTCTCTTAAGTTGCCATCATATCTCTTAACTTGAAAGTAACTTCTTAAACTTGGGATTGCAGTGATTACTGAACAATGCAATTATCATTAACATACTGCTTAGTTCTCTGGAAAGAACACAGCAAAACAAGGATGGAAACAATAATCGCCTCCGGCACATTAGGCGATCACATTAGCAAGAATTTGGATTTTATTTTAGTCCAAGGTAAATCTGCAAAGTGCCAGAAATGCCACACTTGATAAATAAATATTCAAGGCTGTGCATTAGACGGTTACGCAAATCGTCCTAAATCCCGTTTGGCATAAATTTCAAGAGATGTATCAAATGAACAAAACTTTAGTGCTGCAAAATATAGGTATTGCTATTGCCGTAAAAAATCATAATTCTAATCTTCTCAATTATGACTTTCTCAAATACAGTAATATTGTCCCTGACAATTGGGAACTAGCTCGACAGCCAATTATGGGTACGCAAGGTTCACAAGTGGTTTTCCGTAACGGTATAAGCTTGACTGCACAACAGAATATTCTTAGTTTTGTAGAAGCTGTAACTTCAAAAGAAGTTTACGAAATACAAGTAGCAGAAATCGCTCACAATTACGTCAGAGCTTTGCCAAATTTAGAATATCAAGCAGTAGGTATTGACCTGAGAGGCTACATTACTGCAAATCACTTAAATCAAGAGGCATCCGTTGAAAGTTATATGCGCTCTCTCTTAGCGCCAGCACCTTGGCAAGAAGTAGGTATTGCACCAGTCAAATCTGTTATTCAACTAGCTTTTACATTAGAAGCAGGACAGCTAAACCTAAATATCAATGAAGGTAAGCTCTATCTAACTGAAGAAGAAACTGTTTCCATAATATTGTTTGAAGGTAACTTCAGCTATGGAGTTAAGGGTAATAGTAAAGAAGAACGTCTGCATTCGCTCCATACTTTATTAGATAATTGGCAAACAGATACAGAACTATATCAAAACATAATTAATAGTAAGTTTTTGTCATCTGGACAGATTATAAATGATGCACCACAAACTGAAGATGTTTTTCCTCAATTATTGTTAAGCCAAAGCTAAAAAATGAGGTTGTAAAAGCTTCTTGATGATAGCAAAATATTTTAAATTCTCTACTTCTCCTTAATAATTTGGGCTTTAAAAAGTTTTCTCCACTTTTTAAGGGGACATAAGAGAAAATAATAAGTCTTTACAGACTGCTAATAACTTTTTCAACAACCTCTCAAGAGTTAACTAAGCTGACTGACATGATTATTGCTGGTCAGCCTTCTCAATGTAATTGACTGTAAATTTTTAGGAATAAAAAATATGCTTCTTCCAGAAGATAAAAGTAGTAGCCAACAATTTAGTCTGACTAATACATCTAGCGACATTCTTAGTTCTCAGCTTGATCCCAAATTAAGTAACCCTGTTAACAACCCTATTACATATAAAAATAGTCAAATTTCCACTCAATCACACGATTTAGTATTTATTGATTCTGCCAGTGTTCAGAATTATCAAACCTTAATCTCAGCTATAGATCCTTTGGCAGAAATTATTTTTTTGGATGCAAAGCGGGATGGAGTACAACAAATAACTGATGCGTTAGCACAACATCAAAGTATATCCTCTATTCATATTGTTTCTCATGGTAGTTCTGGTAGCCTACAACTTGGCTCAGGAGTTTTGAATAAGAACAATCTTGAAAATTATCAAGATAGTTTACTCGGTTGGGCTAACTCTCTCACAGCAGATGCTGATATTCTTCTCTATGGTTGTGATGTCGCACAAGGAGAGCAAGGTCTTGAGTTTATTCAAGATATAAGCAAACTTACAGATGCTGATGTTGCTGCATCTAATGATTTGACAGGTAGTGCTGCCTTGGGCGGTAATTGGCAGTTAGAATCTACTGTAGGACGAATTGAGACAAGCTCATTATTTCAATCTGTAAGCAATTTTAATTCTGTATTGCTGATCAATCTTACAAGCGACCAAGAAATCAATGGCGATACTAACTATATTAATGAAGAAATAGTTGTTAGTGGTGATAGAAAATTAAAGATTGATGGTAGCGTCAATATTAATAATTTGAAAATTAGAGGTAATGGAGATAACATCGCCGACAAGCTCACTTTAATTGCTGATGATAACGTTAACATAGAGGGATTTTTAGGTAGTGGCGGTCTTCCCAATTTGGTAATTCAAGCAGATAAAATTACTGTTAAAAATAACGTAATTGTATCAACTCGCCAAATTAACGGTACGGATTATTTAACAGCGACTTCTATAGGTAATTCGGGAAATTTAGAGTTTGGCGCTCCAATTATCAATGTTGGTAATGGAGCAAAAATTCTCACTCAAGTAGAGAATGGTAGCACTTATACAGCTGGTGACATTACTTTAAATGCCAGGGATGATAGTGCGCTGATAACACCAGTTATACGGGTTAGGTATGCCTATACAGACATCACTCTTACTGGTGCAACACTAAAGGGTAAGAATATTCTATTAGAAACGAACTCAAATGCTGCTAATACATTTGATGGAGATAGTGTTGCAGGTACATTTGAACCTGCTATTGATTTTCTAGGGAGCATAAGCTTTTTAGGTGGAGGGGCATTATCTAAAGCTGAGTCCACAGTTACAATTGGTCAGGGTACTAACATCGATGCTTCATCGGTGACACTCAAATCTACAGCTGAAGCTGAGGCGATCGTTAATACATTATCAAGCGAAATCGCAATTGCTTATGCCCAAACCAGCCCCAAAGCTAAAGTTATTGTTGAAGATAACGTAACCATTAATACAGCAGGTGACTTAACAATCGATTCTCGTGCTGACAGTGTATTGTATGCTAGTGCTAGGCAGTTACTAATACCTATTGATGCCCAAGCCGCAAGTGACATCACACTAGCACTTGGTTTTTCTGACATTGAAGCCACTTCTAGTATTGCTGGTAATAATACCAATATTAATGTTGGTGGCAGGCTGGATGTCAAAGCGCGGATGGATAAAGAACACAGAGTTTTATCTACTGCGGCTGCCTATAACGATGGTTCAGTGGCGTTGAGTGCAGCTGTCTCTTTGTATGACAGTAATGTGACAGCTACTATCGGTGGAAATATCACAGTTGGAGGTGATATTAACATTGAGGCACAATCCAATACACCTAAGAACGATACGCAAGCTGATGCAGATGTCGGTAGCGGTCTTGTAGGTAAGATAATTACTAATTTGGCTCCTCTGAAAGCAATTGGTAATTTCTATAAAGCCAAGGGTCTTAATCTCCTGGATGCACGAAGTGGGGCTACTGGAGCGTTCAAGCTAGGAGGAGCATTTGCTTATGCAGATGATACTAACAATACCACAGCTAATATTGCTAATTCCGCCTACGTTGTATCCAAAACAGGGAATCTCAAAGTTAACTCCTCACTTTCATTCGTTCCCGAAATAGCCGCTATTAGTGTTGTTGATTCTGAAAAAGTAACACCCAGTTCTTCGGGCAACAATAGCAACAACTCCGTTAGTGGTGCCATTACTATTGGCAGGTTTAATAATAACTCTAGCGCCTTTATTGGCGACAATACAATTGTTGATGCGAAGAAGTCTCTTTCCGTAACGGCTGAAACAAGAGTTCCTTACGATCTTCAGTGGTTTCAGCTAACAGGAGCCGCAGATATCATTGAGAAACTGAATACCAACTTTGGTCTGCAAAATGGTTTCTTTTCATCTTGGGCGCAAAGTGCAGCAGTAGGCAATAAATTTGCAGGTGCGGGTTCGGGTAATTATTTTGAGTTAAACAACACTACCAACGCTATTATTCATGAGAATGCGAAGATAAATCAGCAGGAAACTTATCGCTCTGAAGAACAGCACGTTAAGATACAGGCAAAAACTGATGTTGAGACGGTGGATCTGTCCGGCAACGCTGACATTCTCTTCTTTGGTACAGAGTCAGCAAAAGGTGTTGGAGGTTCATATCTACAGACAGTTTACAACAACAATACAACGGCGCTGATCGAAAAAGGTGCTAGTGTTTACGGCGAGACATTGTTTGTTAGAGGCGACACGGCGCAGCGACAGATTTCTTTTACACAGTCAGGTGGTAAGGCAGAAGAGGCAGCAGTTAATGCCAGTGTTTCCATTGCTACTGTTAATAATCACACGATATCTCAGATTGATGATGGAGCAACTATTGTTACAGGAGATGGTTTCATCCAAATCGATAAAGATTTTCGCCAGCCTTTTGGACAAGACAATCTACAAAACGGTTTCCAAAAATTATTATATCCGGATGATGCTGCTACTTTTAACCCCTCTACCGATGTCAATGGGGATGATGAAACAATCACATTCAACAAATATCCAACTCGCAGTCCTATTACATTCTCTCCCAAATTTGATGTGGATGGGGCTACGGATACCATCACTGTGGGAAGCGAACTTGGTTTAGAAACTGGAGATGCGATCATATATGACGTACCCTCTGCTATTCTTCTCCCCGTTAGTGGATTGTCTGATGGTCAACTTTACTATGTTATCGTAGACAGTAAGAACCCTAAAAAAATCAAGCTGGCTCAAACTAAAGCCGACGCACAAGACGGTAAGGCAATTCATATAGAGCCGTTAGAGCCTCAGTACGGACCTCCCTATCTGCAGCCACAATATATTTTCCCCGTCTTAAAAACAGGAGATGTTTTTACATACAACACTAGCGGGAACAATCCCGTCGGTGGATTGTTAAATAACGAAACTTACTATGTGATAGCTACGGAAGATCCTAATAAAATTCAGCTTGCCACGACCAAAGCCGACGCATTTGCTGGCAATGTCATCAACTTAAATCCAACACTTGCTACAGGGAAAGAACATTATTTTGTAGCAAAAGAACGAGATTTATTAGATGTTGAAGTAGAGCAATATATACTCGGTTTAGATAGTAACAAAGATGGCAAATTAACAATAGACGATGATGGTATATTGGCTGTTGAAAATAACGCCTACAAGACTAATCTAAATCAGTTAGTGATTGCTGAAGATGAAGTACAACTGTTTAAATTTGTTGGGGGTATTGCAGTTGCAGACAACGTTGGTGTTGGTGCATCTTTAGGATTTAATGACATTACCCGCGATACAAAAGCATTAATTGGTAATAAAGGTACAGAGTCGGATGATGCGGGTTCTTTAACTGCCAGCGGTAAAGTTAAAATTGTCGCCTTGAATAATGGTTTGATTGGTAGTGGCAGTTTGGCAGCAGCAGTAACGGGTCCAGAAACTCCAAAAGTTCCAGAAGTTTCACTTCCTTCAGTTGGCGTTGAGGCACCCTCAGAGGAAGCAGGAAAAGCTAAGTGGGGAATCTCAATTTCTGGCGATGTTTCTATCAACACGATTACCGATACTACCGAAGCTTACATTCGTGATGCCAAGATTGATAATGCTGTTGGACTCGATATATCTGCGATTAACGACACCGACATCACTGCTGTAGCTGGTGCGGCGGCAATCTCTGTAGGAGGTAAAAGTTCAGCCGGAATCGCCGGATCGTATTCGCAAAATACGATCAACAGTAAGACAAAAGCTTACATTGACAATTCTGTTGTAAATATCTCAGGCGCTCTGAGGCTTGATGCTCAAGTAACGGGCAGCATGATTACAGTTACAGCTGGCGGATCGGGTGCAGCGCGAACGAGTGGCATCGGTATAGCTGTAGCTGGGTCGGTATCTGTTAACCAGATTGACAGTGATACCTCTGCTTACATCAACAATTCCTCTGTTACGGCTGGTAGCATTAAAATCGAGTCAACAGATGAGTCATCAATAATAGGCGTTGCCGGAGCATTAAGTTATGGTGGTACGGCAGGCGTTGGAGCCTCCATTGGTGTCAACCTGATCAATAACCAAACTCAAGCTTACATTAATGGTTCCGATATCACAACAACAGGAAATGTAGACGTTGCGGCAAAGTTTAACGCAGATATTGTGGCGGTATCGGCGGCGATCGCTGCCAGCACTGCCAGTTCGGGAGGAGCAGCAAGTTTCTCAGTTTCGGTTAACAAAATTACCGGGGCTAGTACAAATGCTTATATCGCTGGTAAGAAATTAAACGGACTCAATATTGGCAGCGATTTGTCCCTTGATGTCGCTGACAATTCCTATATATTGGCGGCGGCTGGTAATGCAACTTTCAGTGGAGGTAATGCAGGGCTGGGCGTATCGTTTGCTAAAAATGACATTGCACACAACCTGCAAGCCTACATTGATAACACATCAATTACTTCAGTCAATAATGTCAATTTAGAGGCTATTTCCTTAGCTTTAATCGAAGCTGTTACCATCGGTGGCACACTTGTCGCTAACATTCCTACTGGTAAAACCCCGGAAAGCAAATTAGCTGGGGCGTTTGCTGGTGCTGGTGCGGGGTCTGGCAATACAATCCGCAACAAGACTAAAGCGGAAATTAGAAATAAGGCAAATGTAAAGGCAAGTGGAAATGTTACCCTATCTGCTAAAGATGAATCTAAGATTCGAGCGGATGCTGGCGGCGTTGCTATTGCCATAGCTGTTGGACAGCAACTTAGCGGTGCAACTACAATTGGTGCTTCACTAGCCAAAAACGATATTCAAAATGCAGTTACGGCAAATATTGATGACGCGATTGTTAATTCTACAGGTGGTGGCTTAGATTTAAGCGCGACTTCTCAAGCCAAAATCGAAGCTTTAACGCTCGCCGGATCGATTTCAGCCGCATTCGGTCAAACTACTTTAAGTGCTTCTGGAGCTGGAACTTCATCAGATAACACTATTAACAACACAATCGAGGCATCGATTAAGAACCAATCGGATGTCAATGTTACCGGAGCCGTTACGCTATTTGCCAAGGATACTTCTAGCATCGACGCAGCAGCAGGTGCAGCAGCGATCGCCGTTGCTGGAGGTCAAGCAGGCAGCATAGGCGTTTCTGTTGGCGCGTCCCTGGCAACCAATAATATCGGCAATACGTTGAAAGTCAGTATTGATGATTCTAAGGTGACGACATCTGGTATTGCTTCCCTGACGGTAGACTCGGCAGCAAAAATTAATGCCCTAACGATTACAGGCGTAGCAGCAGTTGCAGGTGGTGCTAGTGGTGGCATCACTGCTTCGGGAGCAGGTTCTCAATCTACAAATGCGATCGCCAACATAATAGAAGCATCGATTAAAAATTCCAGTCAAGTCACCGTTAACGGTGGCACGCTCAACTTGAGCGCGACAGACAACTCCGCGATTAAGGCAGATGCGGGTAGCGGTGCGCTGTCAATAGCAGCTGGTGGTGGTGGTGGTATTAGCGTAGCAGCTAGCGCCTCGCTTGCCAAAAACACCATTGGTACAGATACCAAGAACAACTCGGTTAAAGCTTTCATTGATACTTCCAAAGTTTTTGCCTCCAGCGACATTAACCTGAGCGCTACGACTACTGCCACTATTGATACTCTCGCTATAGCTGTGGCACTTGCAGGAGCAGGAGGTGCTGGCGGCGGTTTGGCGGGTTCTGGCGCGGGTGCAAGCTCCACCAACACAATTAATAACACTGTAGAAGCGTTGATTAATAACAATAACAACGCTAATAATGTGACCACAAACGCTGGCATCATCCTGACTGCCGATGATAGCTCTAAGATTACAGCTGATGTAGGCGGCTTCGGATCTGCCGTCACCGGCGGTGGTGGCGGCGGTGGTGCGCTATCAGTGGGAGCCGGAGTTGCCGAAAACACCATCGCTAACCAAGTTAAAGCTACCATCGACAATTCTATTGTTTCTGCTAAAAATGATATTGCCCTGGATGCTACTGCTAACGAAACGGTAAATGCTTTGTCCCTGGCAGGCAGTCTATCAGTGGCCGTCGGTGGGGTGAGCGTGGCACTGGCGGGGGCTGGTGTCAAGGCGACCAATACAATTAACAATGCGATCGCATCTGCTATCCAAAATGGCAGTCAGACAACTGGAGCCTCGGCCAAGTTGAATGCCAAGGACAGTTCTGATATAAGTTCCAAGACAGTAGGAACTAGTATCGCCGTAGCGGGTGGAATCGGGGCTGGAGGTTTAACAGTAACGGCATCGATCGCCGACAATGAAATTGGCAATACCGTACAAGCTCGCATTTCTCACAGTACTGTGACAGCGAGTGGTGGAGTGGAATTGGCAGCCAACTCAACTGCCCAGATTGAGGCTCTATCAGTTGCTGTAACTGCTTCAGCGGCGATCGGTGGTGGTGGCAGCTTATCCGGTGGCGGCGCGTCGGCGAATAACTCTATAACCAACACAATTTCTAGTCTGATCGATGACAGTACGGTAACTGCAACAAATTCGGTGAAACTGGAGGCAATCGATAGCGCCACAATCAATTCCGACGTGGGATCGGGCGCATTATCGATCGGACTTATCGGTGCATCAGTTGGCACTTCGCTAGCAAAGAACGCGATCGACAATACCGTGACGGCGTTCATCAACGGTAGTAATGTTACGTCAACTAATGGTGACGTAACTGTTAGTGCTGACTCCACATCGAGTATTAAAGCTCTGGCTGTTGCCACTGCCGCATCTATCTCCTTTGGCGGTTCTGGTGCGGGTGGCAAAGCCGATTCCACACTTAGTAATGACGTTACTGCGTACATTAACAGTACGACAATTACTGCTAAAGGTAATGTGAAGGTTCAAGCCGACTCAAACGCTGCCATTAATAGCCAAGCAAAAGCAGGCTCTGGTGGTCTTGTTGCAGTTGGTGTAATGCTAGCCGATGCTCAAGTGACAGGTTCTACTCAAGCTTATCTCGGCACCGGAACTCAGATTGTCAAGGTAAACAATCTAGAGGTGCTGGCAACTAGTGCTAATACGGCAACGACTCAGGTAGTCACAGGATCGGGCGGTATTGTGGGAGTCAGAGAATCGAAAGCAACCGTTACTATTACTCCTAAGATATCCGCTTATATCGCCAATAACGTTTCTGCCCAAAACATAGCGCATGATGTCACCGTCAGAGCAAACTCCCAATTAGCGGAAGGAGATGCCATCGGTAAGAGCTTCGGCGGCGGTGTTGTTGATATCGGCGTTCCCGTTGCCAAGGTGAATGCTTCGCCTGAAGTCACCAGTTATATCGGCAGCAACTCCAGCATAATTGCGGGTGGGGATGTCACTGTAGAAGCGATCGCGCCCAAAGTTGACACTACTCCTCCCAGCGATATCATTCAGCCAGCCAATGTCAACACGAATGCAGATACCATCAAGTTTGACTTCAAGTTAGAAGATGGAGATGCCGTTGTCTACGATGCTCAAGGTAACTCGGCCATTAACGGTCTTGTCAGTGGACGCGAATATAACGTCTTGGTAGCAAATGCCAACGACAATACGATCCGCTTAGGTTCCTCATTTAATGCAGCTAGCATTGATTCTAGTAAAGACATTATTAAATTTGAGGGGCCGCATAACTTTGAGACAGGCGATCGCGTTAAGTACAGTAGCAGCAGCAATCCGATTGTCGGCGGACTCGACCAATCACAAACTTACTACGTTCGCAAGATAGACGACACAACCATCAAACTAGCGCGTACCTTAGCAGAAGCCACCGCACCGCTAGCTGGATTCTGGACGACAGCTGTTAACAAAGATACTGACACTATCAACATTAACAATCACGGATTCAGTAACGGACAAGCTGTTACTTACCGCTCGCCAGAACCAGTGAAATTTAGTAGCGGACTCGTCGATGTGAATGTGACGACGCAAGATGGAGAAGTCGTACCGCAAACAAACGAGCAGGGCAACAGCGTTGAAGTTAACAACAACAATATTCTGATTAAAAATCATGGACTTGTGACAGGCGATGAGGTCGTGTATCGCTCGACTGGAGCGGTAATCGGCAATCTTGTCAACGACGGACGCTACTTCGTTATCAAAGTTAATGACAATGAACTGAAGTTAGCAACAACTTTGGATAATGCCATAGATGATCCTAATGTTGCTGGTGACGATAGACTAGCGATAGAAATTTCCCGCAATGGAGTAGACCCAAGCGTTACCCACAGTCTGGTAAGAGTCAGTGACTTACCATTAGGCGGACTGGAGAGTGGCGTTACCTACTACGTAATTAAGCAAGATGATAACAACTTTAAACTGGCGGCAACTCCAAATGGCTCGGCGATCGATATAGATACAGCCGGGTTGACAGGTTTGCACTTCATCGGCACAGAAGGAATTGACCTCACAGCAGCTGCGGGAACTCAATCCATCTATATGAATTTAAATTCTCAGCCTCAAGGTGAACATCGTCTGTTGGGTTCTGGTAGCGTGCCTCTGAGTTTAATTAAACCATCTTCCGGTGATGGCAAGTCTTCAGTTACTGTACAAGGCGGTGCTGGCGGTGTAGTCGAAGTGTCAGTTCCTAAAGGCGAATTAACTGCATCGCCTAAAGTGACAGCTTATGTTGCTGCCAAATTAATCAATGCTGGCGGTGACGTGACGATCGCATCTAGCTCTAATGCCAATATTACTGGTAGTGGCGACAACCGCGCTGGGGGAGTCGTTAAAGTTGGCATCACCAAGGTAACAACTACGCTCAATAACACCAGTAAAGCCTTTGTAGGGGTTGAGGACAGCAGTGGCAATATCAGTGCTAATGGAGTGCAAATTATCGCCGGAGGCAACTTCAAACTGACTGCCGATACCGTCAATACCAACAAAGCAAGTACGGTTGCCTATGGTGGAGGTGTCATCGGTGTAATTACGGGCGAGGCAACCGCCAACACGACTAACACCACTAAGACAACTGTGGGTGACAGTGCCAGCATTACTGCCGATACTGTTAAGATCGCGGCTACGGTTTCCAAACTAGACAATACCGTGAACTCAAAAGCTAAAGGTGGCGGTCTCTTTGGTGCTTCTACCGCTCGCGGTCAGGGAAATGTTACCTCAAATGTGGATGTCGTTATTGAAGGCGGTGCTAATACAAATACAACAATTGTCGGCAATTATGGAGTTGACATCCAGGCGCTAACGAATGGCGTAACTATTGCCAACAACAAAAATTCCCTATTTATCGGCATCGGCCCTTCCAGAGAACCGGGAGATATCACCCAATCTTTTAACACAAATATTGATGCCGACGCAGGCGCAACTGTTACCGCCGGATCTCGTGACAATGCCACAACACCACTTACCAAAAAATCGGGCATTAATCGCCTTGCCTTGTTGGTTGAGGCAGCCAACAGCGATTCTAGCGGCGGGCTGAAATCAGGTAATGTTACCTGGGATGCCGATGTGGTGATTACACCTGGCCCTAGCCCAGACCTAGAAGTGGATGCTAACGGCAATATTACCAAAGCTGTTAACGTCACCGTGAATGGTGGACAGAAATCGGGTGCGATCGCAGGTAACATTTCGGTGGACGATATCAACAATGATGGTGCTGGCGAGGTACTGTTTGAAGCTAACGGCGGTGTAATTAATGGTAGTAACAGCACCTTCGACTTCAGCGACACTTTGCGAAAAGTGAAGATATCTAATGCTTCTACTAAGCAACTAACAATTAACAAGATTGATGTTGTCAACAGTCCCAGCTCGCCAACTGTCTATCTCAGGGGTGGTAAAGATAAAGTAGGGTTGCAATTCGATATCCGCCGCATTGTCGAGCCGACTTTAATTGATATCGAAAACAGCAAGTCCTCAGATATTCTCTTCAACGATTTAATCGACAATCCAATTGGTAAAACTCTGATTAAGACAGAGGGAAATATTCTTTCCTCTGGTTCACAAGCAATAGTGCGGACGAATATCTTCGACGCACAAGCAGGTGGAAATATTGGTACTACAACTAACCGAATTAATGTCGAGCTAGTTGAGAGTGCCGACCGTCCAGAACAGGTTTTCGCCGATGCCCAAGGGAATGTTGCCCTCAACTTGAAAGGACGTTTGCGTAACGATGCAGTTACAAACTTTACGGTGAATGTCGATTCTATTAAAGCAGGCAACAATATCGATCTATTGCTGCAAGATAGCCTGAAAGACTCTGAAACTGGCACTGCGATCAATGGTGTGACTGTCAAAGTTCCTGGTGATGATAACTTTAGCGGTGTATTCACCAATCACTTCCGACCTGACGATGATTCAGTACCGTCACCAACTCTCGATCCGGGCGTTATTTTTGACCCAAATGCAGAGGTAATTGCTGCTACCTTGTATCGCTTTGAATCCAGAGATGCTAACGGCAATTTTATCGGCAATCCAGGACTTGTAGCTGGTGGCAATATCATTGTGAATGCAGCCACGAAGACAGCCTTGAATCCCACAATTAACATCCAGGGTATCGTAGACATTTTGGGAACAGGCTCTGTCAGTGTTGAAACTGATGGTTCTATTAACTTGAGTGAAAAGACTGGCGACTTCCGGGCTGGGTTAGTCAAATCTTACTTCAACAACGTGACCTTGACAGCCCCTGACTCGATTGTCGATGCTCTCAACGATGCAGCAAGTGATGTTACAGGTGTAAATATCACCTTAACAAGTCAAACAGGTGGCATTGGTTCTAGCTCTAATTTCCTAGAAATTGACTCCTCTAATCCCAATCGAGGAGCGCTCAAAGCTACTGCTGGGCAAGATATTTTCATCACCGAAATCTCAGGCGACTTGAATGTCGATAAAGTCATCTCAACTGGCAATACTACTTTAACAACTAGCAACGGTTCGATTCTAGACTTCAACCAAGATAGCAATAGCAATATCGACGCTGTTAACATAGACCTCAATGCTCTGGGTGGTAGTATCGGTACTAGCGCGGAAGACCTGGAAATTAATACCTCAACGACAGGACGTTTAGTAGCCAAGGCAGATGGCGGTACAACAGCCGATGGTAATATCTATTTAACAGAGACTAGCACTGCCCTTAATGTGCTGTTAGCAGAAGCGGTAGATGGCATTGTGCGGTTGACGGTGAATGAAACCTCAGCAAGAGGTGAAGACCTCAAACTGTTAGCAAATGGTCAAACCTCTACAGGCACAAACATTTCCAAGGGACGGATTGCCGCATCGGGTTCTGTAAAACTCCGAGTTGGTGACAACGTTACTACAACTGACAACAGCGAAATCGTTGCCGGCACGACAGTTACTATCCAAGGCGACTATCTCAATCTCGATGCGGCTGTCGGCACTAATATGGATCTGCGAGGGACAATTAGGCCCGGATCTGGTGTTGACGACAAGACTGAGATTTTCGGCAACAGTGATAACGATACGTTCACCTTTAACCAAACCTTCCTCGGCGGTCAGACCAATGTTTATGGTGGGGCAACGGCGACTTCTGGAGTCGATGACGGAGAAGACCAGTTCATCGTCAACCAACTGCAATCAATGACCACATCCAGAAATGGCAAGCGCGACACACTCAATTTGGATGGACAGGCAGACACCGATACTTACACTATCAACACTACAGGTTCTCAGGGAGCTTACCGCGACTACATCATCAATGTGCTGGACAAGGGAGCCAAAAATGATGGTGCTGATACGCTGACGATTAACGGTGCAGACAGCAGTGCTAACGATGCCATTGATGACATATTCTTAATGCGTCGCATGAACTTTATTCCTGGTGAAACTGCCGATACGCCAGCATCCGTTTCCTTACTGCATGGCACTCTAGCACAGACGCAAACGGCAAGCTCTCTGGCAAGCGATCGCCCACAACAAGTCCAACGCATTAACTACGATGCTAACATTAACGGCAGTCTCAACGTTAACGGTTTAGGCGGTAATGACTACTTCGCCAGCGACGACAACAGTGCTGTCACCAACCTTGATGGCGGTGCAGGTAATGACCAATTTCAAATCGGACAATTATTCGGAACCGAACGCGATACGGCTATAGGCAACTTAGCAGCAAGCGATGTCTTCGATACAGTCAGAACGACTCGTGGTTATCTTAGCCGAGGCAACAGCTTTGCCACAACCGTCAAAGGTGGTACAGGTGAAGATGCCTTCACGGTCTACAGTAACCAAGCACAATTGAACTTACAGGGTAACGATGGCAATGATGAGTTTGTCATCCGTGCTTTTGTCTTAGCTGATGAGAATAGCAATCCGCTTGTGGGTGATGTATCGACTAGTGGCAATACTCAAGTCAATACTGGTGCAGGTGATGACCGAGTGCAATATAACGTTAACGCACCAGTGGCGATTGATGGCGGCACGGGATTTGACAAGATTGTTGCTTTGGGTACAGAATTTGCCGATACCTTTATCATCAGCGAACAGGGTATTTCCGGCGCTGGCATCAATACTACCTTCAATAATGCTGAAGTAGTCGAAGTGGATGGCTTGGAAGGAGATGACGAGTTCTTCATCATCAGCACTGCCCCTGGTGTTGCCACCCGCATCATCGGCGGACTAGGTAGCGATATCGTCAATATCGCCAGCGATGTCACTACCAAAAACCTAGTCACAGACCACCTACTGAACAAGATACGTGGGCCTGTGGAAGTAATCGGTGGTACGACCAACGCAGATAGATCGCTCAAGGTTGCAGTCATCTTGCCCAAGGAATCGAATGCACCTCTATTTGCGATCGCTGCTCAACCAGATGAAAACGAACAAATCGACACCCTCAACATCTTTGACGACTCCAGCCAGGAAGATAAAGTAGGAGTGCTAACAGCCACCAATCTATCCGGCTTCAACATGGCAGGAGACTTGACCTTCTCCGGCACAACTGCCTTTGGTGAACCGAATGTATTTAAGGGCGGCATTACCTATGGCGATGCTACATCAGGTAAAACAACCTTTGAAGTCTTCAATCTGCTGATGGGTAGTGGCAATGACAAGCTGACGATCGCCAGTACCTTAAGTACCACTGCCAAACACGGCGGCATCACCACAGTTCACGGCGGCGGCAACCGCTACCTCACTGATGCGGTAACTGGAACTTTCATTACAGATAATACAGGTCAGAAAATTGTTGGTGGCGATACTATCATCATCAATGGTGGTGGCGGTACAAATTCTCCGTTGGTTGTCTATGGCGATACTTCCCAAGATGGTGCATGGTACGCTGGTAGCCCAACGGCTGTTGAAAGCCTCGATCTCGGTCTGAAGCCTTTCGACCAAGCTGGTACAGCAAGCGATCGCTTCAAGTTCCCCATAGCTAACTCTTTTGCCCTAGCAGGTAACGATACCATTGATGCCCGCAATCTCTTTAAGAATATCCCAGTTGGGCAGTTGCCTAGTGTGGGTCTGACTATCTACAGTGGTGCTGGCAATGACACGATTTACGGTTCTCAAGCTGGCGACCACATAGCAGGCGGTTCTGGTAATGACAAGATTGAGGGACAACAAGGAAATGACCACATTTACGGTGATTCTGGTTTCAACGTGAATCCGATAACCAGAGAACTCACAGTCGTCAATGTCAATACCAGTACTAATAGCTCCCGCGATTCATTAACGGCTGGAGATGACACCATCGACGGCGGTATTGGCGAAAATATTATCGTTGGTGACTACGGTATTATTACCCAAACATCAGGAACAAAGAGAATACTTACCACTAGCAATGTCATACAAGTAGAAACTGCTAACCCCGCAGCTGGCGGTAACGACACAATTACCACTGGAGGCGATCGCGATATCATCCTGGGTGGTAATGGTAGTGACAACATCAATGCAGGTGACGGCAACAATATTGCAATTGGCGATAGCGGTAAGGTAACAATTGCTGCTGGTAAGGTGAATCGCATTGAAACCACAGATAGCAATCTGGGCGGCAATGACACAATTACTACAGGCAGTGGTGAAGATATAGTCCTGGGTGGTTTTGGTAGCGACAACCTCACCACAGGCGCAAGCAATGATGTAGTGCTAGGTGACAACGGCTATATCAGCTATGTGGAAATTGATAACGACCCAACTAACATCGACCGCATCACTACCACCAATGCTAAGGACGGTGGTAACGATACTGTTAACTCCGGTGCTGGGAATGATATTGTTCTCGGCGGTGTGGGTGACGATCAAATTAACGCTGGTGATGGCAATGATTTAATCTTTGGTGACAACGGTAAGGTAGAAGGCAGCGTCAACGCCAACCTTTTACCACTTTCCACCCTCACTAAACCATTCACCTTTACTTCCATCGATACCACCAACACCAACGCCTCCGCTAATCCACTGGGTGGTAACGACATAATTTATGCTGGTGTAGGTAAGGATATTGCCCTTGGTGGTCAAGGCAATGATACAGTCTACGGTGAAGCTGGTGATGATGACATTATTGGCGGACACAATGTAGCTGGCGGTAACGATGGTAACGACATATTAGATGGTGGCACTGGTAATGATGCGATCGCAGGTGATAATGCTTCTATCCTCCGGCGTGGTGATGCCCTCAGTCCCCGTATCCGTACCCTCAAAGGTCAAGTCATCTATGATGGTAACGGCATTGCCCAAGTAAATGCTAACGCTCAAAACAATCCCAATGGTGTAGAAGAACGGCAAATTGTCTTGTTTGACCACTCCGATACCCCAAGTGCCAACACTTTCGGCAATGACAACATTGCAGGTAGCGCACAAGCTGACGTAATTTTCGGTCAACTGGGTGATGATACTATTCAAGGTGACGGTTCAGTCTCTATTAACACTACTAGCGCATCTGTAGAAGATTTTGCTGGGGTTGGTACTGACGGTGATGACTACATTGAAGGTAATGGTGGTAGCGATCGCATCTTTGGTAACTTGGGTCAAGATGACATTATTGGTGGCAGTTCTAACTTGTTTAGCTTGACTACACCCAGCCAACGACCCGACGGTGCTGATACTATCTTCGGTGGTGCAGGTACGGATATTGCTCGTAATGATTTAGGCGATACCTCTGCTAACGGTCATGCTCAAGATGCCGACTATATTTTGGGCGATAACGGCAATATTCTGCGCTTGATAGGCAGTAATGGTCAATTCCTGACCTTCACCTACGACTTCTACGGTACTTTAAAAGTGATTCCCCGCGCTATCGAGTTGTTGGATTATACCCAAGGTGGCGCTAGTAGCGATCGCGGTACAGGTGATGTCCTGCATGGTGAATCTGGTGATGATGTCATCCACGGTATGAGCGGCAATGATGTCATCTTTGGGGAAGGACAAGATGACGATATCTACGGTGGTACTGGTAGCGATCGCATTTATGGTGGTGCAGGTGAGGACGGTATCTTAGGTGATGATGGTAAGATATTCACCAGCCGCAATGGACTGACAGAAACCCTCTACGGGATTAATACTGTTAATGCCCAAACTCAAATTAGTCTGCCTGGCCGGTTCACAGGTGCTTGGATTTTCATCACTGGCCGCTTAAACAAGACAGTTGATCTAGGTGCTGTGTCAACAGGTGGTAATGACGTAATCTATGGCGGTCTAGGAGATGACTTCCTCCACGGTGGTGCAGGTGATGATGGTATTTCTGGTGCGGAAGCCCAAACCGCTTTTTATAACAGTAATCCAGTTACTAACACTAACCCACTAGGCTACGACCCAGTAACACGGAAATTGGCAGCTTACGATGCGAATAATCCCTTAAAGAAAATTAATAACTTCTTCTTGAACTTTGATGCTACTGATAGCTCTGGGAACAAAATCAATGATGGTAAAGACCGCATCTTTGGTGATTTGGGCAACGATTGGTTAGTCGGTGGTACACAAAATGACCGCCTCTTCGGTGGTATGGGCGACGATGTTATCAACGCTGATGACAATCACGATACTGCTGGTGGACTGAACAACAACTCTGATACACCTCAATTCGCTGATGCTGACTTTGCTTTCGGTGGCGGTGGACTAGATGTGCTAGTCGGTAATACAGGCGGCGATCGCCTCTTTGATTGGTCGGGTGAGTTTAATAGCTACTGGGTTCCATTTAGTCCCTTTGGTGAACCCACTATTGTCCGTTCTCCTTCACCACATATTCAGCAATTCTTGCTGGATTTGGGCAAAGAAAGTGGAGCTGATCGCACCTTAAGTGAACCTAATGGAGAACTTGGTTTAGTTACACAGAAAGACCCACAATGGCAAGACCAAAATGGTTCGCCTCGTGATCCGCAAGGTAATAATTCCAATGGTGTACGTGATACTCAAGGCGCTCCTGAAGATGATCGAAGCACAGCTATTTCTTTAACTGGAGGTGGTAGATAGTCACTCTTAGCGGGACTTAAACAAAAATTAAGGTAAAAAAGAGTATAATGCCATCTTGGCATAAGTTTCACGTTGAAAAAAGCTCATGAAAGAGACCACCCCCGCAGCAATGCCACCGTGCTTTGAACCCACATTCCGCACCTTAACTGTCACAATCGGTTATTACGGAAGTTAATTCCTATAAAAGGAGTAAAAAATTACATTTATCTCAAAAAAACAGATTTGGGGTAGGAAAATTTATTAAATATATTCTCAATAACAATACCTTTGCCAAAATAACAGCCTGCAAAAATGGCAAAATGACCCATACATTTATCTTTTTGAAGATACTCAATTAGCTCAGGCTCACTGAGAAAATGACGTGCCACCATTGCGAATACCAGTCTACCGTAATGACCAATATCTTTACCTGCATCAAGCGAACTCTTGCAGATGAACCATCATATCGTTTTTTTGTAGTTCTTGAATTGCCATCTTGACTTACGCACTATAGAAGCAGCAGTCCCATACTTCCCTACAACTCAAAATCAAGAGTGAAGGTTTGGTCATCAGAATCCTCTTGGTTTTCGATAGTAGATGGCTCTTGATACCAATTCTCTAAGAAGCTGCACAGAATAAAGCTTCATGAAATAGAGCTTCGAGGATGAAATCATAACTTGTCAAAGAGGAGATCAATTCAGAAGACATTTGAGCCAATTCCAATTGAACCCGCTGACGCAGCTGCTGCAAAGAAGAAAAATTTTCACCCTTCCATTGACGTTTAATATGCTGCCACAATCGTTCAATAGGATTCAGTTGAGGGCTATGAGCAGGCTGAAATATTGGGATAAGATTATCAGGCCAGATTAATGCTAACGCTTGATGAGCAGAAGCCTGATCCATTTGAATCAGTGCCATATCGTTGCCCAGTTCTAATGAGAGGGCATCTAAAAACTTCTGAAAAGTCTCACCATTGAGATGATCATACTCCTGATAAAACTGCCAACCAGCAAATGGCTCAACTACTCCATATAGCCAGAATGCTTGACGTGGCCATTGTACTGATACTATCGGTTTTACACCACGAGCCGCGATCACTGGCCCTGTTTCGGTTTTCAGACCAATTCGAGTTTCATCTTGGCATAAGTAACGCAATCGCTTTCCGTTACCCAGCAAGTTTTCTAAAGCTAGTAAGGCAAAGGGAATGTTTTTTTAAACAGGCTCACTGCCTGTTCATCCTGTTCCTTATGCTGTGTAACTTGTCCTGTTTTTAGCCACCAAATCATTTGTAAGCGTTCTTTCTCGATCGCAGTGCGAGCATTTTTGAGGCTTTTGGACAAATACTCTGTACTCTCGCTTATTTCTAGATTAAAGGGGCGTGCCATCGTTTACCTCTAGTCTTGATTCTTTCCTGCTCTCTATTTTACGGTTCTATGCAGCCTCACATAGAATTGGTAT
>NZ_JACJSJ010000116.1 GCF_014698115.1 Nostoc sp. FACHB-973
CTTGAATCTGGTAATAGGTGAGTTAGCACCGACATAGAACTTGTTGAGGCTTATACCTCAAATGTTTGAAGGAGTGAAGTTTGAAGTATCTCGATTATATCTTTCTTCCTTCTTCCTTCTTCCTTCTGCCTTCTTCCTTCTGCCTTCTGCCCTCTGCCTTTCCCCAACCTAGATCACCAAAAGTTGCCAAGAACCACTTTATCCTTTAAGTGACACTAAAATCCTCGCTTATGCTTCCAGACCCTGACAACTTTTGGGTCTGGTTACATTAACAGTTAACAATCAACCTCTTTGAGTTTTGCAGCACAAACCCACCTATTGCGTCCTTGTTCTTTAGCTTTATACAAAGCTTTATCGGCTGCATCAACTAACTCTTGAGCAGAACTTTTAGCTGTTGGTATTTGAGTCGCCACACCTAAACTGACGGTGACAAAATCTTGAAAGCTATTCTTTTTCGTATGAGAAATCTTTAATTTTTCAATAGAGTGATGAATCAACTTAGTTACTTTAATAGCGCCTAATTCGTTTGTATTGGGCAAAAGGACAATAAATTCTTCGCCACCATAACGAGCTAGTAGATCCGTAGGACGTTTTAATACAGTTTGTGCTGCACGAGCAACTTGTATTAAGCATTCATCCCCTGCTAGGTGTCCATAATAATCGTTATAATCTTTGAAATAGTCAATATCCAATAAAATTAAAGATAAATAATTCCCAGTTTGTTTTAGTCGATTCCATTCTCGCTCTAAAAATTCATCAAAACAACGACGGTTAGCTATTTTGGTTAGACCATCTAGCTTACTAAGTTTTTCTAACTGAGAATTTGCCACTCCTAAAGCATGATTCGCTTGAATCAATTGATTAGCTTGAAAGCGGGACTGCTGTAATAATTCTGAATGTTCTAAAGCCACATTAAACTGACCTGCTAATTGTCGGATAAATTTAATTTCCAACGTTTTCCAGTCGCGTGAGCCACGGCACTGATGAACACATAGTAATCCCCATAAAGTTTTTCCTTTCATTAGGGGTACAACAATTTGCGCCTTGATTTGAAATTGCTCTAGCACTGCAAGGTGACAATCTTTTATCCCAGCTTGATAAACATTTGATAATACCTGTATACGCCCTTGCTGATAAGGAACTGCATATTTTTCAGCAAAACAATGATCCTTCACTTTTATGCCAATCACCGAATCGCAATCAGGCAATACATTCTCGGAGACAAATTCACCATAGGTATAGTTCGATTCAGGATCAAATCGAAAGATCCCAACGCGATCTGCACGGAGAGCTTTACGAACTTCTCGTACAGTTGTCTTAAACAAAGTGCCTAAATTCAGAGATTCACGAATTTCAGCGACTAAATTAAACAGAATCTCCTCCTGCTGATTGGCTTTATGCAGTTCTGCTGCTTTTTGTTCTGCTTGAGCTAACAATTCTGCTTGTTTGACTGCAAATCCTAACTGTGTTGCAATCTGAGATAGAAATTGTATTTCTAATTTTTTCCATTCATGTGGCTCTGAGTGCTGATAAGCAGCAAGTACTCCCCACAGTTTTTTTCCCACAAAAATTGGTGCAGTTGCATAAGCTCGAATATGGAACTGTTCTAAAATTTCTAAATGGCATTGAGACAAGCCTGCTGAGTAGACATCTGAAACTACCAAAGTTTCATTATTACGATAACGTCCACCTTGATGTTCTTGTAGATAAGAGTCATTCCAAACTGTATTTTTTCCTAATGTATCTACATCATCCCATCCAGGCTCTGCAAACTCAAAGTCGTTGACAAATTCTCCACCCCAGTCATTATGGAAACGATAGACGGCAATCCGCTCAATGCGGAGTAACTTACAAGTTTCTTTAGTGGCTGTACGAAAAATTGTTTCTAACTCCAGAGAAGCTCGGATTTTACTAATAACTTTATAAAGCGCCTTTTCTTGGTCTTCTAGTTGCTGAATTTGAACATTTTTGTCATGCAATTGAGCTTTTAAATCACTAACACTAGGCTGTCCTAAAAGTTTACAGAATAAATCAGCAGATACTTTGGTGATGTTATGTAAAAATTTTTCTAACATAAAAAGCAGAATTTAAATTATTTGACGTATAAAAAAAAGGGAGTAAACGGTATACTGAGGTAATTATTATGACTTGATATTAACTGATACCAAAGCTTTCTTTAAGTCTAACTCTGCGACAAATTATTCTGTTAAAAGATTCAATTAAAATACCAAGCATAATACTTGCTGTTTATTAGTATTCTAGACCCATTCCGAACAATTTAAAAATACGTAAATTTTGCCAATGAGATAATCAGATTGTTGTAATTACCACAATTATTACGTAAAGCTGTACCACACAAGAAACAAAGTAGTATGTACAAGAAAAGACTGAGAATACAGAAAAACTGTTGATGCTTACCCTAGCTGAGTTGAAAATAGGTATTCAAGCGGAGGAAATAAAAGCTTGAAACTGATATTGGTAGCTCCCGACTTGTTATTGTGTGCAGCCTTTCAAGAGAATTTTAATCACTTACCCAATATAGTTGCACCCGAAAGACAACTTCAGATATGGGAAGGAGGAGATTCTAGGTAAAGTTTTAAAAAACGCCCTAGTACAGCACGGCCCAAATAAACAGACCATAAGCCGCTTGCGTCTACAAAATGGCGCAGAAGCTGAAAATACAATTCTTTTGACTTTTGACTTTTGACTTTTGAACGCCAGTTGCTCATGGGGGAAACCCCAAGTCCGCACTGGCTCCTTTTGACTTCCGCGCAGCGGTACTAGCGTGGTATCCTGCTGGGGCGATCGCTACTCTTAACGCTATGCCAAATAAACGCTTCTATCACATTGGTTTTGGACAAGATAATTTAGGTTCATCGCCCCCCAGCATAGCCTTATTATCCGGCGACCCGGAGCGATCGCGTCTCATTGCTCAAACTTATTTACAGGATGTACGCTTGTTATCGGAAAATCGTGGACTCAATAGCTATGTAGGATTTTTACCTAATGGTCGCAGTATCTTATCTGCTACTAGTGGTATGGGTGCGCCTTCATTAAGTATTGTTGTCAATGAGTTGGTACAAGTAGGAATTCGGCAAATTATTCGCATTGGAACTTGTGGTTCCATTCAACCCCATATCACTGTCGGTAGCGTTGTTATTAGTAGTGCAGCATTGTGTCGCCAAGGTGCAGCAAATGACATTGCACCTGTGGAATATCCAGCCGCAGCTGACCCCTTTTTGACAGTCGCTTTAGTTAAAGCCGCACAAGAATTAAAAGTTGAGTATTACTTAGGAATTACGGCATCAGTCGATACTTTTTATGAAGGACAAGAACGCACTGATTCCGCAAATCCAAATTTAATGCGATCGCTGCATGGTATTACAGAAGAATATCGGCGATTAAATATCTTAAATTATGAGATGGAATCCGGCACACTGTTTAAAATGGCAGGAGTATATAATTTTGCCGCAGCAGCTATTTGCGGTGTAGTTGCTGGACGTAATGTTAGTGAAAATATCATTTTAGAACAAAAGGATATTGCTGTGAAAAATGCGATCGCCACTGCTATGTATGCAGCAGCAACCTTTGAGTCGGCGAATTAATAAGGGAGTGGGGAGTGGGGAAAAGAGATTTTCATTGCTCCCTACTTCTCATTCGGTATTTTTAAGGCAGTCAATCACGGGAAAATCTCACAAACAAACATAAAAAAGGTTTTTTCCCTACTCCCTACTCCCCACTCCCTTTTTAAAATATTGACTCGAACGTTGGATTCTCAGTAGTTTTATCATGTCTTTATCTAATCTTTAATTTTTTAATCAGTAATTCTAGTTAATATAAATAAAAAGATAAAAGTACAGAAAAACATCCATAAATCAATCTATTTGAGTGATTCACATATTAATAAATATTGAAGTAATTGGGAAATTAAGATAAGATGAATAATATTTGGAGGCATGGTATTAAAACCATTAATTTCAGTGCGATTGCACTCATGCCGACACTAGTATTTTTAGTATTATTTAATCAAGCATCAATTGGAGATCCAGGAGCGTGTTTCATGGTAACCTCTTCTGGTGAAACCGTTGGATTGGCAAAGCTTTGTGGTGGTACAACCGCCGCACCTTCAGACGCACCTCCAGAGGACAAAGTTTTTCGGGTTCCCATCAAACGCCGCTTTGGTGGAACTCCTATAGTTGATGTCACTTTCAATGACAAAAAAACCTTTGAAATGATTGTAGATACAGGTGCTAGTGCTACTGTGATTACTCGAAATATGGCAAGTAGCCTGCAACTCAAAACTACAGGTATCCTACAAGCTCAAATTGCTGATGGTAGCGAAGTCCAATTTTCAACCAGTAAGGTAAAATCTATTACAGTAGGTGGAGTTATAGCGAATAATCTTCAAGTAGCGATCGCTCCACAAGCTGACATTGGGCTACTAGGTCACGATTTTTTTGGTAACTACGATATCAAGATTTTAGAGAAAGAGGTGCAATTTCATCACCGCTAGCTTGTAGGCATAGTTAAACATATTCGACTCTGCCTCCTGACTTGTTTCTCGAAGGATGTCCGGTGATTTTTTAGTACGGAATTATCAAAAACAAAATCAAGCAAGTAATTTGCCGTATTTTCACGTGAATATTTATTAAAAAATAAATTTATACATTAATCTTAACCATTTCTTAGCTCTTGCTGAGACCGGATGTGCCATTGTAAAGAATAAATGAAGAGTAATTCACAGCCAAACGGCGTAAATTGCCATCAAACTCCTGTCAAATAATTAAGTTACGAATCTTACATTCGTATCAAACTCATAAATTCCTTTTTCAGATATGCTAACCAAAAACTTAGTTTCATCGTTAACACTAGGTATGGCATTGACGGCGATACCAGCTTATGCATTAGAAGCGCCAACACCGAACTTGTATGAACTGCAAGGGCAAAATGTCAATGTTACTTACTCAACAACAAGTTTTGATGGCACGCCTCGTTTAAACTATAAAGACCAGCAACGGACATTACAATTTGTGGGAGATCAAATCCGTACTGCCGAGGTAGAAATTGGTACGCTGGTAACGGTGACTCTTTATAAAACAAGAGATAATGGCTATGTCACGTTTAGCTTGCTTTTGCCTCCTGTGAATCTTGGACAAGGTAACGAGTCTAAAATCGTGACTAAAGGTATTACAACTGTCAACCGCTTTTCTAAGATTTATGAATCTCAACAAGGGCAGACAAAGTTTTACACAATAATTCCTTTATCTGGTACAGCTCAAGCTGTGGCGTTTTAAGTATTTGAAAAGGGAGTGATTAATCGATTTTAGATTTTGGATTTTGGATTTTGGATTAAACAAACAATCTCAAATCTCAAATCCAAAATTGAATCACTCCCTGACTAACTTTGAAGATAAACTTCCAAGCTAGGTACATCAACCCAACTGCTTGTTTCGTGGGATTTGTGGGATAAATCCATTAATAGCTGAGAATAAACTCCTTCTCGCAGGGACGGTATTGTTTGTTGCTTTTGGTCAATTCCCTGTACCCATTGTTCTATGACACGAATAAATGCAGAAATCCGACCATCGGCGTAATTTTTGGGAAAAATTAACCGATTTGGTATTTCTATTTCTGTGAGAGGTTTACCTGGCTGGGAACCCCAAACACGAAAGCCGTGTATGTAATCTTTTTGATTTTCACTACCTACAATTAAAGTACCGCGATCGCCATATACTTCTATCCAATGGGTTCTTGTTGCGTGAACAACTGCACTGATAGTAACTTGGCAAGGTGTACCATCTGCTAATTCCAGGGTTAATATACAATTGTCATCTGTATTTACTGGCTTTGATTGTTGGTTTATTGGGTCAATTCGCGCCGGAATTGCAGTAGTCAAATGGGCGTTCAATTTACGGACTGGGCCGAATAACCAGTGAATATAATCGAAGGCGTGGGAACCCAAAGACCCCAATGCACCGCCTCCTTTTTCTTTGTCAGAATACCAATTCCAAGGACGGGAAGCATCAGCACGAGAAGAACCTAACCAATCAATTCTAATTAAGCGCAACTCACCTACATATTCTGCTGACAAAAGTTCAGCAAATAATTGCCATCCTGGTACAAAGCGAAATTCAAAATCTACAGTTGCAATGAGGCTTTTTTCTTTAGCTAACTGATAAAGTTCTTTGGCTTCATCTGCATTTAAAGCTATGGGTTTTTCTAGTAGTAAATGTTTGCCAGCTTGGAGGACAGTTTTTGCCATTTCATAGTGCAAAAACGGCGGCGTAGAAATGCTGACTGCTTCGACTTCTGGTAACGCCACAATATCTGCAAGTGTGTCGCAAGCATGGGGGATATTATGGGATTCTGCTATGGCCTTGGCTTTATTGATATCTCGGTGATAAACAGCAACTACCTCCGTGCGAGGATGTGCTTGGAATCCAGGAATGTGGACTTTTTGACCAAATCCAGTGCCAGCGATCGCAACCCCAATCATCTTATCTTTACTCCTATATTTATTGAACAGAATTCAGAACTCAGGAGTCAGAATTCAGTATGAATTCTGTATGACTGGGTAATGAATATTGGTTTAAAACCGTACAACTCTTGGAGACGCTACCGCGAACGTCCCGCTGCGCTAACGCCCGCAAGTGGCGCGAAACTAGGATGAAATTTTTTTCACTCATTTAAAACTCTATCCCTTCGCTACGGGACGTTGCGCGTAGCTTGCTTCCCTGTAAGGGTACATGGGTAGAGTATTCTGAATTCTGAATTCTGAATTCTGAATTCTGACTCCTTTTTATTATTTATCGCAAAACTCTAATTGTCAAAGGATAACGATAATGTTCTCCATTGTAAGCTTTAATAGCAGCAAAAGTCACTAAAAATGATTGTAGTATTAATATTAATGAAATTAATGATATGATCGCAATTAGTAAACTGTCTAAAGTGATTTTTACTTCATTAACTTGACTATTAGTAGTCACTGCCAAACTAAAGCTGGCAATCACAAAAAGCAAAGAAATGGCGATGAAAACTAATGTATAAAACGTCAAAGAAATTTGAAAATTTAAAGATTCTTTACCTTGAAAATCAATCCAGGCATATTTTGCTTTTTGGAATCGCCAAATCATGAGTGGGGCGAACAGATTCAGGGGCAAATATAAAGGTATGCCAATAAATACCAAGAGCAAGACTAATATCCACGCTAATAAAGCCGAGAGATGACACAACATCGCCCATATTCGCATTCGTTGTTTAGGTTTGTTTCTCATAGCTTTTTAAGTTGAGGTGGATCTACCAGATAATTATCCACTGTACTCATGGCATATCCGAAGCACTACCAAGCATAAAGGCAAATTCAACAAGGATAACTGAGCGATCGCCTTCAACAGGTCACTAATGATAGCATAGACCGTAATTATTTCATTATTGATCTGGTAGATTACAAGTTGCTCACAATCTGACCATATGGCCAGTCCCATCTCCCCCGAAAAAAATCGCTCTCTAGCTTGCTCGCCGTAGGCATTGCAAAAGCACCACAGTCATAGTTACTCTTGAAGTCTTGTCATCTGCGTAATCTCTTGAATCTCGCATTTTTAGATCAGCAAAAAAGTTTTTGTAAGCTGTCACTAAATTTTTAAGTGCAAAAATTTGAAGTCAGATCAGAAGTTATGTATTTAGTAGTTTATATAGGAATCCGGTTTGATTTTTGAACAAAATTAAGTATTTGTAGTAGCGTGGCAAGGCTAAAATAGTGCATTAGTCGGTTGGGTTGAGCTTTCGCGTTACCCAACGTGGATATCGGTGTTGGGTTGAGGAACGAAACCCAACCTACAAATCATTCAAATCTCTCCACGTCCCAGTGTCCCCGCGTCACCCCAAATAATAAGTCTTTTACCGGACATGATATTAGCCCTTTAGGGAACAAACACTTAAAATCTGAGTATTTCTTGGTCATAATTTTCGGGAAGAGGTTCTATTTCCCAGACTATGCCTTCTGTTGGTTCCAAGGCAACTTCTATATAAAGTTGTTCTACGGCGGTTATGGCAATATCTTCGTTGTTGGGGAAGGGCTGTAAATCTTCAGTGAGGAGTCGGAGTTTAAAACCGCCAGGGATGGCTGCACCCACAGTCAGGTTACGTAACTCAAAGCGCCAAATAGTTGCGTCGGGTTGGACTCGTGGTGTAATCAGCAGTTCGTAGATTTGACCTGCGTAGGGGTAGCCCACCGCAGGTATCGCCAGCTGACGAGATATAATGATTTCCGGTGGCGTTTGTTCAACACTCCGCGCGCCAGCCTCACTCACTTGTAAATCAAAACTTCCCCAACCAACAGTTTGGGCAACTTGGGAAACACCGCTTTGCAACCATTGAATAACTGACCACTGTTCCGGTAGTCCCAAGCGGCGTTGATATAAGCTTTTACGCCAACCGCCATGTGCAATTAATCCCGCCCATAGTTGAAAAGGAATGGCGAGTCTCGGTGTCAGTATTTCTGGATTTCCCAGACGGGCGATGAGGTTTTGTGCTTGTGGTTGTGAAATGATGCTTATCTCTTCAATAGCGCTACGTGTTGGTTCTTCTGGGCAAAGTTGCTGCGCCACGCCTAAAATATTGATGTCATTGATCATATTATCAGCATCAAGAGAATAAGTGCGATCGCCTGCATCATAATTCCCCCTAGCTTTGAGTTTTGCATGGGTACAGTAACCCCAAACTCTCACATAGCCTTCATCTGGTTCTACCTGCACAGCTAAATAATAATCACCTACCCAACTGGGAATATCCACCCATTCTTGCGGTACTCGCAATTCACTTAAATCAATTGTTTCACTCGGAACCAAGATTAATCGAGTGGCGTTTAGCGTAATTGCGGTTCCATTTACCAGTTCCCAAAAACTCGATAAAAGAGTGCTACTTGGCCAGACCTTTGCTTGCGGTGTGAAATCTTCTTGTAACCATTGCAAAAGGGCGCCCAGGCAAAGTTCATTAATATAACCTTGATAGCCAGAAGTCGGGTTAGAAAAAGATTGACTGTGAATATTCGCCTGATTTTGGGTGGCGGCGGGAATTTCTAAAATCAGGTCTGTTGAATTAGCAAAAGTAAATACTGTGGTCATGGTGGTTACTCTGGGAATGGGGAGTGGGGAGTGGGGAATGGGGAAGAGTTGTCAAATTCTAATTTTCATCTATTTAAATCACAATTCCTTGTAGGGGCGCACAGCTGTGCGCCCCTACCTAACATTTACATTGGTGTTGGGTTGCACTTTGCTTAACCCAACCTACGTTTCTCATTTCCCCACTCCCTAGTAATAATTTTTCAGCCATTCCTCCATCACTATATTGATACTTTTGAGTAGGTCTGATGTGAGAGTAATATGCAAATTATCTCGACTCCAGTTAGCTAAAGACCGCAATAAAGCTTCTTGGGCTTTTTTTAGTCGCCGAGAGACTGTATATTGCTGCATTTGTAATTGCTTGGCAATTTTGTCTTGAGTGAGTTCTTCACCATAGTAAAGTTTTACAATTTCTTGTAATTGCGGTTCAAGTTGAGCGATCGCCACGACTAAAACTTTGTTAATCTCAGTTTGCTGAGAAATTCTTGTTTGTTCTTCTTCTTGGGCAACAATTTCATTAATCAGAGATTCTTGTTGACTTCCTGGAAGATTATCTAGCCATTCCCAAGAATCATCGCTACCTTTAGATATATTCAAAGATTCCGGTGTTGGGTAGCGATATTTGCGTACAGCTTTGGCAGCATTTAGCAGCCATTTTTCTAGAGTTTGGGGATTGACTTGTTGACTACTTTGTGAATAATAAGCTTTTGCAATTCCTTGCCAAATTACATCGTCGGGTCGAGAAAGCTGGCGAGAAGTACCAGTTTTTGTGGGAATATACAGAGTTTTAAAAGATTCCCAAGCGAAAATATAAGCATTAATATCTTCTGGAGGTAAGCCAGCATTTTGCAAAGATTCCACCAAAAACTTTTTAGTGATTTTTCGCAAAAGTCCCCAGTCTGTACAAATATCAATTTCGCTATTTTGACGCAAAGTTTCACGAATCGCACTACCAAAGATGGCGTTAGCGTAGTTTTTTAAGCTAAAACCTTGATTGGGATGAAAACCTTTGAGGACTTTATCAACTTGGGCGATCGCAATTTGAAAACAGTCTGATAATTTATACTGAGTGCTAGCAAAATTAGTAACAGTTTTTTGAGATACCCAATAACAAGGTTCTTGCAAGTAAGCTGTGAGATGTTGTTTAGCCAGTACCTCTGTTTCGGAAACCTGCCAAAACTTATACCAATAAAGCGCCCAAAAATACTCCGAAGTTTCTTGTGGCGTGTGGTTGACAGAACTTTGCATACTCCGACGCAAACTTGATTCTATCGCCCAACGACTGAAGCGATCGCCAGCAAATTGCACAAAAGTTGAAAAAATTTCAATGATGCTTTGTCGAGGTTGCATAGGAAGTGGGGAGTAGGGAGTGGGGAGTGGGTGAGATGAGGGTGATGAGGGAGATGAGGAGAAAAATTGCAACAAGTTTTTCCCCTTGTCCCCAATTCCCCCTCCCCATTCCCCACTCCCCACTCCCTCATTACGCACCCTACATTTAAATTTATTAACTGAATTCTGAATTCTGACTTCTGACTTCTGACTTACGATTCAATTTCTTTGTGTGCAGTTTTATTTACACAATAAGTGCTTCCCCTAAAGCTCAATTTATGGGTTACTCCTGGTGTAGTCACTCCAGTGGATTCTATATTTGAATTAGCACAAATAAAATAAGTGCTTCCCCTAAAGCTCAATTTATATGTTACTCCTGGTGTAGTGACTTGATCTAATTTGCCATTGGGGTCAGCACGATAGGAAACCCCACGGTAAATCAAGTTACAATCTGCTTCCGATTCGCAAACTGGCTGTTGGGGAAATTCTATTTTTTCGCTGATGCCCTTACTTGTAGAGTATTCATAGGTTGTGCTAATAATCACAGGAATTAATAGTAAAAGTAACATCTGCCAAGGAGCGAAAATTAAACCCAAAATTAAGCTGATGACTGCAAATACAGCCACCAAATGTGAAATTTCACTATTAATTTTTTTTAAAGCAAAATAGCTGGCGATTAAACAAGCACACGGTATTATCAAAAAGTACGAAGCCATTTTTCTTAACTTCTGAATCAAAAGTAAACAATTTGCAACACAGATCGGAGTTGTTTGCAACATTGTTGTATATTTTACCTCAAATAAATTTTTGTAGTTACCGTACTTTTGGAGTAAAAGTTTTACTTTCAGATATCTGTATTAGCCTTGAATGTAATGTATGCAATAAAAAAAGGCGAACTAGTTGCGATCGCCTTTTTAGCTCAGTATCAAATTTTATTCCCTTTATAGCGGTTCCCATTCACATGGGGTACAACATGATATCGCTAGGCCTAGGGGCACGGCACTGCCGTGCCCCTACAGGTGTACCTTATTAGGTCAGGAAACGCTATATACTGAGCAATAATCAGCTGAGAATTTATTTAATTTCTTCAAAATTCTCAATGGTCAGATATATTTCTTCATCAGCTATTTGAGCGTTGTAATCGACATTAATTTGGGTTGGATAGCCGAGTCTAGGATTGTAGTTTACATCCAGGCTGGAAGCTTGACGATTGATAGCATCCTGAATCACATTAAAAAGCTTAGGAATTGTGTTGTATTTGTCAAAGAATTCTGGATTTTCAACTGGTTGGCCTGTAGCTACAGAAGTGATTAACGGTTTTTTCCCATTACGTACTTCAATGATTACTGGCCCTCTAGCATCTGGGATACAAAAGCAACCGTTACTAAATGTATAACGATAGTTGGAAATATTTTGCTTTTCCCACAAACGGCGATTAAAATATAACCGTCTGTTATTCAAGTTATGACTCGCTGCCGATTGTGCTATCTCTATGGGAGGTTGAGACATTACTGGTAGATTGAGACCTGGAAATAGCAACAAGCCGACACTGATAATGATAGATAAGCGCATATCAATTAGATGGTAAAAAACACTCTTCTACTATATTAGTAAATTTACTTCTTTAAATGCACTTTAACTTTTGATTAAAATATCTCGGCGTCTGTCCAAGGCTGAAAAATAGTGACAGTACCATCGCCCTGTCTTAATCCCAAGTGTGAATCAAAATCAATATGAGAATAGTAAATTTGTTCCCTCACTAGCGTAGAATTAACATCTAGAGTGACGCCGTGTTTTCTACTATAATTTGCTGGGCGATCGCCAAACCTAAACCATCTGCTTTACCGACAGTTTTCCTAGTAAATAAATATAGCCTATTCAGGTACTCGAACACAATATTCGGGTACTTGAACACAGTATTTGGGTACTCCAACACAGGATTTGGGTACTCAAACACAGTGTTTGGGTACTCCAACACAGTATTTGGGTACTCCAACACAGTATTTGGGTACTCCAACACAGTGTTTGGGTACTCCAACACAGTATTTGGGTACTCCAACACAGTATTTGGGTACTCCAACACAGTATTCGGGTACTCCAACACAGTATTTGGGTACTCCAACACAATATTTGGGTACTCCAACAGGATATTCGAGTATTTGTTCAAAAATCAAATAGTAGTCCTGCTAGTATTACTTGTTGATACGGTAAAGTATCTCGCCAGCCTTAGGTACAAGCAAAATACCTTCATGTTCCCGATAAGACCATTCTGTTAGTTGAATCGTCGCTGGATCGCGATAGTTCAAGTTATGAGCAGCACAACGTTCCGGAGAAATTCCAGTAGCTAAAGTCACACGAATTCGAGCTTTTTCTCCTTCTATAGAATCAAAAGTACCCATACCTTTCAAGTGAGTACTATGGGCTATAACTCCCGCAGGATATCCTTGGAATTTATCCCATTGTTTAAGAAAGTAATCCCGCACATGATAACCAATTTCAGCTAATATTTCGCCGTGTGTGTAGCTAAATTCGGTAATATGAGGTGCATAGATAATTACTTCTCCACCATCGGCGACTACTGGCTCTAGTTTGTACATTCCTTTAGCAGCCGTCCAAATGTCATCGTACATTTCGGGCATGACTGAAAGCACTTGTTTAAAAGGCTTATCTACATATTTAATATGCAGCTTGGCTGACAATTTTGCAGCAGCTTCCCAGGCTAACTCAGGTTTATCTATATAAAGTCCAGCTAACTGATTTGTTTTTGGTGCAACCACCATTGCTAAGCACAGTTTTGGGGTAGAAATCATATTAGCAGCTCGATTTATCAAGCGTCGGACTGGCGTGATTCCTGGTGTACCAATAATTTCATAACAAGTAATTAAAGCACCCAACCAATGTGATAAATTAATTACTTCCTGGCCACTAATGCCTGGAAAAAAATATTTATTTCCGCCCGAAAATCCGACAACTTCGTGGGGAAAGACTGGACCGCAAATAATTATTAAATCATATTCTGTTACTAGCTTATTAACACGCACGTCAACTTCCTGATGCAGTATTCCATTACTAATTTCTGCTATCTCGGCAGCCGAAATTACTCCACAAGAAATAAAAGTCTCTGGTAGATGCCAAAGGTGATTAAAGATGTGAACTCCTTTAAAAGTTGTCTCTCGCTCCTCTGGTGTTACTCCAACTAAACGATTGATTTGTTCCTCACTCATGGGATTATGTGTACCCAGAGCAATTAAAAAATCCAATGCAGCAACTCTGTGATTTAACTCCTGATGCAGCAATCGAAACATTTGCGGGATGGGAGCAGTGCGGGTTCCATCTGGAATTAATACTAAGACGCGCTGTCCATCAAATCTAGAATCTGCTAAAGCTTGATGAACGAGTTGGCAAACTTCCTCATCTGCAAGGGTGCCATTTTTAGTTACGGCTAATGAATACATTTCTAAACTCCGCTGTAGATGCTAAATCCACCGTCTACCGGCACAACTACCCCGTTGACGAAACTAGAACCAGAACTGCATAACCAAATTAAGGTACTAAGTAATTCCTGCGGTTCTCCAAAACGTCCGGCTGGGGTATGAGCAATGATTTTTTGTCCACGATCGCTTAAACTACCATCTGGATTTAAAAGTAAATCTCGATTTTGTTCGCCAATAAAAAAACCTGGGGCGATCGCATTTACTCGCAACCCGTCCCCATATTTTTGAGCGAGTTCCACTGCTAGCCAACGAGTAAAGTTATCTATGGCTGCTTTCGCCGCTGAGTAACCAACCACCCGACTAATCGCTCGGATAGCAGACATGGAAGAAATATTCACAATGCAACCTTGGGGTTGATTTCTTTCCACCATCGCTTGACCAAAAACCTGGCTGGGTAGTAAAGTACCCACCAAGTTGAGACTAACTACTTGCTCAAATGCTACGTGCGGCAGATCAAAAAAAGTAGCATCACCAGTAATTGTGGCAGCCGGAATATTACCACCAGCGGCGTTTACCAGGATGTCTATCTGACCCCAATGCTTTAAAATAGAGTCTTTGGCTATTTCTAATTGGGAGCGATCGCCAACATCTGCCAGCACCACCATACTTTCACCACCATTAGCAGTAATATCAGCTACAACTGCATCCGCCCGTGCTTCATTGCGGCCGAGAACCACTATTCGCGCTCCCGCAAGGGCTAAACCCCGCGCCATCGCCCCACCAAGCACACCAGAACCACCTGTGATTACCGCTACCTGGTCTTTGAGGCTAAAAAGTTGATGCAAAATCAAATCTGATTTATTCAATAAGTTTGGCATTGATAATTCCTCTGTTTAGTACTTTGTTAAGACACAATCTTGATTTCATCAACGGTGGGTTAATTTTTGCAGGTCGATGCAACTAAGGTGCAGGTCGATGCATTAAAGGTGCAGGTCGATGCATCAAAGGTGCAGGTCAATGCAACAAAGGTGCAGGTCGATGCAACAAAGGTGCAGGTCGATGTAACTAAGGTGCAGGTCGATGCATCAAAGGTGCAGGTCGATGCAACTAAGGTGCAGGTCAAGAAACGTCTAATTTGTAAGCAACCTTGGCGAGGTCGTAAGCTAAAGCATGAGCCATTTCATAGCCTTCTTCTTCCTCAATTAACCCGCGTGTTACCAATCCCGCTAACCAGTTACAAGCTACACGTCGCCAAACAGTGTGGCGGGCAGGAATGGAAACAAAAGCCCGTGTATCATCATTAAAGCCGGCGGTATTATAAAGTCCAGCGGTTTCCATCACCTGATTGAAGTATCGTTCCATGCCATTGATGCTGTCGTGAAACCACCAGGGCGGCCCCAGCAGTACTGCGGGATAATGACCGGCTAAGGGAGCTAGTTCGCGGCTATAAGTGCTTTCATCCAATCCAAACAAGATTAAGTGAAAGTCCTTATGATTACCGTAGGTTGTCAACAACGGATGCAAATTTTCCGTCCACTCTATCTTCAAGGGAATATCAGCACCTTTATCTGACCCAAACCGCTCAAAGACAGCCGAATTATGATTACGCATAATACCGCAATGCATTTGCATCACCAGACCATCTTCTACACTCATTCGAGCCATTTCCATGAACATGTGACCAGTAAAACGCTCTGCATCACCGGGATTTAGGTTGTTAGCTAATGCTCTAGCAAAGATTGCTTCTGCTTCGTGGTCGGAAAGGCGCTCGGTATAAGGTGTTGCTGCACTATGGTCGGTAGCTGTGGCGCCCATTTTTTTAAAAAAAGCTCGACGTTCTTCTAGAGTTTGCACAAAAGTGGCGTAAGTACTAATTTCTCGCCCAACAGTGCTTTCCAGTTTGCTGAGATTTTCCCGCCAACCAAGAGTATCCAGATTGACTACTGCATCTGGTCGAAAAGTAGGTTTGATCTGGGTAAAACCTTCTTGGTGTAATGATTGATGGTACTCAAGAGCATCGCTAGCCGCATCGGTAGTACAAAGCACTTGAATATTAAACTTTTTGAATAAAGCGCGAGGCGAGAACTCAGGTAACAATAACAGTTTTTCCAGGTAATCATAGATATGTGCGGCGTTGCGAGAGTTTAAAGGCTCATCCACCCCAAAGACATTAGTGAGTTCGTCTTTCAGCCACAACCCAGAGGGAGTACCTTGGAATAAGTAAAAATGGTCGGCAAAAAGTTGCCAAATTTTGCGGTGGTCGATTTCTACTGCTGAACCATCACGGGTAGGTATGCCGAGAGCTGACAAAGGTACGCCCCGACTATAAAGCATACGGAAAATGTAATGGTCAGGAATAATCAATAATTCGGTTGGCGAACCAAAACGGGCTGCTGGATTAGCTAATAAGGCTGGGTCTACGTGTCCGTGGGGACAGACCAGCGGTAGAGTAGATATGCTGTCAAAAAATTGACGCGCTAGTTGTCTTTGTACTGGTTCTGGAGCGAAACAGCGATCGCCAGATAAACTCCATTTTTTCGCTAACATAATTTTTGTCATTAGTTATTTGTCATTTGTCATTGGTCATTAGTTTTTCTCCACGTCCCCTCATCTCCCTCATCTCCCTCATCCCCCTCATCCCCCTCATCCCCCTCCCCCAAATGCCGCAGTACTACCCCGCTTTACTAGAAAAGGAGAGAAAACGCGGTTTTCTACGCTTTTTTCCTCTAGTAAATCGAGTAACATTTCCATAGCCGAGCGACCAATTTCAAACATTGGTTGGCAAACTGTCGTCAGTGACGGCGTTACGTAACGACAAAGAGCAACATCGTCAAATCCCACCAAACTTAAAGTTTGCGGTATCAAAATATTTAGTTCTTGGCAGGCTAAGAGAGCGCCAACTGCCACCATGTCGTTGTAACAAAAGATGCCCGTTACACCAGCGGCAAATAGTTGAGGTAGCATCTTTTTTCCCGTATCAACATCGCTGATTCTGATATTGTCTTCGTCACTAATTGCCACCCAATCACTGTTTTGTGGTAACCCAGCTGCGCTCAAAGCCTTGCTATATCCTTCTTGGCGCAGTTGATTTGACTTACTGCGATCGCCCACGCCCAAATAGCCAATAGCCGTATGTCCCAAATCGATCAAATGCTCTACTGCCAATCGACCACCTAAAAAGTCATCCACTGTCACTGTGTGAAATGTTTCAGGTTGATCTTCTGTCTGACTATTAATCAAAACTGTAGGCACAGAAATTTCACTGACTCTATCAGTATTGTTTTTATTAATTCGTGAATCGGTAACTAATATGCCGTCCACTCTGCGGCGATGAAAATTATCAATAGCTGCGATTTCCTGCTCGAAATCACGGTGTGAAGCAGTTAACAAAACACTCAAACCAGCTGTTCTAGCTACCTGTTCAATTCCCTCTACTACCTCAGCATAAAAAGGATCTGCGATGGAAGTCACCACTACCCCAACGGTATTAGTCCGTTGATTTTGCAAGCTTTGAGCGATGGCATTGGGTACGTAGTTCATCTCCCGCGCTATTTTCTTAATTTCCTCTCGCACCTTCGGGCTAATTAGAGAGTTATCTCGCAAAGCACGCGAAACTGTAGAATGGGAAACACCTGCTCTGCGGGCAATATCTTCAATTGAAACTTTTCGTTTCTTCATGATTTTACTGTAAGTAATGCAAACGTGTGCATTATAATTTTAATTATTAGCAAAGTTGAGTCATCTGTCAATGGATTCACCCGTTAACAAAGCATAAAACTTCGGATAAGGGGACAGGGGGCAATACAGTTCAGTTAAGGAAATTTATCTGTTAAGGCAGGCAGGGGGAGCAGGGGAGGCAGGGGAAGCAGGGGAAGAAGAAAAAGAACCCAAGCGTATTGGGACAGGGGGAGATTTTACAGCAATTTTCAGGTAAATACACCACGTTGTAGGGTAGCACAGCTGTGCTACCCTACCGAGGATTGTGGTTCAAATAGATGAAAAACGCTGTAATCAGCGGTAATTAAGCAAACTTGATATAACTTAACTTTTTTTTTGCAAAACTATGATCGAAAAGTCAATGATTATCATCATGATGGGCGTTTCCGGAGCGGGCAAAACCACCATAGGAAAACTGCTAGCAGACTCTTTAGACTGGGAATTTAGCGACGCCGATGCTTTTCACTCGCTGGAAAATGTTGAAAAAATGCGGTGCGGTATTCCCCTGACTGAAGCCGATAGAACACCTTGGTTACAAGATTTGCAAGCAGCGATTAAAAACTGGCTGCAAGAAAATAAAAATATGGTGCTGGCGTGTTCGGCTCTCAAAGAAAGCTATCGGCAATTTCTGGTGGTGGATAGCGAACGCATCAAACTAGTTTACCTCAAAGGCTCTTATGAGTTAATTCAACAGCGCTTGCAAGAGCGTCATAATCACTACATGAGCGAAAAACTCCTCAATAGCCAGTTTAATACTCTGGAAGAACCATCAGACACTCTATATATAGATGTTATCGAGACACCCCAGGTAATTGTTCAAAACATCAGAACAGCTTTAGGAATTTAGCATCTCTGTGGGAAAACTGATCTTAAACAAATATAAAGCGATCGCATCACTGTAACGTAGGAGGAAAATAATGTTTCTTAGATTAGCGCAACAACATCAGCAAGTCGTCCAAGACTTGGTAATCAATCTGCAAGCTTTGTCAATTGTACTTGAGCAGCGTGGTTATCTTACATCTTGTTATACATGTGGCGACCAAATCAAGAGTGCTTCATTTATGGTCAGCCTGGAAGAAAAGCACCTGATTCGCTTTTTAGTGTCCGATTACGGTATTACTTGGATGGAAATTTGGGATGACCGCGAATTAATGAAGTTAGAGTGCGCAGAAGCAATCAATCAATTGCAGGAGTTGGCTAATATTGTCAAGTATCCACAGCAAAAAATTGACATTGCTAAACATCCAGAACAAAAAATTCACTTTGTAAAGTAAAGAATGTTTGCTGAAGAGAAAATGCACGCTTGTGCAAATAGATAAGAAACTTAACAGACATTTTTGCACACGTGTGCAAAAATAAAAATATAGAGTTTATGCAAACGTGTGCAAATAAGTTTAATCATCATTAATAGGAAGATATGTCTCAAACTCTAAATCATCCCATCAAACAACCTCAAAACAATCCTTTACATTCACTAGAAGAATGGGAAGAAGATTTACTCAATCGCTATCCCGATCCGAACAGCATACTTAAAGAAGGTAAAACTGTTGAAGCGTACAGGAATTACGAAACGACTACTAGAGATACAGTCAAAGAATTCTACCGATTAAATCATATTAATCAAACATATGATTTTGTACTACAGAAAAAAGCAGAGTTTTTAAAGTTTGACAAAAAAGAAATGACCGTTTGGGATGCGGTAGAATTTTTGAATCAACTAGTTGATGATTCAGATCCCGATACAGACTTAAACCAATTACAACATTTGTTGCAAACATCAGAAGCTATTCGCGCTGATGGTCATCCTGATTGGATGGTACTGACAGGTTTCTTTCACGATATGGGGAAAGTACTTTGCTTATTTGGTGAACCCCAATGGGCGAGTGTAGGCGATACCTATCCTGTAGGTTGTGCATTTTCTGATAAAATTGTTTTCTCGGAATTTTTCAAAGATAATCCCGATGGCAATAACCCGAAATATAACACTAAATATGGTATATATGAGCCAAATTGTGGATTAAGTAATGTACACATGTCATGGGGACACGATGAGTATTTCTATAGTATGATGAGACCTTACTTGCCCGAACCCGCATTGTACATCCTTCGCTATCACTCATTTTATCCCCAACATCGTGAGAACGCCTACGAGCATTTGATGGATAAACACGATGAAGAAATGTTTAAATGGGTCAAGTTATTCAATCCCTACGATTTGTATTCCAAAAACCCCAATCCTCCTGATTGGCAAAACCTCAAGCCATACTACGAAGACTTAGTGGCTAAATATTTACCGCCAACCCTAAAATTCTAAATTTCTGGCGTCACCAAACCAAAGATTTTGGTTCCTGATTGAGTTTCTCAAGATTGCAATGATTTTTTATTGATCATTATCGGCAAAAATTTTTCGCCAAGCCTCAACCAACCGGAATATTTTTCCAATTTCAATGGCATAACTTGTGTCTGTAAAACGAGAAAAACTGTGTAGATACAGCAGAATTCTGAAGTCAAACAGCCTCTATACCTGAGTACCAGACGAATCGTTGTGTAGTTCACTTTCTTTGAAATCCGCTGCATCTGCACATCATAAGTTATCAAAAGTCACTCATCTGACATGATATTACATTGAAATGAAAAATACTTCTTCATTTTGTAAACTTCGATAAAGGAAATTAATTTGTGTCGAGAATCCAGGATAGAATAAAAAGTCAAATAACACAGAAAGTCAAACGTTTAATAAACTAAGATTTTCTAAATCTTAAGGAAACAACTTTTTTTCAAGCTAAGCACTTTCAAATACAATTTTCCCAAACACAAAAAACCTCATTTTTTGCTGGAAACAGCAAAAAAAGAATTTAGTGTAACTAATAACAGCAATTAAAATGTCGTCAGATTGCAACATATTTGATAAAAATTGCAATTGCCCAAGCTAGAAGTGCCACTAGACTAAATCTCAAGTTATCAAGATTGTATAATATTGGGGATTTATATTCTGCTAATTTTCCTCAAATTCAAATGCATTTTGGGATATAGATGAATATGAAGAAACTTTGGTTTTTAGCTAGCATATTAAGTTTCGTTGGGATTGCGGTTGTGGGTTGCAACGGCACTCCAAATAGCAACACCGCTACCAATACTACTACTAATACTGCTACTAACGCTAGTTTAAAAAATAAAGCATTGCAAACAATCGGCATTACCTTGGGTGATTTAGGTAATCCCTTTTATGTAGCAGTGCAGAGGGGAGCTGAAGAAAAAGCAAAAAAAATGGGAGATGAGATTAGAGTTAATACAGTTTCTAGTGGCTTCGATTTGAACCAACAAAGCAACCAAATCGAAAATTTCACGGCGGCGAATACTGACCTAATTATCCTCAGTGCGGTTGACAAAAAAGGAGTTAAACCAGCGATCGATCAAGCGAGGAGCGCAGGTAGGATTGTGATTGCGGTAGATTCAGCCGTTGATGCAGACGTGGATGCAATGATTAGCTCTAACAATATCCAAGCTGGAGAGATTGCTTGCAAGTATATTGGCGATCGCCTCAACGGCAAAGGTAATGTAGTTATTCTGAACGGTACACCGATGGACTCAATCAATCAGCGAGTCAGTGGCTGTAAGAATTCCTTAGCCAAATATCCAGATATCAAAATCATCTCAGACCAGAACGCAGAAGGGACAAGGGATGGCGGACTGAGAGTCATGAGTGACGTGCTGACAACCTTCCCCAAAATCGATGCCGTTTTTGCCACCAACGACCAAAGCGGCGTCGGCGCAGATTTAGCAGCCAGACAAGCAAGACGTAAAGAACTTTTTATTGTTGGGGTTGATGGTTCACCGGATGCAACCAAAGCAATGGAAGACAAAGACGGTGTATTTGTTGCAACTGCCGCTCAAGATCCCGCAGGTATGGCGCAAAAAGCCGTCGAGGTTGGCAACGATGTCATCCAAGGCAAAAAACTGAGTAATTCTCAGATTCTCGTTCCAGTCAAGTTGGTTACCCGCGATAACCTTGGTAGCTACAAAGGGTGGTAGTGCGGGGGATGAGGGGGATGAGGGAGATGAGGGAGATGAGGGAGATGAGGGAGACAAGGGAGATGAGGGAGACAAGGGAGATGAGGGAGATGAGGGAGAATAACTGCTCACTCCTCACTCTTCACTCCCCACTCCCCACTCCCCACTCCCCACTCCCCACTCCCCATTCAGATTTTTTTTAAGAGGAGATATATGAATTTAAGAAAAATTGCGATCGCAGCTAGTTTAATAAGTTTGGTTGGTGGTACTGTGATTGGTTGCTCAAAAGGCTCTGAAAATGGTACAGCTACTAATCCTGATACCAACGCTCCTGGTAATACAGCTACTAATACTAGCGCCCAGAGTAACGCAGGTAGTAAGGATGGGAAATTGCGATCGGTAGCTTTCACGGCTGGCGATTTAAGTAACCCCTTCTTCGTCTTGATGGGACAGGAAATTGAAGCCACAGCCAAGAAAATCGGCGGGAATGATGTCAGGACAACCGTAGTTTCCAGTGCCTATGACCTCAACCAACAAGCCAACCAAATTGAAAACTTCACGGCGTCGAATACTGACATTATTATCCTGAATGCTGCTGATAAAAGTGGCATTAAGCCAGCAGTGGAAAAAGCCAAAGAAGCAGGCAGAATTGTGATTGCGGTAGATACCGGTGCTGAAGGCGGTGTAGATGCCACGGTTACAACTAATAATGTGCAAGCGGGAGAAGTTGGTTGTCAATATATTGCTGACCGTCTCAAAGGCAAAGGTAGTGTAGTAATTCTCAATGGGCCTCAGGTGGACTCGGTGATTCAGCGAGTCAGTGGTTGCGAGAAAGTATTGGCCAAATATCCCGATCTCAAACTCCTCTCCAAAGACCAGAACGGAGAAGGCAGTAGGGATGGCGGACTGAGAGTTATGACAGATTTGCTGACAACCTTTCCCAAAATTGATGCTGTTTTTGCGATCAACGATCCGAGTGGAGTGGGAGCAGAACTAGCAGCCAACCAAGCACAACGTAAAGATTTCTTTATTGTTGGCGTTGATGGTGCGCCAGAAGCCATTAAAGCGATCGCACTCAAAGATAGTATATATGCAGCAACAGCGACTCAAAATCCGCGAGGCATGGCAGCAAAAGCAGTCGAGGTTGGCAACGACATTTTGAACGGTAAAAAACCCAGTAACCCCACCATTTTGATTCCAGTCAAGCTGATCACCAAAGATAACGTCAGCACAGAGAAAGGTTGGTGAATGGGGACTGGGGACTGGGGACTGGGGACTGGGGAGATGAGGGAGACAAGGGAGACAAGAAGAATAACTCCTAACTCCTCACTTAGCAATCCCCAATCCCCAATCCCCAATCCCCAATCCCCAATCCCCAGTCCCCATTATTTTTACAGGAGTTACTCATGACCACAAGTATTGAAACCTCCTTTCCTGAAGCACCAACTGCCGCCCCTGTATTAGAAATGCAAGGGATTGCCAAACGATTTCATGGTGTACCTGCACTGCAAAATGTCAATCTGACAATTTATCCCGGAGAAGTTCATGCTCTCATGGGCGAAAACGGAGCAGGTAAAAGTACATTGATGAAAATCCTCGCCGGTGCTTATATTGCCGATGAAGGGGAGATTCGCATCAATGGTACCCCGGTGAAAATTACCGATCCGGCTTCAGCACGCAAAGCGGGGATTAACCTGATTTATCAAGAACTGAATGTCGCACCCAACTTAACCGTTACCGAAAATATTTTCATGGGTAGCGAGTTACAGCGGGGTCAGTTCTTAGACCGCAAAGCTATGGAAGACGAAGCAAAGCTAGTACTCCAAAGCTTGGGAGCAAATTTTACAGCCAACACCATAGTTGGCACCTTATCCATTGCCGAACAGCAGCAGGTAGAAATTGCCAGGGCGCTGAAAGACAACAGTCGGGTTTTGGTGATGGATGAGCCAACAGCAGCCTTATCTGACCGCGAGACTGAGTGTTTGTTTGAAGTCATTCGCAGACTACGAGACGATGGCATTGCCATTATCTACATCAGTCACCGCATGGAAGAAATATATGCATTGGCTGACCGCATTAGTGTGCTGCGTGATGGTCAATACATTGGCAGTCTCACACGGGATGAAATTTCTGCCCAGCGGTTAGTACAGATGATGGTTGGTCGTTCGATGCAAGACTTTTACGAACATCAACGCCAAACCAATCCCGGCCCGGTGGTGTTGGAAGTCCGAAATATCAGCGACGGACGCAAGATTGAACCAGCTAGTTTTCAAATTCGCGCTGGTGAAATCCTTGGTTTAGCAGGGCTAGTGGGTGCTGGACGTACAGAAGTATCCCGACTGATTTTTGGTGCCGATCGCAAAACCAGTGGTGAAGTCTTCCTCAATGGCGTCAAACTGAATATTAATAACCCCAGTGATGCCATTGCTGCCGGTATCGGCTACGTCCCGGAAGACCGCAAAGACCAAGGTTTATTTCTAGAGATGAGTTCTCGCAAGAATATTGCCCTGAACACACTCAAACAGGATGCCAGGGCTGGGGTTGTCAACTGGGGTTCAGTCAATCGCTTGGCAACGGAAGCGGTGGAAAACTTCAATATCCGACTGGCTAACTTGGAAATCAGGGCGGTGGATCTTTCTGGTGGGAATCAGCAGAAGCTACTCCTAGCGCGTTGGCTAGCCATCAAACCGAGAGTCATCATGCTGGATGAGCCGACACGGGGCGTAGATATCGGTGCCAAGAGCGAGATTTACCGGATTATCAGCGAATTAGCAGCCCAAGGCGTGGCTATTTTAATGGTTTCCAGCGAATTACCAGAAATCGTTGGCATGAGCGATCGCGTTTTGGTAATGCGAGAAGGACAGCTAGTGGGTGAACTCGACGACAGTCCCGGTAAAGAAATTACCCAAGAAAAGATTATGCATTATGCAACAGGAGCATCGGGGGTACTAGAATCATGAGTCAAACAGTAAGACCTACCAATAATAATAAAGTCCGCAACAATCCAAACCCGCGCCAGGGGAAATCCATCGCCACCTTGCTGGAAGTTGCAGGTATTTTACCAATTCTCATACTTATCTGTATCTTATTTACCTTCCTTTCTCCCAACTTCCTCACAGGCGGTAACCTCGTCAATATATTACGGCAGGCATCCATTAACATTGTCCTAGCCACAGGCATGACCTTCGTGATTCTCACCGGAGGCATTGATTTGTCTGTGGGGTCAATGTTAGCTGTTTCTGCCGTAGTTGCGTTACTCGTATCGCTACTTCCGGCTATAGGTTGGGCGGCTTTGCCTGCTGGCTTGTTGGCAGGATTGCTTTTGGGCTTAGTCAACGGCGCTTTGATCACCTTTTTGGATGTGCCACCTTTTATTGTCACCCTGGGTTCACTGACTGCGTTGCGCGGTGTTGCCTATTTGATTGCCAAAGGGACAACAATTATTAACCGTGATATCAATTTTGCTTGGATCGGTAATAGCTATATCGGTCCTCTTCCGTGGTTGGTGATAATTGCCTTACTAACCGTGGCAGGTAGTTGGTTTGTACTGCGACAGACTGTTTTAGGAGTGCAAATCTACGCTGTGGGTGGTAACGAACGGGCAGCAAGATTAACAGGGATTAAAGTTAATCGGGTGTTGCTGTTTGTTTATGGCGTGAGTGGATTGCTATCAGGTTTGGCAGGCATCATGAGTGCCAGCCGTCTCTATAGTGCTAGTGGCTTATTGGGTCAAGGCTATGAATTAGATGCGATCGCTGCTGTAATTTTAGGTGGAACTAGTTTTACAGGCGGGATTGGCACAATTGGCGGTACACTTCTCGGTGCATTAATCATTGCTGTCCTCAACAATGGTTTAACTCTGTTGAACATGTCTTTCTTCTGGCAACTAGTTGTTAAAGGACTAGTAATTATCGCTGCCGTGATGATTGACCGAATCCGCAGACGTTCCAGACGGTAAAAAGATAAAAGGTAAGAATTCAGGAGTCAGAATAGCTACTTGATTTTGTTAGAATTATCAAGCTTGTGTATCTAAGCCTTATAGATTCTAGATTCTGAATTCTTACATCAAAATTAAAACCCCATAAATAAATTTAGGCGCTTCAAAACCCTTGTTATTTATTCTTAATTTTGCCTTTCTCGTTATTTCCACTTTGACAATTCAATAAATTAAAAAACACAATATTTCACCAATTACCCTCATAAATCTGCATTTTAATCTACAAGCCTACATTCGGCAGATCAATAAACTTCTTGCAAAAGTCCTTATTTTTACCTTATTCTTTGCGCGGCAGTCGCTCATGGGGGAGACCCCCAAGACCGCGCTGCCTTGCCTTTGCGCCTTTGCGTGAGATAAAAACTTATTTATGCAAGAGGTCTAATAATCATAAAACTTCTTGCAAAACTCCTTCTTTGCGTTCTCTTCTCTGCGCGGCAATCGCTCATGGGGAAACCCCCATCGCCCTTGGCGTCTCCCCTTGGGAGAAGACCGTGCTGCCTTGCCTCTGCGTCTCTGCGTGAGAAAAAAATTTATGCAAGAGATCCATACAACAACCAAATATAAAAAGGAGGTCGTACAGAATTCAGCATGAATTCTGACTCCTGAGTTCTGAATTCTTCTTTATAAACTTTCGCTTCAGTAAATCAGTAATACCAATTCTATGTGAGGCTGCATAGAACCGTAAAATAGAGAGCAGGAAAGAATCAAGACTAGAGGTAAACGATGGCACGCCCCTTTAATCTAGAAATAAGCGAGAGTACAG
>NZ_JACJSJ010000117.1 GCF_014698115.1 Nostoc sp. FACHB-973
TGCACATTTGGGATGCTCCCGGGAAGATGAGCTAAAAAAACTCACGTTAATTCAATTATACCAACACAGCTTGTTTTCCTTAGTTGTAGGCTGGGCTTATGATGTGAGAACTCAAAATTATTTACATTAGCAAACTTTCAATTTCCTCATCAGTAAAACCAAACTGCCTAAAAATACGCAAAACATAACCAGGAGACATTTCTTTTGCACCCATATCTATAGGAACGACTCTTCGTTGTCCTTCAACTGCACGACTATATAACCTATGGTCGCCTTTTCCTTCTCTATGAAATGTGCAACCTGCTTGTTCTAAAAGCTTAATTAACTCCTTTGGTTTCAGGGAAGGTATATTTTTAGGCATAAACCTTCCTTAATTCGTATATCTCTGAATCTTGTTCTTTTTCTTCAACAAATAAAAATTCATGTAATTGCTCGATTGAAATAGGAGATTTATAAATATTAGTTTCAGTCTTATAAACAATTTCAAAGGATTCAATTGCTTCTTTCAGTTTATTAATTGCATCTTCTTGAGTATTCCCCTGGCCGACAATACCATTTTCTAAACATAAAGCAACCCAATAGCCACAACTTTGTCTGAGTACAACGGTATAAAAGTTCATTTTTGTTTACCTGTTGAGTTTCATAAATAATCTAGCGCGATCGCAGTTGGACTTATACTTTATATTTTTGTTGATTTATAGATTAGTTTTCAATGTTATTTTTTAAATATTCTTCGTTAGATAAATACAACTCTATATTCTCTAATATCTCTCTTAAATAACATATAACTCTTTTTTGAATTTTCAATAACTCATCAGCAGTAGCATTTCTACCAACTTCCTCAAATGACTTAAAACCATGTGCTAAATCATTTCTATTAGTTTTAATTGTTAGTAAATCACTTCCATCTCTAGTTTTAATATTATTAGTCTGGCATGAAAAACCATAAGTTTTTGCTGTATTTCTTATTTCTTTCGCATCCACATTACCTGAAAATAGTCTTTTCTTATTCTCTTTCTTAGCAAGAGCATCAAAGGTAACTGATATGATATCAACTGAAATATTTTGGAGACCTAATAAAAGAGCATCCGTGGATTGAATATCTTTATCTCTAACATGGTTAATAATAATTTTTCTTATTTCTTCCCTGACTTCATCGAAAGAAACTCTTTTATTTTTTAATTCATCAAAAATTGTTTCAATTGCATTACGCATCGTAGCTTCAACTAGGTTATAGAGTAATAAATATCCTGTTGCTTTAAGAGTTTTCTCTAAATTATTATTTATTAGTTTGGTTTTAATATTATTAGCATTACCCATACTTAACTTAATTGAACCTTTCTCTAGGTTTTTCAAAAAGAAAAAGTATCTACTAACTTCTTGAGCGCGTTCATCAAAATTTTGAAATAATATACTTTTCATGAATTACCTAAAAGCTGATCGCGAACATACTCAATACGACGAATAACTTTATTTTGAGAACTACTAGCATCAGACTTTGTTAGTTTTTTAAATTCTTCAGAATATAAAAAATCAGTAGATTTTGGTATTAATGTCTGATTTTGTCTTAATGCTAGAGCAATTCCCACTGTAATGGATTCAAACTTAATTCTAGTTGTAGGTTCATAGAGATTCTTTTTCTTTACATAAGTATGTAAAGCATTTGGAAAATATTTTTTAACAAAATGCAGCATTGAGTGAAATTCATCTTTGTTTGCATTAATATCTAATGTTTCCGATTCATTTGCTTGTTTTAAATAATCATCTAAAAATTTATGAATATTACTTTTACTAGAGTAGTTTTTATAATTATTGAGAAATGCAAAAAAGCGTAGAACAAATTCCTGGGGGTCTCTCTTATTTATTTGAATTTTAGTAAATGAACATAAATCACGAAATTGTTCCTCTTTTGACAATTCCTCAATTAGATCAAGAAACTTTCCTGGTTGAGATCCCCTTCGTTTCTCCATTTCATTTAATTCAACACTACCACTATTAATTCTCTCAAAAAGATCCCTTCTGATTTCTTCGTCAGCGGCTTCTGTTAATTGAATCATTCTTATTGTAGTTCTGTTAAAACGTCTTTGACGTGGTAAAGGTAAATCTTTAAAAGTAAACCCATTCAAATTTTTTAATTTCTTAAGATTTTGTAATACTAGATTATTGTTAATAAACTTGGCTAAGGTACGAATACGTTGAGTTCCATCTATAATTTCTAAACGTGCTAAGTCATCTGAGCCTGATATATCAGCAACAAAAATATAAGGTATTGGTAAACCTAACATTAAAGATTCTATAAATTTTGATTTTTTATCTTCATCCCATGAATCTTCTCGTTGATAATCTGGAATAAATAATTCATTTTCGTCTTCGTCTATTCCTTTTAAATATTTTTCAACAATCACTTCTATGGGATATTCTAAGGTGTTGTAGTCAACACGCTTTGTTTTGTCACGAATTTCTGCTTCAGCGTTTTCTTTACGTTCATCTGTAATTTCTAATTGAGAAGCCATATTTGACAATTTGTTTGTGTTAATGTTTACGGTTAGAGATTTTTGTATTACGCAGAGTAATATAAATACTTTTACGCTTGGATTAAGTTAAAGCGGTTGAAGGTATAAATTATATAAGCTAAAGTTCATAACTCATTTGAAATGCCATAAATAAAATGTAACTTATGCAGTGAAGGTGAGCCATTAAGACTCACCCTAATCAAACTATACCAACAAAGCCTGCTCCTCTTTAGAAATCACTCTTCCTTCATCCTCAAAACCGGCGATTTGATCGAAGTTCAAATACCGATACAAATCATCAGCAAAAGGATCAATCTTCCTCGACACAACATCCAAATATTCCTGCACTGTGGGAATGCGTCCTAACAGCGCACAAACTGCGGCTAATTCCGCTGAACCAAGATACACTCGCGCATCTTTACCCATGCGATTATTGAAGTTGCGCGTAGAAGTTGAAAACACTGTTGTCCCATCAGCAACTCGCGCCTGATTTCCCATACACAAACTGCATCCTGGTATTTCTGTCCTCGCACCCGCAGCCCCAAAAATGGCGTACACTCCTTCTTCTTTTAATTGGTGTTCATCCATGCGGGTTGGTGGTGCTATCCACAGGCGGGTTTTCACTTCACCAGCACCTTCCAAAACTTTAGCCATTGCTCGATAATGACCGATATTTGTCATACATGAACCCAGGAATACTTCTTGCACTGGATCATTAGCAACTGACGATAATAATTTAACATTATCTGGGTCATTGGGAGCCGCAACAATTGGTTCTTTGATTTCGTTCAAATCAATTTCAATGATTTCAGCATACTCGGCATCGGCATCGGCTTCTAATAACACGGGATTTGCTAACCATTCTTCCATTTTGGCAATCCGCCGCAGGATGGTACGGGCATCATGATAGCCCCGTGCGATCATGTTTTTCAAAAGTGCGACATTAGAACGCAGATATTCCGAAATTGTCTCTACACTCAACTTAATAGTCGAACCTGCACAAGAACGTTCGGCGGTGGCGTCGGCGAGTTCAAATGCTTGTTCAACTTTCAAATCAGGCAAACCTTCAATTTCTAAAATTCGCCCGGAGAAGACATTTTTCTTGTTTTGCTTCTCTACTGTTAGCAAACCTCTTTGAATTGCTACGTAGGGAATGGCATTCACGATATCCCGCAGAGTGACACCGGGTTGTAATTCACCTTTGAATCTTACCAAAACTGACTCTGGCATATCCAAAGGCATGACGCCCAAGGCACCAGCAAAGGCTACTAACCCAGAACCGGCTGGGAAGGAAATTCCTAAGGGAAAGCGGGTGTGGGAGTCGCCGCCAGTTCCTACGGTGTCGGGTAGCAGCATCCGGTTTAACCAAGAGTGGATAATACCATCACCGGGACGCAAGGCGACACCGCCACGTTGGGCAAAGAAGTCGGGGAGGTCGTGGTGGGTTTTAATGTCTACTGGTTTGGGATAAGCTGCTGTATGACAGAAACTCTGCATTACTAAGTCTGCACTGAAACCCAGACAAGCGAGTTCTTTCAATTCGTCGCGGGTCATGGGGCCTGTGGTATCCTGGGAACCAACGGTGGTCATGATGGGTTCGCAAGATGTACCGGGGCGGACACCAGGTAATCCGCAAGCTTTACCCACCATTTTTTGCGCTAAGGTGTAGCCTTTGCCTGTATCGCTGGGTTGTTGGGGACGGATAAAGAGGCTGCTGGGTTCTAAACCGAGTGCAAGGCGGGTTTTATCGGTGAGGGTACGCCCGATAAGTAGGGGGATGCGTCCACCTGCGCGGACTTCATCGAGGATGGTGTCTGGTTTGAGGGTGAAGGTGGAAATAACTTCGCCGGCTTCGTTTGTGATTTCGCCTTTGTAGGGATGGATGGTAATTACCATGCCGGTTTCTAGTTTGGTGACATCGCACTGAATAGGCAAAGCACCGGCATCTTCAGCTGTGTTAAAGAAAATTGGCGCGATCGCACCACCTAAAACATAACCCCCAGCGCGTTTGTTTGGCACAAAAGGTATATCATTTCCCATGTGCCACAACACCGAATTGATAGCAGATTTCCGGGAGGAACCTGTACCAACCACATCTCCCACGTAAGCCACAGGATGTCCTTGCTTTTTCAGTTCGGCAATGGTTTGTAAACTTCCCGGTTGCCGTGACTCTAGCATCACCAAGGCGTGTAAGGGAATATCCGGGCGAGTTGTGGCACTTTGGGCGGGGGATAAGTCATCGGTGTTGGTTTCGCCAGGAACTTTAAAAACGGTAACAGTAATCGCTTCTGGTACAGTCGGGCGAATGCTAAACCACTCGGCTTCAGCCCAAGAGTCAACTACTCGCTTGGCAAAAGGATTGGTTTTCGATAACTCCAAAACATCATGGAAAGCATCGTACACCAAGAGGATTTTGCTTAAGGCGTTGGCGGCGTAAGCTGCAATGGGTTCCTTTCCTTGTCCTCCCATCACCAGGGGTGTTTCGGAAGAGTCTGATAAAGAGACAGTGGGCACTTGCAGCAAATCAATTAAAGCTGGCACATTGTAGCCGCCTACCATTGTTCCCAGCAATTGTACCGCTTGTATGGGGGAAATTAAAGGACTGGTAACTTCTTCTTTGGCAATGGCTGTCAGAAATCCAGCTTTTACATAGGCTGCGGCATCGACACCGGGGGGGACGCGATCGCTCAATAAATGCAATAATGTATCTTCTTCACCTTTGGGCGGATTTTTCAGTAATTCGCACAATTCAGATGTTTGCTTTGCATCTAACGGTAAGGGGGGAATTCCTAGCGCTGCTCTTTCAACTACATGTTTACGATATAATTCCAGCATTCTACACTCCAAATATTCAGCCAAACATTGTTTTAAGTGTTTCTCGTCACTTCCCACTTTTCAGGAACATTCAACCTCACAAGTCTTTACCAAAAAAGTGTTGAGTGCCCAGTGCTAAGGAGCCAGTGCGGGGCGGCTCTACGGACTTGCAGCAACTGGCACTGCCAAGTGAAGAAACATCAGTCTGTACTCAGCATTCTAGGATAACTGTCCCAGAGCCAGCCACTTGAGTCATAAGTTGAAAGTCACGACTCAGAACTCGGTACTGGGCACTACTCAAGGAAGTGAGTCTCCTGACTTTAAGTTTTATTTGTCTGGCAAGGACTTATAATTATTACTGTATAGCTATTTTTCACGATCTAGCTGTTTGAAAATAATTCTCTTTTCATCTTTCTTGATTTGGTGCTACGCCTCTCAATCAGATAAGATAAATTTTTTGTCCGTTGCTTGACGCTTTTTTGTATATGCCCAAAACTTACACCGTAGAAATTCATCACCAAGGTCAAATTCATACTTTGCAAGTCCCTGAAGATGAAACCATCTTATCAGTTGCCGATGCCGCTGGTTTAGATTTGCCAAGCTCTTGTCACGCAGGCGTTTGCACAACTTGTGCCGGTCAAATCAGCGAGGGAACTGTAGATCAAACTGATGGCATGGGCGTTAGTCCACATTTACAAAAACAAGGTTATGTATTGCTTTGTGTTGCCAAACCCCTTTCTGATTTGAAAATTGAGACTGGAAAAGAAGACGCACTTTATCAGTTGCAATTTGGGAAAGACTAATTTACAGCAGAATTCAGAATTCAGAATTCAGAATTCAGGAGTAAAACAAGCTTGATGCAAGGCTCTTGAAACTGAGGGTGTGTACTCCATAAAGTTGAAATCTGCTGTAAGTGAACAGTTATCAGTATAAAGTTGATTTATTCGGAACTCAATGACTGTTCACTAGCATCATTTCAAAAACTGGAAAATCACATACATATTTCATAGCACCTGATAAGGTATTCTATAAACTAAAAATCAACAGGATTTAGCGCGATGACAACTCATTTTATTACCGCAGAAATTGATTTACAAGAAACTCCGGCAGAGTTACTCAAAACAATTGAAACAGAGTTGAAGAAACAAGGCGAACCCCTCCGTTGGGCGGTTACCTCTGTGGACGTTGCCCAGGAAAAGGCTACAGTTGAAGCCGTTGTCACGACTAAGAGTTAGGAATGGGGAGTGGGGAGTAGGGAGTGGGGAGATGAGGGAGATGAGGGAGATGAGGGAGATGAGGAAGTGAGAATAACTCCTAACTCCTAACTCTTAACTCCAAAATCCTAACTCTTAACTCCTCACTCAGCACTCAATATGCATCCATACACTGCTATTTTAATTGTACCAACTGGCGTTGGGGCTGCCATTGGGGGTTACGCTGGAGATGCGTTGCCTGTCGCTAAAGTTATAGCACAGGTTTGCGATCGCCTGATTACTCACCCCAATGTCCTCAATGGGGCAAGTTTATACTGGAATCTCCCCAATGCTTTCTACGTTGAAGGTTTCGGACTTGACAAATTCGCCGCTGGATGCTGGGGTTTGCGTCCAGTCCGAAATAACAAGATAGGTTTGCTTTTAGACCAAGGTATTGAGCCAGAGTTACGGCTAAGACATCTGCAAGCAGCGGACGCAGCGAGAGCTACCCTGGGATTGACTTTAACAGATTATGTCATTACTGATGCACCATTAAATGTAGAATTACGGAATACTTCATCTGGTGCAAGTTGGGGGACAATTGGTAACCCCGATAGCTTATTAAGGGCAGCGGAAATCCTGATTAAAAAAGCTGGGGCAGAAGCGATCGCAGTTGTCGCCCGTTTCCCCGATGATATGGATGAGGAAGCAGTACAGAAATACCGCCACGGTGAAGGAGTTGATTCCCTAGCCGGTGCAGAAGCCGTAATTAGTCACTTGCTAGTGCGAACCTTTCAAATTCCTTGTGCCCATTCACCTGCTCTAGCCAGCGCCCCCCCAGAACCGGATTTATCACCTCGTTCCGCTGCGGAGGAATTGGGTTACACATTTTTACCGTGTGTCCTCGTGGGCTTGAGTCGTGCCCCACAATTTATAGTAGAGAGAAAAGCGATAGCATTAGAACAAGAAGATATTTGGGCTAATCAAGTGGATGCTGCGATCGTACCTGCAAATGCCTGTGGTAGTAGCGCCTTATTGAGTTTAAGCCAAACCCGATGCCAAATAATTACAGTAGAAGAAAATAAAACTGTTATAAAAGTTCCTCCCCAACCGTTGGGGATCAAATCCATACAGGTAAACTCATATTTAGAGGCAGTTGGTGTATTGGTGGCACATAAAGCGGGCATCAATCCGTCTGCTCTTTGTCCCAAATTATCGTCTTTGCAGCCAGTAGTCATTAGTCAACAAGAAGGGAGTAGGGAGTGGGGAGTAGGGAGTGGGGAAGACAGCATTGAACGGGGCTTGAGACCCCGACCTTTTGCTACGTCTTAAAAAGACGGGGCTTGGTCATGAGTCATGAGTCATTAGTCATTGGTCATTAGTCATTCTCCGCGTCCCCGCGTCCCCCATTCCCCCATTCCCCACTCCCCACTCCCCACTCCCCATTCCCTAAAAAACCCGTGATTGAACAACAAAAGCAAGAACCAGAAATTCCATATCTGACGCGCATCCAAGTACTTGGGGCGATGGGAGCGACTGCAATCATTTTGCTGGTAGTCGCCAAACTGTCGTTGCACTTTGGCAACTTTTCCCTATTTTCCTGGAAGTTGGACGAAAGGGATTTGCTCTTAGGTGTAGGGCTAGGATTTGTCATCACCGCGTTAAGTGGCTTAACTTATCGCCTTTGGAGTTCCTACCGTAAAAGTGCAGATTTTTATCTAGAAGTGGTGTTGAAGCCCTTAGCCTTACCGGACTTAATTTGGTTGGGGTTGTTACCGGGTTTAAGTGAAGAATTGTTATTTCGGGGCGTGATGCTGCCAGCTTTAGGTTTAGATCATGTGGCTGTTATTGTATCTAGTCTTTGCTTTGGCATCTTGCATCTGAGCGGCTCTCAACAATGGCCTTATGTAGTTTGGGCAACCATTGTCGGGATGATATTAGGATATAGCGCCTTGCTGACTGGCAACTTATTAGTGCCCATCGCTGCTCATATTATCACAAATTTGATTTCTAGCTATATGTGGAAAATGTGGCAATTGTCGAGAAATAAAAAATAAGACGTTCTAAATTAAGCCACTTCCAAAGAATAAATTAATCCGAGCTTTTGAAGACGCTTACCAAGCAGCAACTAAAACTTGTTGATATATATGATTTGGAGTAGATTGAGTCGAAAAGCCAGGCTAAGATTTACCGTATTTTCACTGCTAGTATTAATCACAGTAATTGCTGTGTGGCAACTCTCACCAAAACAACCTCAGATAGTAAAACAAGAAAGCAATTACACCATACATATTCGACAAGATTTTAATCAATCTGGTTTTTATCCTGTTGCCCAAATTCCATCTCCAAACGTTTATAAACCTATTGCCGACTGGGTAGGAAGATTAATTTTACCAACAAAACAGGAACTACAAGATGGGTTGGATTGGGTATGGATGAAAGTGCAACATGCACCACCTACAGCACAAAATTTGGTAGGAAATATTGTGCGTTTGGAGTGGAAAAATAAGAAAGATTTGCTGGCTTACGTTCAAGCTGTAACGCGAGATATAAATTTCACTTCAGAAGTGATTAAAAGTGAAAAACAAGGGAACATTCATCCTTTTCGACTCAATGGGGTTCGTCAGGTAGGGGTTTTACGTTCTTTAGCTGGTGCAAATCCTGATGATGAGGCAATTGTGGCTTTAGATTCAACTACAAATATTGCTACAAGTGGAAAAACAAATATTTTGCAAATTGAGCATGAACCTGTTTTCGTAACTGGTAGGTTTTATGGGTTGGTAAAAATAATTAACCCGATTAAATCTATCAATAAAAATATTTTAGGTTCTCAACAAAAGCAGAACAGCGATTATTTTTTGGTACAACATTATAACCCTAATTCAAATAAGTTTGATGGTCTTCAAGAAACTATTCGCATTCCCCAACAAGTAACGGATACCCGAAATTTTGCTCCTTCAAGCGTGCAAGAAATCGAAAAATCACCTGCGGGTAAAGATGGGTGGTATATTTACGGGGCTAAAGATGCAAAGGGTATATTTACAGTAGGTGCGATCGCACCTCGTTCTCTTTTGCAAATTCACCCCCGTCAAATCATTACTGGTGAAGAATTAGGGATAAGTTACATCCAAGAGGCAAATTGGCGAAATACTGAAGCAAATAAAGATAAATTTAATACTGTATTGTTAAAACCTGGAAATTCACCCAATCAATCTATATGGCAAGAAGGCGATAAAGCGATCGTACTGCACCTCTTCGGTGGAATTGGCGGACGTAAAGCTGAAGCACTCGGAATACCTTATACTATCACCGGACATTTTGCTTTTGGAATTGCAGAAGTTATCCGCGACGAATTTACTAATGAATTACGCTTTGAGACTAAATACCATCAAATTTATGCCCATAACCCGGATGGAATTATTGCCGGAACGCATACATGGGCTGATTATATGGGTAATTTACAACGTGGCTGGCTGGCAACACGTCCCGTATCAGATATTCTCATCAAATTCGATCCCATAACGCAGGATTATAATTTTGATGGGATTAAACTTTCACCTTTAGAGCAATTCCAGCAAGAATTACAAGTCACAATGGCACGTTATCGGGTTGGCGATGGTACTGGTGGTGCAATGGTATCACCTTCTACTTCATGCATACAAGACTCAAGCCAAGCCCTTTATGCTGCGATACTAGCAATTAAAAACCAAGTTTCTACAACTCATCAAATTCAGACTTGGTTAAAAGCAAACTCTAATCACCCACAAGCATTACGCTTTCAGCAGCTAGTTGAATTAGCCCAATCTTTAGAACAACAATTAGCACCCTTGGGGATAGTTCGTGCTGATTGGCAGAGTCAAGCAGGGAGACTAACAGGTACGGGAATAGACGACACAACGAAACCATTTCAAGATAGTAGTGTTTGGGCTGGTTTGACAACATGGCGAACAATAATGCCAAGACAAGCACATGACGATCTCGCCACAATATTTTTAAAACATGGTGCAATTATCCAAGTATTGCGAACCAATCAAATCGGTGGTTGGCAAGCTGATATTACACCTATTCCACCAACCATATTTTTAGGTCAAATTAAAATTCCCTTGACCGATATTTCACCGTTTTCAACTCTTTTAAATCGCCTTTTAGCCTCATTAGCAGTTCCTACAGTACAAGATTGGTCAGTTATTGTTGCACTGTTAATAATTTATAGTATTATTGCCATACCTTATGGTTTAAAATCTGAATTTTTACATATAGAAATTTGGACTGCAAATTGGATTAATCAATGCTTGTTAATATTGCGTTGTTTATTTGCGCCTGCCTTGGTTGAAGAACTTTTTTTTCGCGTTTTTTTGCTTCCTCATCCTAGCGAAAATCCTAATTTGGTAGAATGGAGTTTCTGGGCAATAGTAAGTTTAGTGTTATTTATTTTGTATCATCCATTCAATGCTAAAACTTTTTTTAAGGCTGGATATCCCACATTTATTAATCGTGTTTTTCTGGCTTTAGCTTCATTGTTAGGAATTATCTGTACTGTTGGATATATCCTAACAGGATCTTTGTGGGTGATAGTTGTAATTCACTGGGCTGTAGTAGTAGTTTGGCTAATTGTTTTTGGAGGAATAGCCAAATTAGATCATAATCAAGAATTTCCGGAATCTAAGGTGTAATTATCATGTAAAATTGATAAAGCAATTTTTTTGTCTTCATAACCTGACCTCATTGTAGGAGTTAAACACAAATTACATTGGGGACTTCCAAGAATTAAATTACTCAATTCCTGCATCCAACACCAGTATCCAATTTCTTCTCCCCCTGCCTCCCCTGCTCCCCCTGCTCCCCCTGCTTACCTAAACGATTGATTATTTTTTTATTTGGAAGTCCCTTGGCGCGATCGCTCAAGTGGCTGCCAACGCGATCGCCATTGGTAAAATCTGATGTTCCTGAATTTGAATTCTGGCGTGGAGTGTTTCTGGTGTATCATCCGGTAGGACTGGTACTGCGGCTTGCATCAATATTGGCCCACTGTCCATTTCTAAACAAGCGATATGCACAGTACAGCCAGTGATTTTTACCCCAGATGCCAAAGCTTGTTCTACAGCATTAATTCCCTTAAAACTAGGCAATAAACTCGGATGTATATTAATAATCCTATTAGGAAAAGCATCAATAAATACTGATGTCAAAAGTCGCATCCAGCCTGCCAGAATCACCCATTCCACATCATACTGCCGTAATGTCTGCACAATTTTTTCATCAAACTTTTCTCGGTTTTTGTAGTCGCGGTGATTCAACAACACAGCTTCTACTCCTCGATTTGCTGCTCTGACTGCTGCTTTAGCCGTCGGATTATTATAAATCAAAACTTGAATTTTGGCGTTTAGCTGCCCATTTTGGATAGCTTGGGCAACTACATCAAAATTGCTGCCATTTCCAGAAGCCATAATTCCGAGTTTTAAAGGAGCGCTTTGTCTAAACTGGTAGCTAGAGATGTTGGGAGAAATCAGGCTAGCAGTAGCATCTATTGTGGAATTATTACTCATAAAGCTTCAAGAAAAATGCAGAATGGAGAATTCACGAGTCAGAATTCAGGAGTCAGAATATAATCATGTGGTGATTAAACCACCATATGATTATAGACCAAGACAGTTCACAATAGACCTCTTGCAAAAGTCTTTCTTTGCGTTCTCTTCTCTGCGCCTCTGCGTGACACAAAAAATATTTATGCAAGAGGTTTATTACAAGAAATGTGAACCGACTGGACATTGAATTGGCTGAGATTTTTGGTTAGAAAATCTTGGAAGCCCTGGCGGTTTTGTTGAGGGTTTATCAGTTTCACAAATACCTGGAATTATGAGCATTTCACCTTTAACTTTTCTCAAAAATATCACACCTGTATAACTTTTTAGCTCTGGTTTTTTGGCGGTAGCGGTGCTAATTAAAGTTTGGGTTTGTTTGCCTGGGGTTACTATTTGGTAACGGTAATTGTCAGTTTCTGGCTTAACACCAATACCCAGTTGCTCGATAGTAGCGAATTTTTTGTTTTCTAAGTAATAAGCGTGTTGAGCGCGGTTAATACTGCCAATAGCTACTTTCGCTTCCAATTCTGGATCGTTAGTTTGTTGATTTTCTGCTTCTGGGTTGATTATTTGGATATTATCAGGTAATGTCGTAACATTAGAAATTTTTTTGAATAACGGCGCCTGAGGAGAAAAAGCTGTGGGTCTGGGTTTTCCAGGATTAGTGCCATCTAATTGCAAGCGCATCTGACCATCAGCAGTAAATTCAAAAATTGTCAATACCTCTTCCTGATTACTTGAGATTATTACATTTAGATGCATGGGTTGTGGCGTTGGGTTAATGCGATATTTAAATTCCATCGCACCAAGAGTCTTAGAGTCAGGTGAAAGGAGAAATAATTTGCTTTCTGGTGTGAAAATAAAGGTTAGGGTTGTAGAAGATGAAGGGTCTTGAGCTTGCCATTGCCCAAACAATTTTTGAGCAATAGGGTTTATGTCTTGTTCTCGCTGAGATTGAGTCTGTGTTGGTGTGATGGAGGGTTGAGCCAGTACAGTTGTGTCAAGTGTCATCAATAATGGTATCAATACACTTGAGGTAAGCATTTTGCTAGCAATTTGGAATTTGCCAAAGTGAGCCAAGATATTAGGCATTTGCATCAGAGCCAATAAATTGACAGTATCTTAACAGTAGTTTTGTGTAAAATCACACCCTGCTAACATTCAATAGCCAAGATTGCCATGAAAACATCCCGTTTCTCTCGTATGCAACTGCTGGATAATGACACAGCGGCTGCCTGGATTTTTCTCACACCAGCACTGATTTTACTAGGTGTTTTTATCATTTGGCCGATCGCTTATTTGTTTTACCTCAGTTTCACCGCTGGCAGTTTCAGTTCCAAAGGTATTTATTGGATAGGGTTAAAAAACTATTGGCGCTTGTTACAGGACTCTGACTTCTGGCAAGTTATTGGCAACACAATTTATTTTACTCTTGCCACCATCATTCCCAGTTTAGTTATCCCCTTAGGATTAGCAGTCTTATTAAACCGCTCCTTAGCTTTTCGAGGAATCTTGCGGAGTGCCTATTTTTTACCTTCAATTATTTCTCTTGTGGCTGCTGGCTTGGGATTTCGCTGGCTGTTTCAAACATCAGGGCCAGTTAACGGACTGTTAGATTTTTTTGGTATTCCACCCATATCCTGGCTAGGAGATACATTTTGGGCAATGCCAGTACTAATTTTAATGAGTATTTGGAAACAACTCGGTTTTAATATGGTAGTCTTTTTAGCCGGGTTGCAAGCAATTCCCCCCAGTCGTTATGAAGCAGCAGATTTAGATGGTGCAAATGCTTGGCAACAATTTTGGCATATTACATTGCCCGGATTGCGTCCCACCATCATATTTGTCACAATCACCACCGCGATTTTCACACTGCGGAGTTTTGAACAAGTTTATGTAATGACCGGCGGCGGCCCATTGAATTCGACTAATTTGCTGGTTTATTACATTTACCAAGAAGCCTTCGCTCAATTTGATTTTGGTTATGCAGCCGCCGCCGCAACAGTTTTATTAGCAGTAACTTTAGTACTGGTGTATTTGCAGTTGCGAACTTGGGGAGAAGAGTAGAACAGTTAAGAGGTATTTGTGTTGCTTAATATGACTTTAGTTAGACTCAAATTGTGACTTTCTTCCACTGTGTATTCTTATTTAGTATTTTAAACTGAGAACAATACAGCCAATCAATTAAGTCGTGTAACAAGAAAAACTTACTATAATCCTCAAGATTAGGTAAGAATATATAGTGTTTCCCGACAAACGTGAGGTACACCTGTAGGGGCACGGCAGTGCCGTGCCCTTACACCTGGCGATATAATGTTGTACCGCATCTGAATGGGAACCGCTATATGTCCACAACTTAGTGAGGAGTCCTGTAGAAAATTCCAGTCAATTAATCGATAGGGATTTGAATATGAAACGTATTCTGTTAGGTACATTACTTGCTCTACCATTTGCAATTGCTTCCTTGCCATCACAGGCATCCGCAGCACAGATCATTGTCAAACCTAATGTCCATAAATCTGTTGTTGTGCGTAAACCTGTTGTTGTACCCCGATATCAACGTAAGTTAATTCCTGCACACTGGGAAACAGTACGACGTGGTAACAAGTTGGTTAAAATCCGAGTTCCTGCTCGTTATGTAAATGTAAGAATTTAATATCTCAAATGGAGACTAACATACTTAAGTTGTTAGTCTCTATTTGGTAATATCATTTCCATATGAAGACGCATGAATACATATCAAAATTTTCCATTTTGTCGATTTTTGAAAAATATTCTGATATCTGTATGTACAATTACTTTAGTAACAGCCTGCAATTCGAGCCAGGCTGAAGATAAAAGTATATCTCAAGAAAAAATCGTCAGTGGTGATAATTATGGAGAGCTACATGACCAAGGAAAGTTACGTACATACTATTTTTACACCCCAAAATCTTATGATTCATACCGCCCGATGCCATTAGTTTTAGTGTTTCATGGAGATGATGGTAGTGGTCGTTCTATAAGTAATGTGACTCGCTTCAATGAATTAGCAGATCAAAAAGGATTTCTTGTTGTTTATCCAGATGGAATTGACCAAAAATGGAGCCTTAGAGGTAATGCTAAAGGAAAGGTAGATGATGTTTTGTTTGTCAGTGCTTTAATCGATCATCTTCAGCAGCAAATCAATATTGATAGTCATAAAATTTATGCCACTGGTTTTTCTAGAGGTGGAATACTTACCCAAGCATTGGCTTGTAATTTACCTAATAAAATTGCTGGTTTTGCATCAGTAGCTGCTTCGCTCCCAGTTAGACTTGAACCTAATTGCCAGCCTCAAACTCCGATATCAATCTTAACGATCAACGGTACAAACGATCGCGATGTACTTTATGAAGGTGATGACCATACTCAACGAGGGGCGTTGGTTTCTATCTCAGATATGGTAGACTTTTGGCGATCGCACGATCGATGTACTTCATCAAATAAATCTTTGCAGTTTTCTGAAGATAAAGTGAAAACCTCTCTCTACGCAGGTTGTAGTGACAACTCAGAAGTCTGGCACTTAGCCGTAGTCAACGGGGGACATTTCTGGCCTGGTGGTGCTTCAACTGACGAGAGCTTAAATAAATTTAATGCTAACCTGGGTCTGAACGCTAGTGAAACAATTTGGAACTTTTTTCAACGTCATACTTTGCCTTAATATCAACCCCGCTATTTAACTGGCTCAGACTTTTGACTTAAGATTAATTACAGTAGCATATCAATATTTCCTGACCTATGTCAGCATTTTTTGTTTTAAAAAAGACTTTCAGAGCGTATTTTCAAGTTCTTGACGATTTTTTCGCAATTTATTCTTGATTATCGATCGTTTTTATCGACCTTTGAGGTGTACTCTCAATATACGGTAACTCTCGCGATCGCCCTTTGAGATAAATTACACCCAGAGGTCAATACCATGAACAATTATGCTAACAAACAGGAATTTATCTTAAATCAAATAACAAATAGTTTTCAGCGTCACAATTTCAGTGGACATGACTTGAGTGAAATTGACCTGAAAGGACTTGATTTAAGTGGAATTAACTTCATAGGAGCAGATTTGCGTGGTGCTAATTTATCTGGTTCTATACTCACTCGTGCTAATTTAAGTGGCGCCAATTTGATGGAAGCTAGTTTATGCGGAGCTAATTTATATGAAGCCTCTTTGTGTGAAGCTAATTTAATTAATGCTGACTTAAGACAAGCAAATTTGTGTGGAAGTTTTTTATGGCGAGTGAAATTAATAGGTAGTAACCTTTGGGGTACTTCTTTATGTGGTGCGGATTTGAGGGAAGCAGACTTAACTGAAGCCAAATTAATTGAAGCATCGCTAATTGAAGCGAATTTAGTGAGAGCAAATCTCACGAAAGCAAAGTTATGCGGGGCAATATTACTAGAAGCTAATCTAAGTGAAGCTAATTTAACTAGCGCAGACTTGACATGGGCAAACTTAACTAAAACAAAACTGAGTAAAGCAAACCTTTACCAGACAAACATGATTTATGCAAAATTTAGAGATACCATCATGCCTGATGATACAATTAAAGAGCCTCAAATAATCATTTATTAGTTATTTGTCATTTGTTATTGTCTCCCAATGTCCCATGCCGCATAACCATAAATTAGATATTAGAAACTAGCAACGACACCAGCACTAATGCGATCGCGCCCTTGGTGTTTAGCTGTATAAAGTGCTTTGTCAGCTGCTTCAATTACGTGTTGCGGTGACAATTTTGAATTTGGCACAACGCTGACAAAGCCTATACTGACGGTGACATAAGCACATATACAAGACTGAGCGTGAGGAATTGCCAAGTTGCGTACTGCTTCTAGAATTTTTTGAGCTACACAAATTGCTCCTCTATTTTCTGTATTAGAAAGAATTACAATAAATTCTTCTCCACCGTAACGCGCAACTAAATCGGCTGGACGTTGAATAACATTTTTGAGCGTACTTGCAACTTGTCGCAAACAATCATCACCCATTAAGTGACCGTAAGTGTCGTTATAGCCCTTAAAAAAATCGATATCTAACAAAATTAAAGATAAAGGTAGGCGATCGCGTTTTAGACGACACCATTCAACATAGAAACACTCATCAAATCGGCGACGATTAGCTATTTGAGTCAAAGGATCTAGATTAACCAGTCTTTTTAGTTCCTCGTTAGTAGCTTGCATCTGCTGATAGGCTACTAATTGATCGATAGGGTTTACGTGAGTCCCGGACTGAACGCATAACTCAGGATCGACCGCAATCACTGCCTCCTTCATTTTCTGAAGCTCATTACTCAAAAATTGCTCACGTTCGTAGCGATTGATTGCTGTTTGAATAGCAACGTAAAGTTCTTGCTCTCTAATAGGTTTGACGATATAACCAAAAGGTAATGTCAGCGTTGCTCGCTCTACCGTACTCTTGTCAGAATGCCCAGTGACATAAATAATCGGAATTTGCAGATGATTCCATATTTGCTCTGCTGCTTGAATACCGTCCATCTCGCTTTGCAAGCAAATATCCATCAAAATCAACTTGGGACGCAGGTTAGTTGCTTTCTCAATTGCTGCCTCAGCAGAATCTGCGATATCGATTACTATGTATCCCAACGATTCTAGGATTTCCTGCAAATTGATAGCAAGAATATACTCATCTTCAACAACCAGGATTTCCACTAACTTGGTTTTGTGTATTTCTGATGAGTTACCCATCCTGTTGATATCCTGTCTTTTATAGAAATATAGTCAACACATCCCAATCCCTAATAGTGCAATTCAACAATCCAATATGCAGCCCCGGTAATTTTAATTGCCAAAAATAACAATAAGTATGAGCGATGAAGTGTATTATAAGCTAAAAAAATTCCAGCATCAATTTGTCTCAAACATAAGTTGTCTGAAAAGATATTTCAGTCATGTTACTACTATGTTTGTAGTGCTAAAACCTATGCTTGTAGTGCTAAAGCGTAATCGAATTCAAAATTTAAAAATACCTAAATTTGATGTTGCAAGAAAAGGGATGATTTGAGTAATTATGTCGTATTAACACGATACGAGAAAATACTGAAAACTACCTTGCTATACTGACTATAGCCTCTGCCTTTGTTTAGTTATAGTTTTAAAATACGCCCTAAAACTCGCGTTGTGAGAAGATAAGAATGGCGATCGCTAACAACATCACACTGTACACTAAGCCATAGCCAGCATTAGCAATCAGCGTAGTTGTGTCAGGTAGTGCTTGCAAACCATAAACAGCATTATTTTTCAAATCTAATCGAGATAAATCTGGTAAAATCAAAAACAAACCTTGAGTTAAACGTTCTATCCCAAGATTGCGACTAAGACGACCAAATTGTACTAAATCTTGGGTAATATTCCCGATTAAATACACCGCAAAAGTTAAAACAGTGGCCAACAGGGAAGCAGTGAAAACACCGAAGGCAATAGCCACAGCGGTGACTAGTGACAACTGTAAAAATAAGAAAATTGCCGCAATTAAAATACTCGCCGTTGGATGAGCAATGTTACCAAATTGCAGAAATAACAGATAAATTGCTGTCATCATGGCTATCAGTACCGCTAGAACTGCGGATAATCCCAGATACTTGCCGATAATGATTTCACTGCGGCTAACAGGTTTAGCAATTAATACTAAGATAGTGCGTTTTTCAATTTCTTTATTAACTAGTCCTGTACCAACAAATATCGTCACAATTAACCCGATCGCATTCATGGCCGCCATGCCAAAATCTAAAAAAATTTTGTCTTCGGTAGCAGCTGCAAATTCAGGAAGGACACCGAAAGCGGCGGCGAGTATTAACGCATAAAAACCAATAATATATAGTATGCGATCGCGTATCACTTCCTGAAACACATTCTTAGCGAGTACAAAAATTTTGGTTGTCATTTGTCATTAGTCATTGGTTATTAATTCATCTCCCCCATCTCCCTCATCTCCCCCATCTCCCCCATCTCCCCCATCTCCCTCATCTCCCCCATCTCCCCCACTCCCCACTCCCCACTCCCCACTCCCCATCTCCCCACTCTTCACTGCTGCGGAGGCGGCGATCCAGCGATAAATTTATTCAGGCGATCGCATTCAATTTCTCCAACTGTAATTTTATTCCCCGATTTGTTGGTTGCTGCAACTGGTTCAATCCGACAAGATTTCTTTAAGTAATACCCTCGTGGATTAGAACTCGGACCTACCCAGATACTGAGTAAATCTAATATATACCCAGACTTAGTATTCGATACACGCGGTTCAACACGCCATAATTCCTTCTCTTCATATTTGACGAGATTTTTTTGAATTACTCCCCTACCCAAACTTCCTACTCGCACTTTTGCATCTAACAACCATTTTTCTACTTCCGACCAAGGTGTTTGGGCTATTTGTTCTTCTACTATTGGTTCAAGTTTGTCTAAAATTAAAATTCCATTTTGAGGTACCTTAGCTGGTTCTTCAGTCATGACAACAAAAGTACTACGTTTAAAATTATCTGTCTGTAAACTGGGATATTGTTCTAACCAATTATCTACTACAAAATAAAACTGAATCCAGCAGCTTAGCAACATACTGCTAGCAACTAAAATTATGATTTTTTGGCGGTCTTCTGGCTTAGGAATTTGAGCTTTAGCATCTGTATCACTTCCTTCAATAAATTCTGGTATTGCCGTAATTAGTGCTGAAATTGTCGGCCAAAAAACAATTGTTGTTGATGTAATTACATCCTTTTGACTTCCAAATGCAAAAACACTAACTAAAAATCCAGTGATTACTGCTCCCACTGGCATAAAAGTACCAGGAACCCTCAAAGGATCTTCTGTTGTGTACCAAGCTGTACCAGCAATTAAAAACAACCAACCAAAAAATGCAATTATATCTTTTATATAACCTGTAGCAAAATATGAAAGTACCCAAGAAAAAACACTCATATAAATAAATGTCTGCCAAGAATAAGCTTTGGGTGGAACTAATATCTTTCTAATTCCTGCGTAAAGCCCTTCAACAAATTTGAAAACCCCAAATAAATCTTTAAATAGTGTATTCATGTTTCTCCCTACACCTGATTAATCATTGGACTTGCTCTGAATAAAACAATTAATTTCTTCCTACTTGGAGCGAAGCATTAAAATAAAGGTTATCACACTATAACTCAGCGAATTTGCTATCAATACAGTGGTAACTACATTTGTATTTTGTAATTTTCCACTGCTAAATGCGCGCCATTTTTGTCTTTGAAATACTTGAATATCATCTTCTTTTTGAGCAAATGGTTCCTTTAATAAGGATACAAGCAAAACTCTCAATAGCAAAAATTTCATGATAAAAGTAGCAAAGAAAATTATAAAGGCAGTTAAAATTATTAGAGTCTGTGTACTAGCCGATTTAAAAGTATTAAAGAACATATAATTAATTAACTCTGATTTCACCTGTATTGGCAACATTGGTTCGGAGACAAAAAATATAAACCAACCAATTACACTAGAAAACAAATTAATCGAAATAGCATAAAAAGTGCTAGTTCTTTTATCAAATTTTAGTCGTTTGTGCAAAACATATGCTTCGATGGGGATAGCAATCAGTACAAATAAAAAGTCAAACAGAATTCCACCAATGGGAAAAATCCTGGGAAGCATCCAATTTTCAGGCATAAAAAGTCAATGGTAACGGTTAACTGTAGAGAGTATAACCGGGATAGTGGCGGTGATGGGGTAAATTATCTTATTCCTTGGGAGTGGGGAGATGAGGGGGATGAGGGAGATGAGGGGGATGAGGGAGATGGGGAGTTGACAGTTATCAGTTATCAGTTAACTGTTCACTGTCCAATGCTCCATGTCCCTGCGTAAGAGCGTCCCCTTCCTATGCCCAATGACGAGCGATCGCCAAGTTTGCAATACTTAATGTTTGAAACACTAATAATTCGTTTATCATGCAATTGTGATTTCCAGTACATTTTTTTTTGTGTGTATTGTGTAAACTGTATCTGCTGACTCAAATTGCTATAGAAATTTATGGTAATTAAATCGCCAAGCAGTAGCATCTCTAGTTTTGCTCTGGTATCAACCTGACATATAGTTCCGTCATTTCACACCTTGTAGAGCAATTAGTAATACCAATTTGAAAAATGATTGGGACAGATGGATAGCCAAAAAGCTTATGTGCTAACTCTTTCACAATCTAAAATCTGTCTTGGAAAGTTATGATGCCTTCTCTTTCAGAGACGCTACCGCGAACGGCGGGCTGCGCCAACGCCCCAAGCCGACGTTCAGACTTTCCGCAAAATCCAAAATGGTATCAGCTTCTGCAAATAAGTTTGGTTGTTGCCAAAGCATTCCATCATTACATTCAGTGTGTTTTCATATCTGCTTTAGACATCTCTGAGGCAGACATGAAAACTCCGAAGGGTATACACAAAGCAATACCGACTGTAGATCCAGCGCTAACGCACTATCAGAAAACAACAAAACATTATGAACAAAACACGTAAGTTTCGTTTAGGTGCATTTATTCAAGCAACTGGACATCATATTTCAGCTTGGCGGCACCCCGATTCACAGGCAGATGCTGGTTTGAATTTCGAGCATTACAAAGAAATTACCCAGACTGCTGAACGTGGCTTGTTCGATGCAGTTTTTCTAGCAGACAGCCCAGGCATCTGGGGCGGCGCTCCGGAAACTCAGAAACGCAATGGAAAACTTGCTCATTTTGAGCCGGTCACCCTGTTCTCGGCTTTGTCCTCCGTCACCCAAAACATCGGCTTCATTGCTACTGCCTCCACCACCTATGAAGAACCCTACACCCTGGCACGTAAGTTTGCCTCTTTGGACTATCTGAGCAAAGGTCGAGCGGGCTGGAATGTAGTCACCACAGGCAATGAAAATGCCGCTCTGAATTTCGGTCACGACCAACACCCAGAACACAGCCAGCGTTACGAACGTGCTGAAGAGTTTGTGGAAGTGGTGAAAGGACTATGGGATAGCTGGGAAGACGACGCCTTCATCCGTGACAAAGAATCTGGTATCTATTTCGATCCAAATAAACTGCATACACTCAACCACAAAGGCAAACATTTTTCTGTAAAAGGCCCTTTAAACGTCGGTCGTCCACCCCAAGGCTATCCAGTAATTGTGCAGGCTGGAGCCTCTGAAGCCGGACGAGACTTGGCTGCGCGGACTGCCGAAGTCATCTTCACAGCTAATCAAACCCTAGCCGATGCCCAGGAATTTTATGCTGATATCAAAGGTAGATTAGCAAAATATGGGCGATCGCCAGACGACCTCAAAATTATGCCTGGTGCTTTCCCAATCATTGGCCGTACCGAATCAGAAGCTCAAGAAAAGTACGAGTTTCTACAATCCTTGATTCACCCCGATGTCGCCTGGGGTATTTTGAAAACCTATTACAAAGGTGTCGATTTATCGAAATATTCTCTAGATGATCTAGCTCCCGAACTACCCAGCGAGACCAACAACAACAAGAGTCGTCTCAAACTAGTCAGGGATCTAGCTACTCGTGGCACTCTAACACTACGCCAGTTGTATCTCTCTCTTGCTACCGCCAGAGGCCATCGCACTATCCTTGGTACTCCCGAAACCATTGCCGACCAACTAGAAGAATGGTTCAACAACGGTGCGGCAGATGGCTTTAATATCATGCCGCCCATCCTACCTACAGGGTTGGACGACTTCATTAACCTAGTCGTCCCCGTCCTCCAGAAACGCGGACTGTTCCGTACCGAATACGAAGGCAATACCTTACGTGAAAATCTAGGTCTACGTCGTCCAGGTAATAGTTTTGCCGTCAAACAAGTGGATGAAAGATTGGTGTTAGCCTAAATCAATTTTTCATGTCTGCACCTCCCTTAGGCAGGCATGAAAAATCATTAGCCATACAGAAATCAGCAATACCTGCCGCTAACGCACTATATAAAAAAGTAGATGAGTACAACACGCAAGCTTCGTTTAGGTGCATTCATTCAAGCCACCGGACACCATATTGCCGCTTGGCGACACCCCGATTCACAAGCAGATGCTGGACTAAATTTTGAGCATTACAAAGAAATTACCCAGACTGCCGAACGCGGCTTATTTGATGCGGTTTTCCTTGCCGATAGCCCCAGCCTCCAAGACAACAATGAACCAGAGGTACAGCAACGCAATGGCAAATTAGCTAAGTTTGAGCCAGTAACGCTATTTTCTGCGCTGGCTCCACTAACCAAACATGTTGGCTTCATTGCTACTGCCTCAACCACTTATGAAGAACCCTACACCCTGGCACGTAAGTTTGCCTCTCTAGACTATCTGAGTAACGGCCGGGCGGGATGGAATGTAGTCACCACAGGCAACGAAAACGCCGCAGGTAATTTCGGACGTGACCAGCACCTCGAACACAGCCAGCGTTATGAACGTGCTGAAGAGTTTGTGGAAGTGGTCAAAGGTCTGTGGGATAGCTGGGAAGACGACGCCTTCATCCGTGACAGAGAATCTGGTATCTATTTCGATCCAAATAAAGTGCATACACTCAACCACAAAGGCAAACATTTTTCTGTAAAAGGCCCTTTGAACGTTGGTCGTCCGCCTCAAGGTTATCCGGTGATTGTGCAAGCCGGTGCTTCGGAAGTCGGACGGGAACTAGCAGCACAGACTGCTGAAGTTATTTTTACTGCGAATCAGACACTAGAAGACGCCCAGGAATTTTATGCTGATGTGAAAGGTCGGTTGGCTAAATATGGCCGCCAACCTGACGATCTGAAAATTATGCCGGGTGTCTTTCCCGTGATTGGCCGGACTGAAGAAGAAGCCCAAGAAAAATACGAATTCCTGCAATCGCTAATCCACCCCTCAGTAGCATGGGGGTTACTCAAAACCCGTTATAAAGGCATCGATTTATCCGGTTATTCACTCGATGATCTAGCACCGCCGTTGCCGAGCGATACCAACGGTGGTAAGAGCCGCCTCAAGTTGCTGACGGATCTCGTAAATCGCGGCAACCTAACGCTGCGTCAGTTATATCTCTCTGTGGCTACTGCGCGAGGTCATCGCACTATCATTGGTAGTCCCGAAAGTATTGCCGATCAGTTAGAAGAATGGTTCAACAACGATGCAGCAGATGGTTTTAATATCATGCCGCCAATCCTGCCCACAGGGTTAGATGACTTCGTTAACCTGGTCATTCCCGTATTGCAGAAACGCAGACTGTTTCGTACCGAATACGAGGGCAGTACCTTACGTGAAAACCTGGGGCTGCGTCGTCCGGTTAATCGTTTTGCCGTCAAACAGGTGGATGAAAGATTGGTGTTGGCGTAAAGGAATTTTTCATAGATGCTTAAACCACACGTTTTAAAGCGCAATTTCTGTAGATCGCCGCCCTACAGTCAAGAGTGAGGGGGATGAGGGAGGTAAGAGAGCAGGGGGAGCAGGGGGAGCAGGGGAGGCAGGGGGAGAAGTTCCTGGACTCTTTCCCCAGACCTCCGCACCTTTGCACCTCTGCCCCATGCCCAATGCCTCATGCCCTATGCCCTATGCCCTATGCCCAATGCCCAAAGACATTTGGATTAAAACTTGTAATTTTTGGAAGAAAAAATCATGACTGAATATAGCCGATTAAAGACTTCGCACTCCGCTGCAATCAGAGCAACCCTTGATTATCCGGTAATTGATACTGACGTTCATACCAATGATTTCACGCCAGCTTTTGAGGATTACATCGCTAATTATGGCGGTGCAAAACTCGTGGATGAATTACGCAAGGCGGAAGCTTCCCGTCTGAACTCCAAGAGCAATGGTAAAGATTGGTATCAACAAACTCCCCAAGAACGTCAACGCAACCGCACAATTCGATCGCCTTGGTGGGCAAGAGTCACTCGCAATACGTTGGATCTTGCTACTTACACTCTCCCGGCATTGCTCTATGAGCGTCAGGCGGAACAGGGGTCAGATTATTCGGTGTTGTTTCCCAACAATGTCCTAGCACCGGCTGGCGCAAGTCCAGAGAACCGTCAAGCACTGCAACGGGCGGTGAATCACTATCATGCTGATATCTACCGCAAATATAGCGATCGCCTGACACCGGTAGCTGGTATCCCCATGAGTAATCCTCAAGAAGCCATTGAGGAGCTGGAATTTGCAGTGAAAACACTGGGGTTAAAAGTTGCAAATATTCCTGGTGGTGTGAAACGACCAATTAAGGAGATCGCTGAAAAATACCCAGCCGACCAATTCCCGGAAATCGCCAAGTACGCTTCCTATATCGACTTTTACGGATTAGATAGCGAATACGACTACGATCCATTCTGGGCTAAGGCCGTTGAACTAGGTGTACCCATTACTACCCACTACGGCAGTCAAGGTTGGACTGGACGCTCCTCCATCAGCAACTACATGAACAACCACATCGGTCACTTTGCCGATGGTTCCCAAGCATTTGCCAAAGCCTTGTTCTTTGGTGGTGTGACCAAACGATTCCCGCAGTTGCGCGTCGGTATGCTAGAAGGGGGTGCAGACTGGGGTGCCCACGTCTACATTCATTTGGTCGATCGCTTCTCCAAGCGCAATCCCAAGGGACTGGAAAACTACAACCCAGAATTTACAAATTCTGATGAATTGTTCGAGTTGTTTGAGCGTTTCGGTGGCGAAATTACTGAAGGATATGAGCTGAGCAAAGAAGAATTGACCAAGACTGTACTCGGTTCTTCATTCAGTCGTCATAGCCGCCAGCCAGTTGGTAGCGAACTCAACGATTTTGGCGCAGCAGGGATTGAAACAATTGAAGACATCCGCGATCGCTGGGTGAACAGTTTCTTCTTTGGTTCCGAGTCCGATGACCGCACCATCGCCGCAGCATTCAACGACAAAGCCAATCCCTTGAATGTCAAAATCAACGCCATCTATTCCTCAGATGTTGGTCACTGGGATGTGCCCGATCTCACCTCCCCCTTGGCTGAAAGCTGGGATCTCGTAAAAGAAGGCGTGATTTCCGAAGCCGACTTCAAGTCTTATGTATTCGCTAATCCCTACAAGTTCTACACCGAAGCCAACCCCGACTTCTTCAAGGGGACAGC
>NZ_JACJSJ010000118.1 GCF_014698115.1 Nostoc sp. FACHB-973
ACAATCAATCAAGTGGTGCTATTTTCTTTGATGTTGACGGCACAGGTTCTACCACTGCGGTTCAGATTGCTACTCTATTAACCAAGCCTACTATTAATTCAACGAATATTATGATTGTCTAACAAACTGGAGTTTAGACTAGTCAGGAGTGCGAAACTCTAGGGCGTGTTTTCAAACTCGTTGTATCCGAAAAAATAGGCGATCGCAGGCAGAGTGTGTTGATGAATCGAGGCGAGTTAAGTAACGAAGAGTGGGAGAAGTTAAAACCGTTAGTTCCACCTGAAAAACCCCGAACTGGTAAACCAAACCATGACCACCGCTTGAAAGAAAAATGTTCACTCTTGAGATGAAGTTGCGGGTAGCTCTACTTATTGCTGAGGATGAGTGCGATCGCGGCTTTGGTGTAGCTTTTCCTCTCTACGAGATATTGATTTTTTATTTCTGAAAAAAATCCGTACAATTACGAAGTACTTTTTCCTACTCCCTACTCCCTACTCCCCACTCCCAGCATACGCAGATAATTTCAAAAATCAAAACGGATTCCCATAGCAGTATATTTGTGAACTCCTCCTTCATAAAGTATTAGTTTTCATGTCTTGTTGTTAAAGAGTATATGGCAGCTACCTTGATTATGGTTGACTATACTTAAGTGCTGTGAGTGGAGATATACAATGTCCAGTTGGAGTTTGAGTGGATGGGGCGCTTTGTTTAGTACTGCCATAGTTAGCGTTAGTACTTTCTTTGGGAATTGTGCTAAGGCTCAAATTACTCCAGATGGTACTCTACCTACTAACTCCAGTATCGAAAATGATGTTAACACCTTCAACATCACCGGAGGAACTCAATCTGGTGGTAACTTATTTCACAGCTTTGGGGAGTTTTCTGTTCCTACTGACAACACTGCTTTTTTTAATAATTCTGCGGATATTCAAAATATTATTAGTCGGGTTACGGGAAATTCACTATCTATTATTGATGGCTTAATTCGCGCTAACGGTACAGCCAACCTATTTTTAATTAATCCAAATGGGATTATTTTTGGTCAAAATGCTCAATTAAATATCGGTGGTTCCTTTTTAGCAAGTACCGCTAGCGCAGTCAAATTTGCAAATAACTTGGAGTTTAGTGCTACAAATCCTCAGCCTGCACCTTTGCTAAGTATTAATGTGCCAATAGGTTTGCAGTATGGGGCAAATCCGGGATTTATCGTCAATCTATCCCAAGGCTTTGAAGTCAGCCCAGAGAAAACCTTGGCATTGGTAGGTGGTGATGTGGCGGTGGAAGGGGGTATTTTTTTTGCTCCATCAGGACGCATTGAGTTAGGCGGAGTGCAAGAACCAGGGACAGTAGATTTGTCTTGGGATGGCAACATTTTGAGTTTGAACTTTCCCGATAATTTAGTACGCGCAGATGTCTTCCTCAATGGCGCTCAATTGGATGTTGCTGGTGAAAATGGGGGTAGTATTGCAGTCAACGCCAGAAATATTGATATTTTGGGAGCCAGTACCCTGTTAGCTGGGATACTTTTTGGGCAAGGTTCTGTTGAGAGTCAAGCACGAGATATTTCGCTCAATGCGACAGAGGCAATAAAAATTGATCAGCAATCAAGAATTGAAAACTTTATCATTAGTGACGCTATTGCCACTGGTGGTGACATACGCATTACAACAAGTGAACTATCTGTAACCGATGGCGCTCAACTAATTACCAGCACCTTTGGCCAGGGAAATGCTGGTAACTTGATTATCGATGCCAAACAGCACATCTTATTCGATGGCATAAGTATTTCATTCGATGGTACAAATATTATTACGACACCGAGTTGGGCTGGTAGTTTCGTAGAAGAAAATGCCCGAGGAAATGGAGGAGATGTCTATATTAGTACTGAAGAACTATCTGTAACCAATGGCGCTCAACTAATTACCAGCACCTTTGGCGAGGGAGATGCAGGCAACTTGATTATCGATGCCAAACAGCACATCTTATTCGATGGCATAGGTATTTCATTCGATGGCACAAATATTTTTCCCGTACCAAGTCGGGCTATTAGTTCCGTAGAAGAAAATGCCAAAGGAAATGGAGGAGATGTCTATATTAGTACTGAAGAACTATCTGTAACCAATGGCGCTCAAATAATTGCTAGTACCTTTGGACAGGGAGATGCAGGCAACTTGATTATCGATGCTAAACAGCACATCTTATTCGATGGCAGAAATAATATTATTCCCACAGCGAGTGGGGCTGCTAGTACTGTAGGAGAAAATGCCAAAGGGAATGGCGGTTTTGTACGTATTAGCACTAAAGAACTATCTGTAACCAATGGCGCTCAACTAGTTGCCAGTACCTTTGGACAGGGAGATGCAGGCAACTTGATTATCGATGCCAAACAGCGCATCTTGTTCGATAGCAAAAGCGGCGCTACCAGCACTGTAGAACAAAGCGGCATCGGCAAGGGCGGAGATGTCTATATTAACACTGAAGAAATCTCTGTTACTAATGAATCCGGATTGATTACTAGCACCCTTGGTGAGGGAGATGCAGGTAACTTGTTTATCAATGCCGAACAGCGCATTTTATTCGATCGCCAAAGCGCAGCTGCCAGCACCGCAGAAGAGAGTGGCGAAGGAAACAGCGGAAACATTTACCTCAGCACAGAGGAACTCATTGTTAGCAATGGCGCTCAACTAACTGCCAGCACTCGTGGACAAGGGGATGCAGGTAACTTGTTTATCGATGCTAAACAGCGCGTCTTATTCGATGGCACAAATAGCGGAGCTGCCAGTACCGTGGAACAAAGCGGCATTGGCAAGGGCGGAGATATCTACCTCAGCACAGAGGAACTCACTGTTAGCAATGGCGCTCAACTAACTGCCAGCACTCGCGGACAAGGGGATGCAGGTAACTTATTTATCGATGCCAAACAGCGCATCTTATTTGATGGCACAAATAGTGCAGCTGCCAGCACCGTAGAACAAAGCGGCATTGGCAAGGGCGGAGACATCTACCTCAGCACAGAGGAACTCACTGTTAACAATGGCGCCCAGCTAGCTGCCAGTACTCGCGGACAAGGCGATGCAGGTAACTTATTTATCGATGCCAAACAGCGCATCTTATTTGATGGCACAAATAGCGGAGCTGCCAGTACCGTAGAAGAGAGCGGCATTGGCAACGGTAGAGATATCCGCATTACCACTAGGGAATTTTCTGTGATTAATGGCGCTCAAGTAACTGCCAGCACTTTTGGACAGGGAGATGCAGGTAATATCGAAATTAATGCTTCTAGTTCTATCAATATTTCTGGTACTGATTCCACAAGCCCAGACTCTAGCGGATTATTGACATCTACATCCAGCAATTCCATAGGCAAAGGTGGTGATATCACCCTAAATACGGATATTTTTCGTTTATTAGATGGTGCTGTATTAGATGCAAGAACCAGAAATGATGGAAATGGCGGCAATATTACAGTCACAGCAAATCAGGTAGAGGTTCTCAATGGCGGGCAACTGATCTCTAGCAGTTTTGGTAATGGGCGTGCTGGTAAAATTTCAGTTAATGCTAACGACCAAGTGACTGTTTCCGGCAGTGATGCTGCTTTCAATGACCGAGTAGCGCGGTTTCCCTCAGAAGTGCTAAATATCGGTTCTACTAGCGGTTTTTTTGTTCGTTCTGAAAGTTCTGGAGTCGCAGGCGATATTGAAGTCACTTCCTCGCAATTAACCCTAGCTAATCAAGGACGATTTATTGCTGAATCTGCATCTGGTGACGGCGGTAACATCAATTTACAAGTAAATGACTTTTTGCGTCTACGTGGCAACGCTCTAATTTCCACCAACGCTGGTACACAAGAAAAAGGCGGCGATGGGGGTAACATCAACATCAATGCTGAGTTTATTGTCGCCGTCCCCAACGAAAACAGCGACATCACTGCCAATGCTTTTACAGGCAGAGGTGGTAATGTCCAGATTAATACTCAAGGTATTTTTGGTATTGAACCGCGTCCAACCCTAACTGATGCAAGTGATATCACTGCTAGTTCCCTGTTTGGAGTCAACGGCACTATAGAAATAAATACACCTGATATTGACCCCAATAGTGGCTTGGTAGCGTTACCAAAAATACCAGTAGATCCGCAAATTGCTCAAGGCTGTTATAGTCCAAGTTATGCTCAAAGCAAGTTTGTCGTCATAGGACGCGGCGGCTTACCACTCAATCCTAGAGAAGCTTTTAGTAATGAAACACCCCAACCAGAGTGGGCAACTCTCAACGAAAGCAGTGACAACAGCGATCGCCAAGCTGATAGTATAAATTCTCCCATTCCCACATCAGCACCGATTGTGGAAGCTACAGGATGGGTGACTAATGCCAAAGGCGAGATCATATTGACAGCCAATCCACCTACTGCTACTGCCCACAATTACGGACGGGTAGCAACTACCTGTGGCCTACCAGTATCTGCTCAGAAGCGTTGATTCAATAAATTACCACGAATATCCAGTATAAATTTAGGCGTTGCTGAACTGAAGTATGAAATTTAAAAATTCGCTTTTTCAAACTCTTACTCTCTGCGCCTCTGCGTCTCTGCGTGATCCAAATTCATATTTCCACTCAGCAACCCCCAAATTCAAAAAATTTTGCCGAACAGTCCAATACAAAATTCAACAGTGGCAGACAAGATTTATACGCCGTGTCAGTTTACTGATGTTTGTAGCACTATTTTTATTCAGTGCAACTTTGCCCACTACTGCTCAGAAGATTGCTGTCAACACGACAGCTTCAGATTTACCTAATGCCAAAAATTTAGCAGAACAAGGCAGAAACTTGTACGAAGCTGAGAAATTTAGTGATGCAGTTAAGATTTTACAACAAGCAGCTGCATCATACGCTAGTAGTGGCGATCGCTTACTGCAAGCGATGACTTTGAGGAACTTGTCTTTAGCTTATCAACAACTCGGTTTGTGGACAGAGGCGCAAGAAGCGATCGCTCAAAGTCTCAAACTATTACAAAATGTCGAAAATTCATCAGAACGTTCACAAATCCTCGCCCAAATTCTAGATGTTCAAGCACAATGGCAATTAGCACGGGGACAAGCCCAAGCTGCACTCGAAAGTTGGCAACAAGCTGCTAATATCTATGGAGAATTGGGCGATCGCAATCAACTTATTAGGGTTCGGATTAACTCGGCTCAAGCTTTGCAAGTTTTAGGGCTTTACTCCCAAGCTAAAAAAGTCTTGACGGAGGTTGAGCAAAACCTCCAAAATCAACAAAACTCCCTTTTAAAAGCTACAGGACTGCGTAGACTCGGCAATATACTACGAGTTGTTGGGGATTTAAATGAATCTCAACGAATATTAAACCACAGTTTAGAAGTGGCTTTATCCTTAAAGGCAAATCAAGAAATCGCTGAAGCTTTAATCGGTTTAGCTAATACAGTCCGTGATTTGGGCGACACTCAAGCTACTTTAAATTTTTATCGACAAGCTGCTGCTGTATCTGTTCCCCCAAGTACACGTATCCAACTGCTGTTAAATCAATTTAGCTTTTTAATAGAAATCAACCAATGGAATGATGCAAGTGGATTATTGCCGCGAATCCAGTCCGAAATTAGTAAATTACCTCCTAGCCGCATGGCAATTTACGCTCGGATTAATTTTGCCGAGAATTTAGTCAAACTCAAACAACAAGCGATGGCAGACACACCTTCGTGGCTAGATATTGCTCAACTTTTAGCCAAAGCTGTTGAACAGGCGCAAAGTTTAGCAGACAGACAAGCAGAATCTTATGCTCAAGGAACCCTTGGCTGGTTGTATGAACAAACAGGGCAATTTGTTGAAGCTAAACAACTTACAGAAAAAGCTTTATTCATCGCCCAAAGTATTGAAGCCTCGGATATTGGTTATCAGTGGGAATGGCAGTTAGGGCGTTTACTTAAAAGTCAAGGTGAGATAAAAAGTGCAATTTCATATTATTCTCAAGCATTCCAAACCCTCCAGTCTCTAAGGAATGATTTAGCCGCTATTAATCCCACAATTCAATTTTCCTTTCGAGAAAATGTAGAACCTGTATATCGAGAATTGGTGGAATTGCTATTGCAAACAGATAAAAATTTTGCAGCCTTAGAACAAGACAATCTCAAACAAGCTCAGTTTGTCATTGAATCTCGACAAGTAGCAGAACTAGACAACTTTTTTCGACAAGCTTGCTCAATTGCCAAGGTAGAAATTGACAAAGCTACAGAGCAAGACCAAACAGCAGCAGTTATCTACCCAATTATTTTGCCGGGTCGATTAGAGGTTATTCTCAAGTTGCCAGGACAAAAATCTCTTCAACATTACCCTACTAATGTTAGTCAGCAAGAAGTAGAAACCACACTCGATCAATTGCGTGCAAACATCATCATACCCCAACAGGAATTAAACGCTCAGTCGTTATCGGAGCGGGTTTATAATTGGTTAATTCGACCGATTGAGGAAATTCTGGAACAAAACCAAGTAAAAACTTTGGTGTTTGTGTTGGATGGCTCATTGCGGAATGTGCCAATGGCATCACTTTACAATGGTAAAGAATATTTAGTAGAAAAGTATGCGATCGCACTTACCCCCGGTTTACAATTATTTGATCCTAAACCCCTACCAAAGAAACAATTGCAGGTGTTAACAGCCGGCTTAAGTGAGGCACGCTTAGGATTTTCTGCATTACCTAACGTAGAACGCGAGTTAAAAGAAATTCAATCACAAGTGGGAACAAAGGTATTGCTCAATCAGCAGTTTACCTCTTTAGCGTTTCAAAAACAGATAGAATCACTGCCTTTTAAAGTAGTTCACTTAGCAACTCACGGACAGTTTAGTTCCAACACCGAAAAGACATTTGTTCTCTCTTGGGATAAGCAAATTAAAGTAAATGAGTTGAGTGATTTTCTACGCATTAGGGAAGAAAAAACACCCCAAGCAGTGGAACTTCTAGTACTAAGTGCTTGCCAAACAGCAGCCGGAGATAATCGAGCTACCTTAGGACTTGCTGGGGTAGCCGTGCGAGCAGGGGCACGCAGTACCCTAGCTTCCCTGTGGAACGTAGAAGATGAATCTACCTCGATGCTGATGAGCCAGTTTTATACAAAATTAACTAAAATGTCTCAGATGACGAAAGCCGAAGCCCTTCGTCAAGCCCAGCTAACTCTTCTGAAAAATCCCACCTACCAACATCCGTTGTATTGGGCACCCTACGTTCTAGTGGGTAATTGGCTTTGACCAAATAATTACTAATTCGTAATTCGTAATTCGTAATTCGTAATTAGTTGGAGTCAGAGCAAGCACCAAATATGCAGATTTGGTGGTGCAACAATTCAGTTGTGGGTTCAGAGCCAACAATGATTGCAATTACGAATTACGAATTATCAATTACGAATTATTTTAACTGCACAGTGCTAAGTACAGCTTTGCATAAAATCGTAGCGAATTGAGGGTTGAAATTTAAACGCAAAGGTACGCAGAGGTTAGCGCAAAGGTACGCAGAGGTTTTCTAAGGTCATCCAGAATTCAGCACTCAGCACTTAGTACAACATTTCATTAAATTCTCTGCGTACCTTTGCGCTAACCTCTGCGCTCCTCTGCGTTGAAAAAACCTAATATTTGGCTCAGCTTCATCTCATGCAATAAGGCATCAACTTCCAGAACGGCAGCATTCTACCAATGGTTCTGTAGCAATATCAGCTAAGCCAACGGTTTGCAATAAGTTAGTCCACTCGGTATTTTTTGGGTCTTGGCGGCGAAGTTCAGCGGCTGTGGTCAATGCGTCATACCAATACCCATTATTGGCATAAATGGTAACACGCTTTTGGGGAGTGGCTTTCTCCACCAGATTTTGCACAGCAGAGTTGAGTGCCTTTTTTTGAATCCACCCATGAATAAAAATAGGTGGTTGTTGTGGCTGACAGTAAATATTTAAATACCAATGATATCGCTTGCCAATTTCTAAAAGTGGTGTCGTCGATGGCAGGGAAATACTGACAATTCCCGGTGTTCCGGAAAGTGAAATTGGGGTTTGATATACAATCTTTCGTGTTTCATCTTGCAGGGCAAATTCGGCATTAACTTTGGGCAAATAAGGAACATAAAACCATAATGTGGGATGAGAAGTGGTTGTTAATCCCCAAACAAATGCTGAATCTTTTTGTTCATACACGGGAACCAAAGCTGTAAGTTGTTTTTCTTTAACTCCTGCTGACTGGTTACCTATAATCTCACAGCCACGTTTTCCTCCGGCGGAACGGTTCCCTGGTGCATCAATATCGTCTGGTGGTGGTGGAGTGTTAAAGATTAATGGGTTGTTTGATTGTCTACTTGAATTCAAAGTCTGGGTTTGCACGGTAATTACAGGATTGACAAGCTGTGCTTGTGCTGATGTAAATCCTAGCGATACCAAACTGGTGGTTAAGGCAAGTTTAATTTTTAAAAGAGGCAATTTCATCAGATTCCTCGCCCCGTGGAAACCCCTAAATTTATGTATGGGGGTAAGGGGCAGGCGAATTTATTCGCCGTCAAAATAGGTTTAAAATGCATAACTATATCCATCCTTTTTATGAATGTGTTGACAGGTCTTGTAACTAATTCCCTGAACTAATCCAGTTTTCGTTGAAATATTGAAACTTCCTGTTGCACGAGTTGCTATTCTTCCAATATATTCGCCAACTTTTTTACCAGTTTTAACAAGCGCTTTTACAATATCTAGTTATTCAACGGAAGAAGAGTCTTTTTCGGATAATTGGTTGTAACTTTTGTTTTTATTGCTTTGGGAGTTAACGTAAACAATTATACTGAAATTCATGACTACAAAGACTAATGCAGCTGGAACTAGTGGTATCCAACCACCGTTGATCAGTAGTCCAAAACTAACTGCGAATAAAATCCCAAGGGTAACAATTCCGGTCAATCCTAAGCGTAGAGGATTATGAATGCGCGACGCTAGTATTCCTCCCAAAACCGACCAAAGCCAAAGCCATAAAGCTTCACCCCAAGAAGGCCAAACCCATAATAAGGGTCTTTGATCCAAAACTGCACTTAGAATTTGACTTACCATTTGGGTATGAAGAATTACTCCGGGCATTTCTTGGTAAATCTTTTCACCAGCACTATAGGGAGTCAGAAAATAATCACCAGCACTTTGAGCAGTAATACCAATGAAAACGATGCGATTTTTGACCATTTCAGGTTTTAGGCGATCGCTTAATATATCTTTAAGGGTGATTTGTTCTGCAAGCTTTAGGGGAGAACCATCAGAACGATAATTCAATAATATTTGATAACCGCGATCGTCTAGTTGTTGATAACCGCCTTGGCGCGACCGCAAACGCTTAAACACAACGTCACCAATTTGCAATTCTTTGGTTTTAGTGTATTTGACAGAAATGCCTAAAGTCTTGAGATAATGAAATGCTAGCTGGGCACTAAAGGCGTAGGGAGTTGTACAACCAGACGTGGAGTTTGGTTTCATCGCTATTAGATGGCGACGGAGAATCCCATCTCTATCTTTGACAAAATCACTAAAACCTTGACGTTCTACGGGTATTTCTGGAGGAGGTAAAACACCTGGGTTGTTGAGTTCTGGTTCACTGGTTTTACAAATAGCAATTAAGTTATCATTTCGCTGCATTTGAATTGCTAAGTCTGGCTGTTTCGGGTCTACAGGAAAATCACGATAAATATCTAAGCCTATGGTTCGGGCTTCGTACTGTTTGAGTTTCTGCAAAACTACGGCGAGTGCTTGATCTGATAGCGACCCTTTTCGCTGCTGCTGTTGGGGAAGTTTGAAATCATTTTCAGTGATTGTTACTACTAAAAGGCGCGGATCTGGTTTTTCATTGGGACGCAACTGCATGAGATAATCAAAAGTTTGCAATTCCCAACTTTGTAGCATCCCTAAATGTCGCACTCCCATTACTAACACTGTGACAACAATACTTAAAAATAAAACTGTTTGCAGACGAGATTTATTAAACAAAATTCGATGTGAATTTCTCTTTTTTGGCAAAGTAATTTGCAGTTCTTGTGTCTCTAACTCAAAGCTTGCAGCTAAAAAGCGATCGTCCTGTTCACTTAAGTTTTTAGTTTCTGCCCATGCTTGAGCATCCTGTAATGCTTGCCCACGCAACAAATGTGATTTATCTTGATAGTTACTGGCTATCCATGCTTTTAGTGCTAACTTATATGGTCTTAAATCATATAAAGCTTTATCAATCCAATTTTGATTAAAAACCGATGCATAAATGCAGTTATAAACTCTTAAGGAACCCTGTTGTTTAACTACTAAACCTGATAGTCGTAATTCTATTTGTTCAGGACTGGCGTCTGCTGTGATTTCACTATTTAATAAAATTTCTTGATAAAGCTTTAGCAATCGCCCACTACGTTGTTCACTTCTGAGAATGCGATCGCGGATTGTCTTTAAATGTTCTGGCTCATCCTGAGATTCCCAATTGTTGACGATTTTAGAATATACTAAGTTTTCAATAAACTTTGCTTCACCACCTACTGGAATGAAAGAGTCAGATGTGAGAATTAACTTGCAAAGCTTTTGGGTGAGAAAAGGTTGACCACCACTCCAACCTAAAACCTCTTTTAACACTGCTTGAGGATCAGTAACTTTCCCCACTAATCCTTGAGCCAATGGCTGGACTTCATGCTCACTAAAGCCATTGAGTTGAATGGCTCGACCAATGTTAAAAGGTGTGCGATTTTTATCTCGAATTAAATCATAAGGTGTGGCTACTCCCAACAGCGCAAAGGTCAAGCGCTGATATGCTGGATTATCGGCTCTTTTGTTGTAGCAAGCTCTTAATAATGCTAAAAAATCGTCTTTAAAGCTTAATTTGAGGATACTATCAATTTCGTCAACAAAAATGACAATGTTTTGAGTAATTTGAGTTAGTAATACTGATTCGATAAACTCACTTAAGCGTTCTAATGGTGACAGCCCTTCGTAATCTTTCCACCAAGTTAGCACCTTAACTGTGGGCGTAAAACTGCGTGCCAGCCTGCGAAGTACGCCTAGATACCATTCAGAGGGAGCAATATCTTGGCTACCAATTGCTGTAATATCTATCACATTACAAGCAATATTATCTTTTTGCAATTTATGCATTGTTCGCACCCGTAGGCTTGATTTGCCCATTTGTCGGGAGTTGAGAACGTAACAAAATTCTCCTGATTTTAATCCTTCATAGAAGTCTTTATCAGCCTGTCGCTCCACATAACTGGGAGCATCAATTTGTAGACTTCCTCCAACTTGATAGTTGTAAGCCGAGTTTTCTGCTTTGCTTGTCGGAGGCATTTTATTTTGTGTTATCGGCTATCAGCCGTACAATCTAGCATGAATAATTTTGAATTTTAGCGCTATCAGAAAACTAAAATTGACCGCACGAATTTTAGATTTTAGATTTTAGATTATTTCGGTACTCCTTTCCTACGGAACGCTACGCGAACCCAGAAGCAAGCTACATGCCCCGCTATCGCGTGGGCGGAACAAATCCTTTCATCCCAAATTTCAAATCCGACGCTCGTTCGCCCTTGGCGTCTCCCCTTGGGAGATGACTCGAAGAGGCTGCGCTATCAAGCCCCGCACCGCAAGTGGCGCTCTTTCAATCCAAAATCCCAAATCTAAAATCCAAAATTGTTTGACTCAGGCGGTTGGGAAAATATTGACGGTATAAATTGCAGCGCCAAGTCACTTTATTTTCGCAGCAATGCAATACCAGTCCCATACTGTGTAATTTAAATACTAAATCTGAGTCTAACTCTACTGGCTCAGGGGTGGCTACGACTTGGCTATAGGCTGCGGCTAAATCTGGATGCTGCTTGAGATTCCATAGGTGTCGTCTGAGATGGTCGCTATAAATCCCGGCTTCTGTGGGAGCGGTTTGTAATAACTGCTCAAGTGTAGTTTCTTGACGCTGTATGTGATATAAAGCTAACCGCACCAAATAGGGATGTCCCCCTACCATATCCATCAAATTATCAACTTGGGTAGTTGTCCAATTGAGTCCCTGATGACGTGCTGATAAATCCTGCACTTGCTCTTTGGTAAACTCTTGTAATTCAATGCTCAATCCAACATTAAACGGAGATTGATTGATATCCAGTGGAATATAAACTTCGCTGGAGTGTACTATTACTACCCGGAGTTTTTGCCAAAGTTCGCTAATGCGATCGCCATATCTAGCATACTCATACCAAGCCCGCAGAAGACTAAAAAAGTCGTCAGCAACGTTGCGATGTGGGAAAATTCGCTCAACTCCATCTAAAGCAATTACCAGTGGGTTAGCAGTTTCTTCTAACAAACACTCTTCAAAATAAGCTGTGGTTTTATCTTTACTACCATAGGTAACCCAATAATCATTTAACTGGTCAAGCTTTTTAAGTCTGCGACCAACACTTTCACAAAACCAACGTAGAAATGTATCCAGGTTAGCGAACACTGCATTGTCTGCTAACTGAAAGTTCAAGGGTACTGTGTGATAACCATGTTCTCTGGCTTGATGAAGAATCCTGGCCATCAGCGAAGTTTTGCCCATGAACCTGGGTGCTTTAATGCGGATTAGGGCACCTGGTTGCAAAATCTCTTGATAACAGCGTTCTTCCACTAGAGAACGTTCAACATAAAAAACGGAATTGAGAGGAACTTGCCCCACAGGCAATTCTGCCTCTGCTTTCAGTAAGGGTTGTCCATTTGTATTTGTCGGCATTGGTGATAAATCTGGCAATGTCAACCTAGTTTCATTGAGCAGTGATACTTGTGTTTCTGGCATCAAGTTTAACCCTACTTGGACAAAAATTGAGGTATCGGTAGGCGATCGCCCCTGCTGTTCTATTTCCGTAGCTTTTTGGAGCGCAGCACTTTGTGTCTTTGACTTTTCTGGTCTTGTGTTTTCCCACTTTTGGTCAAACTGACTCAAGTTAGTAGCTATATCTCTGTCCCAAAGCCTCAAGGTGAAATGCCAATCATCCTTACCCTGCCTTTGGGTACGGTTATCTTCTAGAATCTCTAAAATTTTAAGGCTTTCGATGACTTCGTAAACCTGATTTTGTTTTAACTGAGTTAATTTTTCCAGATATCTGCGCTTAGTCTCAACGATTAAATTAGCTCTGGCATTATCATCCCAACGAAATTGGAAATCCTCAGAATCATGCACTTGATCTGCAACAGAGAGTAATGTCTCTAGAAAGTGCCGAACCCGTTCTTTGACAATAGGCCCCCAAGTTGGTTTACGCATAACCTGAAGAAATCCAATCAGCGTTTGCTTGAAAACTGCGGCATTTTCTGAAAACTTTGGGGTAGCCCAAAGTGATTAATCTACCCTAAACCGCCTGCTTGCCAATTTTACAAGATGTTCAGCGATTCTACTCACTCTTATTGCTTTGGGCTACGACCCTAAAGATAGTCTTGGTTTAGTAATTCCAAATTGATGAGACTGTTTACACAAAAGAATTCGTCGAGAAGAAGAACCAAATCCACTACAAGATACCCAAAAAAGTATAGATTATGGCTAATATTACAGCAAATGACAACGATAATTTTTTGTTTGGAACCAGTGACAACGATCAGATATTTGGTCTTGGTGGTAATGACATCATCTCTGGTGGTGGGGGCAACGATCTGATTGATGGAGGACTTGGTAATGACAGTTTATCAGGTGATGGCGGTAATGATACTTTCAAAGGCAGTAGCGGCGATGATACACTCAATGGCGGCAGTGGCACTGACACAGCAGACTACAGCCAACTTGGTCAAAACGTCACCCTGTTATCTACCGGAACCATCGTCAAAGGTGGCGGATTTGGCAGCGATCAACTGATTCAAGTCGAAAGATTTATTGCCGATGCCAGCGCCGTCAATAATGCGATCGACATGAGTAGTGCTGCGGCTGGTGTATCTATCAATGTCAATTTGCTAACGAAAAACTTGACTGTGACTGCTCCCCTGGCAACGGGAATATTCACAGTTACCAACTTTGACGATGTTAAAGGTACAAATGAGAGTGACATCATCACTGGCGACATCCAAAACAACCAACTCTTTGGTAACGATGGCAATGACATTCTCAACGGCACTCGTGGAAATGATATCCTCAGTGGTGGCAATGGCATCGACACAGTAGACTACAGCCTACTCGATCAAAGCATTACTTTGTTACCTACTGGACTCGTCGTCAAAGGTGGCGGATTTGGCAATGACCAACTAATTCAAGTTGAAAAAATTATTGCCGATGCTGGCGTTGCTAACAATACTATTGATGTGTCTACTGCTGGAGTTGGTGCATCCATCAACGTGAATTTGCAAACACAACAGTTGATTGTCAATGGTGTACCTGGAGTCGGAACATTCACAGTTAGCAACTTTGACAATGTTAAAGGTACAAATGAGAGTGACATCATCACTGGCGACGCCCAAAACAACCAACTCTTCGGCAATGATGGTCATGACACCATCTCTGGTGGTGCGGGCAATGATTTGATTGATGGAGGATTGGGTAATGATGATTTAGCCGGTGGTGATGGTAATGACACCCTCAAGGGCAGTAGCGGCGATGATATCCTCAATGGTGGCAATGGTACTGACACAGTAGACTACAGCCAACTTGGTCAAAGCATTACTCTGTTACCTACCGGAATCATCGTCAAAGATGCCGGATTTGGCAATGACCAACTGATTCAAGTCGAAACAATTATTGCTGATGCTAGTGCTGCTAATAACACCATTGATGTGTCTGGTGCTGGGGGTAATGCATCCATCAACGTGAATTTGCAAACACAAAAGCTGATTGTCGCTGGTGTATCCGGAGTTGGGACATTCACAGTTACCAACTTTGACAATGTTCTAGGTACAAATAAAAATGACACTATTACTGGCGACGCCCAAAACAACCAACTCTTTGGTAACGATGGTAATGACACGATCTCTGGTGGTGCAGGTAACGATCTGATTTCTGGAGGACTGGGTAATGATATTCTTGCAGGTGGCGCTGGTGCAGATACATTTGTCTTCAACAGCTTATCAGAAGGTATTGATACAATCAAAGACTACACTTTCAGTCAAGGTGATATTATCCAGATTTCCAAAATAGGGTTTGGTGCTAGCAGTATCAATGACTTTTCCTACAATTTATCCAGTGGTAAATTGTCTTTCTTAAACACTGAATTCGCTGTAATTGCGAATAAGGCTACAAGTTTGAGTATCGTGTTAACGTGAGTTTGATGGCGCTTGGGAGTGTGTTTGATTCTGACAATACAAAAGTCGATTTTGACTTCAAATTAGGGAGATCGATAAAAATAAATCCCCAGTCTTCTCCTTCAGAGACGCTGTGCGAACGTGGTTTTGAGTGGGCGTAATCGGTTATTTGTTTTAATAAGGCTGGGGATTTATTTCGGGTTTGTGCCTTATGGCATCGCCGCGCCAAAACGGGAAATCTGAATAGGCTATGAAATGATGTAATGATTGTGCCGAGTTTATACTTACTACTTTGGCTATTTCTGGTAATGATTTTCTTTTTATTGATGAAATTATCCCTAAATGTAAATATTTGAAGCCTTGATAATTTCTGTAGATTTTGCAACTGCCAGCTTCAGAGTGCAATCCCAGTTTCGGTTTATTGATTGCTGCAACTATAGCAAATGAAGGGATAGTTGGGACAAAAGTTGGAAAGCAGAATTAACCGCATCCCAAAAATTTTCAAACTGATGTACGATTTTGCGAAGTTGATTCTTCAAACGCGCCCAAAACTTCTCTATCTTGTTTAAGTCCGGAGAATAGAGCGGCAGAAACAATAACTTACAGCCGGCTTGTTCAATCATTTCACGAATGGCGGTGGATTTATGAAAACTAGCATTGTCCATAACTACCACTTGTCCTAGTCACAAGGCGGGAATTAACAATTGCTTAACCCAAGCTTCGACTAAGGCTGTATCGCAATATCCTTTAAAAGTCATTGGAGCAAGTGTTTGGCGATCGCACCATGCTGAAATCATGGAGATGTGATTGGTACGGTGTCCTAGTTTGTCTGCCTCAAATCGTTCGCTGCGATCGCACCAGCCATAAGCATAATCCTCGGTATTATCTGTTCCAGCTTCATCCACATAAACTACTTCCTCTTTTTTATAAGCTTGCAATTGTTCTAGAAATGCTTGTCGTTGGGCTTCGTCCCGTTCCCGGTAGCGGTAAGTCTTTTTTTTCGCGTGAACCTGTTTATAGAGGGGTTTTTCAGATTCTGTGAAAAGCAAAAGAAAAAATAAAATTTGTATAATTCCTATTTATAAATCTTCTTTTCCTCATATACTAAGAAGAGAGGAGTTAATCATATCCTCTTAAAATAAATCCTGACACTAAAAAGTTAACTCCTATTATTCTGAATAGAGATAACTTTTGTTTTTTGCCTTTATGTCTACTCTGCAAGAACGACTACTGTCTGGGAACTACTAGTCTTCTATGACATTAAGGGTAAACGCCGTATAGGTGAGATTTACATATTATCTATCAGCAACGCCTAATCTATCGGCGTTTAGAAATATTGAGCGTACTTCCTAAACACCAAATTTTAGGAGAAAATCACATGGCTATGACAGTGGAAACAGCCCAGTTAAACAACCAAAGCATCTTGCATAATTTTGGTTTGGTCGAAGAAATTGACGAACAAGCTGCGGAAATAATTTCTGGTGGACGTGAGAAATTTAGGATCGCAAACAACACACAATACAAGATTACTCATAATTTGGATGGTACTCTATTCACAATTCAACCAGGTGAAACATGGGATTATGATACCCCTTACAACGGAATAATTCAATTTGACATTGACGGTCGAGATTATGTAACGGTGAATCAATCATACAATTTGTCCAATGGGCAAATATATGAATTTCAAAACAATGAGTACACTGCTAATCCCTATGATATTGATCTTTATCAAGTATAACGATCAAGTCATGAAGTCCTTTTAGCCACTTCAATGAATAATTTTTCTGCGTAAATCCTAATTCAATATAGTCAATTCATTTGACTTAACTGTATTTTCTCTTCAAGAATTGCGTCTGTAAATGAAATACCAAATTGTCCTTCAACACAGTGAAGAAGACTGTGGTGCAGCTACTTTAGCTACTATTTCCCAATACTACGGACGCACATTTACCCTTAACCGCGTGCGGGAAGCTGTTGGTACTGGGGCGAGAGGAACTACTCTGTTGGGATTACGGCGGGGTGCAGAAGCCCTGGGATTCCATAGCCGACAAGTTAAAGCCACTCCTCAACTCATCAACCAATTAGATCAAGCTCCTTTACCTGCGATTATTCACTGGAAAGGCTACCACTGGGTAGTATTATACGGTCAGAAAGGCAACAAATATGTAATTGCCGACCCCGGTGTTGGTATCCGTTACCTGACTCAGGAGGAGTTAATTAAAGGTTGGAGTAATGGGGTGATGCTGCTACTCCTTCCCGATGAAAGCCGCTTCTATCAACAAGAATCAGATAAAATTGGCGGTTTTGGACGTTATCTGCAACGAGTTTATCCCTATCGGTTTATTTTAGCCCAAGCGATCGCCCTCAACATTGCGATCGGTCTGCTTTCCCTAGCATCTCCCTTCATGATGCAACTACTCACCGATGATGTCCTAGTCCGGGGAGATACTCAACTATTAACTACTGTTGCGATCGGCGTTGTCACCCTGAATTTAATTAGAAGCGCCATTAGTTTAGTACAATCGCACCTGATCGGTCATTTCAGTCAAAGATTGCAATTAGGACTAATTCTAGAATACGGGCGCAAACTTTTACATTTACCCCTATCTTATTTTGAAGGACGACGCAGTGGGGAGGTAGTCAGCCGCATTGCTGATGTTCACGCTATCAATAACTTAGTTTCCCAAATTGTCCTCGGATTACCCAGTCAATTTTTTATTGCTGTAGTCTCCTTGGGCTTTATGCTTTTTTACACTTGGGAGTTAACTCTAGCTTCTATAGTTGCATTTCTCATTGTCACGGCTGTTAACTTGCTTTTTTTACCAGCACTGCGCCAAAAAACCCGCAATATGATTGTTTTTGGTACAGAAAACCAAGGTTTTTTAGTAGAAACATTTCGGGGAGTACAAGTCTTAAAAACTACCCAAGCTACACCCCAAGCCTGGGAAGAATATCAAGGAAATTTTGGTCGTCTGGCTAACTTGGGCTGGAGTACCATGCAGCTAGGACTTTACAGCAGTACAGTTACCAGTATTCTTTCGACATTTATTAATATTGGTATTCTCTGGATTGGTAGCTATTTAGTAATTAATCGGACTTTAACAATCGGACAATTGATTGCCTATAACGGTATGAGTGGTAATCTTTTGGGCTTTTTAAGTTCTGCTATCGGCTTAATAGATGAATTTATCACTTCCCAAATAGTTATTCAACGTCTGACGGAAGTTATTGATGCTACTCCAGAAGATGAAAATGATGTGAAAAAGCAGTGGGTAGAAATTCCTGGAAATACAGATATTACTTGCAATGAAATTAATTTTCACCACACAGGTAGAGTTGATTTATTGCAAGATTTTTCCGTAACTATTCCTGGTGGTAAAGCAATTGCTCTAATTGGTAAATCTGGCTGTGGTAAAAGTACCCTAGCAAAGTTGATTACTGGTTTATATACAATTCAATCAGGAAATATTCGCTATAGTTTCTATAATCAGCAAGATATATCTTTAGAATGTTTGCGGCAACAGGTGGTTTTAATACCACAAGAAGCTCATTTTTGGAGTCGGTCTATTCTGGATAATTTCCAATTTAGTTATCCTCACATTAGTTTTGCAGACATTGTTAGAGCTTGTCAAATTACTGGTGCTGACGAATTTATCAGTGAACTACCTGATAAATATCAAACTGTCTTAGGAGAATTTGGAGCTAATCTTTCTGGTGGACAAAAGCAACGATTAGCTATAGCTAGAGCTATAGTTACTGACCCACCCATCCTGATTTTAGATGAATCTACCAGCGCCCTCGATCCAGTGAGCGAAGCACAAATACTAGATAAAGTTTTAGACCATCGCCAGGGTAAAACTACTATTTTAATTAGTCACCGTACTAGGTTGATCCAGCGTGCAGATTGGATTATTTTTCTAGAAAAAGGACAGTTAAAAATTCAAGGAACAGCAGAAGATTTGCGACAAGTTAATGGCGAGCATTTAGAATTTTTGGATGATGTGATTTTGAGAATGAATTGGCGTTGATTTCTTCACCTATGTTTATAATTTTTAACGCATAAAGTCGTCAAAGTCCCCATCCCATCGGGGTTGCTTGTTTTGTGTTGCGGTTTAGCTACGTACAGTCGCTAACGTTTCGCTATCACAAAACATAATTACGAATTACGAATTACGAATTACGAATTATTTAAGTGGTCTAACTATGGTTAACAACACAGACTTTTTACAACCAATTCAAACAGATGAATTTCTGCCACCGATTAGTCGTTGGATTACCTTTGGTGGACTCTTTGTTCTCTGCGTTTTGGGACTAGCAATTCCCGTCGCCGCAATCACTAAATATAAGGTGACAGTAAAAGGGCAGGCAGTTGTCCGTCCATCTGGGGAATTGCGAATTGTGCAGGCGGCAACTGAAGGCCAAGTTATGCAGATTCATGTCCAAGAAAATCAAGTTGTTAAAAGCGGAGATGCGATCGCCATTATTGACGACTCCCGCTTACAAACTAAAAAAAACCAACTGCAAAGTAATATTCAGCAAGCTAAGTTGCAGCTAGTGCAAATCAAGGCTCAAATTCACACTTTGAACAGTCAAATCCGCGCCGAAACTGCTAAAGTTAACCGGATTATCACTGCTACTGAGGCTGAATTAAGCGATCGCCTGCGTCAATATCAGGATAAAAAAATTAATACTGTGGCTGAATTCCAAGAATCTCAAGCTCATGTGCAGATTGCTCAACAAGAATTGCAGGTTGGCATATCACAGTTAAAAACAGCACAAGCAAATCTCCATTCTACTGAGGCGGCTTGGAATGCAGCCAAGTCAAAGCAAAACCGATATGAGGGTGTAGCCCAAGCAGGAGCATTGTCTAGGGATAAATTAGAGGAAGCGCGGTTAGCTGCAAAACAGCAACAACAAGCTGTAGCAGCACAAAAAGCAGTTGTGGAGGCGCAAAAGCAAACAATTGAGCGATTACAACAAACTGTATATGCAGCGATCGCTAAAAAGCAACGTGCAAAAGCCGCCTTAAATCCCAGTCATGCAGAAGTAGAAATTGCTACTGAGCGGATAGCCCAAGAAAAAGCCGCAGGTGAAAGTAACAAAGCAGCTTTAGACAAAGAACTGCAAGGAATTATCAAGCAACGCATTGAAGTAGAAAAACAGCTAGAGCGCGATACTAGCGAACTAAAGCAAGTGGAAATTGAACTTCATCACACCACTATTATTGCTACTGCCGATGGTATCATTTCTCAGATAAACTTGCGTAACCCTGGTCAAACTGTACGTCCTGGCGAAGAAGTCTTGCAGATTGTCCCCAGTGATGCCAAGCAGATTGTCAAGGCAGCAGTGGCATCTGAAGATAAAAATAAGCTCAAAATTGGTCAACAAGTTCAAATGCGGGTTAGTGCTTGTCCCTACCCAGATTATGGTACTCTCAATGGTAAGGTCGAGGCGATTTCTCCAGATGCCATGACTCCCCCAACAAACAACACAAATGGATCTTCTCCTTATCCCAATACCACTCCGAAAGCGGCTGTCCCAGGTGCTTTTTATCACGTGACTATTGAGCCGGAAAGTCTGGTTTTAGGTAAAGGCAAAAATCTGTGTCAGATTCAATTAGGAATGGAAGGTAGAGTGGATATTATTTCCCGTGAAGAAACAGTACTGCAATTTTTCTTGAGAAAAGCGAGGTTAATTGCGGATGTATAAACGCTCACGAACTGGCTGCCCAGAGAATGGAGACATCGCTATATTGTCTGAACATTGGATCAGCACTTACAAGCGTCATGTCTCCTGACTGAGCCTGTGCAATCAGCATTCTGTCAAACGGATCTCGGTGATACAAGGGTAATGCAGCCGCTCGTAAAGCATGAGTTGCCGTAATTTCTAGCGATCGCGCTCCCAAAAGCGTATTTAATCCTGTACGTAGTCGATTTAACAGCGATCGCACTCCTCAAAGACCCAAACTTAAGCAACTTTGAGGAACGCGTATCCGACTCTGGAGAAGGCCGGTGGAGTGGGAAATTGGATTTATAGCGATTCTCGTTTGGATGCAATAGACCTCTTGCATAAATCAAAAATAAAGAACCCCACCCCGCATTTGAGTAAAGCAAACGCTCCCCTCCCGAAGAGCGGCTCGGGGTTGGGGGTGGGGTGTTAGGGACTTTTGCAAGAGGTCTAATACGCTGTAGGGGCGCACAGCTGTGCGCCCCTACGAACGGGCGTATTTTAGCCAAGTGAGAAGCGCTATATTCGTGGAATAAATCTAAAATCTAAAATCCAAAATTGTCTGATTAATCGAGGAAATCAGGTTCTTCCCGCACAATCCTGTCGTAAAGTGGCTGGAAGCTGAACCACCCACTTCTAGGCGCTCCCACTTGACTGTGTGTCAAACGGGCTGTTTCGTGTTTAATGATATTGGGTCTACCTGCGGCTTGTGCTAGCAGTTGTGCTTGGCACGATCGCTCTAGGCTAATGTACCAAAAAGCAGCTTCATCTACCGTATGTCCCACAGTTAAAATGCCGTGGTTACGGAGAATTATGGCTTTACTTCGCGCCAAAGCCTCCGCAAGTCGCTTCCCTTCAGAGGTATCTAATACGACACCTGTATAATCTTCAAATAGTGCATGGTCTTCATAAAAAGCACAAGAATCTTGAGTCAAGGGGTCAAGGAGACGACCCAGACTCGACCAGGCTTTGCCATAAATTGAATGAGCGTGTGCGGCTGCAATTACATCCGGTCGAGCCTCATGAATCTGAGAATGGATGGCGAAAGCGGCTTGATTTACTTGAGCATCGCCTTTCACCACCTCACCTTCTTTATTAACCAAAATTAGGTCAGAAACTCGGATATGGCCGAAGTATACTCCCAATGGATTGACCCAGAAATGGTCTGTAAACTCCGGATCGCGGGCTGTAATATGACCTGCGATGCCTTCAGAGAAGCCAAAGCGACCAAACAGGCGAAAGGCAGCGGCTAGGCGTTGCTTGCGGTGCAGGCGTTCGTCTTCAACTCGCTCGAATACAGGGGGTTGCGGTCTATCGTACTTGGGCATGTTCTTTTTCCTCCTCCTCTTTACAGGGAGCATTAGAATATCCGGAGCGAAAAGATTTGACGGTGTGAGATTCTGGAATGAACTGGTGACGCCAGATGCAACCAGTATCATTACCGAGAAGATGGATGGATACAGATTCACTCTCGGATGTGGTTTTGACGGCGTGGATATCACCATCTGGAGGTAGGAGGCGGTAAATATCGCCCCTTTGAAGCGATCGCACTTCAGTTATTTGTAATTGTGCGTGTCCTTCGGCATTGCCGTTATCTACACGCCGATAGACTGTTTCTTCTTGATTGCCTTTGTATAAACCAATCAATCCCCAAGCTAAATGGTCGTGGACAGGAGTGGTGGAACCAGGGGGAATCACCAAGCTAAAGACTGACAAAGAACGGTCTTTAGCCCGATAAAGTAGCCATTGACCAATACCACCCCCCATTTTACTTTGGGGGTTGACTTGGGCGAACTTTTCGGGTAACCATTGCTGTTGGGCAAGTAGCTCTTGAAAATAAGGTTCTAATTTAACGAGAGTTTGTGTGCGATTTTTAGTAGTGCTAGCAGTAATTTCACGTACTGTTGCTACAAGCGATCGCAGTTCTTGGCTTTCAATAAACCATTGGTCTTCAGGCAATGGTTCTAAAATAGTATCGTTCGTCATCTATATTCCTCATCAATCTAAGTAAGTCGGCTTAAATATTCCTTGTTGCTTAGTTAATCTTTATTTAAATACTTTCGTTCTATTGTGCCAACTTACTTGCTAAGTTTTTTATCTTTGGTGATCGTAGTACTATAAAACTCCTATTTGATTGCCTCAAAAAACTCCATCCAACTTGAAAAGGCTGACTCCCTACTCCCCACTCCCTACTCCCTTTTTACTTTTGACATCAGGGTGAATTTTGAACCCAAGTTGCTCAAGTTTTAAATGGGAAAGGGATTCCTTGAGAATGATAGTAAAGGGATATCGCTGGAATACGGTAGCTTTACCTTGTGACAATAGCAACCTAGCACGGCTGATACGTACTGGGTATAACGGTTGTTTGTTGGCATCGAGAATCAGAACTTTGGTCATGTATTAAATTCCTGACAGATAAAGTTATACCAATTTGAAATCAGAATGCGACAGATATATGGCTAGGGGCGTACAGCTGTACGCCCCTACAGCCGATTCATTTGTTGCAAAGATTTTTGCAATTGAGCGGTAATAGTACTTTTAAAATACGGTAAATCGGTCGAATAAGTGTACAATTGCTAAAAACAGAAATTATCACATACAAATTCAAAAAGCAAGTCATCGAAGAGGATATGGGCACACGGGGACACGGGAAAGGGGAAAGACTTTTTGCAATTTGTCCCCTTGTCCTAAAAAGGTCAGCTACTCGCCTGACTTGCATCAAGACAAGCTTGCACAAAGTCTTCAACTACGCTGTTTGAAGAATCTCGTCGCCATGCCACAGCTAGCACACTGGGACTGACATCCTGAACTGGGCGGAAAGTTTGTCCAGACAGTGCGTAAACTTGTGTGGTAGTTTCCGATACTAGTGCTATTCCTTGACCATTAATCACCGCTTCCATTGCTTCATTGGTATTGTTTACTTCGGTGCCAAAAACGATTGGATGGCCGTTACGTTCATTCTTTGCTAACCAGTGATCTCGCCATACTCCTGTTTCAGCAGGCACCGTAATAAACGGTTCATTAACTAAATCAGCTATCTGCAAAACATCCAGCTGCGTCAATGGATGCTCAGATGATAAGGCAACCCATCTTGGTTCAACCAATAAGATTTCAGTGAATAGTTTTTCTTGTTTGGGAACTGGCAACCGTAACAGGGCAACATCAGTATTGCCAGAGAGTAGTCCGGCCGTAGGATCTGAGAACTCAAAGAAACGAATCGCTACCTTCCATCCTGGTTGTAGGGCTTGAAACCGTGAAAGGATAGATTTCGTTAATTCGCTGCCAATCCTGCAAACGAAACCAACACGCAATGTCTGCGTTTCCCTCGCTGCTACTTCTCGCAGCTTTAATAAAGTAAACTGCCAATCCTGGATCAGCCCTTGGGCTAAAGGCAAGAGTGCTTCACCAGCGGCAGTTAGTTTCACTTCTCGACTATTACGGCGCAGTAGTTCAATGCCCAATTCCCGCTCTAGTTGGCGAATTTGCTTGGACAATGCTGGTTGTGAGATATATAACCGTTCAGCAGCACGGGTGAAGTTCAAATCTTCAGCCACCGCAACAAAGTAACGAAGCAAGCGTAAGTCTGCATCCATGCTGTTTGCTAGTTTTTATCTATTCCTTTTGGTTATAGCAGTATATCTTGGACTTTTGAGACAGTTTGCGATAAAAACTTTTAATAAGTCAGGGATTGGGGATTGGGGACTGGGTATTGGGGACTGGGCATTGGGTACAAGAGGTTTTAGGTGCAAAGGTCTGGGGAAAGACACGCTGCAACTTCTCCTCTACTCCCTGCTCCCCCACTCCCTACTCCCCACTCCCCACTCCCTATTCCCCAGTCCCCAGTCCCCAATCCCTAGCCTATGTTTGTCAATACTTTCATCAGGCGTCCAGTTCTGACGACCGTCTGTACATTCATCATTTTGCTGCTGGGAAGTATTTGTATTCCAATCCTGCCGATTTCTCAGCTGCCAGATCTCGCCCCGGTGCAAATCACCGTTAGCTCCAATAATACTGGTGCGGATGCTCAAACAACAGAAAGTACTGTTACCAACATTATTGAGCGACAAATTAATGGCGTTAAAGATGTATCTTATATATCTTCTAATACGGGTAATGATGGTTCGAGCAATATAACTGTCTCCTTCCCAACTAATGTCAATAGCGATATTGCTCAAGTAAACGTTCAAAATAAAGAAGCTCTCTCTGAACCTCAATTACCAGATACTGTTCAACGAACAGGTGTCACTGTTGAAACCGCATCAAGTAGTTTGCTTCTCGTCTATGGGTTCTACTCAGAGAATAATGAATATGACAACATTTTTATTAGTAACTATGTTGACCTATTCATTCTCGATCAGATTAAACGGATTCCTGGTGTAGGAAGCTCCCGGATTTTTGGGGAACGCAAATATGCGATGCGTCTTTGGCTCGATCCCAACAAGCTTGCCCAACATCAACTAACTCCTCAAGATGTGACAACTGCCCTGCAAGAACAAAATATTCAGGTGGGTGCAGGGGCAATTGGTAAGGAACCAGCACCAGATAATCAAAGCTTTGAATTTGCTTTAAAGGCAACCAGTCGATTCAAAGATGCAGCGGAATTTGAGGAGATGGTGTTGAAGGTGGCTGCAAATGGCACTAGTAGCACTAGCACTAACACTAACACCAACACCCTAGTTAAAGTAAAAGATGTCGGTCGAGTTGAACTCGGTGCTGAGAGCTATCTTGCTGATGCCAAATTCACCATACCAGGAAATGATCCCAAGCCAGCCGTAGGTTTGGGGATATATCAACTTCCGGGTAGTAATGCACTGAATGTTGCTCATGCTGTTGAAGAACAGATCAAGAGGCTAGAAAAGAATTTTCCACCTGGACTAAAAGCACAATTGGCATTTGATACCACTCCATTTGTAGAAATTTCTTTAGAAGAAGTTCTGCATACCCTCGTTGAGGCAATTATCCTGGTGGTCTTGGTAATTTTTGTCTTTTTGCAAGACTGGCGCACCACGATTATTCCCACTGTTGCGATTCCCGTGTCTTTGATTGGGACATGTGCGGCTCTTTTGGTTTTAGGATTTCAAATTAATACACTGACCTTATTTGGTTTTGTTCTGGCGATCGGTATTGTC
>NZ_JACJSJ010000119.1 GCF_014698115.1 Nostoc sp. FACHB-973
TCCCCACTCCCCACTCCTTCCTCTAGACCTGGAATTTGAGTATACTACGATAAATCTATCGATATTATGGTTTTATTCGGGTTTACAGAAACTCCCGCACAAGCGCAATCAAGATCAACAGAGGCAAAGGGGTGAGTCAGATGCAGCGCCAAAAAATATCAGCCAAGGCAAACCAGTTTACAGAGTCGGTGATTCGAGAAATGACAAGGGTGGCACTGCAACATGGTGCGGTGAATTTAGCCCAGGGATTTCCTGATTTTTCTTGTCCGGCTGAGTTGAAACAGGCAGCTTATGAAGCAATCGAGGCGGATGTTAACCAATATGCTATCACTTGGGGCGATCGCCCATTTCGGGAAGCGATCGCCAAAAAAGTCCGCTGGTATCTCGGCTTAGATATCAACCCCGAAACCCAAATCACCGTTACCTGTGGTTCCACAGAAGCAATGGCAGCTGTGATGCTGGCCACAGTCGATCCTGGTGACGAAGTAATTGTGTTTGAGCCGTATTATGAAAACTACGGCCCCGATGCGATTTTAGCTGGTGCTAAACCCCGCTACGTGACACTACATCCCCCCCATTGGACATTTGATGAAACACAGTTGCGTCAAGCTTTCAACGCTAATACCAAAGCCATTATTATTAACACACCCCATAACCCCACCGGTAAAGTCTTCACCCGTGAAGAACTAACTCTAATTGCTGAACTTTGTCAAAAGTGGGATGTACTAGCCTTTACTGACGAAATCTACGAACACATTCTTTATGATGGCACTCAACATATCGCCTTAGCGACCCTTCCCGGAATGGAAGAACGCACAGTCACCATTAACGGTTTATCCAAAACTTACAGCGTCACCGGATGGCGAGTTGGCTACATTTTGGCAAACCCGGAATTGACGGCAGCCATTCGTAAAGTGCATGATTTCTTAACAGTGGGTGCCCCTGCACCATTGCAACGAGCTGGAGTTGCCGCTATGCAACTACCACCATCCTATTATGAAGAACTAGCCAAACTTTATCAGCAAAAGCGAGACAACATCTTACAAATTTTAGATCGAGTTGGCATACCCTACTTCCTTCCCAAAGGAGCTTATTACGTACTTGCAGATATTTCCAAATTCGGCTACAAAACCGATATTGAATTCACTTACCACTTAATTAAAGATATTGGTGTTGCTGTAGTTCCTGGTTCTAGCTTTTTCAACCAACCAGAAAAAGGACATTCTTTGATCAGATTCTGCTTCAGCAAAAGACCTGAGACATTGCAAACAGCAAGTGACAAATTACTCAAACTACAACCCACTCTACAACCAACATCCTAAACCAATTTCTTATCTTATCCTCTCTTATCTTTGCGTTCTTCTCTGACGAGACGCAAAGGTAAGAAATAAACCATTTTACAAATTATTTAGAGATGCTATATGACTGCTTACGAGAACATTTTACAAGCAATTGGTAGAACTCCATTAGTCAAACTTAACAAAATTACCGAAGATATTCACTCAACTATTTATGCCAAAGTAGAATATCTCAATCCTGGCGGCAGTACCAAAGATAGAATTGCCCTCACCATGATTGAAGCCGCAGAAAAAACAGGTCAATTACAACCAGGTGGTACTATTATTGAAGCCACCGCAGGCAATACTGGTGTCGGATTAGCATTAATTGCAGCAGTAAAAAAATATCGCTGTATTTTCGTCATGCCTGATAAAATGAGCCAGGATAAAATCAATCTACTCAAAGCTTATGGTGCAGAAGTAGTTGTTACTCCCACATCTGTACCGCCTGACTCAGCAGAAAGCTATAACGGTGTAGCAGAAAGACTCGCCAAAGAAATACCCAAAGCTTACAGACCAAATCAATTTGAAAACCCGAATAATCCTTTAGCACATTACTTAACTACAGGCCCAGAAATTTGGTCAGATAGTAATGGTAAAGTTGATGTGTTTGTTGCAGGTATGGGCACAGGTGGTACAATTTCTGGAGTTGCCAAATATCTCAAAGAGCAAAATCCAAATATCGTAATTGTTGGTGCAGATCCGGAAGGTTCAATTCTTTCGGGTGATACACCTAAATCTTACAAAGTTGAAGGAATTGGCGAAGACTTTATTCCCAAAACTTTTAATCGGCAATTAGTAGATGAAATGGTTCGAGTTAGCGATAAAGAATCATTTAATATGACTCGTCGTTTAGCACGCGAAGAAGGTTTATTAGTAGGAGGTTCTTGTGGTACAGCAGTAGCCGCAGCCTTGAAGTATGCAGCCAGATTAACAGAGCCAAAATATATTGTAGTTTTATTACCAGATACAGGAAGAAATTACATTAATAAAATTTACTCCGATGCGTGGATGCAGGAAAATGGTTTTTGGGAAGGTACAACAGTCAGAAGCACGAAAGTTGGAGAAATTCTTGCTCAAAAAACAGATTTTCCTTCGCTAATTGCTGTCAGTCCGCGTGATACTTTGAGCAAAGCCACAAACTACCTGCAAAAGTTAAATATCTCCCAGCTACCAGTGATTGATAATAATCATGTAGTAGGAAGCGTCAATGAAGCTTCTTTAATGAAATTCCTTCATGATGGTATCAACTTTTCTAACCAGGAAGTTTCGGCAGTTATGGGTAAACCATTGCCAATTCTTGATGAAGAAGTCCATGTTTCGGAAGCTTATCGACTGCTTTTATCAGGAACCACAGGGATTATTATTAAGCAGCGTGATGTTCCTATTGGATTAATTACCAGGGCTGATTTAATTAGATATTGGATTAGTCAAACCCAGGAATCATGAATAAGAATTCAGAATTCAGAATTCAGAATTCAGAATTTAGAATTCCGTAGAGATGATCGCCTCCTAATTGTTTTCTATTAAAGCTGCATATTTTCTGAAGCATTACAGTCAGCCAGTCCTCCTGAATTCTGAATTCTGACTCCTGAATTCTGAATTCTTTCTTTATAAAGGTAAAACAATGGAATTTGAAACTAGAGCAATTCATGAAGGTCAGCAATCAGACCCCCAAACAGGTGCAGTAATTGTCCCCATTTATTTGACTTCCACCTATGAACAAGAAGCCATAGGTCAACACAAAGGATATGAATATTCTCGCACGGGAAACCCCACTCGTACTGCTTTAGAAGAGGCTTTAGCTTCTATTGAAAATGGTAAATTTGGTTTAGCGTTTGCTTCTGGTTTAGCTGCAACTACTACAGTATTAAGCCTGCTAAAAAGTGGCGATCATATTGTTGCTGGCGATGATTTGTATGGTGGAACTTATCGTTTGCTAGAAAAGGTTGTGAAAAATTGGGGTGTGACAACTAGTTATGTAGATATTGATAATATTGCTGAATTTGAATCTGCCATTCAACCAAATACGAAGTTGATTTGGATTGAAACTCCTACCAACCCATTATTAAAAATCATTGATATTGCAGCACTGTCAAATATTGCCCGTAAACACAATATCATTTTAGTAGTTGATAACACATTTGCGAGTCCTTATTTCCAAACACCGTTAGATTTAGGTGCTGATATTGTGGTTCACAGCACTACCAAATATCTAGGAGGACACAGCGATATTATTGGTGGCGCAGTTATTACATCTAATGAGCAACTATACACCGAACTGAAGTTTTATCAAAATGCGATCGGAGCTATTCCCAGTCCTTTTGATAGCTGGTTAGTGCTACGAGGAATTAAAACTCTGGCTGTGAGAATGCGAGAACATGAAAAAAATGCTTTATTTTTAGCGAAATTTTTAGAAAAGCATTCTAAGATTGAGCGAATTTACTATCCAGGATTACCTAGCCACGAACAACATCAACTAGCAAAAGAGCAAATGTCTGGCTTCGGGGGGATGATTAGTTTGGAATTAAAAGGTGGTTTTGCTGAGGTTGAAAGATTCGCTTCCCGACTCAAGTTGTTTTTGCTGGCTGAAAGTTTAGGAGGAGTGGAGTCACTGCTTTGTTATCCCACCAAAATGACCCACGGTTCTTTACCAGAAACGGAACGACTGAAGCGGGGAATAAAGGATAATTTAGTCCGTCTTTCGGTAGGAATTGAGCATCAGCAAGATTTGCAAGCTGATTTAGAAAATGCTCTTTCTTGAAAATGGGAGTAGAGGGGAAATCTTTTTTATCGAACAGAATAGAGGCGTCAGGAGTCAGAATTCAGCAATGTTTTCTGTACGACTGGCGGATAGCGTAGCCTTAGCGAGTCTTCGAGCGTCTTGATTCTGAATTCTGAATTCTGAATTCTGGATTCTTCTTCAATTGGTATCATTTGATCCTCAAAGCATTTCTCAATACCCAGCCCCCAATCCCCACTCTCCAATTACGATAAACTGTCTCAAGTGAGTGAGCAGGGGTGAAAATGAGCGGCATCACCAGCCATCGCGGCGATCGCACATCTGGAATGAAACTAAGGAAGCTGTTTTCCAGTTGGCAGCAATTATTTGGAGAAGCACGTACCCGAATTTTGTTCTGGTATTTGCTGATTCTGGGGATAACATTTCTCATCGCAATTCCGGCTTTTCGCTATCATCTCTACCAGCGCATTGATGAACGCGTTCGTCAAGATATGTTGGAAGATATGGCGGCTTTTAATGGGTTGATTAAAGGTGAAACCTTCGCTCCAGATGACGATCTGAGTGAGGATGACCCAGAAAACATAGCGATCGGACCAGAACAATTAAAATGGTTGCTCGACGGCAAAAAACAAATCGCTCCTCCAGCTTCCAAAGAAGATTTAATTAAGCTTTTCAGAGCTTATTTGTTATATCGACTACCAGAGGATGACTCTTACTTCATTACCTTTGTTGATGGTAAATTTTATAAATCTAGTCCGAGAGCGCGTCCTAAACCCCTTGCCAAGGAATCACCACTGATGCAACGGTGGGCAAAACAAACCAAACCAGAGCAGGGAGAAAAAGAATTTTCTGACCCGGATGTTAGTAAGATTCTTTACATGGTGGAACCCATTAAAATTAATGGACAAATCCACGGTGTTTTTGTGGTTGCCCATAATACAACTGGTCAGCGGGGAGAGACTTTAGAAGCAGTTTCCGTAATTATTGAAGTTTCCAGCTTAGTGTTTGTGGTGTCGTTAATTCTGGCTTGGTTTGCGGCGGGAGGGGTGCTAGCTCCTCTACGAACAATTACTAGTACTGCCCATGCAATTAGTGAGTCAGATTTAACTCAGCGCTTACCTGTACAAGGCAAGGGAGAACTGGCAGAACTAGCAACAACATTCAACGAAATGATGGACAGACTAGAGTCAGCTTTTGCCACCCAGCGGGAATTTGTCAACGATGCTGGGCATGAAATTCGGACTCCCATTACCATCATCCGCGGGCATCTGGAACTGATGGGAGATGACCCCCAAGAGCAACAAGAAACCTTGACACTAGTGATGGGAGAACTAGACCGGATGAGCCGTCTAGTGGATGATATGATTTTGTTGGCAAAGGCAGAACGCTTAGATTTTTTGCAGTTGGCAACGGTGAATGTGGCAGACTTGACCCAAGAGTTATTTGTCAAAGCTCAGGCTTTAGGAGAGCGGGACTGGCAAATAGATGCCGTGGCCAGAGGTCAGATTATAGTCGATCGCCAAAGAATTACTGAGGCGATCATGAATTTGGCGCAGAATGCGACTCAGCACACTCTCAAGAGTGATACTATTTCCATAGGTTCTGCGATCGCCAAAGAAAAAGTACGTTTCTGGGTACGCGATACAGGCGAAGGCATTCCCCTTGTAGATCACAAACGAATTTTTGAACGTTTTGCTCGGATTTCTAAAAGTCGTCGTCGTTCTGAGGGCGCAGGATTGGGGCTGTCAATTGTGCGAGCGATCGCCGAAGCACATGGCGGACAAGTATTGCTTCGGAGTCAGCTAGGAAAAGGTTCGATGTTTACCATCGTTTTACCCCTCGATCCTCCGAAAATATAAAATCAGAATTCAGAATTCAGGAGTCAGAAGTCAGAATTCAGGAGTCAGGAGTCAGAATTCAGGAGTCAGAACTCCCTCATCTCCCCATCTCCCCATCTCCCCATCTCCCCAGTCCCCAGTCCCCAGTCCCCAGTCCCCAGTCCCCAGTCCCCAATCCCCACTATGCCTCACATTCTCATCGCTGAAGATGAACCCCGGATTGCTTCATTTATTGAAAAAGGATTGCGATCGCAAGGATTTACAACCACAACAGTTGCTGATGGACTGTATGTGGTGGATGTTGTACACAGTGGGGCTTTTGATTTACTAATTTTGGATCTGGGATTGCCAGGAAAAGATGGATTTCAGGTATTGGAAGAACTGCGCGGACAGGGAGAAGATTTGCCTGTAATTATTCTCTCGGCTCGGAGTGACATTCATGATAAAGTCGCAGGGTTAGAAGGAGGCGCAGATGATTATGTCACCAAACCTTTCCGATTTGAAGAACTTCTGGCACGGGTAAAGTTGCGTTTGCGAACTGCTAGACCTGCCAGAGATGCCCAAGAGTTTATCCTCACAGCGGGTAATGTGGTACTTGATTTGCGGACTCGACAAGTGAAAGTAGGCGATCGCTTTGTAGAATTACCTGCTCGTGAATTTACAATGGCAGAAATGTTTTGCCGTCATCCCGGACAAGTTATTAGTCGAGAACAACTGCTAGATTACGTTTGGGGCTACGACTATAATCCAGGTTCTAATATTGTCGATGTGTATGTTGGTTATCTCCGCAAGAAACTAGGCAGCGATATCATTGAAACAGTTAGAGGTATGGGTTATCGCTTGCGGACATAATACGAAGAATTCAGAATTCAGTAATCTTTTATGAATTATTTGAAAAACCACATCTGTCGTAGGGGCACAGCAATGCTGTGCCCCTACAGCGCGGGTCTATCTACCATCAAAGAATGATTAATAAAAGCCTAAAATGACCTCTGCATGGTAAATGGATACGATGATTAACTCAAGTTGCTAGTACTAGTTGTGGATGGTTGGAGAATTTCGTAGACAGAGACAGACGCTACCCATTATTATCATCACATCCCGTAAAGAGGATCGTAAAGGAGCGATCGCGTTTAATAATGGGGCAAATGACTATATCACCAAGCTATTTCGCTTCAGTGATTTGGTGGAACGGATTCAAACCCATTTAAGTCGTGGTTGAGTATGAAACAGCACAAGAACTTCGATAAACTGGCTTGTGGGTGGTCAAGTAGTCGCGTCCAACCATCAAACAACTCTGGGTATTGGTTCAGTCATCTGAAAGTTGGTCAAAAAATAGGTGTTGGATATGCACTGCTTGTAAGCATCGCCGTGCTGGGAACGACTATGGGTTTTTTGATTGCAGATCATTACAAGCAGAAGGCGCACAAACGAGAGGAAGCAGCGTTTGAAGAATTATATCAGGCATCTCAATTGAAAACGAGTGTGTTTTATGTACGCACCACTCAACATCAATTGATTCTCTACATGGATAGACCAAAACTATGGAAAAAAAATTATACTCAATTATTGGAGTATGTTGCCCAAGCCCGACAACTTTGGTCTGAATTAACAGCGGATTATAGCATTCAGAAGCCTACTAAATATGATGCTATAAATGAGCAAAAAGCATTCTACCTTTTGTTGCAGAACTATAAAGGTTTTAGTGCTTATTTACAGCGAACCGAAGCTTTTTTTCAGGATAATAATCCCAATCAATTATCACCAATTGAAATTAAGATAGCCCAAGCTCAACTGTTCAATTTCATGCATGGTTCTCCAGTTTTTTTGATGGATGACTTTCTCGATGACATCACAAACCTTGTGGAAGTTACAGGCAAAGAGTATGAGCAAGCAAAACTGGAACTACAAACGGCGGAAAAGTTACGTTTATACATTATCGTCGGTAGTCTGTCACTATCAATTGCGATCGCCACATTACTAGCAATTTACACCAGTCGCGCCATTGCCCGTCCTATTCAAGCAGTTACCCATATTGCCCGACAGGTTACCGAAGAATCTAACTTCGATTTACAAGCACCCATCACAACTAATGATGAAGTTGGTATTTTAGCAAATTCCCTCAATCGTCTGATCCAGGAAGTTCAGCAACTCATTAAAGCCCAAAAGGATGCTAACGAACAGCTAGAAGTATATAGCCAGGTGCTAGAAAAGAAAGTGCGCGAACGGACGCAGGAGTTAAATGAGAAAAATCAACGCTTAGAATTGGCCTTACAAGAATTACGTTCCACCCAAGCATATCTCGTGGAAAATCAGCAGAAAATAGACGCGCGGGAGAATAATGATTTATGAGAATTTTCTCATAAAAGTTTCATAAAAGATTCATACAACATTGAGAACCTTCTTAAATGACAATTCTGAATAAACAATTTAAATGAGTCTTAAACCCACTTATTTATGGCGGTTCCCATTCAGATGCGGTACAAGATTATATCCCAAGGTGTAGGGGCACGGCACTGCCGTGCCCTTACAGGTGTACCTCACGCTTGTAGGGAAACGCTATATCCATGAGTTATACAGAATTTATTCTGACTCCAAGGGACAAACTCCACTGAATAATTGAGGGACATTTAGCAATGAGACTGATGGTATATTCCCACGATGGCTTCGGTCTCGGTAATATTCGCAGAATGCTGGGAATCTGCACTCACTTGCTAGATTCAATTGAAAAACTTTCAATTTTAGTAGTTTCTGGTTCGCCGGTGCTGCACAGTTTTCGTTTGCCGAAAAGACTGGATTATATTAAGTTACCCTGCTTAAATCGGGGAACATCGGGTGAAATATCTGTCAAGTATCTGGGGATAGAAATTGATGAAACAGTGAAATTGCGCTCAGATTTAATTTTATCAGCGATCGCTAATTTTAAACCCGATGTATTTCTAGTAGATAAAAAGCCCTATGGTATTCGCAATGAATTAAAACCGGCTGTTGAATATCTCAAAGCTAAATTACCAGAAACTCCGCTAATTTTAATACTGCGGGACATTTTAGATCGTCCAGATGCGATTATCCAAGAATGGCAAAAGTACGGTTACTACGAAGCAATTGAGAAATTTTACGACCGCGTGCTTGTTGTTGGGACTCCGGAAATTTTTGACATCCGCCAAGAATATCAACTACCGTCAATGGTTGCCCAAAAGGTACAATTTTGTGGCTACATCCGTCAACAACTAGGGCGTAAAAGTCCAAATCTTATTCGCAGTGAGTTACGACTGGGCAAAGAAGAACAACTCATTTTAGTTACGCCTGGTGGTGGCGAAGATGGTTACAGTTTAATTGACACCTATCTATCTAGTTTGGCATTATTGCCTAGATGTTATAAACTGCGAAGTCTAATTATATGTGGTCCTGAAATGCCACTAGAACATCAAGCAGCACTAAAACAGAAAGCAGCTGCATATCCCCAGGTACAGATAAGCGAGTTTAGCGATGATTTGATGAGTTACATCGCCGCCGCAGATGCACTAGTAGCAATGGGTGGTTACAACACAACTTGTGAAATTCTTTCAGCGGGTAAGCCAGCAGTTATAGTACCCAGAATTAAGCCATCGCAAGAACAGTGCATTCGGGCAGAACACTTAGCAAGACTGGGTGTTTTGGCGGCTATTCATCCAAACGATCTGACTCCAGATATATTACTGCGATCGCTGTTACAAAAACTGCATACTCCGCAGATTTCCATTCCAGAAATTAATCTCAATGCTTTGCCCCAAATTACTGAATACATTTCTGCCTTACTTGCTGCAAAAAAACAGCTTGATTCTATGTTGCTATCAACCAACGGAACAATTACTTAGTTTGGCGACAAATTAAGTCAAAATAACTACTAAATTATCTTTGATTTTGCATTTTAAATTTTGTTTTTTTGTGAATGTAAACTTATGCCAATCTTAAGAATCATTGCGACAGATAGAGTACTCAAAACAATTATCAGTAATTATTTGATAATCCAAAAATCAAAATCAAAAATGGTATTACAGAGGTAACATGGTCATGAAACGTCTTATGTTCTACTGCCAACATATTTTAGGTATGGGGCATCTGGTTCGCAGCAGGGAAATTGTGCGCGGTTTAACCAAAGACTTTCAAATTTGTTTTATTAATGGCGGTGAAATCATCCAAGGATTTGAAATTCCTGCTGGTGTGGAAGTCATCAACCTGCCTGCAATTAAAACTGATGCTGAATTTAGAGAATTGCAAGTAGTAAATGATGCATTTAGCCTTAACGAAGTCAAAGAAATCAGAAAAAATAAACTTTTGGAAATCTTTAACGAATTCCAGCCTGATATTTTAATGATTGAATTATTTCCTTTTGGCAGAAAACGCTTTTCCTTTGAATTAATTCCCTTACTAGAATTGGCGAAGTCAAATAAGAATTCCACAACAATCGTTTCTAGTCTGCGAGATATTGTAGTTACTAAACAAGAGAAACAGGCAAAGCACGAAGAGAAAGTCTGCAACTTAATCAACAAGTATTTTGATATGTTGCTGGTTCATAGCGACCCTGATTTTGTCCCACTAGAAGAAACTTTTTCTAGAGTCAATGACCTCAAATGTGAACTGTATTACACCGGATATGTAGTACAAGAACCTCCGAATAATCCTGCTTTAACTAATGAAGATATAGAAATTATTAAATCAGACAAACCTCTGATTTTAGTCAGCGTAGGAGGTGGAAGATTTGGTCATGAATTGCTTGATTGTGTAGTGAGAACAGCACCTTTGTTAGAGAACAGATTGCCACACAATATCCAGGTTTTCACCGGACCATTCATCCCAGATTCAAAGTTTAAGGAACTGCAAGCACTCGCACGAGATAGCAAAAATATCTACATTCGACGCTATACTCCTTACTTGCTAAATTATATGAAAAAAGCAGAACTCTCGATAAATATGTCTGGCTATAACACCACAATGAATATTTTAACCACAGGTGTACGAGCCATCATTCTTCCCTTTACAGGTAACGAAGATCGAGAACAAAGCATTAGAGCCGAAAAACTAAGTAAGTTAGGAATCATCAAACTTATCAGTTCTCATGAATTACAACCCGATTACCTGGCTATAAAAATTATCAATTACCTCAAGGAGAAACCTAATAAAATTAGTGTTGATTTCGCCGGAGTTGAAACAACTGCAAACCTCTTGAAGAAGAATTCAGAAGTCAGAATTCAGAATTCAGAATCGATTCGTGGCGGATACCGTGCGTTAAGCAAGGTACAGAACCGCCACTAATTGTTTTGTGGCAAACCTATTATTTGCTGGGGGTCTTAGGGGTTGTTTGAAAAGTGGTAGGCTGTATCTTTGCAGTTATTGATTCCCCCTAGCCCCCCTTAAAAAGGGGGGAAACGGAATCTAATTCTCTCTTTTAAGGGAGAATTAGGGAGATATAAAAGTATTTGATATATCACTAATGACTTTTCAAACATCCTCTGAAAGCCATTTATTCAGACGTTCGCAAACTCACTATCCGCGACTCGTTAAATTCTGACTTCTGATATCATGTCCGCATAATTAGTTATGATTCCCACAGTCATTGCACCCCACCCCCAGCCCCTCCCCGCTAGCGGGGAGGGGAGACAAAGCGCAGCTTTGGCGGGGTGGGGTTCTTGGGTTTTAATAAGTGATTAGGCGGACATGATATGACTCCTGAATTCTGTTTTAATAAATTCACATAAAAATCATGGATAAAACTAAAATTTGCATTACCACACTCGAATATCCCCCTGATATTGGCGGGGTTGGTGAATCAGTGCATCGAATTGCCCAGATGCTAATTCACAGCGGTTATGAAGTTCATGTCGCAATTTTTCGCTCGAAACAACGCTTGGTTTCTGATGGAACTCGCAGACGCGCAAGTTGCACAACAACGCTTCAGGATGGCGTATTTCTGCATCGCATTCAGTCAGCCGTTCGCAACAATGTCACGGAAGTCCAAGACTTTTTTAGCGAAATTTATTTACAACTCAAATATCTACATCAAAAGCATAGCTTTAATCTGTTTCACGCTTTTTTTCTCAATGAAACAGGTTATGTAACAACACTTTTAGCCAAAGAAAATGACGTTCCGGTAATCAATAGCGTTCGCGGTAATGATTTGCATAAGCATATTTTTCATCCGAAGAATCATGCTCAAATAGCATGGATTTTAGAGAATTCTGATTGGGTGACATTTGTCAGTCGTGACTTGCTCAAAAGAGCTAGTGTCATCACCCCAAGTGTAAAGTTAAAATCATCAGCTTTTTGGAATTCCATTGCACCCATCAACTTTGAGCAACTCCCCACACCATCTTTAGTTAACGAATTGCCAGGTATTGTTATCGGTTCGTCGGGTAGGTTTCGAGACAAAAAAGGAATTGAATTTCTCCTTGATGCCTGTGCCGAGTTGGGTAAAGAGATAGATTTAACGCTTTTATTAATAGGTGATTTTATTGAAAAAGAGCGAGAATATTGGCAGCAACAAGTACAGCAAAGTGAAATCGGCCATCGCTTGCGTATTACTGGAATTACTAGCCGCCAGGAAGCTTTAGCTTATCTGCCACATCTGGATATTTTTGCAATTCCTTCGGTGCATGACGGTTGCCCGAATACTCTGTTGGAAGCGATGTCAGCAAGTCGAGCGATAATCGGTAGTCGTGTAGATGCGATCGCTGAAATTATAGAACACGGCGTAGACGGCTTACTAGTCAACCCCGGCAATACAGAAGAATTAACTGCCGCACTGCGATATTTAGCAACTCAACCGCAACTCCGGCAAAAGTTGGGTGCAGCAGCCAAGACAAAAGCCACTCAACAGCTTGCCCCATCAGTAGAATACCAAAACTGGATGAATGTTTACCAGCGATCGCTAGGGATATCTGAAGCAGTTTTGTTAGGGATAATTGGGGCTGACGCGGGGACGCGGGGACGCGGGGACGCGGAGAAATTGATTAGCCCAACTTAATTTTATATCTGCACCTTTGATGCATCGTCCTGCACCTTTGATGCATCGCCCTGCACCTTTGTTGCATCGACCTGCACCTTTGTTGCATCGACCTGCACCTTTGTTGCATCGACCTGCACCTTTGATGCATCGCCCTGCACCTTTGTTGCATCGCCCTGCACCTTTGTTGCATCGACCTGCACCTTTGTTGCATCGCCCTGCACCTTTGTTGCATCCACTTGAAAATTTACAGCAGTACGCAGTAACTCTAAATTTTAACTATGAACAAACCACAAGTTACTATAATTATTTCCCCGCGTGAGCGATTTAGTTACACCCGCGAATCGCTAGAAAGCATTTACCAATACACTCTACTACCTTTTTCCCTAATTTATGTAGACGGCGGTTCGCCCCAACATATCCACCGCTACCTCAAACAACAAGCCGAAGAAAAAGGATTCCAATTAATCCGCACAGAACACTACCTTTCACCCAACCAAGCCCGTAACCTGGGTTTACAACAAGTTGATAGCGAGTATTTAGTATTTATTGACAATGATGTAATTGTCAGTCCCGGTTGGCTAGACTCGTTACTCGAATGCGCCCAAGAAACAACAGCCACCGTAGTCTGTCCCCTGACTTGTATTGGCAATCCTTTAGGGGAAACAGTACATCTAGCGGGTGGCGAAGCTCATATTGTTGTGGAAGCAAAGGAGGCTAAAGTCAAACGACGCGTACATGAAAAACATTACTTTGTCAATCGGAAAGTTGCTGAAGTACGGGATGAACTTCATCGCCAACAATGCGAGTTTGCTGAGTTTCATTGTATGTTAGTTCGCACTGAGATTTTCCGCCGAATTGGACTGTTAGACGAAAGATTGCTCAGTACGCGGGAACACATCGATTTTTGTTTGACGGTGGCTGAGGCTGGAGGTACTTTTTACTGTGAACCTACTTCGGTAGTTACCTATGTGCCAGGGCTGAAGTTTGAATTGTCAGAACTCGCATTTTTTATGTTGCGTTGGAGTAATGCCTGGGAAATTGCCAGTTTGGAACACTTCGCCCAAAAGTGGCATTTGACGATGAATGACAAGTATTTCAACAAGCGGTATCAGCGGATGGGGCATCGTCGCCATCAGGGATTTTTGAAGCCGTTGTTAAATCGCCTCACTTTTGGGCAGAATCCCTTTTGGTTGGAAAAAATAGCGATCGCTCTCGAAAGAAAACTAAACTATTATATTAGCGATCGCTACACTCACAGCCAAGCTGCACTCAACACAATCAAACCCGTCCCTGAGTTACTCTCTCTCGTTCATTCCTTGGAGGGAGATAAATAATAATGCCGGCTAAAGATACCAAGAGTCTGAGGGCGGCTTTACCAGGAATTGTCCGGATTTTGCGGCGATTTTCACCGCAATTGAGCAAACAAAAGACGCTGCTGATTGTTTCTTTTGCGGCACTGATGGCTGAGATTTTCTTACATTTGCTCGAACCTTGGCCGCTAAAGTTTATTTTTGATTACATGCTTGTGCCTGGTTTTCAGCCACAGTCTTTGGAAATTCCTTTGTTATCAGGACTGGGACAGTTTGGCCTATTAACAGTTTTAACATTGGGGTTAGTAGCGATCGCTTTACTTCGCGCTACTGCTGCTTACTTTAGTGTAGTGGGTATGGCGCTGGCAGCTAGCAATGTGTTGACTGAAATTCGCTCTGAACTTTACAGTCATCTGCAAAACCTCTCGCTGTCATTTCACCACAAAGCCAAGACCGGCGATTTAATTACCCGCGTTACCTCCGACATTGAACGACTGCGCGAGGTGACGGTGATGGCAGTATTACCCTTGATTGCCCATTCTCTCACCTTATTCGGGATGATTTTCGTGATGTTTTGGCTGCATTGGGAACTAGCACTGATAGCGGTCGGTGTATTTCCCTTGTTTGTTTTTTTCACCATACGGTTGACAAAACGCATTAGACAGGTGGTGCGATCGCAACGTCAACGCGAAGGTGCAATGGCAGCAACAGCAGCGGAATCCATCGGGGCAATCAAAGTTGTCCAAGCACTGTCCCTACAACATATCCTGGAGAATAGTTTTTCCAGGCAGAACCGCCAAAGTTTAAAAGAAAGTGCCAAAGCGCAAAAACTAGCAGCCGGATTAGAACGGATAGTAGAACTGCTAGTAGGTGTTGCCACAGCTTTGGTGTTATGGCGGGGTGTGCAGCTGGTATTGAAGCAAGCAATTACACCAGGGGATTTGCTCGTATTTGTCAACTATCTCCGCATTGCCTTTAAGCCGATGCGCCAACTTGCCAAATATACCGGACAAATCGCTAAAGCGACTGCCTCCGGCGAACGGATTCTTGATGTGCTAGATACCGTACCCGACATCCGCGATGCGCGGGGAGCAATGGACGCACCACCTTTGCGGGGAAGTGTGCGTTTTGAAAATGTCAGCTTTGCCTACGAACCGACAAAGAGAATCTTACACAACATCAGCTTTGAAGTGCAACCTGGTCAACGGGTTGCTTTGGTGGGGCCATCCGGTGGCGGTAAGTCCACCTTAGTAAGTTTGCTGTTACGCCTTTATGACCCATTGTCAGGGCGGATTTTAATTGATGGTCACGACCTGCGGCAATACAAGCTGCAATCTATCCGCCAGCAAATTAGTGTGGTGCTACAAGATACAATTTTGTTTGCTGCCAGCGTCAGAGATAACATAGCCTACGGTTGTTTGGGGGCTTCTGACCAAGCAATTGAACAAGCTGCGCGTCTGGCAAATGCCCACGATTTTATCCTGGCGCTACCTGAAGGCTACGAGACAATTTTAGGTGAAAGAGGGGCGACACTTTCCGGAGGACAACGGCAGAGAATTGCCATTGCTCGTGCTGCCATTCGTCAAGCTGCCTACGTCATTTTAGATGAGCCGACCACTGGCTTGGACAACGAAAACGAACGCGCCGTCAACGAAGCACTCGATCGCTTAACTGAGAAATGCACCACCTTTGTAGTGTCTCATAACCTCAGAGCGATCGAACAAGCCGATGTAATTTTTTACATCGAACACGGCCAGATTTTAGAACAAGGTACCCACAAACAATTGCTGCGGTTAGGTAGACGATACGCCGGCATGTATAGCTGTGAGAAGGGAGTGGGGAGTGGTGACTGGGGATGAGGGAGGCAGGGGGAGCAGGGGAGGCAGGGGGAGCAGGGGAGGCAGGGGGAGCAGGGGAAGAAGAACTATTGACTCATGCCCAATGCCCAATGCCCAATGCCCAAATTAGAAAATAGTCAATCTATATTTACCGCGTTCCTGTGGATTCTTGGAAGTCACAACAATATAGTAAGTATCATCCTCAGGTAACCTAGCTCGGTCTATTAAAGCAGTATACACGCCGCCTTTGTCCTTGTTTTGATCTATGGCGATCGCCTGCCCTTTAGAATTGAGCAAAGTTACATAAGGAGAAAACTCTTCATCAACACTATCTACACGAATGCTTATCAGCTGATTTTTTCTCCCTTGAAAATTAGAAACATTGTAAGCTCCTCCATTTTGTTTCAAGGTTGAACTATTAGCACTGAGCTGACCTGATTCATCTAAAGTATAGCTAGCTCTATCATTCCTCAGAGCCAAACTATAGCGCCCTACCTCTCCGGGATCTTGGCTAGTAACTGCAATCTTGTAAGTGCCATTCACAGGCAATCGTGCAAAAATGAATGCATCATCGCCACCACTGCTTTTGTCTAAAGAACCTTTTTTGACGATAATATTATCATCAGGATCGTGCAAAAACAATAACGGTTTTAAACTCAAGTTATTTGTTCTGCGTGTATCATTACTGCCAACAAGTCTAATTTGAACTAATTGATTTTCTCTACCTTCAAACTCATAGAAATGGAAATATCTACCTTGAGATTGAAAGTCATTTCTATCCAGAATACCCAATGCGACATCTACAAAGTTAATCTCCTTGTAAGTAGGTGTCCCTGAATCCTGAAGATTTTGGTTGTTTGCAGCTACATTAGAACTTGGCTTGCGAACTCTTCCTGAGCCAGCATTAGCACGATTCGCATTTGAATTAGCAGCTCTACGTGCAGACGATCTAGAACCAGAGCTATTACTGGCACGACTCGCGTTTGAATTAGCAGCTCTACGTGCAGACGATCTAGAACCAGAGCTATTATTTGCAGCACTAGAGGAACGCCGAGAATTTTCTGTGTTAGAGGATATACGGCGAGTCTGCCGTATTGGTGACTCAATAGACTGCCTCCGTCTTGGAGATGCTGACGCACTAGAAACAGGAATTTGCTCGATTCCTTTTTTTACTGCTTCTGGTTGTCTCTCATCTGGAGATTTGGCAATTAAAAAGCCTTGAGAATTTTGAGGCTTTCCCAAAGCACTGATAGGCAGCACATTACTCCCTATCAACAAACTACTACTCAAGCAACAAATTAAAATGTGATTTAATTTGCGACGATAGTTTTTGTTTTCTATTAGCATGATTTTGCTCCTAATTTTGCTAACATTTTTATATTTAGGGAATAAATTTAATGTTTCCTATTTTTACCCCAATCAAATCAATGTGACATTTTATGTAGACTCAATTAAAATTTAGCATCTTGATTCTTTAACTATTCTGAATTCTGACTCCTGTTAGCGCAGCGGGGCGCAGCCCATTCTGAATTCTGAATTCTTACCTCAATTTAGACTACTAGAGTAAATCTCAAGTTGCTAAGTATATACTGAGCTACAAACTGAAATTACTGTTTTTCGGATTTTTTTCGAGATATTTTTGCCAAACTGAGCCAAATGCTGCCGGACTCCTAAATCGAGAATGCATACATAATGGATATATGGAGCTAGCGCCAATTAATTGCTCAAAAGGCATTGTTCAACCACAACTTTTTTCAAGTCATCTAAATTGTTGAATACCTGATGAGGTAAGGAAATTGGCCATTTGTATGGGATCTCAGTGAGATTAACTAACAAGAGAGATTATACTGCATGACTTAAGATGAATATATACCCCAATATGGAAATGGATTCCCAGTATGCTCTGTTGTGTGAATCCCGACTGCCAAAAACCCCTAAATCCTGAGAAAAACAAGTATTGCCACAATTGTCGAGCGGAATTGATATCCCTACTGGGAGGTCGCTATCGTCCCACTCAGGTATTATCAGATGAGGGCGGATTTGGCAGAACCTATCTAGCGGAAGATGTACACAAACTAAATGAATGCTGTGTTGTCAAACAATTTGCACCAAAACTTCAGGGAACCGGGCCACTAACAAAGGCTGTTGAACTATTTAAACAAGAAGCCAGCCGACTTCAAGAATTAGCAGAACATCCGCAAATTCCAACTTTATTGGCTTATTTTGAGCAAAATGGCTATTTATTTTTAGTGCAGCAATTTATTGATGGACAAAACTTGCTCAAGGAATGGGAGACGCGGGGAAACTACAACGAAATAGAGATTCGGGAACTTTTGCTAGATTTACTGCCGGTGCTAAAGTTTATTCATGTACTGGGAGTGATTCACCGGGATATCAAGCCACAAAATATTATTCGCCGTCAACATGACGGGCGATTAGTGTTAATCGATTTTGGAGCCTCCAAGCAGCTAACAGCAACAGTGCAGACTAAACTTGGCACTGTCATTGGCTCACACGGATACACAGCACTGGAACAAATGCAAGATGGCAAAGCTTACCCAGCCAGTGATTTATTCAGTTTGGGAGCAACTTGTTTTCATCTACTGACTGGGGTTCGCCCATCTCAACTGTGGATGCAGCAGGGTTATAGTTGGGTTGCATCGTGGCGACAATATTTGAACACTCCAGGTAGAGACGGGATTTCTCTGTCTCTAGAGTTGGCTGAAGTTTTGGATAAGTTGTTGCAACTGGACATCCAAAAGCGTTACCAATCAGCTGATGAAGTCATCACTGATTTAACACCCAGGCTACCACCAGCATTGTCATCAGTTCCGCCAACTATACTTACACCAACATTCACAACTACTTCAGTAAACACGGCACCAGTTTCACCAAAACCAAATAACAATCTCAAAAGTCAACTGCTGTTAGCTAGTAGTGTTTTGGTGTTGGGATTAGGGGGAGTTTGGTATTTCCAAACTCGTCCCGATGAAGTCAGGCAGCTTCCTGAACCGATTTCTCTGCCTGTCAATTCCCCACCAAAAAACATGTTGGAAGTCCCTTACCTAGCCAAATCTCTCAAAGGCCATTCCAGCGATGTGAATTCCGTAGCCTTCAGTCCTGATGGTACAACCCTTGGTAGTGCTAGTGACGACAAGACAATCAAGCTATGGAATCTGGCAACTAAAGAAGAAATCCGCACCCTCGAAGGACATTCCAATTGGATTTGGACTATAGCCTTTAGTCCTGATAGCAAAACCCTCGCCAGTGGAAGTGCGGACACGAAAATCAAACTCTGGAATTTGGAGACAGGAAAGTTAATCCGCACTCTTGAAGGACATACCGACGGAGTTACCTCGGTGAGTTTCAGTCCTAATGGCAAAACCCTCGCCAGTGGTAGTGCTAGTAAGGATACGAAAATCAAACTCTGGAACTTGGAGACAGGAGAGTTAATCCGTACTCTCGAAGGACATACCAATGGTGTTCAATCTGTAGTCTTCAGTCCTGATGGCAAAACCCTCGCCAGTGGTAGTTGGGATAAAACAATTAAACTGTGGAATCTGGAGACAGGAAAGTTAATCCGCACCTTAGAGGGAAATGGAGGGTCGATTCTTTCAGTTGCTTTTACTCCCGATGGCAAAACCCTTGCCAGTGGCAGTAATGACAAAACAATTAAATTATGGAATCTAGAGACAGGAAAGTTAATGCACACCTTAAAAGGACATAATGATAAGATTAATTCCCTCGCCTTTTTGTCAAGCCCACCTTTAAATAATATCATCCTAGTTAGTGGCAGCAGCGACAAAACTATCAAACTATGGAATCCGGTAACAGGAGAAAAAATCCGCACCTTAGAGACGGGTTCTGGATATATTTATGCCGTTGCTATCAGCCCAGATGGACAGACTATTGCCGGCGGTGGAAGTGGTGAAAATATTTTGAAAATTTGGCAAACAATTCACTAAAAATTGCTGAGAACAAATGAATTGCAAACTTGAGATCCGTGGGGTGCTGTATTGTGATAATATCCTCCAGAGGATTGAAATTTTTAACTTGGGAAAATATCAAAGTCTCTGCTTCAACCTATGAATCTGGATTTTAATCTATGATTTATGGGATCAAAAAATTATGTCTAACTAAAAAATTATGACTAATATATTTTTCCTGCTCATACTATTTTCTTCCCTTTTAGGGCGAGTTAAATTTCCTGGACTCAATATTGGTATTCATTATTTATTACTTCCTGCCTTTAGCTTTGGTATAATTAGTTTGTCTTTAAAAGACACAAGAGAACTTATTAAAAAAAATAAAATTATTTTGATATCCTTGGGTCTATTATATTTATGGATGTGGGTGTCTTCATTACTTAGTCAATTTCCCACTACAGCTATTACTTATAGTCTTAAATATTCTAGTTATTTTATATTATTTTTTGCTTTTCTAGTCTTAACCTTTAAAAAACTCAAAACATCATCTTTAACATTTTACTATCGTTGTATATTGTACTTACTACAAATAATTGCAATTTTTGGTTTTTTAGAAGCTTTAGTTCCCAATCACTGGATTTTTGAATTATTAAAATTTCCCAGCTTTTATCCCCAGATTGGTTCAATAATGCAAAATCCTAATCAGTTTGGAGTAATAATGGGTATTGGTTTATGTTTAAGTCTGATTCTAGAAAAACAAAACAAGATTTCTCAAATTGAATTATATATAAGTGAATTTCTTTTTTTAATTTCCCTAGCGTTTTCTGCAAGCAGAAATGCTTGGATAATTTTTATTTTTGGAATAATTATTTTATTGATATGTAAAATTATTAATTTCAAAAAAATGATTTTTATTATGAGCCTCTGGTTATTTTGTATTTTATCTATACCAGTATCTACATATAGAATTGGTTTGGGAGATAGTAAAATATTTCCATTAATTAATTTATTTTTAGGAAATCCGATTGAAATAGCACTTCCTAGTCCTGTAGGAACAGCGTTGTCAAGGTTTGCTCTTTGGCAAGCAGCCCTTAGTGAAACCATTAAAAGACCAGTCACTGGTATAGGTATTGGAGTTTTTGCAGAATATATCGGAGTGAAAGTTTTTGGAGCTAAAGGTTTTCACGCACATAATATATTTTTAAATGTGTTAGTAGAACAAGGAGTTCCTGGATTATTGATTTTTATTAACTTTTTAGTAAGAATAGCATCGAAAGTTAAATATGCTAACCCTGTGGCGATCGTTCCGATTATGATGTTTTTAGCATCTCAAATACCAGATTTTTTTGCTGAAGATTATACCTTTACAACTATTGAATTTTATTTTCTCGCAGCAGCTATCAATTCTAGGAAAGTTGTGTCTGAAAATTCAGGAGTGCAATCTCTGACTCCGCTGCTAGGGACTGAAATCTAATCATTTTGTCACGTAGTGAATAAATTAAATTAATTACAATGCTTAAAACACATACCATAAATCGCTGCCATTTTCACTTAATATTTCCCAATATCTTTGGTTTTAAGGGAGGTATTCAAGTTTATTCAATATTTTTGCTGAAAGCATTACAAGATTTATATCCTGAAGCTAATTATGATGTATTTCTCAAGTATGACAAACAAAATTTAAAACAACAGCCAAACTTGCAATTTATAACTTCAACAAGATTTCATTATTTTGGACATTTGCCAAGATTATTGCAAACTCTTTTATTTGCTATCAAAATAATTATTTTTGCTATTTTTCAACGTCCTACTATAGTCATATCAACCCATGTTAACTATGCCGTTGCTTGTTATGTTCTCAAACTGATAACCGGGATTCCCTACTGGGTAGTTGCTCATGGTTTAGAAGTTTGGGATATTGATAGCAATTTGACAAAATTAGCACTAAAAAAAGCAGATAAAATTATTAGCGTTAGTAATTATACTCGCCAGCGCTTGCTTGCGGAAACAAATATTGATGCCAAGAAAATTGTGGTTTTGCCTAATACGTTTGATGCTAAACAATTTCAAATCAAGCCTAAACCCAGCTACTTACTCAAACGATATAATTTAAGAGATGAACAGCCTGTAATTCTGACAGTAACCCGCCTGGGACGTATGGCAAAATATAAGGGGTATGACCAAATTATTCATGGTTTAGTTAAAGTGCGATCGCACATACCTAATGTTCACTTTATTCTTGCAGGCAAAGGTGATGATTTACCTCGAATTAAAACTCTAGTTAATAGCTTAAATCTCCAAGATTGTATTACCATTGCAGGATTTGTACCAGATGAAGAGTTGTGCGATCATTACAATCTCTGCGATGTTTTTGCGATGCCTAGTAAAGGAGAAGGATTTGGTATTGTTTATCTAGAAGCTTTAGCTTGTGGTAAAGCCGTTTTGGCGGGTAATCAAGATGGTTCTATAGATCCATTAGCTGAGGGAAAATTGGGGTGTTTAGTTGACCCTGATAATGTCGAAGAAATTGCCGATAACCTAATTCAAATTCTGCAAGGTGATTTCTCTAATCCAGTGATTTATCAACCAGAATACTTGCAACGAAAAACTATCGAAGCTTATGAATTTAGACAGTTTCGGGCAAGTTTAGCAAAGTTATTTGGCTTAGTAGGTAATAGGGAACAGCCAATAGGCAACAGGCAATAAAAAACAAGGCTTTTTGAATTGTACCTAGCCGTTAATTCAGAGAACTAACTAACTTTAAAACCTGGCGATAGTTTATCGAACAGAATAGAGGCGTCAGTCGTCAGAATTCAGAATGAATTCTGACTTCTGAATTCTTCTTCAAAGTTGCTTTTCTTCTAAGCGCAACATGGCTTATTAACAACCTTGGCTACCCCAGTCGAATTAACTGTAGTCACCAAATTCTTTTCTGGTGCCGTATCTCCCACCTTCACCACAAACACTTCCCAGCGGTTTCCATCTGGATCTGTTACCCAAACTTTATCTTGTAAAGCGTAGCAACAATCAGTGTTGTCTTCGGTAAACAATGCTAGTCCTGCATCAGTAAACCTTTGTATCGCCGATCGCACTTCTTCTGTACTTTCAACTTGTACACCCAAATGAGACAATGCACCACCAGTCTGGACACTAGCAGCTAAATTCAATGTCAAATTTAAAGCTGGACTGGGAATATCAAACTTCGCGTAGTCATCCTTATATTTCACTGGTTCCACGCCAAACATTGCCCGATAAAATGCCACAGACTTTTCAATGTCAGTAACATTCAAAGCTATATGAGTTTTCAGCAATGCCATAATTTTGCTCCTTGTAATCTTTAAATATTGATAACTATCAATATTGACTTATATCAATATCTTGCCAGAATATATTGATGAATCCTAATTACGAATTACGTTAGCGCAGCGGGGCGAAGCCCATTACGAATTACGAATTACACCGTGGATCTGGCAATGTTGCCTTTTCTGGCTCCCTTGGGAACCATGCGGCCGTTCGCTTACAAATCTCAACCAGCATCAACATTACTGGCACTTCGATTAAAACGCCTACCACTGTGGCCAGTGCAGCACCAGAATTTAAGCCAAATAGCATTACTGCTGTGGCGATCGCCACTTCAAAATGATTGCTGGCTCCAATTAATGCTGCGGGCGCGGCATCCTCATAAGCTATATTTAGCTTTAAGGCTGCCACATAACTAATCAAGAAAATAAAATTAGTTTGGATAAATAGTGGCACCGCAATTAACAAGATGTGCAAAGGATTGCTAACAATCAATTCACCTTTAAACGCAAACAGTAAAATTAAAGTAATCAGCAAGGCACTAATAGCAATTGGACTGAGATACTTTAAAAATCTGCGTTCAAACCACTCTCTACCTTTGTATCTGAAAATCCAATAACGGCTGTACATTCCTGCTATTAAAGGCAATCCGACATAAATCAGCACCGACAAAACAATCGTTTGCCAGGGTACTGTTAAATCATTTGCCGCCAGTAACCACCTGCCTAAAGGTGCATACAAAAACAGCATAGTTAAAGAATTAACCGCCACCATCACCAAAGTATGTCCCTGATTGCCATAGGAAAGATAACCCCACAGCAGCACCATTGCAGTACAAGGAGCAATTCCCAGTAAAATCGTACCAGCAATGTAGGAATTGGCGATCGCTACTTCACTACCCCGAATTAATTCACTACCTGTAATTAGCGGCCGAAATAACCAACCCAAGAAAAACTGGGAAAATGCCACCATCGTAAATGGTTTAATCAACCAATTCACCACCAAAGTGAGAATAACTGGTTTTGGGGTACGGATAGCATTTGCAGCTTGGGTAAAGTCAATTTTTACCATGATGGGGTACATCATAAAAAACAGACACACTGCAATGGGAATTGAAACTTGATAGATACTCAACGCATCCAACGTCACCGCCACCCCAGGAAATAATCTTCCCAGTGTAATTCCTGCCAAGATGCACAGAAACACCCAAACCGTCAAGTATTTTTCAAAAAAACTCAGATTACTCCCTGCTTGTGCTGGAGTTTTATTCGCCTGGGAATTCGTACTCATAGATGTTAATGAATAAAAGCGAATTGTCGGGGATGAGGGGGATGAGGGAGCAAGGGAGGCAGGGGAGGCAGGGGAAGCAGGGGAGGCAGGGGAGGCAAGGGAGGCAGGGGGAGAATAACTAATGCCCCATGCCCAATGCCCTAATCCCCATCTCCAGCTTTCCAAGCGATCGCTTTGCTTGGTTCGGGATCGGGTAGCTTGAGAGAAATTAATGCTGCTGCTAGGACAAAGAACATGGATGTCCACAGGCAACCAACTAAGCCGAAAAACTGATATATCAAACCTGATAAGACAGTGCCAGCTAATCGACCACCAGAGTTTGCCATGTAATAAAAACCGACGTTCAACGCTACTTTGTCATCATCAGTAAATGCCAATACTAGATAAGAATGAACTGCTGAGTTGAAGGCAAACACTACACCAAAGACGAGGAGTCCGCCAACGATGGCAATATTGGCTCTTATACCTAGTTGCAGAGCAAGAGCGATCGCGGCTGGAACTACAGTTAGGGTAAATGTCCAGAATTGGATGGTTTTTGATTGCGGTGGACGACCAGAACCAAATCGCTGAATCAGTGTTGGCGCCAAGAACTGAACAAGACCGTAACCTATCACCCAACAAGCCAAGAATCCACCAACCTGATAAAAAGACCAACCCAAAATTTCACGTAAAAATACTGGTAATGCCACAACAAACCAGACATCCCTGGAACCAAATAAAAAGAATCGGGCAGCTGAGAGAATATTGATTTCTTGGCTCTTAGAAAAGAGTTGGCTAAACTTGACTTTTTTCTTGATTTTGCCCATTCCTTTAGGCAGGAGTAGCCCAGTGAACATAATCAAGAACAGTCCCCCTGCCATAATCCACAGAGAATTGACAAACCCAACCGAAGCCAAAAGTGCGCTACCAACAAAGAAGCCAACTCCTTTGAGAGCATTCTTAGAACCTGTCAGTACTGCCACCCACTTAAACAAAGATGACTGGGCATCCTGGGGCACCACCAACCGAATAGCACTTTTAGAACTCATCTTCGTTAAGTCTTTGGCAATTCCAGAAAATGCCTGTGCCACCATCACATAAACGACTGCAAACCACTGTACCCAATCAGGATTTAGCCATGAGAGCATGACTAAAGAGAAAATTTGTAGCCCGATGCCAGTATAAAGGGTAACTTTTAGTCCTAATTGAGAACCAATCCAACCGCCTAAAAAGTTCGTAATAATTCCGAAGACTTCGTAGAACAGGAATAAAAAGGCGATTTGCAGTGGGGTATAGCCAATTTGGTTGAAATAAAGCAGCACCAGCATTCGCAGGGCGCCATCGGTGATGGTGAAGCCCCAATAGGCGAGGGTGACTAGGATATAGTTTTTGAAATTGGCGCTAGAAGCTGTGGTAGAAGCCATGAGGGAGT
>NZ_JACJSJ010000012.1 GCF_014698115.1 Nostoc sp. FACHB-973
TGGGAGATGAGGGAGATGAGGGAGTGGGGGAGGCAGGGGAGGCAGGGGGAGAAATAACCAATGCCCAATGCCCAATGTCTAATAACAAAATTAATTAGCCGCAGTTATTTCGGTGCTACCTGAATTCTGGGAACGAGTCAGGTTATTAAACAGGGCTTGGCCGAGGGCTTTAATTAAACTTCCTTCTAGTTCCTGAGCCATCTGTAAATTCAACGCGAAGGCATTATTAGCTTCTGCAACAATCCGTTGTGCTGTAGCATCATCAATGGGTAGTTCATTTAATACCTGACGATACTTATCTTTAAATGCCTTTTTATCAGGAATTTGCTCAAAATTGTAGAAGGAAGTGCCTTCATAGCCAGAAAGCTTGAGGGCTGATTGAGCAACTTTTTGTAGCATTTGACCCCCTGAGAGGTCGCCCATGTAGCGAGTGTAGACATGACCTAGCAATAAGGCTGGTTCATTAGCAGAAATTTCCCGAATGCGGTCAATGTAGGTCTGGGCCGCAGATGAGGGGGTGACTTGCTCTCTCCAATTATTCCCATAATAGAACATCATGTCTTTTTCGAGGGAAACTTGGCGATTAAGTTCGGGAAAATAAACCGCACGAATCACAGGATGCTCTACATGGCTTTCTATGGCTGCTTCTAGTTCGCTGTAGATGTAATACAAGTTGCTTAAGAATTTGGCGAAGCAGTCTCTGTCTACAACTCCTTTGAGAAAACATTTCATAAATCCCACGTTTTCTGCTGATGTGTGGGCTTGTTGAGTTCCAGAGCGCAGTTTGATGGCGAGATTGCTACTCATTGTTGCTTCCTTGATGTTCAACTGCAAGGTTTTCAGGCAGTCATCACTCAGGATGCCTGCCAGTACCAGAGTTAAAAGATTGTTATTTTAGGTTTAGGGAGGATCTGCATCAATCTATCCAGCAAGTACCATTGCCGATGCAGACCTCAGCTGTTTTTATTTCTCCTAAGATTATTTAACTATTAATACTTGCATAACTATTAAGTTATTAAAATTTATTTATATTTGAGGAGCCAAAAGCATGAATACACAGTCTTGTGATTAAGGCTGACGCAAAGACACGGAGACGCTCTTACGCGGAGAATTTTGAATTATAAGTAATTAAACCAACTTGATATTAGGACTTTTGGAAGATATCTAGTGATTATCCGAACTTGAGATGAGGGGACAACTTGCAACAAATCTTTCCCCGTGTCCTTGTGTCCCCACGTCCTATTTTCCACTCCCTACTCCCCACTGCCTTTTTTTTCTCTTCTCCCAGATTTGGGACGAGTAGTTTTTACTGCTGCTGACTTGTTTTGCAAATTTGCAATTTCTCTTTGGGCGTCTTGATAGCTATCTTTTTCGCCTTGCTGTTGGAATAGTTTTCCAGCTTTTTTGAAATCTGCGATCGCTCCTTGTTTATTTTTCTGTTTGGCGCGAATTACCCCCCGATTATAATAGGCTAAGGCATTCTTAGCATCAATGGCGATCGCTTGTGAATAATCCTGATTTGCAGCTTTCTTATTTCCCAATTCGAGATAGGCGTTACCACGGTTATTGTAAGCCGCTGCATCATTAGGATCTAGTTTTAGTGCTTCGGTATAATCTTGAATAGCGCCTTTATAATCTCCGAAAGAAAAGCGATGAATACCTCTGTGGATGTAAGCAGCAATAAATTTTGGATCGAGTTGTAAAATTTTGTTGTAATCTTCAGTAGCTTCTATTTTGTTTCCTAAATCGCTGTAAAGATCGCCACGATTCAGATAAGCTTCTATATATTTGGGGTTGATGTTAATTGCATCCGAATAATCTTGAATTGCTGCATTTTTTTGCTTATTAATAACTTGAGTTAAACCCCTTTGATAATAGGCTTTGGCATCACTGGGATTAATCTTAATTATTGTATCAAAATCTTGGATTGCTGCTTGTCTGAGTCTGAGGCGACGGCGGAGAATACCTCGTTGTAAGTAGGCTTCGGTATATTGAGGTTTGATGGCGATCGCTTTGGTAAAATCTCCGAGTGCCCCTTTATGATCTTTCAGTTGAACGCGGGCTAATCCCCTGCCATAATAAGCGTATGCATCCTGAGAATTTAACTTAATCGTTTCGGTATAGTCGGCGATCGCTTCTTTATACTTGCCTAATTCATACAAAGCAAATCCTCGGTCATAATAGGCATTAGCATCTTGAGGATTGAGCAAAATTGCTTGACTAGAGTCTGCTTGTGCTTGCTCATAGTCTCCTAATCGATAATAAGCATCGCCTCGCTTATTATAAGCCAAAGCATTTTGCGGTTCTAATTCAATCAGCTGATTAAAATCTGTAACTGCTCCTTCATAGTTTCCTGCATCATATTTATTGACTCCCTCTTGATATAATTTTTGTTGAGGATTACTTTCAAATTTTGGTAATTGGAAAAACCACGCCACAACACCAAGTGTGACACAACCAGCTATCCCCGTCATCACTAAGAATAATTTTTTTTGATACTGGTTTTGCTGTTCATGTTCAAGACTTGTCAACTTTTTTAAATCGTCTAAAACTTCAGTTGCATACTGATACCGCTTGCGATAGTCAACGCGCACCATTTTATTAATAATTTTTGCTAATTTCGGGTTAATTTTTAAATTTTTATTTTCCCAAATGATTTCACCCGTTAGCCGATTTTTCTGATTCCGCAGACGAGATATTTCGTTTGTTGGTGAACCAAGAAGTGCAGCGATCGCAACTAAACCTAAAGCATAGATATCACTATTGTATTTTAGGTTACCATTAACTTGTTCTATAGGCGTATATTCGAGATTATCAAAATTGCCGAACGCTTCATTAATAGTATTAAAGTCAACTAAAACTAGCTTTTTATCTGAATCTCGACGAATAATATTTGCTGGTTTAATATCCTGATGAATCACACCACGGGTATGCACAATTACCAAAATTTCTAATATTTCTGATAAAAGACTAATTACTTGGTCTTCCCTCAGAGGTTGTCCTGGTAAAATTTCGTCAGTTAAAGGATTACCCGGTATGAATTCTTGGACTATATAGAATTCTTCATTTTCTTCAAAATGAGCAACTAGCTTCTGGATTTGTTCGTGTTCTTGTCCGAGTTGTTCTAAAGTTGCTGCCTTACTAGCAAACAAGCGGTGCAGGATTGTTAAACTTTGGGGATTGCTACTTGGAAGATGTAGTTGCTTAACTACAAATTCATTGACAGTAAGATTAACATCTTCCGCTAGATAGGTTTTTGCCTTTTCCCCATCATTGAGAACTTTTAGTATTCGGTAGCGTCCATCCAGAAAATGACTATTCATCAATATAGTCTGATATTTTATTTGATTATGGTGTACGTGTTATTACTGGTGATTTTAAAAATAGAAACCCTTTTTAAAATAAAAATAATGATAGCAAAATCCCATGTAAAAGTCTGAATTAATTGCCTAATACTACATATTGCTACTAATATTTTTCTTTTTCAGCAATATTTTACTGACTTTATACGGCTATATACTACCAGACTTAAGTGGGGTTTGTGCATTAAACGAGACTTGGGACAAAAAGTGGATACGTTAAGGCGTTATTTTGATCCGTATTCTTCAGCAATCCCACTCATGACACGCGATCCCGAAATGGGATAAAAGATAGCAAATTGAATGATCCATAACCTCATCTAGAAGATTGAAAATCAACAGATTTGGTCAAAACAAAGATCGAGTAGCTACTGCAAAGCATCAATTGCTCAAGGCGCTGAATCGCCGCGATGTAGCTGCTGTTACTAGCTTGATTGTAGACTGCCAAAAAGTTTTGGGAACAGAAAAGTTAACTAATTTGATTGTTAACGAGGTAATGGTGGAATGCGACTCTAATAGCCACCGTTGGTTTTGTCGAATTTTTCTTGGGCAAGAGCAATATGAAAAGATGCAGGACAAAGCACAAACTAATGTCTTTCAAATCCTTTTAAGGGAAGGTTTAGAACCGGGCAAAGACTTTAGCTTTGGGTGTGATGGAAGACTTATTATAGGCGATCGCGCCAAGCAAATTTTACTGTGCCAAGTGCCACAGAAACGTCAGGCTTTATTTGAAGCACGGTTAGAACCCTTGTTAGTCGAAGATCGAGTTATTGCTATTGAACAGCAGTTGGGGTGTGCATTTTTTAGCAATTTGACTGAGATTGCCATCCAACAGATGCAGGTATTAAGTAACTCTCAAGCAGCAGCTTATCTGGGAGTGCTAGTGGCGGGGTTAGTGTCGCGTCATCCTCAACTTCAGGATGCAGACTTTCCCACACGATTTCTTGTCAGTACTCTCCAAGGATTACCTGAAGAACGAGCAATGTTAATCCTCAACGATCCAGAGGAAAATCCTCAGTTTGATGAACTGATCATTTTTCAAGATTTATTAGCAGCAATGGGAGATAGAGAATATCATCGAATTACTGACGAAGACGGTGGTATTAACCTTGAACAACTTAAAAAGCTTGATTTAGTTTGGCGTGGCGAACGCAAAATTTCGGAACTAATAGCCATGATAGAAAAATGGCATCTCAAAAATAAATAGGCGTTGTAAAAAAAGCGGATTGATTGGTAATTGAGTAAGTTTTATATAACGTCGATTAAGGAACTTCCAATGAAAAAAATATCCCATCGTAGGGGCGCACAGCTGTGCGCCCCTACAAATGTACAAATAATTTGGGATAATTTATTTTTTGGAAGCCCCTAAGCGAACTTGATATTACTTCTGAATTCTGAATTCTGAATTCTGAATTCTGAATTCTGCTGTATTTTCAGTTGAAGACTTGGGATTGATTACGCTGGCACAACAAATTTCTCACTACCAGCCAGATCAAAGGCGTTATGAATAGCTTGTAAAGCTTTAACACCTTGATCTTGTGCCACGACACAGCTAATTTTGATTTCTGAAGTGGCAATCATTTGAATATTGATTTGTTGTTGGGCTAACGCTTCAAACATTTTAGCGGCAACGCCTGGTTGTCCTACCATACCTGTACCGACAATACTCACTTTAGCGATCGCACTATCTAAAACAACTTCACCCCATCCTAATTCTGCTGCTACTTGAGTGAGCAGTTCTTTTGCATTTTCTCCATCTATCTGGGAAACTGTAAAGGCAATATCCCGTCGGGCAACACCATCAATTACCCGACAACGCTGAGATTGAATAATCATATCAACGCTGATGTTGTGTTGCGCTAATAATCCAAACAACTTTGCCGCCATTCCTGGGCGATCTGGTAATTGGCGAATAGCAAGACGCGCTTGGTTTAAGTCCAGGGCGACGCCGCGAACGGGAGGGTGATGGGGGGATGAGGGGGATGAGGGGGATGAGGGGGATAAGAGAATTAATTTGTCTCTTACTACTTCCTCATCTCCCCTTGCTTCCTCATCTCCCTCATCTCTTTTTCCTTCCCCTGCTTCGATTTCAAAGGCGCTACGAAGTGCAGTAACGGCGCGATCGCATTCGGCGGCATCGACTACACAACTTACTTTGACTTCGCTGGTGGAAATCATTTGAATATTCACGTTAGCTTCGGCTAGGGTGGCGAACATCTTCGCAGCTACGCCGGGACGTCCAATCATACCTGCGCCTGCGATGCTGACTTTGGCAATGTTGCGTTCTACCATTACCTCGGCTTCCTCAGATTTGGGGTTGGATGGATTCCTGAGGGCTGGGGCGATCGCTGCTGCTACTGCTTCGGCTCGTTTTAAAATCGGTGTGGTCACAGTAAAGGCAATGTCATTACTATTACCTTCGTGAATTGACTGAATAATCAAATCTACATCTACTTTTTGGCGGGCAATTTCGCTAAATAACCTTCCTGCGACACCTGGTTTATCGGGTACGCGCAACAAAGCGACCTTTGCTTGGTCAGCATCAAATTCTACAGCATCCACTGGACGGGCAATTTCTAGATTGATGAGCGATCGCCCTTGGGGTTTAGCTGATGTTACCCAAGTACCTGGGTCATCTGTCCAGCTAGATCTGACTACAAGGGGAACACCGTAGTTACGAGCAATTTCCACAGCTCGCGGATGCAAAACTTTTGCCCCCAAGCTAGCTAGTTCTAGCATTTCATTGCAGCTGATGGCATCCATTAACTGAGCTTCGGGAACTAAGCGGGGGTCTGTAGTTAAAATCCCTGGAACATCTGTATAAATTTCACAAAAATTGGCTCCTAATGCTGCTGCCAGTGCCACTGCCGAAGTGTCAGAACCACCACGCCCCAAAGTTGTAATTTCTAATTCTTCAGCGCTGGATATGCCTTGAAAACCTGCTACTACGACTACTTTCCCTACTTTCAATTGGCGAGTTAAGCGAGTAGTTTCGATATGCAAAATCCGAGCGCGGCTGTGTTCGGCTTCAGTAACAATTCCTACCTGAGCGCCAGTCATGGAAATTGCTGGTTGTCCGAGTTCCTGCAACGCCATACTGAGTAAGGCAATGGTGACTTGTTCGCCAGTGGAAAGCAGCATATCCATTTCCCGGCGGTTAGGATTTGGCGAAATCTCATTAGCTAGTTTGACGAGTCCATCAGTGGTTTTGCCCATTGCCGAAACCACTACAACCACAGAGTTTCCAGCTTTGACAGTTTTGCAGACGCGCACTGCAACAGCTTGAATGCGTTCGACTGAACCGACAGATGTACCACCGAATTTCTGAACTATGAGCGCCATAACTTTTAGTCAATCAATTGTGTCTGTTTTGCTCAATGCCCCCGCCGGGTTAGGAAGCGTTGAAGGTATTAATAGATATTTAGTTTACAAGTATTTAGAGCAGAAGTTGATTATTCAAAAACGACATCTTCGTAAAGTGCTGCCATTGTTTCCTGAAAATCCACGCTGTTGAGTCGAAATGATTTATCTTCTGCTGTGTAGGATTGCAAAACCCACAGTCCCTCATCGTTGCGGCGAAAACACTCGACTCGCTGACGTTTTGTATTAATTAAAACATACTCTTGCAGACTTTCGAGTGTTTGATAATCGGCAAACTTGTCGCCCCGGTCAAAGGCTTCGGTAGAATTAGATAAAACTTCCACAATTAAACAAGGAAATCTTTTATAAGCTGGTGTTTCTTGGTCTCGTAGATCGCAAGTAACCATGACATCAGGATAATAAAAGCGATTCAGAGATTCAATTCGGGCTTTCATGTCGGCGATGTAAACACGACAACCAGAACCGCGCACATGATTACGGAGGAGAGATGCAAGGTTAAGAGCAATGGTAACATGTGGGTCAAGCGCCCCAACCATTGCATAGATGTAACCGTCGATGTATTCATGTTTGACAGAGTTTTCTTCCTCTAGTTCCAGGTACTCTTCAGGGGTAAGGTAGTTTTGTTGGGGGGAAGCTATCATATTTGACACTTCAAGGTTTGAGCAATATTTATTGATGGCAAGTATATTTTATTTCAATACGTTTCGGTTAAGGAAAGAGACGGCGATTTATCGCGTCTTGAATAGCGATCGCCAGTTGATTTACACTTCTTTTCTAGAGCGATGTCTACCACAAGCTCGCCTACGCCAGAACAAAGCAACTAAAAATTAGGTAATAAACCTGCTTGTTTGCAAATCTCGTTAGCAGTAATACGATCAATAGTACGATGCCTTTTTACAGGAAGAGTTTTTATATCATTAGTATAAATAGAATGATTTCCTCCTTCTCTTAATAAATAAAAGCCATTTGCTTCTAAATATTTAATTAACTCTTTTCGTTTGACTGACACACTCAAACATCTATAGGAATTTGTTCTAGCAAAGAACCACCTGTAGGAATTTCCTTATTTTGTTGACGATAGGCAAGAATCATTTCTTTGGTTGCATCTTGTAACATAGCCCTGCATTCTTCTATAGTTTCTCCCTCAGTGATAACTTCTTGCCACTCAATGAGTTGTCCCATATATCCGCTATCAGTTTTTGTATATTTTGCAGTGTATGTAATTAACATTTCTGTGATTGCGAAGATAATTATATAATTTATCGTAGCTAACTTTCTGCTGGGCGTAGGCGAGCTTTTTGTAGACATCGCTCTCTATCATTCACAACGACATAAGAGCGATCGCCCAGGCAATTTATGACAAGTTAGAAGATGGTACATTTACAGGTAGAATTCCTGTTTGCAAAGGAGTGATAGCTTTTGCATCGACTTTGCGCGGGTGTGAAGATGAATTACGCTCAACGCTGGAAGACTGGATTTTACTTGGGTTAAAGCTGAGACATTCTCTACCAGTAATTGAGCATTCACCTGAAATTGCAAGCTTTCGGCTCAATGGTATACCAAAATGAATGCGTGAATTACTCAAATTAGAAAGCAAACTGGGGTTTGAGAAAGTAAAAGCTGCTTTTGCTTGCGGAAAACACTAAAATGAGAAAGCAAACTGGGGTTTGAGAAAGTAAAAGCTGCTTTTGCTTGCGGAAAACACCAAAATGAGAAAGCAAACTGGGGTTTGAGAAAGTAAAAGCTCATTTTGAGAAAGTAAAATGTCATTTTGAGAAAGCAATCAGCTATTTTGAGTTAACCGAATATGAATTTTAGTTTAGGCGATCGCGCTTTTCAGTTTGATTAGAGTACCATCGACGAACAAGGTCTAATTTTGTCTGTAGTAGTTTTCTGTTCAAATGTAATCTATCCTCGATTTGAAGAGAGCTGAACCACAAGATTTGCTCCATTCCTTTGTAAAAACTTCGCTTGAATTCCTCCGGCTGTTTTAAACCTGTAAGCTTATATTGGAAAAACTCTCTCAACAGTGCATGTAATTGATAGATTCCCTGGCTTTTGCGCTGGAGTAAATGCAGATTCAGCAGGCTATCGTCTCTAATTTTCTCTAAATCTTTCGCATCTTTTTTTTGTAAACACACTTCTACCAATTTCCAGGGTATGGGTGCGGTACCAAAGAAACTTAGGAAACAGGCCAGTTGCTTATCGTCATCTTCTAATTCCTTCCAACTCAACTCAAAGGCTGCTAGCACACCCCATTGTGCTGTCATGTCGGCTTCCGACTTAGATTTAGAAAGAGAACGCTCATCTAATCGCTCGTTCTTCAACCGCCGCAACATTTCTGCTAAGGATAAATCCTGTTTCCTCGCCAAATATCGCCCCACTAATTCCACACCCAAAGGTAAATATCCTAGCCACTCACACAACTGATTTGCTACAGCTAATTCTTTTTCAATTCGCCCCGGCGTTTCTTTGAGTAAAGACTTTAATAACTCCAGCGCCGCCTCTGGTTGCAGCACATCCAAAGATAACTGTGCGATACGTCCCAACTTCTGGCGCGTAGTCATCAACACTTTAAACCGAGAAGGTAGCGACTGTAAGTAAGGCTTAACTTCCTCGTAGTCGCTGACATCATCCAACACTAGCAACACATCACCACCACGCCAACGCCGCCAGCAATATTGCACTTGGGCGAGTAATTTTTGGTTAAAATCTTCTGTTAAATCCTCTGGCGGGTTTAAGTCAAGCTGCGTTCTGGCAAACTGCACAACTTGAATGCCTATATCGCCAGTTTTTGGTAGCAACCAGCAAAGCCCACCATTGTATGTTTCGCGGCGTTGGATGGCATATTGCAGGGCGAGTTCTGTTTTACCGATTCCACCCATGCCAGCAACAGCGGCTATTGCTACTTGTTTATTATCCTGCAAAAGTTGGTGGAGATTTTGCAATTCTTCTTCACGCCCGACAAATTCCACCACCCCACTCAGGGGCAAATTTTGCGGTATTTCAGTAAAAGGATTTGACTTTACCCGTTCCCCTTCAGGCGGCTGTAGTCAAAAGTTAAAATTTTGGGTTCGGTTGTCATTAGAAACATTCCCGACATTCCCGCCATAATTTTTATCAACTGTGTTCGTAAAATTCTGGATAATAGCGGGTTGAGATTTCACAGCATCCGCCACCGTCTCGACAGCTTGAGCAATTTCCGGGTCTTTGTTTGCCGCTTGTTCTACTTGTTCGATTAGATGCGCTTGACCATAATCTAGAGGTTGTGTTTGAGCTAGTTCAATGGCACTTGCTGTATTGGGTTGTTTGCGCTTCAGGAGTAAGAATAACTTTTCGCCTTCGTCCCAAGCCTTTTCGCCGATGATTTCACCAGTTTTTTCAAAAGCCTTGGTGATGACTAAGGTTGCGATCGCAGCTGCTGTCAGTGATACTGGCTCCATAAGTTTGCCAAAATCTACGAAATTTTACTTATGGTTCTCAGTCTAACAGCCTCTAAACAAGTAATAAAGAACAAATAACAGAAGAAATTATAAACAATTTAAGGGACGACTTCCACAGGTGAAATCGTCCCTCCCAACTTAATAAAAGTAAAATATTCCCTATCTGCTTACCCTGGAAGGTTCAACCCACTCATCCCAAGAGCTATCATAACCATCGTAAGTAATTTTATAAAGATTCTCACTAACATCTAAAATTCGCCCTTGATACCATTTCCCTTTCCAGAGAATTCTCACTGCATCACCAACTTCAAACGATGCCCGAAAACGTGAAGTTCCAACCCACTCATCCCAAGAACTATCATAACCTTCGTAGGTAATATAACACTTGCTATCATCAACATCTAATACTGTTGCTGGATACCATGTACCTTTCCAAAGAACCTCTGCTTTTTGTCCCACAGAACAGGGTGAAGCAGCAAAAGCACTGGGAATTAATGCTCCTACCCAAGTTGCCATAAAGATGACACCAAACAATAGTTTGTTTTTCATTTTTCTCTCTTCAATAATTAAAATTTAATTTTGATGATGATTTATATAAATCTCAATCAAAATTTGTAACTAACTGCCACTATTTTGATGAAATTCAATTGGCCATCACCTCAGCAAAACTTATGATTGTACACCGCAGTTTGTGAAGATATTGCTGAACGATACCGTATATCAAATTAACAACAGTTCTCGATTTTACTTACAGCAATTTTCAGGTAAATAGACCACGTTGTAGGGTAGCACCGCTGTGCTACCCTACCGGGGATTGTGGTTCAAATAGATGAAAAACGCTGTAATTGACAGAAATGTAGTCTTAAATTCACGTCCTAGATAAGTCGGAAATCTTATCTCACATTAATTTTTAGAGTTTTTCAGATTCCCCGCTCTAAATTTAATTTCATATATTCCCAGCAAACCTGCTGCAATCAACAAAGGTAAAAAGTAGTATATCCCGCGATAAGCTAACAGTGAACCCAAAACTGCTGCTGCTGAAATTTTTGATGAGAGAAACAGCAACACCACAGTTTCAAAGACACCCAAACCACCAGGAACATTACTAACTACACCTGCAAACATCGCTAGTAAATAAATTCCTAAAAAGTCGAGATAAGACAAAGGTGTATTATTAGGAAGTATCGCAAAAAGAACCGCAGCAGCCAGAATCCAATCAAGGCTAGAAATGGCAATTTGAGCTAAGGATATTGGTAAGGAAGGAAAGCGAAATTCTTGCTGACCAATAATTAATGGTTGTTTAATTAAAATACTTCCCAACAAATATATAGCAATCAACAACAGAAAAATTACACCGATGGGACGTACTGTTGCAAAAGGCAAATGTAGTTGTGAGGGAATTGTCAAAGGGTTGGTAATAAATATTAATCCTGCAATGGCAAACATTCCGAGCCAAAAGGTGAAATTAGCAAAAGCAATAACTTGAGCGATCGCCACTGCTGACACTCCCCAATTAGCATAAAATCGATAACGGATAGCACTGCCAGTCAGCAAAGCAAAACCTATCGTATTGCTAAATGTAGAGCTAATAAAGTTAGTAAAAGCTATCTTGTTCCAGTTTAGGGAACGATTAATGTAGTTAAAACCCAAAATATCATAGCCAATCATCACTAAATATCCCAAAGCTGTCAGCCAAATTGCCCAGCTTAAGCGACTTTTGGGAATTGCTGCTAGAGAGTTGAGGATATCACGATAATTATACTCATGCAATTCGTGAGCGATCGCCCACAAAGAAAGCGCCAGCAGCAACAAGCCAAAAAAAGAACTCAAATTAAGTCGCAGCTTTTTTACCATTGCGAAGAAACTTATCCTCATTCTCGACTTTTAACTCAATACGGTTCGGTTAAGGGTTATTTGTGTAGATAATTGGTCTAGAGAAGACGCGATTTATCGCGTCTCTACATGAAGGTTTTGGGTTTATCTGAACTGTATTAATTTTTAATTTACAACCAGTCGTAAAGTTTCCATCGTCTTGACACAGCATTGACAAATTACTTGCGTAAACTTTTGATTGCTAGGATCAACTGACCAATGCCCTTTAAAGATGAACTACAAAAAATCGAAAATTTTCTTGCTAATTTCAGTATTCACCCTAGTTGGCTGTCATTTCTCCCAAAGTGTCGTCGCAAAACCACCGCAACAGCAGGACTTACAAATAACACCTTCCCCTCTTCCATCCCAGTCTAATGCTAGCGACTTGGCTACTACCCTCAGCTATAAGATTGAAACTTACAATAGTCAAGTTATGGGTGCAAGTCGTACCTACGGCGTTTCTTTACCCCCTGGTTATGAGCAAAACCTAAAAGGAAGCTATCCTGTAATCTTTCTTCTTCACGGTGGTCATGGCGATCCCACTGCTTGGTTTAGTCAAGATAAGGGACAAGCTCTCAAAACTCTCAAACAACTTTATATTACAGGTAAGTTGCCGCCCAGCATCATTATTACACCAGATGGGAATGATAAACGCGGCTCTAGTCCTTACCGTGACCCTGAATATATCGATGGTCCTAACGGTAATGTCTCCACAGCCGTGGGGGATGAATTAGTAAAAGTTGTACAAAGCCGTTATCGTACACTAAAAAATCCAGATTTTTGGGCAATAGGTGGTTTATCTTCTGGCGGCTGGGGTGCGGTTAATGTGGGATTACACAATTTGGATCGTTTTTCAATTTTATTTAGTCATAGTGGTTATTTTCAAGATAAAAGCGGGCCAACAAATAGCCCAATAATTTATATTAAAACTATTCCCCTACAAGCCCAAAAACGGTTGAGAATCTACCTCGATTCTGGTAGATCGGATACTGAAGAAATCCATGAAGCCGAACATTTTACTAAAGTTCTGAATAAACTAAAAATTTATTATCTATTTCGTCAGTTTCCCGGCAGTCATACTTGGCAATATTGGCGGGAACATTTAGCCGATTCTTTGACATTTGTGGGTGAACAATTCAAAATAGCGGAGATAGCACATAAGACCGATCGTCAAAGTTTTAATCTCAAAAAATAACATCCAGCAGAAGTCAGAATTCTGAATAAAAATAGTCTTTAAGCAAGGGTTGGAGACTTAGATTGTGTATTTCACCAACTTGAAATCTGCTGTAATTTTGCAAAAAGCTTGATCGTCAAACTTGAATGGAGAAAACTCTGCTGGAAAATTGCAGCAGATTAAGTATATGAAATTCTAATGGAGGTGAATTTTTTACCCCTAAAAATATATGAAGATTTCTAAATTTTTCATGAGCTTAGTAGGAGCGATCGCACTCCTCACCACCGCTGGTTATTATTATGTATTTATCTTAGGTGCGCCACAACTAGACCCACCCCAAAAACAAGTAAATACTGGGCTAAAGTTTCAATTAGCAAGCTTCAACTCCCAAGCGATGGGTGCAATCCGCAACTATGGCGTGATTTTACCTCCTGACTATAACAAAAACCAGCAAAAGCGCTACCCCGTGATATTCTTACTACATGGAGGACATGATAATGCTCGCGCTTTTGCTGATAAATATGCAGTTTTAGATGTGTTGCATGAACTTTATCAAAATAAAAAATTACCACCATCCATTGTAATTACACCTGATGGTAATGATAATCGCGGTTCTAGTCCTTTGTACGATCCTGATTATTTTGATGGGCCGAATGGCAAAGTCGCGACTTTAATTGGTTCGGAATTAGTGCAAGTTGTCAAGTCACGCTACCGCACTTTACAACAACCAGAATTTTGGGCGTTGGGAGGTCTATCTTCTGGGGGATGGGGAGCTTTTAATATCGGGTTACGCTATCTCAACAACTTCCATATTCTGTTTAGCCATAGCGGTTACTTTACTGATAGCAGCGGTTCACAAAATAGTCCTCAACAAATTGTGCAACAGCTATCACCTGAAGATAGAAAACAATTGCGTGTTTACCTAGATGCAGGTCTGAACGATATTAATTTACTAGCTTCCACCAAAGCCTTCAACGAAACCTTAAATAAGTTAGGCATTGTTCATGTATTTTATGCTTTTCCTGGCGGTCATGGTTTATCTGGTGCCAATATCGGCTGGAACTACTTCCACAAACATCTCAAAGATTCCCTCTCCTATGTAGGAGAACAGTTTCAAAAGTTTGGAGTTAAGAGTTAGGAGTTTTAAGAGGTTCTTTGAAAAGAGATTGGCTATGATTTTAATTGCGTTGTTACGCCCCTTAATCCCCCCTTGTAAAGGGGGGAAACAAGAAAAATCCAGTTCCCTCCCCAATACATACGGGGAGGGTTAGGGTGGGGTAAAAAATATTTGATACATCAATCATGACTTTTCAAACATCCTCTAACACCAAAATTAATGACCAATGACCAATGACCAATGATAAATCAAAAATGACAAATAATTTAAAAACTAAAATTGGACTTTGGAGTGCGGCGTTCCTTACTGCTTTAGTCGGAGTAGTAAATTTGTTATCAGCGGTGACACCTAACTTATACGGGCGAAATCACTGGTTAAAAGAATTTTTACCATTTGAAATTCGTGCTAGCGGTCATATTTTTGCAGCGCTAACTGGGTTTGTTTTACTCACGCTTGCTACTAATTTATTACGCCGAAAAAAAATAGCTTGGTTACTTACTATTGGTTTCTTAGTAATTTCCATTTTTAGCCACTTGCTGAAGGGATTCGACTATGAAGAAAGTCTCTTATCTGGAGTTTTGCTAATGCAATTAATTCTGATGCGCCATATTTTTACAGCGCAATCAGACCGTCCTTCCATTGCACAGGGAGTGCGAGTACTTATCGGAGCTTTATTATTTACCTTGGCATACGGAACTATTGGATTTTACTTGTTAGACGGTAAATTTTCTGAAAACTTTAATTGGCGTGAAGCTGTACTTCAGACTTTAGCAATGTTCTTCACTGAGGATAATTGGGGACTGCAACCAAAGAGTCGATTTGGAGATTTTTTTGCTAATTCTATCTATATTATTGCAGCAGTTACTATTACATATGCTGTGTTCATGCTGTTGCAACCTGTGTTGTGGCGTAATTTAGTAACTTCAAATGAGCGACAAAAAGCTAAAGAAATTGTCGAGCAATATGGATGTTCTTCTTTAGCAGCTTTGACACTTTTAAATGATAAAAGTTATTATTTCAGTCCCGCTGGTAAGAGTGTAATTGCTTATGTTCCCAAAGGACGAGGTGCGATCGCCTTAGGAGATCCCATAGGACCGATTGAAGACCGCAAGGAGACAATTGTTGCTTTCTGGCAGTTTTGTCAACGCAATGATTGGTATCCTGCCTTTTACCAAACTTTACCGGATGATGTTGAACTTTACAAATCGTTAGGGTTTCAGGTACTCAAGATTGGAGAAGAAGCGATCGTTGATTTGAAAAATTTTACATTACAAGGTAAAGCTGGTAAAAACTTTAGACCATCAATCAATCGTTTAACAAAATTAGGATACCGAATTAACTTTTATCAACCACCAATTGACAATGATTTATTGCACTTACTCAAACCTGTGAGTGATGAATGGCTAAAGATGGTAGAAGGTTCAGAAAAACACTTTTCTTTAGGTTGGTATGATGAAGCATATCTGCGAGAGTGCGAGCTTGTTGTGGTGCATAGTCCCGAAGGTCAGATCAGCGCCTTTGCTAATATTATCACAGAGTATCAACTCAATGAAGCAACTATTGATATGATGCGACACCGAGCATCTATTGAAAATGGCATAATGGACTTTTTATTTATTTCCATGCTCCAGCATTTTAAAGAATATGGTTACGATAGCTTTAATTTCGGTCTTTCTGCTTTGGCTGGAGTTGGAGATAATCCAGAATCACGGCGTTTAGAAAAAGTATTGCACTATCTTTACGAGCATTTAAATCGCTTCTATAACTTCCAGGGATTACACGCCTACAAAGAGAAGTTCCACCCCCGTTGGGAAGCGCGCTACTTAGTTTACCCCAGTTTAGCTGCGTTACCAGATGTAGTTGTAGCATTGATTCGCGCTGATTCAGGCGATCGCCTCTTCGATTATTTCAAACCCGGAGCCTAAGCAGGGCAATGTCTACGATGGCCTAGACCTACCCAACTTGACATTTATATAATACAAGTGTACTATATAAATATGAATACCCGCCATTGCTAAATTCCAGCATAAATATTTTCAAACTCTTTTACAAAAGAGAGAAAACTCAATCTTTCTCTCTGCGACTCTGCGTCTCTGCGTGAAATTTTCATACTTTTCAATTTTCCACGGTTCAGCAGCTTCTTGACCTTTATATAGAAGGTGGAAATATGACAACTAATAAAACAACTCTTGTAGAACTCATCGAAATTTTTGCACAATATCGCAATCATATAATTGTTAACATCAAGCACCTGCAAGAACATTATCAAAGAACAAGTATCAAGCGTGTAAAAGGTGTGAGAGATGAAAACGGAGAACTGCTCCAGCCTTGGTTGCAAACAGAAAATATAGACAATGCTGAGTATGTTGGTATGGGCGAATTTCACTTTAATCGCAATACCGCTACCATCAACATGCTGATTAAACGCAAAGTCAAACTTGCTAAATTAGCAGATCAAACCCCCACTCTTGAAGTAGCAGGTTTGCTAGTTAATGACCTCAATAGCTTTAACAATTACACCATTGTCAGTGACGGCAAAATCAACGTCAAATCCTTACAAGTCAAAATTAGTAGTAAAAAAGCTTTTGACTTGCTTAAAGAAAAAGGCGTGTTGGATGCCAAAGATTTTGACTTTCGTGCTGAATATACCATCCAGCTAGATAACTTGCCGCTTGTAGCTGCTGATAGTCATTACAGCAGCATTGATGGACTATTCAATCAACTCGCAGAAATTAAAGTACTTATTAGTATTATTTCTGCTCATTTGAAAAAGGAGTCAGATGTATTTGTACCAGAACAAGTAGATGAATTTAAAAAGCACTATTTATCCAAGAATATTTACATCAACTTTCCAACAACTAATGAATATGCAGACATCCATGAAGCTCTAGTTAATGGTACTCTGGAATCAAGATTGAGCTATAAAATTGATATTGGCAGTCAAGATATTCTCAACTTTAGCAAGTTACCTTCTGCTAACAAATTTCTCAACAGAATGTATCGTCTTTATGATAAAGATACTGGAGAAATTATCACCAAGGCGAGTTTTGAAATGGCATTTCATCAGAATCTTGCTGTTAGGGAGAGGCTACTGTCATCACGCACGAAGATTACAAAAGTTGACGAGTTGATGAAACCAATTTTTGATGATTTTCTTGGGCTTGAGCAAAATGGCGTAGTTCTGGATATTCTCACGAAAGTTGGTGTTGATAGTTTGGCACAGTTATTGCAGGATAAACAAGCTGGCAAGCAAATCAATAAAGAAGAAATGGTTACAGCATTAACCGTTGCAAATGCCAAGTTAGAGCAATATGCAGAAAAAATTTACCAAGACAAGATTTCTCCCTTGGTATTTTATATTGGTTGTACTGGAGTATTGCCAGAAGAAATGCAAGCAAAAGCCATGACTGCCCAAGAAGCTGCTACCAAATATCCAAATTTGCAATTTTCTAAAAATGAGCAGCAAGGTACTTTTTTTGCAGTTTGTGATAGTATTATCAGCATCTATGCAAAAACTGAATATTACAGCAAAAACTTGGCTATCCTAAATCATTCGTAAATAACAAGAACCCCGACTTCTCAAAGAAATCGGGGTTCTGTGGCTTTCAAGTATTGGGCTAAAAACTTAATGACTCTACCCCAAGTGCTGAGCGGATAACTAAATCAGCAATGGTACTAAGTCCCGTCCCAAATTCGGGAATTATAAATAGAAGCATCATTGCAAAGAGTCCGAATTGGGTATTTTCTAATGCCTTTAATTTAGGGAAAATTTCACTGAAGACATGAAAGCCATCAAGTGGTGGAATTGGCAAGAGATTAAACAGAAATAAAATCAAATTGATTCGAGCCGCTAGGTAAAGAAATTCGACACTGAATAGTCCTGGAAGACTCAAGTTAGCAAGAAGTTTAAGCACTGCAATAAATAGAATGCCTAAAGTCAGATTTGATAATGGCCCAGCTGCGGATACCAAAATATTGCCTAGCTTGGGAGAGCGGAATTTAGAAGGGTTGACGGGCATTTGTCCCCAGGCTATACCCATGAGACAGAGAAAGATGATTGATTCTTTGCCCATGTGAACTACAGGATTAAGGGTGAGATGACCAGTTTTTTGTGGAGTGTTATCTCCCTGACTCATAGCAGCCCAGCCGTGAGCAAGTTCGTGCAAAGTGATGGAAAATATGACAATTATAATGATTCTGAAAAAATAAATCGGCTCTGTGAATAGTGTTTCAATAAACATATATTCTGCTTAGTGGTACGGTAGAAGCTGAAATTCGGGCTTTTTGAGGGCTAAGTTAAAGGGTGCATCTCACTTTTGTAGATATAAACTGATCTACAAGCTGAGATTGATGCTTTTCGCATTCTTTCCCAAATATTTTTGCGAAACTTAAGGTACTTTCGATTAGTTGATCTAGCCAGAGGCCTTGCGAAAGTCAGCTTTTTCTCACTAAAATAATAAAGTTTTCATCTATGCCAACTGCAACGCAAATGAAAACTGAGTCAGACAGTTTCAGTATCATAATTTACTATGTTTTTTAGTGCCCCATCTGTATATTAGCAAGGTGATGATATAAATATTACTGTTTGTTTACGTAATTAACTCCGGTATTTTTTGGTATTTCTTATAAAGAAAACTTCAATAAAGCAAATGATTTTAATTGATTGTATAGCTGATAAAAATTTTTGATCGCACTTTAAAGGTAAAAAACCTACCAATAAATACGGATTAAGTTTAATTTTTTTGTATATCAAAACTTGATATTTTTAGCCGTTATTTGGCTATTTCAATAGAATAAGCTACTGCTGAGTCAGGAACTGGGTAACAAATCATCGATATTTCAGCTTTATTTATATCTAATAGCAACTGTAGTTTTACGCATATTAAAACAGTGTCACTATTGTCTTTCTATTTTGTATATTACTTAATAAAGTTAATTTTATTACTTGAGATAGCAATAGATTTACTAATAATCTTTAAGAAAATTACGCAGAAATCAACTTCAATGAGACAATCTGACCTAATCTTCTCAACCTAAAGGAAGACATGAACGATCGCACAAAGGCTCTCCAGGCTCTCGCGGCTGAACGTTGGCGGGTATCCCTGATTCTGAGTGGGGCCATGATGTTTATTTACTTTGGTTTTATCCTGTTAATCGCGTTCAATAAGCCCCTGTTGGGTTCATTAGTAGCTCCAGGTCTGAGTCTGGGAATTTTACTAGGGGCGCTGGTAATTGTCTCAGCATGGGTATTAATTTTTATCTACGTGCGTTGGGCAAATAGCAGTTACGATGACCAAATCGCAAAACTGACACGCAAGTGAATTAGTTATTAGCAATTTCTAGTCCAAAATCCAAAATATCAAACCCAAATAAGCATGAATAATATTGTGTTTTGGGGCGGTGTGCCACTGGCGATAGCGGATATTTCCAGACTTGGCCACTTTAACCCGTTGGCGATCGCTTTCTTTTTTCTGTTTGTTATAAGTTCTTTAGGCATTACCTATTGGGCGGCAAAGCTCACCAAAAGTACCGCACACTTTTACACAGCTGGCGGTAAAATCAGCGGTTTCCAAAATGGGCTAGCCCTAGCAGGAGACTTCATGAGTGCAGCTAGCTTTTTAGGTATCGCTGGGCTGGTGGCACTCAACGGCTTTGATGGCTTAATTTATTCTATTGGCTTCCTGGTGGGCTGGCCGATTGTTATGTTTTTGATTGCAGAACCACTACGTAACTTAGGCAAATATACTTTTGCTGATGTGGTAGCTTATCGCTTACAACAAAAACCTGTACGCATAGCATCTGCCATTGGAACGTTGGCAGTGATTAGCTTCTACTTAATTGCCCAGATGGTAGGTGCTGGGGAGCTAATCAAACTGCTGTTTGGCTTTGATTATGAATTAGCTGTGGTCATCGTCGGTTGTGTGATGATGGCTTATGTGATTTTTGGCGGCATGATTGCCACCACTTGGGTACAAATTATCAAAGCAGTTCTGTTGCTTGGCGGAACTATCTTGCTAGCTATCTTGGTACTGGCACGATTTGGCTTTAACCCAATGGCTCTTTTTGCCGCTGCGGCAGATAAGTACACAGGTGTATTAGCTCCCGGAAAACAAGTTTCTGACCCCTTCGATGCTATTTCCTTGGGGATGTCGTTGATGTTCGGCACTGCTGGACTACCGCACATCTTGATGCGTTTTTATACAGTACCTGACGCCAAAGCAGCACGCCTCTCTGTTACTTATGCCACAGCTATTATTGGCGCTTTTTATCTCCTAACCTTCATTCTGGGCTTTGGGGCGATGGTGCTAGTAGGTCAAGATGCCATCAAGCAAATTGGTACTGGTGGTAATATGGCTGCACCGATGTTAGCAGAATTTCTCGGTGGTGATGCTTTCTTAGGCTTTATTGCCGCTGTTTCCTTTGCGACAATTTTGGCGGTTGTTGCTGGGTTGACACTTTCAGGTGCAGCTGCATTGTCCCACGATTTGTGGGTGAACGTGGTGCGCTCAGGTCATGCTGACGAGTCAGAACAGCTGAAGGTGGCTCGTGGTGCGACAATGCTTTTGGGGTTAGTGGCTATATTCCTGGGCATCTTGTTTAAAGGACAAAATGTGGCTTATATGGTAGGTTTAGCATTTGCGATCGCTGCTAGTGCCAACTTCCCAGCATTGCTCCTATCAATGCTTTGGCGACGCTTCACCACTAACGGGGCGGTTGCGAGTATGTTAGTAGGTACTTTCTCATCGTTAGTGCTGATTTATTTGTCACCTACTATTCAGGTAACAATTCTCAAGCACGCTTCGGCGCCCTTCCCGCTGAAAAATCCGGGATTAGTTACTATTCCCCTAGCATTTATTGTGGCGATCGTTGTTTCACTATTGAGTACTGAGCAGCAAGCACAGGAAAAATTTGCGGAAGTTGAGGATCGCATTCACATTGGTTCTGGAATGTGATTTTGTCAACTAGAGGATAGGGCATGGGGCATAGGGCATAGGGCATTGATTATTCCCACTATCTCCCCAGTCCCCAATCCCCAATCCCCAATCCCTACTGCCCAAGTTCTTTGATATTTTTCGTCACTTGTTGGTATAAATCATTGTTACCTTGAGTTTGAAAGATGTTTGCTGCTTGTTCCAAGTCCTTAAGTGCGCCCTCCTTGTCTCCATTTTTGGCGCGGGCATTTCCGCGGTTATTGTACGCAGGGGCAAAGTTAGGATTGAGGCGAATCGCTTCATTGTAATCTGCGATCGCTCCCTGGGGATCTCCATTGGCAGTACGGGCATTTCCCCGGTTATTGTAGGCGATGGCATATTTGGGGTTAAGGGTGATGGCTTGGTCAAAATCATCTAGCCCCCTGTTTTGTTCTCCTAATGACGCGCGGGCATTACCCCGGTTATTGTAAGCTTCGGCATAGTTGGGATTGAGGCGAATCGCTTCAGTGTAATCTTTAATTGCTTCTCGGTTATTTCCCAGTGAGGCGCGGGCATTTCCTCGGTTATTGTAGGCTTCGGCATTGTTAGGATTGATACGCAGCGCTTGATTATAATCTGCGATCGCTTTTTCCTTGTCTCCCAAATCAAAGTAAGCTAACCCCCGGCCGTTGTAAGCAGCGACATATTGGGAATTTTCATTAATTGCTTTTCCATAGGAAGCGATCGCTGCTTGCAAATCGCCGTTGACATGCTGATTTTTTCCCTGAACATAGAATGCCTCAGCTTTATTTCTGATAGCTGAACGACGGGTAGGGGGACTAACTCCGACTTCTGTCACCAATACATTGTCATTTCTACTGCAAGAAACAATACTAATTGCTGTCAATGTAGTAAAAATAGCTATGGTAAATACTTTATTTACCTTTGTTAGTTTTTGCCTAAATAAACGCCGTATCATAAGTTAAGATAAACTGCCTTAAAGAATTCAGAATTCAGAATTCAGAAGTCAGAAGTCACAACAAAAAAATCTGGTGCCTGACGCCTTCATTCTTTCTTGAGAACATCTGAAATAAATTAGTCCCAAAATCTAGATTTTAATTCTTTAGCAGAATAATTATTCTAACTTTTGATACAGCTTTCAAAAAATTTTGTTAATTGACCGTGCCAATTTTAGATTTTACATTTTAGATTAAAAATTATTTCGCTACTCTTGCAAAGAAGCAAGCTACATGCGCCGTTTCTATTGGGCGAAACAAATCCTTTCAGCCAAAATTTAAAATCATCAAGTCCTGTGCCCTTGTCAATTTAATCACTCTGCTAACGCTGCGATCGTGCATAAAATAGCAGCAAAGGCAATGTAAACTCAAAATCTCATCAAAAATAAACTCAATTCTTAGTGGACATCAACCAACAGAAAGAACAATTTAGCAACGCATATCTCCAAGCCATCACCAGTGTTGCAGGTTATTCTCTCTACAAGCCAGCCGTAGACGACGATAGCGTAGACTGGGGAATTGCAGCTACAGGTATTATGGGACGCATCCGTGCGCCTCGCTTGGAATTACAGCTAAAATCAACATCAAGGGATGTCCTCAACGATAACGCTATCCGCTACCCTCTCAAACTGAAAAACTACAATGATTTACGAATGGTTGACTTTGCCGTTCCTAGAATCTTAATTGTAGTTTTACTTCCCGATAACTTAGGCGAGTGGGTGCAACAATCAGAACAAGAACTTTGTATGAGGTATTGTAGCTATTGGTTATCGCTGCGATTCATGCCAGAAACACAAAATATATCGACTGTAACTGTCACCATACCAAGAAATAATCAATTTACAGTCGCTTCTCTTGAGTCAATTATGCAAGGTATCGGTCAAGGAGTACAACCATGAAAGTTACAGTGCAAGATGCGGAAATTATCAAAAATATAGAACCACAACAACTCAGAGAGTATTTGCAATCTCACGGTTGGCAGGAAAAACGACCATTTCTTGATAATGCGACAATCTGGCACAAGAAAGCAGAAGAAGGAAAATTTGAAATCTTACTACCAAGCAGAAAAGATTTGGGTGATTATCTTCCGAGAATTCGTGAACTTATTGAAACAATAGCAGACTCAGAAGATTTTTCTTACCTCGAAATATTAAGTGAATTTATTAGAAATTATCCTCATCTCAAAATTCAAGGCTTTGTCACGCAACTTGCAACTCCTAACACAAATCAATTAAGTGGTGAAGTTACCATTGTTTGTACACTATTTGATAAATTACGCAAAATCAAAACTAAACTTATCGGTTATGATTATATTTTGGCAATAAAGTCTTATCAAGAACGCTTACCTGTAAGATGTACGGGTGATTTAGTTAAAAGAAATAAAATTTTTATTTTGAAAAATCCACGAGACTTTCAAATTGAGAATATTTGAATATCATTGAATAAGAATTCAGAATTCAGAATTCAGCAATCTTTTTAGTGGGGTATTCAGATGTAGACGTAGGTTGGGTTGAGCAACGCGAAACCCAACATTGATAGGAGTGTTGGGTTTCGTTCCTCAACCCAACCTACAAATTTTGTTGCAACTTTGTAGAGACGGCGATTTATCGCGTCTCTCTTAATCATTGATTTATCGCGTCTCTTAATCATTCTCCGTTTCAGTATCTTGAGTTTTAGCACTTAACCGCCAAGCGGTGCTTTTATCAATATCTACAGACAATTGTTCTAGATTTTGCCCCAAATCCTTTTGAAGTTTCTGAGTTAGTGTAATGGGAAAATCTAAATTAATACCTTGGGTTTGTGCTAAATTTGCGAGTTCTGTAAACATAGTTTTGATTGTGGTACGCTCATAACTACTCAGCTTGTAATCAGCAGTTTCAGATATATTTTGGGCTTGCATAGCTTTTTTAATCCGTTCTTGTAAATGCTCAAATTCGGAATTTAATAACTTACATTGCTGCTCAAGTTGCGAGTATCTAGCACTGAGTATTCTTAAATCTTCCGTTGTGGGGTCTGGGTTAGTTTGAGTTTGTAATTCTAATAAATTCGAGTGGATTTGAGCCAGATAAATACAATCTAGGTAAGCATACTCTATTTGTTCTTCAGTGAGGGGACGTTTTCCCCAATCGCTTTGTTGTTCTTGTTTGTCGATATTGTTAAAACTACAAAGTGCAGTAGCTAAAGTTTTGAGTTGATAATTTGGTAATGGCAAGAGATAATAGGGAATTTTCTTGGCAATTTCTAAAGTGCAAGTAATATTTTTGGCTTTCTTACTACCGAGAAGTTTTAGATCGTAACTGGCATTATGAAAAACTTTTTCAATAGTAGAATTTAACATGATTTCTTCAATAAATTCAGCTATAATATCAGGCTGATCTAACACATCTAAAAGATAAACGCGATCGCCACTCATATCATGAGGATTATCCAACACCTGAATCAGCGACAGCCTGGGATTACGGCTTTTATAGTCAGCCACTTCTGTATCTATCCACAGCGTTTTAGCATGAGTATATTCAGCGACAATGGGGCGAATTTCGCGGGCGGAAGTAAGGTAGGGCATTGGCTAATATTTCCTGGTATTTTGGGCGTGGATTACAGACAATTCGTAGGGTAGCACTGCTATGCGCCCCTACCATGTATCTCATTCAAATCAAAATCGCCATAGTTTTTTAAAGTAGCATTTTGTTGGTAATTTTGCTGGCAAAGAATTGCAAAAATGCTGAGATTTGGAGTTACAGAAGCAAGGTTGTTGTAAACATCGCCAAATTTGCTCAAATCTGATAACATCGAATCACCACTGTGGGGTGGCATAGTCTACCATTGAAAGAGCTAATCAGCATCTACGTTAAATTGACAGAGAGCTACACGCTGTATGAAAGTTATCCTGATTAGCAGCGCCGGAAAATTGAATTGGTTTTTGTCAAAACTGGCTGCAAAATATTAAGTCATTAGTCATTGGCAAAGGAAAAATGACAGGTGACAAATTTTTAACATTTGCTCCTCATCACGACACACAGCTTAATTAATCGCTTCAAGTACTGAATTCGGAGATAAATAATGAAAAAACTAATTCCATTTCTAGTTAGTGGCATTCTGGTATTTGGTGCTGTTGGTTGCCAAGACGCTACTAAAACTGGTTCCGAAACTCCTAGCACTACCAATGAAGCGTCTCAAGCACCAGCAACACCGGCTTCCGAAACAAATCCAAGTGTTGATAAAATTCTTAAAGTTCCAGCACAACCAACCATTGTTCCACCACTGACTACAGACACTAAAGTTAAAACCGATTCCCTAAAAACCGCAGGAACAAAAGCTGAAATTGATTTAAAAACTGAAGTTAGTAAAAAGTTGAATCAAGGCTTACCAGGGAATAAGTTACAAGTTGAAAACAAAGAGGCTGAAATTATTCTCAAAGGCACAGCGGCTTCTGTAGAAGAACTCAAAAAAGCTGAAACCTTGGCTAAGGAAGTTCAAGGTGTGAAAACGGTGAAGCTAGAAGCAAAAATTGAAGCTGTGAAAAAGCCATAGGGCATTAACCGTTAGGGTGCGGAATGTGGGCTGTAAGGGCACGGCACTGCCGTGCCCCTACACCTTGCGATATGATGTTGTACTGCATCTGAATGGGAACCGCTATAGTAAGCATTTATTAGCAATATTTTTAAGAACTTTATTTAAACTTCATGTTTGGACTAGATTTAATAAGCAAAATCTGCAATTACTTACTCAAAATGCCATTTGACTTACTCAAAATGCCATTTGACTTTCTGATTTTGGTGTTTTCCGCAAGTAAAATCAGCTTTGACTTTCTCAAAACAAGCTTTGACTTTCTCAAACCCCAGTTTGCTTTCTGATTTTGGTGTTTTCCGCAAGTAAAATCAGCTTTGACTTTCTCAAAACAAGCTTTGACTTTCTCAGATTGTAAAGGAGTGAGTACAGATCATTGTAGGGAACATGGCTGTGCCCCTACCTGTGTACTTAATTTACCTGAAAAAGGTTGTATACTAAAATAGTGGTAAATTAACAATTTTATTTTGATATTCGCCATCAAAAGAGGCTTGGGAAATTATACTTAATTGATTAATAATCTGGCCGATAGTTAAGTTATCATTCAAAATAAAAATACCTGGTATATTACGCCCTTGGGCAATATGCTCAACTAAATGTACAGGCATAGTTCAGGGATTATTTGCTACCAAAATAAAATCGTGTTCCTCATACCAGCATAATATTTCTAAATCTAATGTGCCTCTAGGAGGAACGCCAGGATCGCCAATCACGCACATTATTAAGGTAGGGTTGTACTGGACAAATTGTCGCTTGTAGACTTTATCAACATTTTCATCCAGTAGGTATTTAAGAGTCATTATCCTGTGCTTTTTGCAGAGCTTGTTTTTCAGCTAACAATTTCTTCAATTTGATGACAACTGGTGAAGGATTGCGGCGCTGTTCTTCCCGCATTCTATGACTCCACTCTAGCCAATCAGCTATATAGGCGCTGACAGCTTCTTTATTGTGCAAATAATAAAGAATAGTCGCATAAACTTGTTCTAGTGTTAGTGATGGATAACTTTCGACAATTTCCTCTGGAGTTCGAGCGCGGTGGATGAAATCATAAAGTATGGTTTCAATTCCTACTCTCGTACCTTTGAGTCGAATATCATCGGGACGTTGAAAGTCAAAGTAATCTTCTAGTTGCATAACTTACCAGATGGTTTATCTACTCCACACTAAAATCTTACCAATTTGGAATTTTAGATTTTCTTCTCCCTCCTCTGCGTTCTTTGCGTCTCTGCGGTTTAATAATCCTAAATTCTCTCCTCTACCCTCTTGCGGATCTTGAATTAGTTGATACACTTGTTCTTCAATAGCCATTAGCCTAGTTAACCAGCGCCTATGGTGCATATCAAGCGCGTGGAACTTACCAACTTCAAATCCTTCGGCGGTACTACCTCAGTCCCTTTGCTGCCGGGGTGTACTGTCATATCTGGGCCAAATGGTTCGGGTAAATCAAATATTCTCGATGCGCTGCTGTTTTGTTTAGGACTCGCTAGTTCTAAGGGAATGCGAGCCGATCGCTTGCCGGATTTGGTGAATAATACTCAAACGGCTAAGGGACGGGCTGCGATTGAGGCTAGTGTGACGGTGACGTTTGATTTGTCGGATGAAGTCTCACGCAAAGCCGCAAAGGCGCAGAGGGAGGAAGGGACAGAAGAAGTAGATGAAGATGAGGAGAATTCCCACTCCCCACTCCCCACTCCCCACTCCCCAACTGAGTGGAGTGTCACTAGGAAGTTGCGGGTGACTCATCAGGGGAGTTATACGTCGAATTACTTTATCAATGGTGTAAGTTGTACGCTGACGGAGTTGCATGAGCAATTAAGTAATCTGCGGGTTTATCCTGAAGGCTACAACGTGGTGTTGCAGGGGGATGTCACCAGTATTATTTCCATGAATGCGCGGGAGAGGCGGGAAATTATTGATGAGTTGGCTGGGGTGGCGGCGTTCGATCGCAAGATTAATCAAGCGAAGTCTACTTTGGATGAGGTGAAGGAGAAGGAAGATAGTTGTCGGATTATTGAGACGGAATTAACTGCACAACGCGATCGCCTTTCTCAAGATCGTGCTAAGGCTGAGAAGTATCAAAAACTCCGCACGGAATTTCTCGCCAAGCAATCTTGGGAAGCTGTTTTATCATGGCGTTCCCTGCAAGCACACCAAGAAAAGTTGGTTGGTGAAATTCAAAATGGCGATCGCAATTCTACTGAACTCAATACCGAACTCACAACTTTAAATTCCGCAATCGTCCAAAAAACTGCTGAACTTGAAGAACTCAACGCCCATGTGAAAGCATTGGGAGAAGAGGAACTTTTGGCGGTACAATCTACCCTCGCTACCCAAGAGGCGGAACGCAAACAATTATTGCGTCAACAAACAGAATTACAAACAACTTCCCAAGAAACTGCCAAGCGCCTAGCCCAAACTCAGCAAGAAATTCAACAACACCACCATACCCTCCAACAAATTGCCGAAACCCAACTTGTAGAGACGCGATTCATCGCGTCTTCCCAACACCAAAGAAATGAAGCCCAACAAGCTTTAGAAACCTCCCGCCAAGCCGCCGCCGAAATCGCCTCAGCTTCAGAAGCGTGGGTGCAGCAACAAACGGCGTATAACCGTCAAATTGAAACTTTGCTGCAAACTCTCGAACCCCAACGCACCGAACAAGCGCAACTGAGGGAACGCAATAACCAGTTACAGCAACTCATCCAAGAACAAACTCAACTAATTGAACGCGATGAACCCGAATTAACCATAAAACAAGCTGAATGTAATCAACTTGAAACGGAATTTAATGCTTCTGGCGAACCCATCCAAAATTTAGCCCAAAATCTTTCAGCCACGGAACAAGAATTGCAAATTCAGCAGGAAACCCAAAAACGGTTACTTGGCGAACAACGAGAAAAACAACGCCAGTTAGATAAATTAGAAGCCCAGGCGCAGGCGCAGCAAGAAGTCCAAGGCACCCAAGCCAGTAAGGTTATTTTACAATCAGGAATGCCTGGTGTTTGCGGCTTAGTTGTCCAATTAGGACGAGTGGAACCCCGCTATCAGCTAGCTTTAGAAATCTCCGCTGGTGGACGTTTGGGACATATTGTGGTGGAAGATGACAGCATTGCCGCAGCGGGTATTGAATTGCTCAAACAAAAACGTGCCGGGAGGGCGACTTTTTTACCGCTGAATAAAATTTCTGCACCGAAATTTACTCAAGATGCAACCCTGCGTTTTGCTAGCGGCTTCGTAAACTATGCTGTAAATTTAGTTGATTGCGATCGCCGTTACAAAGATGTATTCAGCTACGTCTTCGGTAACACGGTGGTGTTTGCGACTCTCGAACAGGCGCGGAAAAATTTAGGACTCTACCGCATCGTTACCTTAGACGGGGAATTATTGGAAACCAGCGGTGCAATGACTGGTGGAAGTAACACTCAACGTTCGGCGTTGCGGTTTGGTACCGGTGAAGCAGCGGAATCTGATGAAGCCATTGCTTTAAGAAGTCGTTTGGTGGACATTGAACGAGTTTTAGAGCGTTGTACAGAAGCGATCGCCACTTTGTCAACCAGAACCAAACAATTGACGCAAGAATTAACAGAAACCCGACAAGCGCGGCGGGAACAGCAATTGCAATTGGAACAGTTGCACAAAGATATTAAAAATTTAACAACGCAATTAGAGGGGACGCGATCGCAATTAGTCCAAAACAGCGAAAAATTAGCCACTGCTCAATCTCGGTTATCAATTTTGGAGCGGGAATTACCGGGACAAGAAACTCAACTGCAACAATTGCGACATGCCTTAGCAGAGTTAGAAGCCTCCCAAACCCCCAGTGAATGGCAACAAATCCAAGCAACCATTAAAATTCAAGAGCAACAATTACAACAACGGGAGACAGCCTTAAGAGAAGCCGAACAAAAATTAAAAAATTTAGAAAATCAACAACAACGCCTCCAAGAAAAAATCCAAGAAGCCGAAACCCGAATCACTGAATACGAAACCCAACAAACCTCTTGTAGAGACGCGATTCATCGCGTCTTCACCCAAATCACAACGTTAGACGAGCAAATCACCCAAACGCGCCTCTCCTTGAATCAAATGGAGCAAAAACTGGGTGAGCAAAAACAAAAACGCGACACCACAGAACAGCAAGTGCGATCGCAACTTTTGCGCCAACAACAATTAGAATGGGAAATCCAAAAACTCCAGGAAACCCAAGAAAAGCGACGAGAAGAACTAGTTGCACTGCAAAGTCAGCTGCGCGATGTGGGAGCAGAATTACCGAATCCCCTGCCAGAAGTCCCAGATAAGGTAGACTTAGAAGAATTGCAGAAAGAATTGCGATCGCTCTCCAAACGCTTGCAGGCGATGGAACCTGTGAATATGCTGGCGTTGGAAGAATACGAACGCACCCAAAACCGCCTCCAAGAACTAACCCAAAAATTAGAGACATTAGAAGGGGAACGCACCGAATTACTTTTGCGGATTGAAAACTTTACCACATTGCGGCAACTCGCCTTTAAAGAAGCTTTCGATGCCGTCAATGAAAACTTTCAATCAATTTTTGCAGTCCTTTCCGATGGTGACGGTTACCTACAACTAGAAAATCCCGAAGATCCATTTAGCAGCGGACTGAATTTAGTTGCCCATCCCAAAGGTAAACCAGTACAGCGCCTAGCTTCCATGTCTGGCGGAGAAAAATCACTTACAGCCTTGAGCTTTATCTTTGCCCTGCAACGCTACCGCCCATCGCCATTTTACGCCTTTGACGAAGTAGATATGTTCTTGGATGGAGCAAACGTAGAGCGATTAGCTAGAATGATTAAACAACAGTCACAACAAGCGCAATTTATAGTTGTTAGTTTGCGTCGTCCGATGATAGAATCAGCCGAACGCACAATTGGCGTTACTCAAGCACGAGGAGCTTACACTCAAGTTTTGGGGATTAAATTACAATCATCCAATACATCTGCTTGAGTTTTTGTTAATAATAGTGTATATACAAACCGGATTCGAGATCAGGACTCGGTATAGAATGACCTCTGAACAAATAATTAGGCGTTCCGACATATTAAATACCCAGGTAATTACCCGCGACAACGGCAAGCGGCTAGGAATCGTCAGTCAAGTCTGGGTAGATATCGATCAGCGAGAGGTTGTGGCTCTTGGTTTGCGAGACAGCCTGATCTCTATTTCGGGCATACCGCGCTATATGTACCTCAACACCATCAACCAAATTGGTGATGTCATCCTAGTTGATAACGAAGATGTAATTGAAGATATTGAAGTTGAATCTCTCAGCAACCTAATCAACTGGGAAGTAATCACAGAAACAGGTGAAGTATTAGGCAAAGTTCGGGGCTTCAAATTCAACGGCGAAACAGGTAAACTTGACTCTATAGTTATTGCCTCATTAGGATTGCCCCAAATTCCCGATCAATTCGTGAGTACTTACGAGTTCTCAGTCGATGAAATTGTCAGCACAGGCCCCAATCGGTTGATTGTGTTTGAGGGAGCCGAAGAACGGGTGAACCAGTTGACAGTCGGTTTCCTAGAGCGTTTGGGTATCGGCAAAGCACCGTGGGAGCGAGATGAAGAAGCAGAATACGGCTACACTCCACCACGCCAAGTTGCACCAAGCAATCAGCTGCCAAGTGGAGTGCCATTGCAGCCACCCAAGGCGAGAGTCCGCGCCCCCGAACCTGTAGCCAGGGAAGAAGAATGGACAGAAGACTATGTGGAAGAAGTCAGGCCACAACGTCAAGTGATGAAGGCGCGGCAGTATGAGTCTATTCAATACGAAGAAGACGACGAAGAAGATAACTGGAGTGAAGCAAGCGGTAGCGACAGATATAAACAACCGCTAAAGCCTGAACCCCAGCCTTATACCAAGCCATACGCTGAAGATTACGATGATTATGACGACTTAGAAAGCGATGCTTGGGAAGATGCGCCAAAGCCAGTGAATATCCCCAAGAAAGTCAAAGAAAGACAGCCAGAATACGAAGAAGAAGGCGGATATTAAGTAATTCGTAATTCGTAATTCGTAATTCACGTGGAAATTACGAAATATTTTAAAATTAATCTAGCCCTCTCCTTGTGAAGTAAGGAGAGGGCTAATTTTTGAGAAAACAGTGGGGTGCGTTAGCGACCCCGTTAATCAATTCTAAATTACTTTCTGTGTGGCAAATTCATATTTTCAGTAGACAACAGCGCCTGATATTTAGGGATTAATTGCAGAATTAGCCATTTTCACTAAAGAAGTGCGATCGCCAGCTTTCAATCCAACAGTATATTGCACACCCTGTTGTCGCCAAGTCAAGGTAGCATCTGAACAATTAGCACCACAACTAAAATCTACAAAATAGCCAGTGATACCCTTAGCTAAAGACACAGGTTTACCAGTCAGACGTGGTGTTTTCCTGGTTACCGCTTCAGCAGAAAGGCCACCCAAACGACAAGCAGTTCCACCACTACAGTCTGGACTAAAACCAAGTAAAATATCGTACCTTTTTTGGCTAACAGCTTCGATAATTGCGTAAATTGGGTTTTCCCCATCCGACTCAGGAATAAACTTCGGTAATAAAATTTTAATTTGAGTTTTTTGCTTTAACTTGGGCAAAATAGACTTAAAAACTGGATGCGACTGGATTCTAGTCTGTCCTTGTGCTATCAATTGGGACTGATTGTTGATAGTAGCTACCGCTGACTTGTGAAAGCTGCTAACGCTGACTAATAAAAATACAGCACATACAGCACCAATTTTTCTAAAGTCTAAAATCATCATGACAAACCTATTTAATCTAAAACACTTATTTGTAATACCCATTTTCAGTATAAAATTACGCATTTTCTAGATAAAAAACTGCGAAAACTGGGAATCCTAAAATCCAAAATTAACTAGATAAACATAGCCATTAAATGTAAAATACTAACTAATCAAATCATCAGCTTTTACCTTCCCACTTAAAAGTACTAACCGCTGAGCAAAAATACTATTCCCCACTCCCCACTCCCCACTCCCCATTAGTTGAGACTTAAAAATCTGATAAATTTTTGATTATCTAGATAAAAATAGATAAAAGGTCACTTGACCTCTAACTATTAATCGGATAGCCTTAGCGTTCAGAAACATTTTATTGGGAAACCCATGAACAGAAAACTAATACTTAATTTGCTGTCCACTTCCACAATTTTCACTTCGCTGATGTCCACCCTGGGAGTGTTGAATCCTGCCCATGCTAGTATTACTCAGCGATTAATGCACACACAAGACGGTCGTACCTGTATAACTAACCCACATGGTGGAAAAGATTTTGTCTGCATTCGAGATTCAGACAGAAAGCAACCGTATACCTCTCAACAACGTTCTGCAACAGTTGTCACATCAATCTCAGATGAGAATATTGCCATGTTGAACTTTACTGAAGAGGAAAGTGATGCAGCAATTAAATTATTTGCCTGCGACTGTCCATATTGCATAAATTCCTTGCGTCAGTTACGTGGTACTGGAAACTTGGTGTACTAAGTTTCAAAAGCATTGATGGCGATCGCAATAACTTCTAGTAAACTGTTAAAAACATCTTGATAACTTGCACAGATGTATCAATTTGGGATTTTAGATTTGGGATTTTGGATGAAAAGTCTTAGTTACAAAGCTCTTCGGTGGAATTCCAAACAATATTACTTATCCTAACTTGGTATAAAGTATACAAACCAAAAAAAGCATTTTTAATTACAGCCAGAGGGAAGAAAACGCAAAGATGGGGAGACGCAAAGACGCAAAGATGGAGAGATGAGGTTTTCGGTGTTACTATGTCTTTGCGTCTTCTTATCCTTTTATCCCCGCGTCCCCGCATCCTCTTCACTCAACCACTTCATTCACAGGGAATCTATCAATCAGTTGCATTGCCCGATAAGCATTACGCTGGAAAGAGTCTGGCAAATGGGGAACATGGGGTATCTGGGATAATAAATCCAATGTCCGCCGTAAAATTCTCACCACATCGCCTTCATCCAAAGTGGTGTTGTTGCATAGTTCTATCCACTCCATACCTAGCGCCCATTGTTCCACTAGGGCAATTAACTCAAATTCCAACCATATAGGTAATGCTACGTTATATCGCCGTTGTAGTTGGAACATTTGACGACGAATTCCCCGCAATTTTGCCAAGGCTTCTGCGACTTCATTACTGAGGTCAAAGTTAACCTTACTATCTGGACGGGGAGTTTCTGTCACCAAAGCGGCGGCGGCGGCGGCTAAATGGTGCGGATCTAAGTTGTCCAATTCACCACTAGCGAATACTAAACCCAGCCACAATTCATTTTCACCCCGGATGGCAGCAGCCATTTGCCCTAGTTGTGTGGGGACTAAGTTATCTAATGCGCCAAAGTGTTGCAGAATTGCGATTAAATTGACAAACTCTTCCCAATGACGTTGTGACTGTTGCTCTACTGTACCTTGCAACTCTTCGAGTTCAGCTTCTAGTTCCACATAGCGGGCCCGGCGTTTGAAAATCGTTGCCACACTGCCTGATAGATGTACCGGATGAGTTTCTACTTGCTCTTGGATGGCGGTAACACGGCTGAGTTGTTCGGCTACTTCTGGCGCCATATACAAAGACTCTACCGGATTGGGAATGCGAGTGGCGATCGCAAATGTTTCTTGACTACCAAGGAGTGACTGTCCGGGTTTCAAGGACATTTCTGTTGGTGGTAGCACTTCAGGTGGTACTTCAACTCGTGGCAATTCGGCATACAAATCCACGACATCCCCTGTACTTGCCACATACCAACGGTTATCGTGTCCCAAGCATACCAAATAAGGATCTTCACCAGAACCAGGCGTTTTTCCTACTAACACTGCGGTTATAGGTGTAGACACTGGAATATTTTTGCCTTTGAGACTCAACAGAGTTCCTGACACTGCAAAACCCAACATCATCGCCAATTGTTCTTGTCTATCCAACTGGGCTTGTTCTTGCAGGGTTTTTAATATTTGGCGTTCTACTTTCAAGCGTTGCCGCAATTTCTCATAAACAGCCAGTTCATTTTCATCAACGGCGGCGATTTGCTCCTGTAATTGCGCTAACTCTGCTTGCAGTTCGGCAATTTCATCGTATTCTGGCCTTAAATGTAAGGTCGCCATGTACTGCCCAAAACTGCGTTCTATGAGTTCTCTGGCTTGCTCTAAGGTATGGGTTTGCAGCAAGTTGAGTACCATGCCGTAACTAGGTGTAAACTGGCTGACTAGAGGATCTGGCTTGGATGTGGCCAAATATGCCGCTTCTTTAGATCCTTCAAAGGGAGTTTGCACCGTCACCACATGACCTTGTTTATCCATTCCCCGGCGGCCTGCACGTCCTGCCATTTGTAGGAATTCGGAAGCGTTCAGGAGGCGGTGTCCAGTGTCAGTACGCTTGGAAAGAGTAGAAATTACTGTTGTCCGGGCAGGCATATTAATTCCCGCCGCCAGTGTCTCGGTGGCGAATACGACTTTAATTAGCCCTTGCTGAAATAGTTCTTCTACCAATGCTTTCCATGCAGGTAAAATCCCGGCGTGGTGGGCAGCAATTCCCCGGTAGAGGGGGGCAATTTGTCCAGAACGTCCGGCTTCGGGATTACGGTTTAAAAAATCATCAATTTGTTCCCGTAAAATTTGGGACTCTTCATTATTTACCAGCCATAAATCACCCACTTCTGCCACTGCTTTATCACATCCCCGGCGGCTGAAGATAAAGTAAATGGCTGGTAGCATATCCCGTTGCTGTAAGTGGCTCAAGGTATAAATTAAGCCAGGAGCCTCTGGTCTACCAGCTTTCCCGCGATCGCCTTGTTTTCTTTTGCCCCGATTAGCCAGACGGGGGTTAATTTTGGTTTTGCTGTCATTCAACAGCGGAAATAATCCTTTGGGATTGCAAAAGTGAAATTCCAAAGGTACTGGGCGAAAATCGGAGTAAATCAGGTCTGTTGGCCCGTGGACACGATTTAGCCAATCGGTGAGTTGATCGCTATTGGCAACCGTTGCGGAAAGGGCTGCCAGTTGAACTTCACGGGGACAGTAGATGATTGATTCTTCCCAAACTGTACCGCGTTGGCGATCGTTCATGTAGTGGCACTCATCCAGCACCACTGCGTCAACGTCTACTAATGAAATGCCGACTTGCCCAATGGGTGTACCATAGAGCATATTTCGGAAAATTTCTGTGGTCATCACCAAAATTGGTGCATCCCTGTTAATGGAAGCATCTCCAGTTAACAGTCCCACCAAATCAAACCCGAATTTTTCTCGAAAGTCACGTAATTTTTGATTCGACAGCGCCTTCAGGGGAGTAGTGTAAAACACACGTTTCCCACGCGACAGGGCGCGATAAATGGCGTATTCGCCTACTAACGTTTTGCCTGAACCTGTAGGCGCACAGACAACTACGGAACGTCCAGCGTTGAGGGATGCGATCGCATCCTTCTGGAACTGATCCAGTTCAAAGGGAAATATCGACCTCAGGTCAAGTTCAGGAGACGGCGCGGGATAATTCACTCAATCACATTTGCAACCAGATTGTTTACTATACTAACGAGTCTTTTGTCAACTTCGTTAGGGGGAATGGGGATTGGGGAATAGGGAGTAGGGAGTAGGGGACTAGGAACAGGATCAATTTGATTGAATTTTCCCCATTCCCCACTCCCTACTCCCCATTCCCCATTTCTCATTTTCCCAGCTCTTGCGATCGCTCTGTGGCAGCTTTTACTGCTTCAATTAAAGCTGAGCGAAATCCTGCCTGTTCTAGCTTGGCAATCCCGGCGATTGTTGTACCACCAGGACTGGTAACGCGATCTTTGAGTTCTGCGGGGTGGATTTTGGTTTCTTGCAACAGTTTCGCTGTTCCCAGTACTGTTTGCAAGGCTAGTTGATTGGCAATGACTCTGGGTAAACCTGCGGCTACTCCGCCATCAGCAAGTGCTTCTACCAACAGCGCCACGTAAGCCGGGCCGCTACCAGATAGCCCTGTAACTGCGTCCATCAGGACTTCTGAAACTTCTACGACTTCCCCCACAGCAGAAAAAACTTGATGTGCTATTTGGTAATGCTTCTGGTTGGTGTATGCACCCAAACAAATGGCGGTAACTCCTGCTCCCACCGTTGCTGGGGTGTTGGGCATGGCTCTGATTACTGGCAATTGGATAAACGCAGCTTCCAACTGACTTAAAGATACACCCGCCAAGATTGAAATAATCAACGGTGGGTGTTCTATATTCAGAATATCAATATGTGCTAATTCTTGAGCGATAGTACTAAACACCTGCGGTTTCACTGCCAAAAACACAACTTCTTTTGCTTGGCTGAAAACTTCGCTACTGTCTATCGTTACAGCAACTTTATACTGCTGTTTTAAAAATTCCTGGCGTGAGGGTAGGGGTTCACTAACTATGACTTCTGAGGATTGATAAATTCCCAGTGCGATAAGGCGGGATAATAGCGATTCTCCCATTACCCCACCACCAATTAAGCCAAATTTAATAGTCATTGATCGTTAGTCGTTGGTCATTAGTCATTTGTCATTGGTCATTAGTCATTGGTCATTGTTTATTGTTAACTAACAAAGGACAAAAGACGAAGGACAAAAGACTAATTTAACTTTATTGTGCCATCCGATTCGGTTCGTTGCCCCAATTTTGATTTGTAGATGTAGAACCTGTGGGACGAGAAGGACGGGCTGGCGGTTGCGGTACTTCATGAAGAACCCCACCTTGGGTGCTAACTTGTACACAGCTTGGCGTAAACAAAAAGATGCTCTCACCGATGCGCTCTTGATGTCCATCGAGGGCGTAAGTACCACCTGCGACAAAATCTACTGCTCGCTGAGCTTGATCTGGGTCCATAATTGTCAGATTTAATACCACTGACTTGCGTTCTCGCAGCGCTTGAATTGCCTGGGGCATTTCTTCAAAGGTGCGTGGTTCGAGTACTAAAACTTCCGAAATTCCGTTAATTGCTCCTGGCATACCAATCACATTCCCCATTGGCTTTGACCCTGCTGCTATCTCTTCTCCCATTGTAGGCACTGGTTCCCGCCAACGTCGATTTTGAGTTGCTGGGGTTTCTTGTGGTGCTGGTTGGGGATTTTCTTGCTGATACAGATTTTGGTAATTATTCTCTGTATCTGGTTCTTCTTCGTAATACTCGTATTCCACTTGCTCATTTAGACCTACAAAGTCCCTGAGTTTGGAAAAGATGTTGTTCATTGTGTACTCTCCTGGTGCGAATAGCCGGTATTGACTTGGCTTAGGATTAATTGAGCCATATGCGATCGCTACATGGGTGGATACTTCAGCAAGTATATTGCTATTTGTAGCCTGTACTACGGGCTTTGGCGATGAACAGAAACTTTTAGCAAGGTCTGTGCATCGCCTAAACATAATAATGAGTCAAGATTATATCCTAAGGTTTGTCCGAAGGAAAGTTCTTTTTACCCGAATTTTACTTGGCGATTGCTCTTGTCAATACTATATCCTTTGTTTCCAATTGCACCAGTCTGTTACAAAATTGTTGTCATCAAATCCTGATCTCTAATTAATACTTGACCACAAGCTTGATACTAGTATGCTAAAGGCGATCGCCAAACAAGATGGTTCCTAATCGTACCATCGTTGCACCTGCTTGCACTGCCAGTTCGTAGTCGCCTGACATACCCATAGATAGGTGCTGCATTTTAATGTGCGACCAGTTTTGCTCTTGGATTTCTTTTGCCAGTTCACGACATCGATTAAACACACTCAGAATTTCCGGATCATCCAATCCTGAAGGCGGAATTGTCATCAAACCTTGAATTTGTAAAGTTTTGCATTGATTGAGGGCGGGTAAATCAGCCAAAAGTTCTGCCACACTCCAACCCGACTTGTTAGGATCGGGCAGAATTTTCACTTGCAAACAAACCTGGGGACTCACTCCTAGCTCTTGCGCCAATTGATCTAGGCGCACTGCCAGTTTTAAATTATCCACGGAGTGAATCCACTGGAATTGTTCAATGGCTTTTTTGGCTTTATTGCTTTGCAAATGCCCAATAAAGTGCCAAGTAATATCCGATAAGTCTTGCAACTGGGCTTGTTTAACGGCGGCTTCTTGGATACGACTCTCCCCAAAATCACGAATTCCTGCGGCATAGGCAGAGCGAATTGCCTCAGCAGAAACTTGCTTGCTTACGGCAATCAATCTGACTGAAGTTGGCAGTGAGGAGCGAATGGTAACAATACGTTCGTAAATCGAACTGTTCATTGGAAGGTGCGTTGGAAAACACTCTGAAGTTGATCGTACTCCTGAGATTGGCCACTGCGACGCAGAGTACGCAAGCGATTTTCCAACATCATTCTAGCTTCGGTGCGTCCTATAGGCTGGAACTTAACACCTTTAATGTCATTTGCCACCAAAAAAAACAAACGCTGGGCATAAAGTGTTGTGAATAGATCCTGGTTCTCATCAACCATACAGATCTTGTAAAGTAAACCCCAAGTTGGATGATTTATGTAAGTTTCTGCGTTTTCAGGATTCATTTAATAGTCAAGGTGGGGGATATGTATATGCTTTCGCAATTCATTCCAAACATTCAGACGATAATACCAACATTCGCCAGAATATTTTCTTAAAATGCGAAACTGTGGTTGTGAAGACCTTGATCTAGTTTTTAAGAGAGCAGATTCAGCTAGTGGTAGTGAAGTGGTAGTGAAGCGGAACTTGTTGAAAGCTTGGCGCGGCAAGGGAAAACACCCGATAAACTTCCCAACGGCAACGGCCAACTTTCTAACTTCTTTCCATACTGCCACAACTGTCGCCAAATGGAGCAAAATAAGTCCTGTGAATGGGGAGTGGGGAGTGGGGAGTGGGGAGATGGGGGAGATGAGGGGGATGAGGGAGTGTTAAGCTAATAATCATTCAAATTGCATCAGAGCGTCTTCACCTTCTTTGCGTAAGAGCGTCTTTCTGAGGCTAAGGATTATGCAACTTAAAGGCGGATTAGCTTAAAACTAGAAGTTTAAAGCTCAGATATTCAAACGACTGATCTTAATACTGCCTCATCCCCCTCATCCCCCTCATTTCCTCACTCCCTACTCCCCACTCCCCACTCCCCACTCCCTTCATTGATTATTCAAGATTTTCAGCGCTGCTAGCTGTGCCTGAGCTTTGTGCAGAGATTCATACCATTCTCTCTCAGGATCGCTGTCTGCGACAATTCCCGCGCCGACTTGTCCCCAGACGATGTTAAGTGGGGCGTGGGGGGATGAGGGAGATGAGGAGGATGAGGAGGATGAGAAAGTAATTTCTCTCCCCCCTCCCCCTGCTCCCTCATCTCCCCCTGCTCCCTCATCTCCCCCACCTTCATTCTCAGGGGCCAATAGCAGGGTGCGGATTAAGATATTTAAGTCTAAATTACCGCGCCAATCTAAATAGCCGCAGGAACCGTAAAATAAGCTGCGTCGCACAGGTTCTAGTTCTTCGATAATTTCCATGCAACGGATTTTGGGACAACCTGTAATTGTGCCACCTGGGAAGGTGGCGCGAATCAAATCAATAGTGGTAGATTCGCCTTTTAAAGTACCTTTGATGTTGCTGACAAGATGCATCACATGGCTATATCGCTCAATTGTCAGCAATTCGTCTACAACAACACTTCCCCATTCACAAACTCGGCCTAAATCATTGCGTTCCAAATCCACGAGCATGATGTGTTCTGCACGTTCTTTGATGTTGCTAAGTAAATCTTGTGCCAGTTGCATATCTTGTTCTGGGGTTGCACCGCGCGATCGCGTCCCGGCGATCGGCCTGGTTTCGGCTTGTCGATTTTGCAACAATACCAAGCGTTCCGGCGAACAACTCATCACTTCTCCCCAAGGCGTTTGCCAATAGCTGGCAAACGGAGAAGGATTGATTTTTTGCAAGGTTTGGTAAATTTCCCAACCAGAAGCTGCTGTAGACGCTTGAAATCGCAATGAAAGATTTGTCTGAAAGATGTCTCCAGCTTGAATATATTTTTTCGCCTGGTTGACAGCTGTTTCATAATCTGATTGCGATGTCAAAAAAAGAGGAGAAGAAGACGCGGGGACACGGGGACACGGGGACGCGGAGAATTCATTCAGAACCTCTCCCTGTATGTCCCTATTTGCATCTTCGTTTACTAATTTTTTCTCTAATTCATTGAGTCCACTAGAATCGCTGGCCGCTAACCAAAGAATTTGTTCGGCGTGATCTAAAACGGCAAAACAATCTGGTTCGTACCAAAAAGCTACGGGAAATGGCAGGGGATCAATTTTACTAGAGGGTAGCTGTTCAATTTCCCATGCGACATCATAGCCCAGCCAACCCAGCCAACCACCGCTGAAGGGGAGGTGAGGTGGGGGAGATGAGGGAGCAGGGGGGGCAGGGAGAGAAATTACTTCCTCATCTCCCTCATCTCCCTTATCTTCCTCATCTCCCTCATCCCTTTGCTGCAACAATTTTTCTAGGAAGGAAAAAACCTGTCCTACTCCTGGTGTCCACATTTGTGCGATGCCATCGACTAGTCGGGGAGCGCCTGCACAGATAGAATATCGACTGAGTTGGGGATGTTCGATTGGCGTTGGGTAGGGACTTTCCAGTAAGGTAGCAATTCCCTTTGTGGTGGTGGGGTGAAACAAGGCAGCAAAAATTTCGGAACCTGTGCGCTTTTCTAAGGGTAGAGATCGCCAATACCAAGCCTTGGTCATACTATTTAGAAACTTTCAATTTTCAAGGGTGGCAATTTAGACTTTAGTTCCTACAGCTAGCCGTATTCCCCAGAATAAGACTAAAGTTGCAATAGCAAACCAGTCAAGGGCTTTTAATCGTAAGTCGTGCCACTGCACCCGATGTTCGTTGGGACTGGTAAAACCCCTTACCATCATTGCATTCGCCATTTGTTCAGCTCTCAAGAGCAGATTGTCTAACAATCTCTCTGCCACTGTCATCCAAACCTTAAATGCTCCTTTTAATCCCAGCTTTTTCCAATTAATTGCCCTTGTCATTACAGAGCGAAATAAGTTTTGTACTTCTTCTAAAACTAAGGGAATAAAGCGCAAAGATAAAGTTAAAGTTAAAGTAATTTCTGTAACAGGCAATTTCAGACGCCGCAAGGGTTGCATTAAGCTTTCTATGCCAGATGTAATTTCTTCTGGTGCGGTTGTCAGTAAATACAGATTGGTGCTGTAAATCACAGTAAATATAATCGTACTCAGACTGATTCCCAAATCCAAGGAGCGGCGAGTTACTCTGACTAGGCCTTTCTCAAATAGCACGTAGCTGTATTTTTGGCGGCCGCTTGCTTGTTGTTCAACAACATTATTCGAGTTTGCTGGCTGGGTTAATATTTGTTCGTTTGCTGGTAGGCGTGGTTGATAGTCTACACCCATTGCATCGGGACTAATGGCTGCGATCGCCAGAACAAAAAACGATAGCATTAATAGCCAACCCATTTGCTGGCGCCATACTCGTAGGGGAATCCTGGCAAATAAGGTAGCAAAAATCAATATTACCACCAGCAGCACCCGCCAAAAGTTGTTAGCTAATATATAGCTGGTTAAAAAACTCATCAACCAGGCAAACTTGACTCGCGGATCGATTTTATGCAACCAAGTTTGTGGTTGTTCTAAATAAAGTCCAAGTGGTAGCGATCGCAGTAAATCCATTTTAGAGTTAGGAGTTAGGAATTAGGAGTTAGGAGTTTTGAATTTAACTCAGGGTTCTATAGTTAGCAATTTTGGCTTTAACTCATAACTCCTAACTCATAACTCCTAACTTGATTAAACGCGTGTTGCTCGATTAAGATTACCACTTTCAACATCACGAACTTTTTTACTCCGCCAAAGTAAACGAATGGGAGTACCTTTAAATCCTAGCTGTTGCCGGAATTGTCGCTCAATGTAGCGGCGGTAGTTGTCGTTGAAGCGTTTGGCATCGTTGACAAATAAGGCGATGGTTGGTGGTTGGCTACTTACTTGTGTACCATAATAAATCTTGCCTTGACGCCCACTACGAGATGCTGGCGGTGAATGCCAGCTCACAGCATCTGTTAATACTTCGTTAATCACTGATGTGCTAACACGACGTTTGTGTGATTCCGCCGCCGTTTTCACTAAATCGAGAATCTTTTCTACTCTTTGTCCGGATACGGCACTCACAAAGATTGTTTCTGCCCATTCGGTAAAATGTAACCGCGCTTGCAGACTTTTTTCGTAGTCGTAGATTGTGTAAGAATCTTTCTCCACAGCATCCCACTTATTAACCACGATGATGCAAGCTCGACCTTCATCGACAATCCGCCCGGCTAATTTTTGGTCTTGCTCTGTGACTCCATCTAAGGCATCAAGTATTAATAAAACCACGTCAGCGCGACGAATCGCTTTGAAAGCCCGGTTAATACTAAAGAATTCTGTGCCGTATTCTATCTGTTTCTTTTTGCGAATGCCAGCGGTATCAATCAAGCGATAAGTTTGTCCGTCACGTTCAACAACGGTATCAATTGCATCGCGGGTTGTACCAGAAATCGGGCTGACAATTGCCCTTTCTTCGCCGACGAAAGAATTGAGCAAACTGGATTTGCCCACATTTGGGCGTCCCACAATTGCAACTTTGATTTCGTTAGTTTCTGGGATTTCTGCCGCAACGGGGATGTGATTAATTAATTCGTCGAGTAAATCTCCTGTGCCACTTCCATGAATTGCGGAGACGGGATAAGGTTCGCCCAATCCCAATTCCCAAAATTCAGCAGCTTGGATTAGGCCTTGATCTGGGGATTCACATTTATTGACAGCTAGTAGCACGGGTACAGGTTGTTGACGCAACCAACTAGCAATTTCTTGGTCTGCCGTTGTCGGACCTGTTTGACCATCCACTACAAAAATTGCAGCATTCGCTTCTCTTAGGGCTGTCATTGCCTGTTGGCGAATCAGTGGTAGAAATTCAGTATCGTCGTTAAAAACTAAGCCACCAGTGTCTACCACTAAAAATTCGCGATCGCTCCAGTAAGCATCCATGTAAGTGCGATCGCGTGTCACTCCTGGTTCATCATGGACAATCGCCGTTTGTTCCCCGGCGAGACGATTAACCAGGGTAGATTTGCCCACATTTGGGCGTCCGATAATAGCAACAATTGGCAGTCCCATAAAACCAGGGTAAGTGAGAGACGTAGTATATCACATACTTACCATTATATGAGGGAGTGGGGAGTGGGGAGGATGGGGGAGGCAGGGGAGGCAGGGGAGGTAGGGGAGGCAGGGGAGGCAGGGGAGGCAGGGGGAGAATAACTTATAACTCTTAACGGGCTAAACGCCCCGCTACCGCTAACAGCACTCGTAATGCTCCATTCCCTTTTTCAAGACAATAAAAAAGGTAGGAAACCCTACCTCGAACCCAAAAAAAGCATTTTGTAACCAAATACCAAATTCAATATCACACAGGCTTTTGACGAATCTATTGCAAAACTATGACGAAGGTGTGACACTTAATTTTCAGTGGATTTTGCGATTGACCCAAGCTGCAATCCTGGCGGATAGCTACCTTCTTCTTTGATACGCTTGATTTCGGCATCGGTTATCCGCAAGTTTAATTTTTGCGCCAACGCCCGCACAATATCTCCCCGGTCGATTACACCAGCTACGGCACCAGCAGGAGAAAGTACGGTAATCCAAGATAACTGCTGATTTTCTAGTTTGTTAATTACCCCAGCTATAGGCGTGGATTCAGCAACATTAGGTATTTCTGTCAAGGGACGCGCGATGTTGTGTACGGTTTGGCTTTCCCATTGACTCCTTTCAATTAAACGCAAATCGTCAATGGAAACTAAACCCCGGTAACGTCCATCAGAAGCAGCAAAATAAACTTGTGAGGGGGCGGTTTCCAAGAGGTATAAATCGGCAAAGCAACGCAATGTCTGGTCAGCATCAACTACCCGATAGTCCCGCGTCATGGCATCGGCCGCTACCACCTTTAACAAGCTTTCTTGCAATGTGGTCACGTTGTCATAGCTGTTGGCGTTGCGGACGGCAAACCAACCCAACAGTGCAACCCACAAACCAAGTACTAACTCCCTAGTTAAGAAATCTATGACAAATCCCAAAGCGATCGCACTATAACCCAAAACTTGCCCTGCTCTTGCAGCCCAGTGTACGGCTTGGAAACGATTACCTGTTATCTGCCATAGTGCTGCTTTTAACACTTGTCCTCCATCGAGAGGTAAACCAGGAATCATGTTAAATAGCGCCACTACCAAGTTAATTCTTGCCAAATCCCCGACCATCATACTGACTGGATTAGTATCAGGTAAAACACTGGCTACCAAACGCAACAGGAAAAACAGTATGATGCTGACCAAGGGACCGGCGATCGCTACTTGAAATGCTTGCACCGGAGTTTTAGACTCTTCTTCTATGGCAGCGATGCCGCCAAACAAAAACAGGGTAATAGAGTTAACTTTAATCCCTTGCGATCGGGCTACTAAGCTATGACCCAACTCATGTAACAACACCGAACCAAATAGCAGCAGTGCCATAACTATTCCTGCACTCCAAGCTATAACATTCCCCCATTCTTGGTAAGCTACCCCAAAATTTAGAGTTGCCAACCCTAAAATCACAAACCACAGGGGGTCTAAAAATAGAGGAATTCCAAATAAGGACCCAATTTTCCAATTTGTTTGCATTACATTGTCCTAAAACTAGATATTTCTAATAGCTCCTACACCGTAATTTTTCCTAAAATTTGGTAAGTATATATTCTAAACATCACTGAATTGATGCTCAGTTCTCAAATCCTCTAATTTCTAGAATAGACAATTAATGCCTGTGAGCAAAACTGTGGAGTGGGGGGGTGAGGAAGTGGAGGGATGGGGAGATGGGGGGATGAGGGAGTTTTAAAACTGCAAGTTTCAAGCTCAGAGGTTCAAGGACGAAGCTCAGAGGTTCAACGGCGAAGCTCAGAGGTTCAACCACCAAGCTCAGAGGTTGAGCGACGAAGCTCAGAGGTTCAACAGCGAAGCTCAGAGGTTCAACGGCGAAGCTCAGAGGTTGAGCGACCAAGCTCAGAGGTTGAGCGACCAAGCTCAGAGGTTCAACCACCAAGCTCAGAGGTTCAACGGCGAAGCTCAGAGGTTGAGCGACCAAGCTCAGAGGTTCAACGACGAAGCTCATAGGTTCAAACTAGTAATCTTAAATACTCCCTCATCCCCTTCATCTAGCCACTCCGCTCATCTTCACTGGTTAGATGGAAAAAATAAAATTTAAATAATGGCGATATTAGTCAATTTACATTCTGTGGGAGTTTTGGGTACGGTAACTTAGACTATCAGTAGAATTAATGAGATCGTGGTTCTTTCTCCTGCATGAGTTAACTCAATGAGTCCGAAAGAGAGGATTAATCCCGTCCCTCAAGCCACGTCAATCCTCCGGTGATGAAGTAGTTGAATCCTCTCTCAAAGGAAAGGTTAAGCTTCCTTGCTCAGTTAGAGCAACGACACGGAGGCTAACTAGCTGATGCTCACTCGTTTTTCTTGCTGGAGAAAGAACCAGAATTGCTAATGCAACGTTACAAGCAAGGCTTGCCTAATTCCAAACCTACAGACGACCAATGTTAGTCAGTCCTAAAACAATGCCAATGCCAATAACATGACCAAAAGCCATCGCACCAACGAATGTTGGAATGCTCACAGGTAATATAGGGAACTTGGGGCCAACTAAGGGTTTTTCAATCCTAGTACTTAGCAAAAGAACTACTAGGCTACTAACACTGATGATTATTCCTACTGTGGGAGTCCACACGGGTGTTGGAGGAACAGATGCCGCTGCTGCGAGTAAAGTAGATGAAATCAAGCTTTTGTCTCCTAAATGGAAAAGTTAATGTAGACCTACAAGATTATAAAGTTAGCAGGCGCAAAAGTTTTTGAGATAGTTTAGACTTTTCTGGTGATTATTTTAAATTTGTGAAATTTTCATGCGCGTTAAGATTTGCGGTATCACTCAACCAGAGCAGTCTATGGCGATCGCCTCTCTTGGCGCAACGGCACTAGGATTTATTTGTGTGCCGACCTCACCTCGCTATGTTACGACTTTGCAAATTCAAGCAGCAGTCGCCCAATTACCAGAAAACATTGACAAAATTGGCGTTTTTGCTAACGCTAGCATTGCCGAAATCAAGCAGATAGTTGTTGATTCTGGCCTAACTGGCGTTCAGTTACACGGAGACGAATCACCAGATTTTTGCTACCAATTACGTCAATCTTTACCCAAGATTGAAATCCTTAAAGCATTTAGAATTCCTAGTCTTGAGCATCTTGAGATTACATATGGTTATGTAAAACACGTGGATACTTTACTACTGGATGCTTACCATCCCCAACAACTGGGTGGTACAGGTAAAACCTTAGATTGGACGATGCTACAGCAATTTAATCCCAATTGCCCTTGGTTTTTAGCTGGGGGACTAACACCAGATAATATTGTCCAAGCTTTGAGTCAGGTAAACCCTAGCGGCATTGATTTATCTAGTGGTGTGGAAAGCGCACCTGGAGATAAGGATTTAGAGAAGGTAGCACTCTTGTTTGAGCGACTGGGGAGTAGGGAGTAGGGAGTGGGGAGTGTGGAGTGTGGGGAGTGTGGGGAGATGGAGGAGTGTGGGGGGATGGGGAAGTGTGGGGAGTGTGGGGAGATTAGAAAAAAGCTTCCTAACCTCCTACACCTCCCACACCACCCACACCTCCCAATGCCCAATGCCCCATTCCCTACATAAACGTTGCTTGATGGCGAATCAAGTTAAAGAGTTCTTCGCGGGTTTTGTGTTCTTCTTGAAACACACCGACCATTGCGCTAGTAACAGTCCAAGAACCTGGTTTCTGGACTCCCCGCATCACCATGCACATATGGCTAGCTTCCATGACAACGGCGACGCCTTGAGGTTCAAGAATGGTCTGAATTGCTTCGGCAATTTGGCGGGTTAGTCTCTCCTGTACTTGCAAGCGGCGGGAATACATCTCGACAATCCGGGCTAGCTTACTCAGTCCCACAACTTTTTGATTGGGAATATAAGCAACGTGCGCTCTACCCATAAATGGCAACATGTGATGTTCGCACAAGCTAAAGAAAGTAATGTCTCGGACTAGTACCATCTCGTTATGCCCTTCGTCAAAGATGGCATCATTAACAAGTTCTTCGAGGGATTGGTTATAGCCACTTGTCAAAAACCGCATTGCCTCGGCTACTCGTTTGGGTGTTTTGAGGAGTCCTTCGCGTTCCGGGTCTTCCCCAACGCCCAATATTATTGTCCGCACGGCGTCCTTCATTTCCTCCATTTGTTCCTCTGTTGGCGGGAACACATTCGGTTGTCGCCCATTGTGGGTATTGCGATCGGGTCTTGGAGTTATGGCTTCTGCTAAATCGGAAATTAAAGGCGATTGAGAGTAATTGGAACCGTTGGAACTAGCGATAGTCATGATTCAGTCTTGGTTAGGTTTGAATTTAGTTATGAGTTAAGAGTTAGGGGTTAAGAATTAAGAGTTAGGAGTTAGAAGTTTAAAAATTTGGCATTAGCCAATTGCAGTATGAATCTGAGTGTTAAGACCCTATATATCACGTCCTAACAAGGGTTTTGATATCGAACAAAATCGTTTTCATACTTTGATTGGGCAACGGCAAAGTTTTTAACTTCTAACTCCTAACTCTTAACTCATAACTATCAACTCCTAACTTTGCAATTAGAGTGCGCCTGCACTGGGCATTATGGTCAATTCATCAATAACTGCCTGTTGTGGTAATAGAACTGTGTGGAGAATTGACTGGGCTACAGTTTCCGGGGTTAACATTTTGGAACGGTCTAAATTGGCATTGACTGTTTCTGTGTCCCAAATTTCGGTATTGACTGCGCCAGGACAAATGGTTGTGACACGAATGCCGTGGGCGCGTTCTTCTTGTGCCAGGGTTTGAGAGAGGGCTAACAAACCAGCTTTGCTGACGCTGTATGCTCCCCAGTAGGGAAATGCTTGCTTGGCGGCAATGGAGGCGACGTTGATAATTGTGCCTCTGCCCCGATCGCGCATTAATGGCAATATTCCCGTAATACACTGAAATACGCTGGTAAGATTCAGGTCTATTACTTGCTGCCAACCTGAGAGAGGAGTTTCACTCAAGCTAGCTGTATATCCTATACCAGCATTGTTTACCAAAATATCTATATCACCAAAGTCAAGGGCGATCGCTTGGATCTTTTCTTTTACTTGGGAGATTTGCCCTAAATCTAAAGGGTAAGCTTTCGCTTCCACCCCAGTATGCTCTAGGGCTTCTTTTACCGCCTCCAACTTGTCCAAAGAACGGCTGACTAAGGCAACATCTATTCCCGCCTTTGCAAAGGCTAAAGCTGTTGCTTTCCCAATTCCACTACTTGCCCCTGTAATCAGGGCGCGTCGTTTTTGCTGTGCACTCATGGTGTCTCCCAATTTTTTGGCAGTTCCCAAACCCTATTACCACCCAATTATTCTCATCTTTGAGTTTCGATAGATTAAAGGAATCTAAAAATCTGATGATTTTCATTGAGCAACTGCTATTATGCAGTGCAATAGTTGGTATATTGTGGGTTTTCCCAGTAAAGACTACGAATCATCGCCTGAGAAATCACCCAGTACACTCAAAGTAAATTACTTAACGAAACAGAATTCAGGAGTCAGAATTCAGAATTCAGAATGAATTTTATACAACTGGCTAATTAATATACTCTTTCTAGTGCCACACAAAATTTTGAATTTGGTGTGGCACTAAAAATTCGTGGTTCTAGATCCCCCACTCATTGATTCTGACTCCTGAATTCTGACTTCTGAATTCTTCTCTAATAATACAAAACCCACTCAATCAAATTTAAGTAGATTTGCCAAACATACGAATGCCTATGGCTAATCAGATTGTTAAAAATCTTTAAGCACCATAGGCAATTATAGCATTGCTACTCAGTTAATTAATCATTTTGCGCTGCCTTTAATGGGCAACTTCTGTAAAAACACCAATTTTGCGGAATTTTTCATAGCGAAGTTGGCGGCGTTCTGGGGCGGTTAAGCGGTTGAGTTCTTCCAAATTTTCCAACAGCACTTGCTTGAGAGTGGTAGCAGCTTTCAAAGGGTCGGAATGAGCCCCACCGATGGGTTCAGGCAATATCTGGTCGATAATTCCTAAATTTTTCAGGTCGTGGGAAATAATTTTGAGGGCGACGGCGGCTTGGGGAGCTTTGCCAGCATCTTTCCACAAAATGGCGGCACAAGCTTCGGGGGTAGCGACGGTATAAACTGAGTGTTCAAACATCAGTAAACGATCGCCAACACCAATACCAAGGGCGCCACCGGAACCACCTTCACCGATAACTGTGCAGATAATAGGCACATCTAGGCAGAACATTTCCCGCAGGTTGTAGGCGATCGCTTCTCCTTGACCTTGGTGTTCAGCTTCCACCCCAGACCAAGCTCCCGGCGTGTCGATAAAAGTTAAAATCGGCATCCCGAACTTGTTGGCGTGTTCCATTAACCGCAATGCTTTACGGTAGCCGCCAGGATAAGGCATACCAAAGTTGCGGGCAATATTGTCTTTAGTATCGCGGCCTTTTTGATGACCCAACATGACCACGGGTTGTCCACTCAGACGCCCAACACCACCAACTAAAGCAGGATCGTCACCACCACAGCGATCGCCATGTAACTCCATCCATTCATCACTAATTGCTTGAATGTAATCGAGAGTACTAGGGCGGCGCGGATGACGAGCGACTTGCAATCGCTGGGATGGGGATAAACTACTAAAAATTTCCTCACGCAGCTGCATGGCGCGTGTTTCTAGTTGACGAATTTGACCAGAAACATCAACGCCATTTTCTTCAGCAAGTTGCCGAATTTGATCGATTCGGGTTGCAAGTTCTGCTAGAGGCTTTTCAAAATCCAACAGTAGCGGTTTACGTTCAGTAGTTGCCATAGTTAGAGGATAACGAATAGGGAGTAGGGAGTAGGGAATAGGGAATAGGGATTTAGGTATTGGAGAGTAAGAATTGAAAATGATTGCTTAGTACCCATTCCCCACTCCCCATTCTCCACTCCCCACTCCCCATTCCCTAAACCAACAACGGTCTAAATCCATGTTTCACTGACACCCGACCAATCTGCTCCATTTTGTCTACAGTAATCTGATTGCGTCCCCATGAAAAGTTTGTGTACAACTTCTCAAATTCCAGCAACATGGATTCGGCAAAACAAGCAAACAACTGGCGTGCTGGTACGTCCATATTGACGATTTTCATAATTTTCCAGTCAATATCCAGGGAATGCTCTACAATTCCACCATTTAACACGTATACACCGGGATGTTGAATTTTTGTTGCTAAATTTTTAGGATAACCACCATCAATCAACAAACATGGTTGTTTCAAAACAGTAGGTTCAATTTCTACACCTTTGGGCATACTGGCAACCCAAACTACAATATCCGCTTGGGGTAGTGCTTCGGTCAAACTCATGACTTTTCCTCGCCCCAGTTCGCCTTGTAACTCTTTGAGACGTTCTTGATCGCGGGCTATTAGCAGAAGTTCTTGGACATCTGTTTTCGCATCTAACCAGCGTGTAACTGCACTGCCAATATCCCCTGTTGCGCCACATATAGCAACTGTTGCTTTTGAGAGTTCAATTCCCAGTTGTTTTGATGCTTCTTCTACCTGCCGACTAATAATATAGGCAGTGTGGGTATTTCCTGTAGTGAAGCGTTCAAACTCTAGTTTGATGTTGCGGACTTGGCTAAACTGTTCCAACTTAAAATTTTCAAAAATAATCGAGGAAAATCCGCCTAAAGCCGTAATATTAATGCCATGTTTTTGTGCATGTGCCATAGCATTAAGCACTTTGCGCGTTGCGGCTTTGATGCGGCGGGTAGCTAGCATCTCTGGTAAAAAACAAGATTCTACATAACGTCCTTCAATTTTCTGTCCAGTGACACTGGTAACAGTAATATTATCGACAATTTGTGGCGGGGCGCTGCACCAAAAATCTAGCCCTTGATCGGCATATTCTGGATATCCCAATTCTTTAGCTACTGCTTGAGCGTGTTCTAAACTAGTCAGATGTCCAATTAGACCAAACATGTAATGATTATTAGCCTTGTGCTGTCTTGAGCGCGTGGAATAGTGAGTGCTGAGTGCTGTTAGCGGTAGCGGGGCGTTGAGCCATTGCTGAGTGCTGAGTGCTGAGTGTTGAAGCAGTATGTAAGTAAAAAACAAGCAATAAGTTCAGATAATTTCTTCACTCTTGACTCTTCACTCATAACTCAGCACTTTTTAAGCGGCTGTGAGTCCGTGGGCTGACAAGCGCATAATTTCAAAAGTTTTGAAACCAATGTTACTTAATGCTTCACCGTACTGAATCATAAAGTCTTCTATTAAAGCCTCTTTTTCCATTGCTAGAGTTTTTGCATCATCCGCTACTTCGTTGAGCATTTTCCAAACAAGTGGGAGGTTTTGGCGATTGGCTTGTTCTAATTCAGCTTTAGATTCTGCAAAGTGTTCTTTGAGCCAAACTTCTCCAAAGTTGAGATGACTGTATTCATCTTTTACTACTCCCTCAGTGATTTTGCGGGCAAAATCGTCAGCAACGGGAATGTAGATGTTGTATGCTGCGATCGCAAAACATTCGATAATCAAAGACTGAATCAACAAACAAGTGACGACTTTGCCTTGGGCGGCGGCTGTTTGGAAGTTTTGGTGGAGTCCAGAGAAAAATTCTTTGGCAAATTGCAAGTCTGGGGTAACTTGCAAATTGCGTCCACAAGCTTCAAATCCTTTCTTATGGCGACTTTCCATCTTGGATAGACGAATCAATTCTGTTTGGGATTCTGGCAGCAGTTCGGCTAGTTGGATGTAATTTTCATGGGCTTCTTGTTCCCCTTCAATCACGATCGCATTAATCCGGCTATAAGCGTCTTTGTATTTTTCACTTTTGAAATCAATTTCAAGAAATTGGTCTGTAAGCTGCTGCATGGTATGTTTTCTCCTCTAAAGAAAGAATTATTTGACACCAGGATTCAATTTACCCTATGAACAGAGGGTAATAATCATTGTGGTTTAATTTAACTTAACAAGTAACTATGTTTATAGATTAGCTGTTGCTGGGGTCGATGCTCTAGTACCAGAGAAACAAATGTTTTGCCGCGCAACTGATGTCTCAACCAAACTGGAATCTCAAATCTAGGGATTTTGTCAGCCTAGTAGTGTTACTGCTAGGAGCATTTATCGTTCTGCTACCCCTGTTTGTGGTCTTTCTCACCTCCTTTGCACCGACAATCGCAAGCCCAGAAGATTTGTCCCAAAATAACTGGTCTTTAGCTAATTACCAGGCTGCATGGCAGCAAGGGAAATTTTTGCTGGCGTTTGCTAATTCTACCTTGGTAGCGATCGCTGTGACGGCGTTTCAAATTCTCACTTCCGCTTTAGCTGGTTACGCCCTCGCACGGCTAAAGTTTCGGGGACGCCAAGCACTGCTGTTAATCGTCTTGGCAACTTTGGTGATTCCCTTTCAATTGTTGGTAATTCCGATTTTTTTGGTGTTGAAATGGGGACACCTGATAAATACCTACGGAGCGCTAATTTTACCCACTGCGGTCAACGGCTTCGGTATTTTCTTATTACGTCAATATTTCCAGACAATTCCTCTGGAGTTAGAAGAAGCCGCAGCCATAGACGGCGCGAACCGACTACAAATTTTGTGGCGAGTGATGTTACCTTTAGCCCGTCCGGCGCTAGTAACACTGTTTTTGTTCACCTTCATCGGCGAATGGAATGATTTATTTAAGCCTTTGGTCTTTACCACACGACCGGAATTAAGAACCGTACAGTTGGCATTAGCTGAATTTCAGGAGCAATTTACGAATAATTGGCCTTTAATGATGGCAGCAGTAACAATAGCCACAGTCCCAGTCATGGTGTTGTTTTTGATTGGTCAGCGTCAGTTTATTCGGGGTATTGCCACGACAGGGATTAAGAATTGAACAGCAAAGGCTGAGCGTGAGTAAAAGCCCGCCTTAGATTGAAATTTAACCGGTCGCGGAAGTCCCCATCTTCTGGTTCGACAAACCTCTCCCTGCCTTGAACTTTAGTAAGACTTACGCACTGTACAAATGCATCGTAATGTGAATGAACGATGCTCCCGGTTGTTTCAGGCTTTTCTTAATTATCCTGCGATGCCTACGGCGGTAAACTACGTAAATAGACCATGCTGTAGGGGCACAGCAATGCTGTGCCCTTACGAAAGATGTGGTTTTTAAACTCATTCATATTTGGCATTTCTTGTCAATGCGTAAGTCCTATTTAGTTCAAGTCTGTCCCTCTCCGACTCGGAGAGGGATGGTTTTGCGTAGTAAAACCACGGAGAGGTCTTTTAATTGAGCTAATTAGCCGGACAGTGTACAAGCCATCGAACTCAATCACGTTAATAAAAATCCGGAAGAAAAATGTCAACTTTTATTACACACTCCGTAATTCTTACAGGTCAACTTGAACTAATAATTATCCACATTCCGTAAGGAACCCAAACAATCATGAGTTCTCAACCAGTCCTAGACCCTCAAACATTAGAGCAGTTACAAAACGAGATTCAGGAAAAATTTAACGAAACCCTAGAAAACGCTGACTTCAATTCACTACTTGAAAAGTACGGCATATTACAAGATAGAGTTTTGAGAGTTTATTGGCAGTTTAATCTTGACCCAAATCAACTCAAATCTGATGATGCAGTTGATGAACAGCAACCCAATGCATTGTTGCCAACAACTCCAATACCGGAAATTGTGTTAGTTAAAAAAGCGTGGTGTATTCCTTGTCCTACAAATAACAATCCTTTAGGTTGTAACTGCTAAATAATTTAGTCTTTGTACTGTAAAAAGTTTATCCTAGTTAGTAACTCTGATTTTTTGAGCGCAAGTTTGTAATGTCTCAAAATCGAAGCAGTTGGTACTGGGATTTAGGGACAGTGAGTACTCTCGCAATTGTTGGAGTACTCACTTACTGTGAGGGTTTTGCTTTAGCCCAAATTCAAAAGGATGACACTCTTGGAGTTGAAAGTTCAATCATTACACCAAAGTTAATTGATGGTCACCCTATAGACCAGATTGATGGAGGGGCAATTCGTGGTAAAAACTTGTTCCACAGCTTTGACAAGTTTTCTGTGTCTGTGGGAAGGACAGCTTATTTTAACAATTCAATAGATATTCAAAATATTATCAGTCGAGTCACGGGCAATTCTATTTCTAATATAGATGGCATTCTCAAAGCTAATGGTGCTGCCAATCTATTTTTGATTAATCCCAACGGCATTGTTTTTGGAGCAAATGCTTCTTTAAACATCGGTGGTTCATTTGTGGCAAGTACGGCAAGTAGTTTAAATTTTGCCGATGGTATAAAGTTTAGCACTACGGCTCCTGAATCTGCACCTCTGCTAACAGTAAGTGTTCCCATTGGCTTACAATTTGGAGCAACTGCGGCTCCCATCCGCAATCAATCCCAAGCAAGTCCAGAAGGCGCAACCAATACTTTAAGACAAGGTGTTGGTCTACAGGTGCCCTCAGGTAAAACCTTGGCATTAATAGGCGGTGACATAACACTAGGCAGCGGAAATTTAACTGCAAAGGCAGGAAAAATTGAGTTAGGAAGCGTCGCTCCTAATAGTTTGGTCAGTCTGAGTTCAACGAATCAAGCTTGGACATTTGGATATGAAGGTGTTGAAAATTTTCAGAATATCGCACTGGTCAAGTTAAATGAAATTCCATCTACTATAGATACCAGTGGCGAAAGTGGCGGCGATATCCACTTGCAAGGCAAGCATGTGCTGGTAACTGACTGTTCATACCTGTTTGCTATTACTTGGGGAACGCAATCAGGAGGAAATTTGGCAGTGGACGCTTCCGAGTCTGTAGAACTTGGACAAAATGCGTTCTTGTTTAGTGGAACTTTCAACACTGGTAACTCTGGAAGTATAAATATCACTACCAAAAAGTTCATTGCCAGGAATGGAGCGCAAGTATCAATGTACAGTGTTGGCTCTGGACTGCCGGGGGAACTGACTTTAAACGCCTCAGATTCAGTAGAACTCATCAGTGGCACCCCCATTACTCCATTCCCAGATGGTACTGATTTAATAGTGAGTGGATTATTTAGTGAAACTTATGGTAGTCAAAATGCTGGCAACATAACAGTTAACACTGCAAAGTTGCGTATCGAGGGAGGGGCAAGAATATCAACAAGTTCTGAAGGCATCTATCAGTCTGGTCTAAACAAATTTACACCAGTTACAGGAAAAGGAGGAAAGTTGACGGTGAACGCCTCTGAATTTATAGAACTAATTGGAACCTCACCAAATGGTTCTAAGCTCAGCGGCTTATTTTCTGGAACTCAAGGGCCTGGAGATGGGGGAAACTTGACGGTAACAACAGGGCAATTGATTATCAAAGATGGGGCTGCAATAACTGTCAACAGCCAAGCTCGAAAGGATGTAATTTATGTGGGAGATCCCAAAAATTTAGGCAAAGCAGGCGATTTAAATATAACTGCTAACTCCATACTGCTGGACAATAAAGGAAAACTCACATCTAATAGTGAATCAGGCAAAGGTGGAAATATTAGGTTACAGCCGCGAGACTTGTTATTGATGCGGGGTAACAGTCAAATATCGACTAACGCCGGAGGTGATAAAACTGGCGGTAACATCACCATAAATTCGCCTAATGGCTTTGTTGTCACCCCTCTTTTTGGAAATAGCGATATCACTGCCAATGCCTTCTCTGGCTCTGGTGGTAAAATCACAATCACCACTAAAAACATCTTTGGATTTGTGTCCCGCACTCGTGCAGAGGTAGAGAAGTTAGATGCACAACAAATAAACCCGAATAATCTGCCAACAAGTGATATCACAGCATTTTCCCAGCAAAATCCTTCATTAAGTGGCACAGTACAAATTAATTCACCAGATGCAGATCCCAGTAAAGGATTAGTGCAATTGCCGGTAAATTTAGTTGATGCTTCTCAGCAAATTGTTGCTGGTTGTGGTTCTGGTGCAAAAATAGCCAGGAGTTCATTTACTAACACTGGACGTGGAGGAACAGCACCCGATCCCACACAGCTTTTGATGGCTGATGCAGTGCTAGCAGATTGGATAACGCTGAATCCAGAAAGTGAGAATCGTGCTGAGGAAACCGATAACAAAGTAGTTGTTCAGACGCAGCGAAACACAGAAAAATCACAGAAAGTGAATTCTGTCAATGAACCTAGTGAAATTGTGGAAGCCCAAGGATGGATAATGGATGCCGATGGGAACGTGGTTTTGGTTGCTGAAGTACCCGCTGGGATGCCTCATAGTTCTTTGCTAGCGGCTGCATCTTGTCCTGCTAATTAGAAATCGATGTTGTTGACTAATGGTTATTTAAAAAGGTGCTATTCAAATATTTGCCTTAGAACTTATCTGTGGGTGCGATCGCTGATTCACTATGATCTTCATACAAGCGATCGCACCTTGTAAACTCAACTGCCAGTGCGTTGGCGTAGCCCGTCGTAGACATCGCGCCCTTTGTACTAAAACTCAGCTGTAGGTGCGTTGGCGTAGCCTACCGTACTTTTCCGGAGAAGCAAGCTAAGCGTAGCGTCTCGCAGAGAAAGTATCAATTACTCTTCTTCCATCAACAACAGTTAGCAACCAGATTCATCAATGCTTTAAGGAAATCGAACAAAAATATATGAAGTTATGTTACACAATGCGTAATTATTACTAGTCAAGCTGAAGTCATAATTATGGGAGTTCGCAAGAGCTTTAGAAAGCTAAAGCTTTCGCCTCTCTTTAGACTATGTATCGTTCATTTTTATGTTGTCAGAGTGTACTAATCTAACTCTGGTTAATTTAGTAGATCACAAGATAAGTTCACACATTTACCAGTCTGCAAGGAAACTAAAATTCATGACATCTCAAACTTCACAGCAAGCAGTCATTGATTCTGAATCACTACACAATTTACAAGAGGAAATTCAGCAAGAATTTATTAAAAGCTTGAAGAACGCTAATTTCACGGAAATATTAGAAAAGTATGGCGCCCCAGAAAAAATACTAAAATTTCAGTGTATTATTGATCTAAATAAAATTCCAGATAACAGTGATAGTAGTGATAACCAAGAAATTATTGACTCTACAACAAAAAATATTTTCCAGAAGCCTAGTAAGCTAGTTAAATTAGATTGGTGTCCACCTGAAGGTTTCTGTAGTTCACCTTAATAGTGTTATAAACTTAACTGCTGTAATCTTTAATTTATGAAAAAAGAAAATAATAAAATGACGCTGTAAATTATTTCCTTTGTAATATTGATTACAGAAAATTCTGATTTATTTTCCATAAGCTATCTCACCATTAGTGAAATTGATAACAATACTTTTAGTGAGTTATTGCTTTTTTAATCCTCTTGAATACCGCTGTTGATAGAGACACAAATTTTTGTGTCTCTATCAACATATTGTTTGCAAATATGTTCAGCATCTGGTAGTTTTTTAAAGGGATGAACATCTGATATGAGTAATCTTTGGGGCTGGTGTCAAGGGCTAGGAGTTACAATAGTTAGTGCAATAGCTGGTTCTGCAAACTCTGCTATTGCCCAAATCAGCCCGGATAGTACTCTACCTGAGAATTCTCGCGTTAGAGAACAAGGCAACATCAGAATTATTCAAGGTGGAACCCTATCCAAAGATGGACACAATCTGTTCCACAGTTTTAAGGAATTTTCTTTAACTAAGGATAATACGGCCGATTTTCAATATTTCGGTAACGTTCAGAACATTATTAGTCGGGTAACGGGTAAATCTAGGTCTAATATTGATGGCATCCTTAAAGTTAACGGCACAGCTAACCTCTTTTTAATTAATCCCAACGGAATTATTTTTGGTCCCAATGCTTCTTTGCAAATTGGCGGCTCATTTGTGGCGAGTACGGCGAGTAGTCTAAATTTCGCCGATGGGACAAAGTTTAGTGCTACAGATCCCCAAAGTACACCTCTGCTAACAGTAAGTGTTCCCACTGGTTTACAATTCGGAGCAACTGCTGAATATATCCGCAATCAATCCCAAGCAAAAAATCCAGATGGTAAAACAACTAATATCTTTGAGCGACCTGTTGGTCTACAAGTCCAGCCAGACAAAACCTTAGCATTGATAGGCGGTAATATCACACTGGAAGGCGGAAATTTAACTGCAAAGGGGGGACAAATTGAGCTAGGAAGCGTTAATAGCAATAGTCTAGTCAGTCTTAACCCAACGAGCAAAGGCTGGAGTTTCGGATATGAAGGTGTTCAGAATTTCCAGAACATACTACTTATCCCGCGAATAGAAGGTTCTGGTATTCCATCTCAGGTAGATGCTAGCGGCAATAGTGGAGGTAGTATCCAACTAAAGGCAAAGTCTGTGGAACTCAGAGGTCACCGTGTGCGTTTGATAAGTCAGACTACAGGTGACGGACATGGTAAAGATGTAACTATTAATACAGAGAAATTAATTATTAGGGATGGCGCACAAATAGGGACTTCTACAAGTGGCAAGGGCGTTGGGGGAAATTTGATTGTGAATGCCTCCGAATCCATAGAACTTATTGGTGGCTATTCCATACCAAATAATTTTGTGTCCAGTGGTCTGTTTAGTGAAACCTTTGCTACCGCAGATGCGGGTGACATAACAATCAACACTAGGAGGTTGAGTATTCAAGCTGGGGCGCAGGTATCAGCAGCATCTACTGGAGTACGTTTACCTCCCCTATATAACCAACTTCAACCAGCAACAGGAAATGCAGGGAATTTAACTGTTAAAGCCACTGAAATCGAGCTAATTGGAATGTCACCAACAAAGTTTCCCAGCAGTTTATGGGCTAGAACTCAAGGTTCGGGAAATGCGGGTAAAGTAACAATCGATACAGCGAAATTGATTATTCGAGATGGGGCTGCAATCAATCTGAGCAGTGAAATTCCGAAAAATGTAATTTATCTGGGGGATGCAAGTAAGTTAGGTTCAGCAGGTGAACTCAATATAACCGCTCGCTCAATCCTGCTCGACGAAGGAAAACTCACATCTAATAGTGAATCAGGTCAAGGTGGAAATATTTCGCTACAGGTGCGGGACTTATTACTGATGCGCCGCAATAGCCAAATATCCACTAATGCAGGGGGTGATAAAACTGGGGGTAACATCACCATCAAAGCACCAAATGGCTTCATCGTCGCCCCTCTTTTTGCAAATAGTGATATCACTGCCAATGCCATCTCTGGGTCTGGTGGCAAAATCACAATCACTACTAAAAACATCTTTGGATTTGTGCGGCGCACAGGTGCAGAGGTAGAGAGGCTTGATCCAACAGGGAAAAAAGACCCGAATAATCTGCCAACAAATGATATCACCGCGTTTTCTCAGCAAAACTCTTTATTAGAGGGGACAGTACAAATCAACTCACCAGATGTTGACCCCAGTAAGGGATTAGTGCAATTGCCTGCAAATCTAGTTGATGCTTCCCAGCAAATTGTTGCTGGTTGCGGTTCTGGTACAAAAATAGCCAGGAGTACATTTACTAACACTGGGCGTGGAGGAACAATACCCGATCCCACACAGCCATTGACGACTGATGCAGTGCTGACAGATTGGATAACACTGAATCCAGAAGGTCAGAATCGTGCTGAGGGTATGAAGAATAGAGTGGTTGTTGAGAAGCAGGTGAACAGTGAAAAATCACAGAAAGTGAATTATGTCAATGAACATAGTGAAATTGTGGAAGCCCAAGGATGGATAACTGATGTCAATGGTAACGTGGTTCTAGTTGCTGAAGTACCCACTACAACGCCCCATAGTTCATCGCTGATGGCTGCGTTTTGCGCTGCTAAATAGAAATTTAAGTTAAAAATTCTCTGGATCGAGGTTCAATTCTCGTAACTTTGCGGCCATGCGCGATGCCTACGGCTGACTACGCCTATGCAATTCCTCCTCCTTCCCCACAGCTTGTAATTTCATGGAAGCAGCGAAGCAGAAGGGCATAAGACATCATAATCATTCCTAACTCGGCACTCCCAATGCCTCATGCCCCACTACCTAATTCGTCTCCTGAATCTGTAAACGTACTGTGTGTTCTGTCGTGCCACTCAGTTGCAACTCCATAATTTCACCACCGAGAGGTTCTAAGCAAGTGAGGAGCGATCGCAAGTTGGGTGTACTTGCACCAGTATCTACATATAATCTATCTGCCAAATTACCGATACGTTTCCAAGTCATATACAGTTTGGCGATGGTTTGTTCGATTTGAGATGCTTGATTCACCAAATCAGCAGCAACGCTCAAACAGCCGACTCTTTGCGCTTCTTCTAAGGCTGTTTCGATATCAATATTTTCCTGCGCCAAGGCCTGGACTTGAGCTGCCCCTTTGAGGTATTTTGCTAAGTTACGCGCTTCTGTAGTTACCTGCTTTAAGGTATCTACATCAGGATTGGCGGCTATTTCCTTTTGGATAAACTTTTGGTGCGATTCTGGCAGTTTTTCCATTTCCTTTACCAGAGGGGCGATGTAGCGCGGCGGAAGGGTGTTATCTGCGGCTTTTGCTCTGACTGGTTCAGGTAGTAATTCTGAGGACATAGCTGTCCATTCATCGGTGAGTTGTCGCACTTCCCGCCTGGTGATGCGATCGCCTTTTTGGGCGGCTTCAGTCACCATGTGTTGTACTTCTGGGACGGCTTTGGAGGTTTCGACAAATGCCCGTTTGCTAAAGTTATTCACTGCGCTGGGGTCTAGTTTGCCTTCTTCTAAAAGGGTATCAGCACTATTAGCTAGTTGAATCCAGGCATAAGCTTGACTTTTGCTGATTTCCCGCTCTTTTAGCCATCTGAGAAAACCTGTACCACGTCCGTCACCACCAATTTTCTCTCTGTCACGGATCGCCCGTAAAATTCGCCCCCGCCAGATTTCAGTTTGCAGATCAAAGCGATCGCATACCTGCCAAGCTATTTCGAGCTGCTGTTGAAAATCTGACTCTAGAATCTGTTCATCTTCTGGATCGGGCAGTTCAAAGGTGAGATCTGCTGGCTGTTGCAAAGCCGCAGCAAGGTCGTTGATGGGGTCGGTATCTTGCACAATTGATAGCTAACGAGTAGTATATGCGACCGGCTTATTATGCCACAATCTGTGAATTCTAACTTAAGGGATAAGACGGTATTTTCAATTACAACAAAATAGGAGAGGGGGGTAAACCACCTCAGTGGTGTTTTTAATTAATCAAAGACAATAAAATTGACACTCTCTGTTGCTACGCCACAGAGATTCTTGGTTCAACGAGTCCACTTAGGCTATACTCCTTGCGGTATCTAACCCAGAGGTGGTTCTCTCCTCAAGCGTTAACTTTCGGTATGCCCTACCGTAGTTGGATGACTCCAAAATTTTTTTTATGCGTGAAAGCTGGTCGTCTAGTCCCCATGAAAATTTTACCTATCCCTGGAAAGGAGCTAGAACTATGGAATAGAACCCCATATTTTCAATTGTCAAGGTTCAGCGTAGAGCCGCTAGGCAACATCGGGTTTTTATACAGGTTAATTACCCTACCTGTGACCATAATTATAGCACTCCAAAAGGCTATCAAAGCACGCTAAAGTGTGCTATTAGCTTTCATCCCTTGGCTAAAGCCGTTCGCTTAGGGTGTCGTAGACAAGGGTTTTCAGCTTACCTCTTTATAAAACGATGAACCAGGTAGACTACCTCCGAATTAGTTTAATCGATCGCTGCAACTTCCGTTGTCAATACTGTATGCCAGAGGGAGTAGAACTGGACTATATTCTCAAGCAACAACTGTTGAGTGATGAAGAACTACTCACCCTCTTACAAGAGATATTTATTCCTCTTGGTTTTAGCCGCTTTCGTTTGACTGGCGGTGAACCGTTATTACGCCCCCATGTCGTAGATTTGGTAAGTGCGATCGCTTCTTTTCCCCAAACTCAAGACTTGTCAATGACCACCAACGGGTTTTTGCTGGCCTCGATGGCACAAAACCTCTATGATGCAGGTCTACGACGCATTAATATTAGTCTGGATTCTCTCGATGCCGACACTTTTGACCAAATTATCGGTAATCGCGGTCGTTCTCGTTGGCAACAAGTTTGGCAGGGAATTCAAGCTGCCTATGAAGTTGGATTTGATCCACTGAAGCTGAATGTGGTGGTCATTCCTGGGGTTAACGATGGCGAAGTTCTAGATTTAGCTGCCCTGACAATTGACAAACAATGGCATGTGAGATTCATTGAGTTCATGCCCATTGGTAATTTGCATTTATTTGGCGATCGCGGTTGGGTATCTTCAGCCGATTTACGGCAACTCATCCGGGAACGTTGGGGATTGACAGAATCCCAAGTCCGTGGTGCTGGTCCTGCGGATGTGTTCCAAATTCCTGGAGCGAAGGGAACCGTGGGATTTATTAGTCAGATGTCGGAATGTTTTTGCGATCGTTGTAACCGGATGCGCCTGAGTGCTGATGGTTGGCTGCGTCCGTGTTTATTGAATGAAACTGGTCAACTCGACCTGAAAACTGCTCTGCGTTCCGGTACTAGTACTGCTCAATTACAAGAACAGGTGAGGCGTTTACTGGCAATCAAGCCAGAAATCAACTTTAAGGCACGCGACTCTGGTACTAACGGTACATACACCCGCACTATGTCGCAAATTGGTGGATGAAAATAGTTAAGAGTGAGGAGTTAGGAGTGAAGAGTTAGGAGTTCTCGTCTTTTAACTCATAACTCATAACTTTTAACTCATAACTCCTAACTGCTTACGCTTGTCGTGAGTAGTATTCCACCACAAGTAGTTCGTTAACTTGTAGTGCCACCCATTCCCGCTCAATAACACCGTTGACTTTACCAACCAACTTATTTTTGTCAAACTCCAAATGACTGGGGAGGTTGGCCAAACCGGGATATTGCAAGTTATTTTCTACCAACTTCCGTGATTGTTCCCGGTCTCTGACAGCAATCACTTCACCAGGACGGCATTGATAGCTGGCAATATTAACTACACGACCGTTAACAGTTATATGACCGTGATTCACCAGTTGGCGAGCCGCTGGAATCGTCGGAGCTAGACCCAACCGAAAAACGGTGTTATCCAAACGCATTTCTAGTAATTGCAGCAACACTTGTCCGGTAGAACCAGTAACACGTCTGGCTTTCCGCACATAACGCAGCAGTTGCTTTTCCGTTAAACCGTAGTTGAAGCGGAGCTTTTGCTTTTCTTCTAGACGAATAGCATACTCAGAGCGCTTCTTGCGGTTCTGACCATGCTGACCTGGCGGATAAGCGCGTCTGGCGCTTTTACGAGTTAATCCAGGCAGGTCGCCCAAGCGACGTATAATTCTGAGGCGTGGTCCTCTATATCGGGACATGAGTTTCCTTAATCTAATCCTGTTTAAACTTTACCCAAACATTCTACTTTGACACTCCACTGATTAAAAATCAGGAGATTCTTGGTTCTACGAAGTTGCTGGCGTTGGTCTGAACGTATCCTACCAAAGTAAAGGCATCCTCTCCCCAAGCGTGAATTCCGACGTGCCATGTCGTACTCTTGCCAATTAGTTTTTTGTGTTTATTTAGTTTCGTAGGCTACTCAATCGTAAGATTGATTTACGCAGTATTGTTAATCTGAAATACTTTTGATGTTACCTACTTAGAGCAGAATTCAGGAGTCAGGAGTCAGAAGTCAGAAGTAAAACAAGCTTTTTGCTTGGCTACTAGACTGAGGTTGTGTACTTCACTTTCCTTGAAATCTGCTTTGTTTTTCAAAGAATCATCATATTAACACAATTTCTTATATTAACATAATTCTGTATATTAACACAATTTATAGCATAACTAAATTCTGTCTGGATCTTGCTGGTTTGAATACTCAACCCAAAAGCATTCTGACTCCTCAATTCAGAATTCTGAATCCTGAATTCTGCTTGACTACTGAGGATTTTTCAGATATTTGAGTTAGCATTACTTTGGGTGTTTGGAGAATGGCAATGTTAAATAGCAAAAAAGCGGTTAGCAAAGGTCAGAACAAACAAGGTAGTTCTACCTTAGGAATTTTAACAGTACCAGTTTTGGCAATAGCTGGATTGTTGACAACGATTTTACCTGATATGGTGATCGCTGCCTCCTACAGGAATGATTACAGTGTTTGTGCAGAGGGTCTTTTAAAGGCCGGTATAACGCCAGAAGCAGCATCACAAGGTTGTGCCAAGGCGCTACGTCCCAGGGATTTTGGGGCTTGTGTCGTTAAAATTGGCAAGCAAACTGAAATTGCAGCCGCAGATGCCTTTTCTTACTGTGGGAGAGCTAGGCGTCCTGAGGAGTTAGCTACCTGTGTAGTCGGTGTCAGCTCCATAACTAAGGAAGCAATTAATCCAGCAGCCTTAAATTACTGCGGTCGTAGTTTGTTACCAGTGCGTTTTGGTCAGTGTGTAGTCGGCTTACTTGGTAAAATCGAGCTTCCTCCCACCCAGGCCTTAGACACTTGTATCGATGGCAGTGACAGTAGCGTTATCGGGGTTTCATCTTCGTCTACGCCACCGATTACATTACCTGCGGATTCAAGTCCTAGTTTGGAAACTACGCCACCTGTAACACAACCCATTGTTCCAACGCAGCCCAGCAATTAAATTAGCTACTTTGCGATTGGGTGAAAATACAGGGTGAATATAGAGTTGACTATTTGCCAACTCGCAATATAGCAACCCTAAATTATTCGTCACAAACAAGATCCCCGACTTCTCAAAGAAGTCGGGGATCTTTAGCTTGCGATTCTCAACAAATCAAATAGGATTCCTATAACAAAGTTAGGCAATCACAGTAATATTTGTATTAGTCAACAGTGCCTGATTCGATAACTGGGCGATTTGAACTTGTGCTGTACCACCAACTCCATCTTTATCAAAGAATAAGTTACCCGTACTTTGATTATAGATAAAGCGATCGCCTGCCGCTGTCGCACTAGTACCAAGTCGGAATATGCTCGAATCCAACGTAGTATTCACAGATTGGGTCAGTACAAATTCCGCCTTAGAAATGAAGATAGTATCATCTCCAACGGTAAAATCAGTAATAGTATCATAGCCACCAGTGCGGGTATCAGTCAGATATAAACTATCTCGCCCAATTCCACCAGTCAGCACATCTTTACCAATTCCACCAGTCAGTACATCATCACCTATACCGCCCAACAAGGTGTCAATGCCTGCACCACCAAAGAGGCTATCATTACCATCTTCTCCGCTCAACAGGTTAGCGCCACCATTTCCCATGATGATGTTATTGACGCTATTGCCAGTACCATTGATTGCTGAGCTTCCAGTCAAAGTCAAGTTTTCCAGGTTGTTTCCCAACACCCAAGTTATCGAAGACTTAACTAAATCTGTACCTGCATTTAAGCCTTCAGCGATCGTATCGCTGAGGTTGTCTACGGTGTAAGTGTCATCCCCAACTCCACCATCGAGACTGTCAATTCCTGCACCTCCATCCAAGCTGTCATTACCTGCACCACCTAACAAGGTGTCATTGCCGGAACCACCAATGAGGCTATCATTGCCATCACCTCCATTCAAAGTGTTAGCAGCACTATTTCCTGTGATGATGTTATTGAGGCTGTTACCAGTACCATTGATTACCTTGCTTCCAGTCAAAGTCAAGTTTTCTAGGTTGTCTCCCAACACCCAATTCACAGCTGACTTGACTAAATCTGTACCTGCATTCAAACCTTCAGTAACCGTATCGCTGAGGCTATCTACGGTGTAAATGTCATTCCCTGCTCCACCATCAAGACTATCATTACCAGCTCCACCATCTAAGGTGTCATTATCTGCACCGCCAATTAAAGTGTCATTCCCTGTGCCACCAATGAGGCTATCATTGCCATCAACTCCATTCAAACTGTTAGCACCAGTATTTCCAATGATGATGTTACTTAGGTTGTTACCAGTACCATTGATTGCTCCGGTTCCTGTCAAGGTCAAGTTTTCCAGGTTATCTCCTAACACAAAAGTTACAGAAGACTTGACTAAATCTTTGCCTGCATTGAAACCTTCAGTAATCGTATCGCTGGGACTATCTACGATATAAGTGTCATCCCCTGCTCCACCATCAAGGCTATCATTACCGACTCCACCATCTAAGGTGTCATTACCTGCACCGCCTAACAAGGTGTCATTACCCTCACCACCAACCAACTTATCATTGCCTTCTTCTCCTTTCAACAAGTTAGCAGCAGTATTTCCCGTGAGGACGTTCTTCAAGCTGTTACCAGTACCATTGATTGCCTCGGTTCCGGTCAGGGTCAAGTTCTCTAGATTCGTTCCCAATACCCAACTCACGGAAGACTTGACTAAATCTGTACCTGCATTTAAACCTTCAGTAATCTTATCGCTGAGGCTGTCTACAGTATAAGTATCATTGCCTTTACCACCAATGAGACTGTCATTTCCTGTACCACCATCTAAAGTATCATTGCCATCACCACCATCAAGGGTGTCATTATCACCTAGTCCTACGAGGCTATCATTGCCCAGCAATCCGGAGATGAAATCTTTTATCTGTGTACCAGATATCTTATCGGCAGAAGAAGTGCCATTTATTGTATTGAATGCTGGATTATTGGGATCAGTCACTGTCAGTACAAAAATATCGTCAATAGATGCTGTTCCATCACTGGCGATAACTTTGATGTTGAAGTTACCAACGTTGTTAGTTGTGGGAGTCCCACTGAAGGTAGTGCCATTGAAGGTCAACCAACTAGGAAGTGAGTTACCATCTTCCAGGGTGGCTGTGTAGGTGAGATTTCCACTATCCACATCGCTGAAGGCGTTTGGTGGTAGAGCAAAGTTGAAGGCGGTGTCTGTTGTCGCTGTTTGGTCAGCAACGGGGTTGGCAACAACTGGGTTATCATTCACCGCCGTTATATTAATATTGCGGGTAACGGCAGTACTATTAGTCGCGCCATCATTGACAACAAAGCTGACGGTACGAGGTGTAGTGGTGGGGTTGTCGCTGCTGTTGTTATAAGTAATGGAACGCAGTACGGTTTGATAATTAGCAACGGTGGAACTGCCAGTTAAGGTTAAGACACCCGTGGTACTGTTGTAGCTGCCCGTAATCCCATTTTGAGCGGTGAAGGCGAGGGTGTCTTGACCAGAAATAAAGCCACTGGTAATGCTGACAGTAGCACTAGCTAGGTTGGAGGAGTCTGTATCACTGACGCTAATGCCTGAGTCGATGGCTGTAGTGGCGTTCTCGATGTAGGCTAGGGCAGATGCAGAACTAAGGGTGATTGTCGGGGCAACATTACTGCTGTTGTAGAGTTGGGCATATACCCCATTGTTCGACCCGTCTTGATAAAGGCTTTGCCAAGAAATGACAAACTCCCCATTGCCAGCCATCGCCACTACCGGGCTATCTTGACTGTTGTCGGTATAGGTATTGACTTGGAATTCGTTTCCTTGAGCAATCCCGGCACTGTTGTAGCGTTGGGCATATATTCCATAGCTAGAACCGTCTTGACCATTACTAGCCCAGGAAATAATAAAGTCTCCATTATTGGCATTTATTGCTACTGTAGGGCTATTTTGACTGCTGCTGGTGTAAGTATTGACTTGGAATTCGTTTCCTTGAGCAACCCCGGCATTGTTGTAGCGTTTGGCATATATTCCATAGCTAGATCCGTCTTGTTTAAGGCTTTGCCACGAAATGACAAAGTTTCCAGTAGCATCCATTGCTACTGTGGAGTTCATTTGATTCTTGGTGGCATAACTATTGACTTGGAATTCGTTTCCTTGAGGTACTCCGGCACTGTTGTAGCGTTGGGCATATATCCCATAGTAAGAATAGGAAGAAGATTCCTGATAATAGCTTTGCCAGGAAATTACAAAGTCCCCATCCGCATCCATAGCTACTGTCGGGTTACCTTGATTCTCGTCGATATAAGTATTGACTTTAAATTCGTTTCCTTGAGCGACCCCGGCACTGTTGTAGCGTTGAGCATATATCCCATAGCCAGACCCGTCTTGACCATTGCTAGCCCAGGAAATAACAAAATCCCCAGCGGCATCCATCGCTACTGTAGGATTGATTTGATCGTTGGTGGTGGAGGTATTGACTTGGAATTCGTTTCCTTGAGCAACCCCAGCACTGTTGTAGCGTTGGGCATATATCCCACTGCCCGATCCGTCTTGGCTTTGCCAGGAAATAACAAAGTCCCCAGTAGCATCTATCGCTACCGTAGGGTTGATTTGATCGCCAGTGGTGGAGGTATTGACTTGGAATTCGTTTCCTTGAGGTATCCCAGCACTGTTGTAGCGTTGGGCATATATCCCAAAGCCCGACCCGTCCTGACCATAGCTAGTCCAGGAAATGACAAAATCCCCATCTGAATCCATTGCTACTGTGGGGTTCTTTTGCTCATTATTGGTGTAAGTATTGACTTTGAATTCAGGCATGAAAAAACCTCTCTTAAAAAAAATTTGATTTCAAAAATTACGGTCTGATTAAGCAGACTCTTTAGTCATTAGGAATCACCGCACTCGGTCGCAACCAGTAGTTCAACTCTGGTGCTGTAAATGCTTGGCGGATTTCTTTTCGTTCCGAATTCAAAACCATCGGACGCTGTACACCAGGAAGAAACTGCACATCATAAAGTTCTTGACAGCCTGTGGTGAACTTCAGCATCCCCACCTGCTGCCCATTTCGCAAATCCACAACTGCCACACCACACAGCAACTGCTCAAACCGTTGAGTAATGGGCAACCCCCCAAAAATATGCCGTTCCCGAATCTGGCATAGTCCAACTAGGGCGTAATACCCGACGCAGCACAATCCCCGCAGAAATCCAGGGAGTACACAGACTACCTGTTTGTCTCCTGATTCTGGATGAATGCGCCATACTTCCCCTGCACCCGAGTTGAGTAACCACAAAAACCCGTCATGCCAAATTGGAGAATGGGGCATTGATAGTCCATCTACAATAATTTCATTGCTCTCCACTTCCACTACGACTCCACCGTTGGCTTTGCCTGGCCGCCATCCCCCGACGGTATCTGTCGTACCGAGGGCAGTCACATAGTTAGGTTTGCCGTCTACCATCGCTAAACCATTCAGGTGGCAGCGGTCTTCTGGTACTACTTCGGAAATAAACTTGGGATGCCAGCGCGGGACAAAACTAAAGTCTGGACTCAAGGCACAAAGACAGGAAAAACGAGTGTTGACAACCCACAGCCCTTCTCTACCAAATTCCAGGTCATGAATGTTGAGGTCGCCTGTGAAGTATGTCATCCGTGGCAGGTAAAGGGCATCGTAGCGTCCAGGCTGGTCTTCTAAATACTCATAAGCTAATGTGGGGGCATTGGCTAATAAATACACTTCGTGATGGCTAGCCAGTGCCAAACGTGAACCATGAACTGCTAACCCCATTGGTTTGGAAAATTGGCGTAACAGCATGGTAATCTGTTGCCCATTCCAGCCCACTAGTGCTAGTTTCCCGGCTTGGTAGGTGCTGATGGCAACTGAACCTCCAGCTTGACTCAGCCAAGAGATAAATCCCTGGTCAGCGTCACACTGAATTAAGTTATTCTCTTGCTGGGCAGTAGTGGTAGAGGTGGCTAACATAAATCAAATTTTGTTAAGGAAATAATGTTATGGTTTAGACTTAGTTGAGTACAAAAACGGTTACACAAAACTAAATCTACAGGTAGCAGTAGTCACTTTGCCATAAGCCAAATTGGTTACCAATAAACAAACCTGTACCAGGAAGAAAACCTAAAGGAATCGCCTCCTGATAACAGGGCGCACCGCATAATGCTGCACGTTATCTAAGCTTTGCGGACATTTTGATATGAATTGTTTTTATAATGTTCTACTGGTAAGTTTTATTTGAGTGACTAAGGTTATAGTAATAACTTTTGATTTAAAAATAATCTGTGTATATACTGAAGATAAATTGGATTAAAATTTAAACTATTAGTAATAAAATATACTATTCATTAACAAGTGTGTGCTACCATTATGGTGATTTTTATTCAAATAAATAAAAACTATAATTCTCCTCTCCGATACGGAGAGGAGTTAGAAGATGTTCGTTGAACTTACGTCACTCGATCGCCTTTGCAAGTTTGGAATTCCGCACAGTTGTACTAGTCTTCTCTTTCACCAAAGGCTGTCTGTAAAATCACTGCAATACCTCCGTCTTGGTGATACTTATCTGCCCAAGCACGAATAACTTCATCCAATTCTTCCATAGCTTGCTCCATTTTTTCTGGAAGAATATCAAGTTCTTCCAACAAGCGCATGGCATTTCGTCGCCGTTCTGCCCAGTTTTTCATCATGCGGAAGTACCGAGCAGTATCTTCTACCATGATGTAAGTGCGTTCTTGATCGTCTGCTGGGGCGTAAAAAGGACGAGTCAGAGCGTAGAAGGGCATTCCCCAAGGAGAATCAATGCGGGTTACCGTACCTGAGTAGAGCAGACGGCGCTTAATATGCTCACCCAAGGCTTCACTCAAAGGCATTTGGTGTTCGGGTGGCAAGTCTTCTTGCGATCGCTTGTGCAAAAATTCGATCAAATCCAAAAACTCAAATGAGCTAACTAACTGGGCATCAGGTAGATTATTTGGCAGTTTTTGCTCTATTTGTCTTTTTTCTTCACTTGTCAGACTCGTACCAGGAACGCGCGATCGCCCCGGTTGCCAAGGATATTTTTCTAACCAGACATAAGGCAATTGAATCAGATAACGAGGTTCTTGAGAACCCAGCATCTTCAGCAGTTTGCCCTCTGTTAGCGCTTGTCTGACTTCTTCTACAATAATTTTTACCCGTTTCGGCTCCAAATGATGCAAATGTCCTGTCATTCGCAGGTTTTGTCCCTGCTCTAGATAGGTCATGTAAATTGCACACTTGGCTGCTGTTGCGGCTGCGTCTAAAAATGCCCCATGCCTGTGCCCACTCGTCCGCATGGCACTAAAAGCCAGATAAAGCATGATCTGATCCATCGCACTGGGGTCAAGACGTTTGATCAGATCTATGTCGTTACTCATATTACAGACAATTGAATAGCACGTTTACACAGTTTTTAATCGAGTGAAAATAGGTAGTATACACCTGGCTGAAAGCAATGTCTTTACTTCAGACTATATTAGTATGCGATAACTATGATATTTGTGGTAGCTCAAACTACCATTATCGCATATTTTCTGGTACATACACAGATTCAGTGTTGTTACCATAACCGTCCCTACATCTGTCCAGAAATTTACGGGCATCACTAAGTCTAGCTTGACGGTGATTTACAGCAGAATTCAGGAGTCAAGGAGTCAAAATTCAGAATTAGATTCGTCTCTGTGCCTAGCTTTTAGACATAGGTACTGTACTTCACTTTCCTTGAATCTGCTGTATGTCCTCAAAGTCAACTGTGTTGTAACTAATCTACAAAGCTTTTAAGTTCTTTAGGTTTTTCTAGTTTCTTGTCCTTGAAGAGCAACAACGTCAAGCTGCTTACCGCTTATTATGACATTATGGTAGCTCAAAGCAAAAACTAGTTTACGTGGTTCATCTGGGATATCTATAGACTCGAAAAAGATGGTTTTTATTTAGCTTTGACGAATTATTTGTAGTACACAATTGACTGGAAATAATAGGGAGCGAGCTAGAAGGAAGCTGCTTACCAGGTGTGCCAAGATTCACAAGCCCAGCCAAATGGCTAGTTGTGAATTATCATCCTGTTCACAACCTCCAGTGATGTCTCGGCAATATAGCTCGCTGGCTTGAAGAAAAATTGTAGACATCAAGTAGAGCAAATAATTTCAATTTGAAAGTCCCTGTTTTTTTAAACATCGCTAACGATTGTATCATTATTTTTTGCTTTGGGAATATATTTATATCTTATAAACTTGAACACTAACGTTATTTAAATAATTTTTAATTTTAAAAGTCAAGATTCCCTGATATTTGAAAAAACCTAAAAAATTTTAGTCTGAATTTATCTTTTTTAATTGCTGGACTGATTTCTGAATATGCAATACAGACAGAATTGGCTGCATATTTATTAGGCTTTATGGAACCGTAAAATTAGCGATTGCTCAACAATATGATAAGACATATTGGATTACAAGTGATGATTATTTATATTTTTTGCGGCAATTAATTTATATTTTTTTCATGAAAGTGTTTTAAACTTTCATCATTTATAGGAGTCAAGAGTCAAACGCCAAAGGTCAAAAGTCCGGTTTTTTGGAGTCTTGACTTTTGATTCTGAATGACCTCTAGGGACAAAACTATGAAACTTGCGTAAGTCCTATAAATATGGAACAGCTTAGAGGATGTTTTAAAAATGGTGGCTGATGTATGAAAAACTTTAGATATCCCTGGCGCTCTCATGAAAATCAGGATTTTGAGAAAGTTTTTCCCCCTGAAAAAGCAGAGGATGCGGGGATATCGATACAACGGTACACTTTTAAAACATCTGTTAGTAGCTTTTTGTTGGGCGATCGCTCAATATATGCATATAGCGACAATATGTCGGGTTTTGTGAATCCATCTGTCGCAATCATTTTTCAAATTGGTATTGGTCTAGACATTGGTGCTACTATTCCAAAACGTGCCGTAATCGTCTCAACTCCTTGCAAATCTTGTCTTTGGGGCAAGTACTCATGCTCAATTCCTTGAGTCAGTACTACTCACACTGCTCATATATACGTGTTTTACTATCTGTATCAGGCTAAATCTCTAAAAATGCAATGTTCCCCAAAGGGAGTGGGGAGTGAGGAGTAGGGAGCGAGGGAATGTGGGGAGCAAAGGAGCAGGGGGAAAATAATAACTCTTCACTCAGCGTACTCAGCAATGGCTCAACGCCCCGCTACCGCTAACAATACTTAGCACTCGTCATTTAGTACTTTGCTATACATATTAATCAGTATGCAAGGAAAAATTTAGGACTTACGCATTGACAATAAATGCCAAATATGAATAAGTTCAAAAACCATATCTTTCGTAAGGGTACAGCAACGCTGTGCCCCTACGGCATGGTCTATTTACGTAGTTTACCGCCGTAGGCATCGCAGGATAATTAACAAAAGCCTGAAACAACAAATGCATCGTTAATTCACATCACGATGCATTTGTGCGGTGCATAAGTCCTAAAATTGATGGCAGCTACTGTAGCTACCATCAAAGTTCGGCTGGTTGAACTGGTCATTTAATTGGCGGGAGTGGAGGGTTTAACCTGATTTCGCATTGTTTCAAAGCTGAAAGCAGCGGCGCCAAAAGTTACTAACAATACTCCCAAAATTTGTACGATGTCCAAATTTTCTTGAATGATTAACCCAGCGAAAATCACGGTTAGAACTGGGATGCTACCACCGATGAGGGCTGAACGTGAGCCACCTAACTTACTAATCCCTGCATTATTGAGTAAATAGCCAGAAAGAGTTAAGACACCCAAAATAAATGCGCTTAAAATCAGTTCCAGCATTTTCGTGGGATCAATTAGCAAATTCCAGTTGCTTGGTAAAGGTAACATCAAGCAAATAAAGCTCAACAGCAACATGGTAGCGAAGTTAATTAAAGTAAAAGTCACCGGATGCAATTTACTAGCACACACCCGCGTCAGAATTATGTAAGCAGCAAAAGCTACGCCAGAAATAATAGCGGCGCTGCTTCCTAGTGAAGTATTACCAATACCAGTGGTGGGAGAAGTTCCTAAAACCAATAATTCACCGCAGCAAATTGCAGCGATCGCCCCTATACGAAATATGGTAGGGCGATCGCGGAACAAAAACCACGAGAATAAACCGGTAATCATTGGATAAATAAAGAAAAGTGCGATCGCAATTCCGGTGGGAACTTGAGCTATGGCAATATAAACTAGCACTTGAGACAAAAACAAAAAGCACCCACTGACAATTGACAACAGCAAAATCTGCTTTGTAGCCGCATTAGTAGGTGTGGGATTTCCTCGGACTGAATCAGCCAAGTTTTCTAGATCTTGCCACAGTCTCGGATGCAGTATGGGAGATAACAGTACCATCAGTGGTACTACTACCATAAATCGCATGGTCAAAATTAAGAAAGTATTGCCCAAAGTCGGTGGTAGCAACTGCTGTACTTCCAGTACGCCGAAAATTTGGGAACCTTCGTGAAAAATCACTTTGATTGCTACGTTGTAAAGCGAGGAGATGACTGTGGACAAAACAATCAGTAAAAAACCAATTTGAATCGAGGATAAGCCTGAGGAATTGGGCGATCGCCCTATAGGACTTTTTACTTCCTTTGGCGGCTCCAGCGCAGTCACATGTGTGAGTTTAGCTTTCCTCTGTGGCACACTTTTGCGGAGAACAGAAGCTAGTTCCGGAGCGTTAATTTTTAGTGAAGGTTGCGTTGCTTGCTGCTGTGGAACTGATGTTTCAGGAGGTTCTGATGAAGTTTCATTTTCGGATAAGTCGTTGCTGGGGAGAGAAATTGGTTGAGTGGGGTTTTCGTCTGGTGGGGGAACTACAACAGCAGACTGTGGTGGAGTTTGGTTTTGGGACAAGTCCAGATTGAGGACAGAAATTGGTTCGGTGGCGTTTTTCTGTGGTGGAGTTTGGTTTTGGGACAAGTCCAGATTGGGGACAGAAATTGGTTCAGTGGCGTTTTCCTGCGGTGGTAGAACTACAGCAGCAGGCTGTGGTGGAGTTGGAGTTTGGGACAAATCCGGATTGAGGACAGAAATTGGTTCAGTGACGTTTTCCTGCGGTGGTAGAACTACAGGAGTTTGGGTTTGGGACAAGTCCGGATTGAGGACAGAAATTGGCTCAGTGACGTTTTGTTGTGGTGGAGTTTGGCCTTGGGAAAATTGAGTAGGAATCGCAGAAATTGGCTCAGGGGAATTTCTGACTACTTCCTCAACCTGGGGGGATGTATCCAAAAAAATGTTTGTTTCTGGCTCCGTCAGCTGCAAAACAGTCGGTGTACCTGTTGTTGGCGCTTTGCGTGAAGTTTCTTGTATAGTTTTTTCTAGTTGTCCATGCAGGCGATTAACAAACTCTGTCAAAATCACTTCCCCTTGCTGCTGTTGGCTGTACATCCGTGACAGCTGTTGGGAAAGATTACTTTGATAATTCTTTAATTCTTGTTGCAGGGAATTAAAAGTGATGGTAACGGTGTCATCAAGGCTGTCAAACATGTGTTCGACTTTTTCATTGATTTCACTTACTACATTGCTGCTAACTTCAGCGGATTTGAGTGCAGCTTGTTCGTAAGATTTGCCCTCTATGTTTTCCGTAGCTAAATTTGCCAGAGAGGATTGCAGTTGTGAAGATATATGCTTTGCCAGAACTTCTGCTAACTGACGAATTAATACTTGCTGCTCAGTAATTTGCCGCACTTGTTGTAAATGCTCTTTTTCTTCTAGCAAGCTTTGAATATCATCAGATAACCGATTTTTTTCTGCCTGAAGCCGCTTTATGTCTTCTTGCAACGCTCTGAGGACATTCTGCTGGAGATTTTCTAAGTCCTCAACTACAGCCCAAAGAGCATTTTCCGCTGCTCTAGAGAGCTCGCCTCTAACTCGCGGGTTTTCTGGTTGCTTCTCGAATCGCCCCATTAGCTTCTAACCTCTAACGCCTTGACAATAAAGCTGCTTCCCGTAGACTTGATTGGCACTCATACTAATTTCCTGTATTTTGTCAGATAAATTAAAAATTTTAACAGCACTTCCGCATTTCAACGTAATTCTGTCATGCTAGACACAGGGTTCGCAAATCATCAACCCCTATTCTGATTTCAGGAAGCCAAGATTGAAAAAAAAATTCAGTTCGCCCCAAGTCGGCGCTCCGGTTTTTAATCGATCTCAGATTTGTATCGAAATTCAAAATTACAATTTGCGTAAGTCCTATATTTATTGTTTTGGTGGCAATATTATTATCAAAGACTTGCTCTTGAGTGCCTGATCGCCAAAAATTTCTCTGACTTGCGAAACTAGCTGTAAATTTGTGTGGAATGTAACTTGAGTGACAGTTTACATCTCTGATGGAGATTAAAATATCTTTCTGTAGAAATTCAAGGTTACGCTATCCCCTGCACAACATTCTAATAAATGAGCAGCAATTCTGCAAAAACGCCTTTTTTTGGTGTTGTTGCAGTGTGGTTTTGATAGCGACTATAGCAATCCGCTTTGATTTTTGAACTCCTACAGCGTATGTAGGGAGTCGATAGAGACGGGATTAATCGCGTCTTTATGAGAATAGGGAATTAGCCTTTGCGAGTTGAAGGCGAGTTTATTCAAAAATCAAATAGGAGTACTGTAGAGGTAAAAATTAGAAAAATATTAATAATTTTTAAAATAACAAAATCCGGGCGATGCTAAAAATGGCAGCGCTGAGAACCGCACTAACAGGGATTGTAATTAGCCATGCAGCGGCAATACCTTGTAGAGTTTTGAACTTAATCGATTTAATATCTTGCACCAATCCAATACCCACGACACCACCGACAAGGGCATGGGAAGTGGAGACTGGCAAACCTAGCCGGGAGGCAATGAGGATGGTGGTAGCAGTAGCCAGTTCTGCACAAAATCCACTACTAGGTTGCAAGGAAATGATGTTTTCGCCAATGGTGGCGATGACTTTTTTACCCCAAACAGCTAAACCACCAACAATACCAGTACCACCAAGGATTAAAATCCAGATAGGGATAGTGATACCATTCGTAGGTACGCTACCAGTGCGATCGATGTAGACGATCGCAGCTAAAGGAGCGATCGCATTACCAACATCATTAGAACCATGAGCAAAAGCGACAAAGCAAGCACTCAGGAGTTGGAATCGGGCGAATAATTTTTCGACGGGATTGGGGAGTGGGGATTGGGGATTGGGGACTGGGGACTGGGGAGTTAAAAGTAGTTCTCCCTTATCTGCCTTATCTCCCGTCTGTTTTAATTGTCGCCAGCTAATAATTGTCAGTCCAACTGCTGCTACAGCACCAGTTAACAGGGGGATGTCGTAAGCAGGGATTTTGAAACCAATTTGCTCAATTACAAAATTGGTTAGGGGTTCAGTGAGGGAAGGTAATACAATCACACCAAATACACCTATCAACAGGGTACTCAACCAGGGAATCCACTCTTGTAACTGCACTAATTGATTAGGTCGATCTAAAATCCAGTGCTTGATTTGACTGTAGAATAAAGCTGCGATCGCACCACTAATTACAGGTGTTAAAACCCAGCCAACGGTAATCATGCCAATTGATGACCAATCAATTGCGTCTACTCCCAAAGCTACCCAGCTAAATCCAGCGATCGCACCAACAACCGCATGAGAAGATGACACTGGTAAACCGCGCGATGTGGCAATTTGCAACCACACACCACAGGAAACTAGCACCGTCGCCATCCCAATCACAAGTATTTCGGGTGTAGCAGCAAATAAACCGGGATTAGCAATTTTCGTTGCTAAGGTTTCCGTTACCTGATGTCCAAATAAGACAGCACCCGTGAACTCTAATATCCCTGCAATTATTAGTGCCTGTTTGAGAGTAACAGCTTTGGAACCTACGGAAGTTCCCATCGCGTTAGCAACATCATTTGCTCCGAGATTCCAGGCGACGTAGAAGGCTAGTAGAACGACGAAAATTAGAGTATAGGGCATATGGGGGGAGTGGGGAGTGGGGAGTGGGGAGTGGGGGAATGAGGGGAATGAGGAGGATGAGGGAGATGAGGGAGATGAGGGGGATGAGGGGGATGAGGGACTATTAAAGTTAGTAGTTTGAACCTCTGAGCTTCGTCGTTGAACCTCTGAGCTTCATCGTTAAACCTCTGAGCTTCGTCATTGAACCTCTGAGCTTCATCGTTGAACCTCTGAACTTCGTCATTGAACCTCTGAGCTTCGTCATTGAACCTCTGAGCTTCATCGTTAAACCTCTGAACTTCGTCATTGAACCTCTGAGCTTCGTCATTGAACCTCTGAGCTTCGTCATTGAACCTCTGAGCTTCGTCATTGAACCTCTGAGCTTCGTCATTGAACCTCTGAGCTTCGTCATTGAACTTCTGAACATTAGACTTCTATTTTTAACACTTCCTCATCTCCCTCATCCCCCCACTCCCCATTCCCTACTCCCCACTCCCCCCACCTCGCTTTTACGGATAAATCAAGATCTTATAAGTTTCCGCCGTGGGTGCGATCGCTTGTTCTACAGCTGCTGATAAATCTTTTAATGGATAGCGATCGCTAATCAATGCTTTCACGTCAATTCGCTGATTAAATACAATATCAGCTGATAAATTCTGAACCCGATAAGATGAGCTATAACTGCCTATCAAGTCGATTTCCCGACGGTAGAGGATATTGGGGTTAATGGGAATTTCCACCTCATCAGGAAATTCGGCGAAAAACAGAATTTTTCCACCTTTGCGGGTACTATCAAGTGCTTGAAAAAATGCTTTTTCACTGGGGACAGCTAGGAGGGTGACATCAACACCTAGTCCACCAGTTAGGGCATGGATTTTTGCTGTTAAATCGGCATCACGAGCATCAAAAGCCGCCTCTGCACCCACACTCAAAGCTTTTTCAATTCTAGAGGGTAGTAAATCGGTGGCGATCGCTTTTGCTCCGAAATACTTCACCAACATGATAAACATTAACCCAATTGGCCCTGCACCAGTGACTAACACCGTTTGTCCTGGGGCAATTTGGGCTTTTTTCACTGCTTTCAAGCAGCAGTTAGTTGGTTCGACAAAACTCGCTTCTTCAAAACTGATATTGTCAGGGATGGGAATTAACCCACCGTTTTGGACAATATGTCCGGGAACTTTGACATAATCGGCGAAACCGCCGCCACTAGCATTAAAGCCTGCGGTAGTAGAAATATTTTTGTAGACATCGCACATGGAAAAATTATCATTTAGACAATAGGCGCAATGCATACAGGGGATGTGGTGCATCACTGCTACTCGTTGTCCAACTTGCCAACCTTTGACATTATTGCCTAGTGCTGCGATCGTACCAGCCGTTTCATGTCCAAAAATGCGCGGTGGTTCATACAGTGGATAACGAATTTTTTTAATATCTGACTGACACAACCCCACAACCCGCACCTGTACGAGTACCTCATCAGGTTCCAGGGTTGGAACTGGGATATCTTCGTAAGACAGTTGATTGACGCCTCTAAATACCTGTGCTTTCACGTTGTTTTTTCCACGCTCAACGATACTAGATGTAACATTAGTCGTCAACGTTAGGCTATTCTCTGTAAGATTTATTTTGTACTAGTTATTCTCAAGCTTTGGTCAACATCTTGGAAAACCTTAATATCTTGATTCATGACATCTAACTAGATTGGTAAAGTTCGTTAAATTTGCTCCATCTTTTTTGCTCAACAAATCAAGTAAATTGGCGACAGTCATTGGTGGATTTTTGAGCCTTCTAGATTGCTGCTGCAATACTTCAACTATTTGCTCTGGGTAAAGGTTGTAGAGTTGACTCAAAAATTCATCTGGTGATTGTGCTTGTATATTCCAAGGAGCGAGATCCTTTGACTCAAAGTGTTTGAGATTTGAAGTAACAATTACATCAGATCCAGCTTTCACCGCAGCCGCAAGTACATGGCGATCGCCTTCATGATTTGTCATCCATTCAGACATCTCATCAGGTACTTCGACCATTGCTTCAGGAAAATATTTTTTCAGATTTTCCTTGAGTCTCATTACTTCCCCAACTGTCATTTTTCCTGTACTCACCAGGTTGCGAGTTGCACCATCAAGTATTTCCTGTGACCAAAACGGCAAATATAAACCAGCGTCAGCCACGCACAACAGAGTATCACGGAGGTAAAAGGGAAACAACACACAGGAGTCTAACAGAGCATAAACCTTCTCCATATCAATACTTTCAAAACCTTTACTCGTAAAAGCCCATCTCTTGGCTTTCTGCAATTAACTGATCTAAGAATTTACTCCGCTCAGTATCCCGTTGTTGCTTATACTTCATTAAATCATCAAAACGAACCCGGCGATGAGAACCCACCTTAATGTGAGGAATTTCACCTTGTTCTAATAACTTGATCAAGTATGGGCGTGATACATTAAGAAATTCAGCCGCTTGCTGAGTCGTCAGTTCCTGCTGTTGGGGAATTATCGATATAGCTTTACCTGATGCCATTGCCTGGACAACTTGAAGCAACACCTGATAAATCGAATCAGGAATTATAATTTGTTCTCCATTAGCCCCTACCAGTTTCGCCTGGAAATCTTTAACGCTCAATATGCGCTCCAGTTCTTTGATAGATTCAGCTTCTAGCTGTGGAGATATTACAGAATCTAAAGACACGTTATGCCTTAACATCATAATTTGTCTCCTACCGTGTTGTAGGGTTTGTTGTTAGCAATGCAATTTACACTAGCAATCTTATAATAGACACTACACAAACGAAATATCCGAAATCAAGATAAATTATCTTGTCTGATGCCAAGGTCGTGTAGAGACGTTGCACTGCAACGTCTCTACTGTACAAATTTTATGGTTGGACAAATTATCTCATCCAAGCGTGTTGAATTAAATGTAGCTAGAGAGTATTACATTTTTTGAATAACGGATTTTCCATTTCCAAAACAGGGTTATATTTTTAACTACTCAGAAATGTTTATCGTCATGTTTGAACATTTTTACTGAAGAAAACGGGGCGTGAGTATCATTGGAACAAAAAATCGGGTTAAGCTTAAAAGCCTTATTGCGTAAGGATTTTATTGAAAGTTGTAGGAGCTTACTTTTCAAATAACCAACTACTGTCTAACGATAAATCAAGAGTTTCAGCACCTCCGATTTTTTGTAGTATTCATGTAATGCTTCTTATCTCGATTTTCTGTTCCGATGATACTTGTACCCCAAGCTGAGTCTTTGCTGATGTGTCCATCACTGCGACCAGGGAACAGGTAATCATCTCCTGCTAGTGGGTAGTATTTAAGCAGTAATCGCCGTAAGTCTTCAATCACTGGGATTGACCTAGTAGCCAGCTTCCCTTTGGTGTTTGACTTTGTAATAATCAGCCGGGGTCTAACGTTGCCTTTGGGTGTGTAAATGTCTTGAGTTTGCAGCGTACAGCATTCGCGGATACGGCAAGCACTAAACAGGCAGACACCAAACAAAGTTCTATCGCGGTCATTGTCTAAACCATCACTGAAGATTAGCTGTATCTCTGACTGCGTTAAAACTTTGGCGCTAAGTGCCGATTTATTTTCATTGTGCCTCTGTAGACCCTGTAATCCACAGCCTACAACGATTTGACACCTGATTCTCTACACCAAATTACAGCCACAAGTCTGGTGAATAAATTGATCTAACTTTCCCAACATTTTTATGAAGCTGAAAATACTGTTAACGTGTTATCTATGACCAAATATATTCACGGCTATACTAGAAAGGAACAAGACCGCCTGTTCCGACAAAGCGTTTTTTTAGAATCTTACATCTACAATAAGATTGATTTTTCTAATTGCAATCACATTATTGAAATAGGTTGTGGAGTAGGAGCGCAAATACAAATTTTATTAAATCATTTTCCGCATTTAAAGATTACTGGTGTTGATATTTCCGAAGCGCAGATTAGCCGTGCTGGCGAATTTCTCAAGCCGCATATTGAAGCCGGACGGGTATCTCTACATATTACTCATGGGGAAGTACTTCCTTTCCCAGATCAATCCTTCGATGGTGCGTTGATCTGCTTTGTTCTAGAACATATCAACAATCCCCTCTACCTCCTCAAAGAGGTAAAACGGATAATGCAATCAGATACTAATCTTTATTGCACAGAAGCGTTTAATACAGGTTTATACATCCATCCAACTTGTCTAGCTTTTCAAACTTACTGGGAAATCTTCAATCGCTACCAAGAGCAATTAAACGGAGATCCAAACGTGGGAGTAAAACTCTCTAACTTGGCATTGCAGTCCGGTTTTTCTGAAACTACTCTTGACTATATTCCTCTTTACTTAGATGGCAGAACTAAAAATATGTCACAGAGGACAGATTTTATTGATTTCATTACTGAAGTTTTGCTAAGTGCCGCTCCAGCTTTAATTGCTCTGGAAAAAATTACACCATTATTACCAGACGCAATGATACTAGAATTACAAGAAATAAAAAATAACCAACACAGTATTTTCGTTTGGCCATTAGAGCAACTTAAAGCTGTAAATGTGCTTTTACCCCCTGGATGACCAAAATGTGAATAATACCCTGACCAAAAATTAACGACATTTCAAGGGTTATAGCCTAAACAGGGGCGTGAGTCTCATTGTAACAGAAAATCGGGCTAAGCTTAAAAGCCTTATTGCGTAAGGATTTTATTGAAATTTGTAGGAGCTTACTTTTCAAATAACCAACTACTGTCTAACGATAAATCAAGAGTTTCAGCACCTCCGAATTCTTGTAGTATTTCTGTAACACTTATTATCCCGATTTTCTGTTCTGATGATACTTGTACCCCGGTATTGACTACATTAGACATTAATTCTTACCCTTATGCTTAGATGCAAGTACCTGAACCGATTTACCATCCTGGAGAGCATCCGTAGGATTAGTAATTAACCTAACATTAGGGCTTAAACCAGAAACTACTTCAACTTCAGTACCATAATCTCGTCCAAGTTCTACTTTCTTGTACTTAACTTTGTTTTCCTTTGTCACAGTAGCTACCTGTATACCATCTGCATTAATCACTAAGGTATTAGCTGGTACTAATAAAGGTGGATTGACACGTTGAGTCTTAAAAGTAACCTCAGCATACATTCCAGGACGCAATACATTCTCTGAATTCTGTATTTCAATTTCCGTTAAAAGGGTATTAGAAGTGGCATCTAAGGCATCAGCAGTACGAATAACTTTACCAGAAAAAGGTTTTTTCGGTAGTTCACGAACACTAACAAGCGCAGTTTGTCCAGGGTGAATTGATTGAACAAAAGCCTGGGGAACGTTAATGCGGATACGTAAATTATCTGTCTGAGCAATCTTAAATAACCAGGAATTTCCACTGTTATTATTGCCACCCGCAGAAATTAAAGCTCCTGCGTCTACGTTGCGAGCAGTAATTACACCTGAAAAAGGAGCAACAATTTGTTTGAATGATTGTAAAACTGTTATCCGCTGCAAGTTGGACTGAGCAGCATTTTTACTCGCAACAAAGGCATTAATATTAGCTTTTTGGGAATTAATAGCTGCAAGAGCAGTATTTATACTTTCTTGGTCTGAACTAACGCGAGCAATTAAAGTATCTACATTAGCTTGACTTGCATTAAAGGCAGTTTCACGTTCATCGGCGGCTTGTGTAGCCACTGCTCCTTGCTTTTGAAGTAATTGCCAACGTTGCCAACTTTGACGGGCTAATTTTAGGTTAGTAAGTGCTTCGGTTAATTCTGCCTGTCTAGCTTTGAGGTTAGCTTTTGTTTGAGAAAGATTACTTTGCTTTTGTGCTAAATCTGCCTGAACTTGAGCAATATTAGCTTTAGCTTTGGCTAATTCTGCGCCAGCTTCCTCTACATCTTGGTCAATTTCAGGTGCATCAATTACAGCTAGTAACTGCCCTCTATTGACGCGATCGCCAATATCCACTAATCTCTTTTGTAAATACCCGCTGGTACGAGCATAAATTGTAGTTTCTTGGCTTGCTTGAATACTGCTAGGTAGGACTAACTCTGTGAAATTAGCCGCCAGCTTGGGCTTAACCACATTAACCGGAGAAACTTTTTTGGTTGTAGATTTAGCGAAAGCATTTAATTCTGATTGCTGTTGTATGCGAGGTATAATACCAAGTGCTAAAAGCCCACTGACAACAAAAGTAGTAGTGGCAATAATAGTGATATAACTGAGGTAATTTTTTTGAGTTTTTGCCGCAATTGATGTGATATCAGAACGATCAATTTGGGTGTTTTTTTGAGTATCCATAATATAGATTTCCTATTTGATTTGTTGATTTATGAAAATCTAAGTGACTCCGATAAACCCAACTTCTTCTGAAAATTGGGTTTCTTATTATTCACGAATGATTTACCTATTAGCTACAGTTAATTTGATAGTAGAGGATAATTCTTCCTCTAAATTTTGGGGTTGTTTTCGGCGCAAAATACTGTAAATTACAGGTACAAAAATTAAAGTTGCCACGGTTGCTGCTAATAATCCACCAATTACAGCACGTCCTAAAGGAGCATTTTGTTCGCCACCTTCTCCTAAACCAAGAGACATTGGTAACATCCCCATAATCATAGCCCCAGCAGTCATTAATACTGGACGCAAACGGGTATAACCAGCCGCTAAAGCCGCAGAAACAGCTTTTTCTCCCATCAAACGTTGCTCATTAGCAAACGTAACTAGCAAAATACTATTGGCAGTAGCAACTCCAATACTCATAATTGCACCCATCAAAGACGGTACACTAAAAGTTGTGTTAGTCACAAATAGTATCCAGACAATTCCTGCTAAAGCATTTGGCAGTGCCATCATAATAATGAATGGATCAATCCAAGATTGAAAATTGACTACTATTAGGCAATAGACTAATCCAATAGCAAATATCAATCCCACTTCTAATCCTAGAAAAGATGAGTTCATCGTTTCTACTTGACCTTTCACTATAATTGAGGTTCCACGCGGTAACTTATCCTGAAATTGTCCAACTATTTTATAAATATCACTAGCTACACTACCTAAATCACGACCTTGAACATTGGCGTAAATATTAAATACAGGCTGTACATTGTAATGATTAACAACAGCAGCAGCTTTCCCACGTTTAACAACAGCAAGATTGCTTAAAAGCTGTGAGGAATTGGAACCGTTACTGACAGGTGTATTCTGAATTTTTTCTAGGGAATTAAGTTTATATTGGGGAACTTGTACTGCTATTAGATAACTGACTCCTTTGATAGGATCGAGCCAAAAATTGGGTGATGTTTGACCACTAGAACTTAATGAAGTAAGTAGATTATTGGCAACATCTCGTTGAGTTAAACCGCTACGTTGTGCTTGAGAACGATCTACATTAATACGTAGTTCTGGGGCATCAACAACTTGATGTAAATGAACATCAACTGCGCCAGGAATTTGAGCTATTTTGGTTTTGATTTGTTTGGCAATTTTGTAGTTATCCCGACGATTTTTGGCTGGGCCTATAACCTGAATATCAATAGGGGCTGGTAAACCGAAATTGAGAATTTGAGTTACTATATCCGCAGGTTGGAAAAAGAAGGTTAATTCCGGAAATTGGGCAGTTAATTTTTGGCGTAGTTGTTTAACATATTGCCAAGTAGAGTGATGTTTACCTTCTTTGAGACCTACAAGAATTTCTCCATCACCAGGGCCTATGGTTGCTGTGTCGCTAAAAGCCAGGTTTACCCCACCAACAGGTAAACCAATGTTGTCAAGAATAATTTCTAATTCTTCCTCAGGAATAACCTGGCGAATCTCATTTTCAACTTGAGTAAAAATCTTTTCTGTCCTGTCAAGTCTGGTTCCCGCAGGGGCGCGGACGTGCAAGCGAAATTGACCTGCATCTACTTGAGGGAAAAAGTCTTGACCGACAAAAGGTAGTAAAACTAAGGCGCTTATCCAAAAAGCACCAAACATCACAAAAACTACACGACGACGATTTAGAGCTTTAGCTAAAGTATTTCGATAGTTTTGGCGAAATTTTTCAAATTGGCGGTTAAACCGCTCATGAATACGCCAGAAAATATCTTTTTTGGGAATTACATGACCATTACCGTTATTACCTAAATTTTCATGTTCAGCATAAAGATGTAGTTCCTTACCAAGCAGAAATTTTGCCAACATTGGTACTACTGTACGCGAGAGTACATAGGAGGCAAGCATAGCAAAAACAACTGCCATTCCTAAAGGCATAAATAGCGATTGTGCTACCCCTGTTAAAAAGACTACAGGGATAAAAACAATACAAATTGCCAAGGTGGAAACGAAAGCTGGAACAGCTATTTGTTGCGCGCCATCTAAAATAGCTTCTTGCAGAGGTTTTCCTTGTCCTAAATTACGGTGGATATTTTCAATTTCTACTGTGGCATCATCAACTAAAATCCCAACTGCTAAAGATAGACCTCCTAAGGTCATAATATTCAGAGTTTGTCCTATCAATCGCAGGGCAATGATAGAACAAAAAATTGATAAAGGGATTGAAATTGCTACAATTAAAGTACTGCGCCAACTGCCTAAAAATAATAAAATCATGGCGGCAGTTAAACAAGCAGCAATTAATCCTTCGGTTAATACTCCGTGGATGGAAGCTTTAACAAATATGGATTGATCGAATAAGATATCTAAATCTAATTCTTTGGGTAATGTGGCTTGAATTTTTGGTAGTCTTGCTTTGACTCGCTCTACAACATCTAAAGTTGAAGCACTACCACTTTTGAGAATAGTTAATAAGCTAGAACGTCGCCCATCTCGACGGACAATATTATTCTGTACAGCAAAGCCATCATGAACTTGGGCAACATCACGTATATAAATGATAGTGCCGTTAATCTGTTTTATTGGTAAATTGTTTAAGGCTTCCAGGACTTGGGGACTGCTATTGAGTCGAACACTGTACTCGCGATCGCCTAATTTTGCATTTCCCCCAGGTAAAATTAGATTCTGGGCGCTGATTGCAGTTGTGACATCTGTAGCTGAAAGACCTTTGGCAAATAGGGCCTGCGGGTCAATATCTACCATGATTTGCCGAGGCTTACCCCCATAAGGTAACGGCACAGATGCACCTTGAACAGTCGCTAGCTGAGTCCGTAGAAAATTATTTCCGTTATCGTAAAGTTCTTGCTCTGATAGTGATGTGCTGCTAACACTTAGCTGGAGAATTGGCACATTTGAAGCATTGTAGCGAATAATTAAAGGAGGTGTAATTCCTGGAGGTAAACCCCGGAGAATTGTTTGGGTATTAGAGGTAAGTTGAGCTACTGCTGCTTCAATTTTTGCTCCTGGTTGGAAGAAAACTTTAATGACACTAACACCATTGAGTGATTGTGATTCGATGTGTTCAATATCATTAACAGTCGTTGTAAAAGACCGTTCACTGGTCGTAACAATACGCTGTTCCATTTCTTCTGGTGAAACACCACCATAAGACCAAATTACGCTGACAACGGGAATATTAATTTCTGGAAAAATGTCCGTTGCCATGCGCGTAATAGTGACTACGCCTAAGACAAAAATTAGTATGGCAGCGATTACGAAAGTGTAGGGACGACGAAGAGCAAGTTTAACAATCCACATTGTTTTTGAGTTTAAATTATTCTTTCTTCAGTCTGTCAGTGCAATTTACACTAAAGTAAATTTTAATTTTAGTTATTCATTGCCAATAAAAAATTTGCTGAACGCTTTCATTTGCAATCAGCTATATTTAAAAGTATCGATCATCAATTAATACGGTAATTCGATAGATTTACAGTACTTTATGTGGATTTATCTTTGCATACAGCTGTGTAAAATGCAAGATCCTAATACTTGATCCAAATTAATATGTAATCTTGCATACATAATTGTGGATAAAAGCTGATTTCTACAGGTGAATGATAAGCTGAGCTTATAAAAGCAGAACCAGATCACAAACAAGCGTAGACATTATTTTCAGCTTTAGAAAATAATGTCTACGCTTTAACCTTTGTCAAGAAACAAACTTTAATGAAATTATTTTAGACTCGATTGAAAATATGACATATACAGCTGATGTCTTGGTTGTTGGTGGAGGAACTGGAGGCACCGCGGCTGCTATCCAAGCGGCGCGAAGGGGAGCCAAGACCATTCTAGTGAGTGAATTTTCTTGGTTGGGGGGAATGCTAACTTCGGCTGGAGTGTCTGCACCCGATGGGAATGAATTAGAAGCCTTGCAAACTGGCTTATGGGGTGCATTTTTGCAGGAATTACGACATCGACAGCCAGGTGGATTAGATAACTGTTGGGTAAGCTTTTTTAGTTACGATCCCCGCATTGGGGCAGAGATTTTTGCAGATTGGGTGGAGGAATTGCCGAATCTGCACTGGATTTCTGGACAAGTGCCAATAGATGTTTACCGACAAGGCGATCGCATTACTGGTGTCCGCTTTGCTGATTTTGCTGTCACAGCCAAGATTATTCTCGACGCCACAGAATTAGGAGATTTATTGGCTTTAGCTGACATACCTTACCGCTGGGGCTGGGAATTGCAATCTGAATGGGGAGAACCCAGCGCCCCAATGGCTTTTAACTCTTTAACCGAGAGATATCCGGTGCAAGCACCCACTTATGTAGTGATTATGCAAGACTTTGGTGAAGCCGTTGCCCCAGAAATTCCGGCTGCCCCTAACTATAATCCATCCTTATTTGCAGGTGCTTGGGATAAATACGGCGCTGAGACATTTTTAAATTATGGACGTTTGCCTGGCGATCGCTTCATGATTAATTGGCCAATCTGTGGCAATGACTACGGCGAAGGGGTAGAGCGACTGATAAAGTCAGACGTAGCCAGAGGTGAATTTATCCAAGAATCACGCTGGCACAGTCAAAATTTTGCCCATTTTATTCAAAATCAACTTGGCCGTCGCTATGGTTTAGCAAAACAAGTATTTCCTCACACTCAAAAAGCTTTTGCACTGCATCCCTATTACCGAGAAAGTCGGCGCTTAGTGGGAGTAACTACTGTCCGTGAACAGGATATTTTACCTGTTGCTGGAGGTAGAGTTGCATCTATATTTAATGATGCAATCGCTGTTGGTAATTACGCCAACGACCATCATTATCCTGATGTTGAATTTCCACTGCAACCGAAATCTATCCGATGGGGGGGACGCTGGACTGGGACTCCCTTTACAATTCCCTACAGTTGTCTAATTCCAGCCACAACGGATGGTTTCTTGGTTTGTGAAAAGAATATTTCTGTCTCCCACATTGCCAATGGCGCAACCAGATTACAACCCGTGGTTATGGGCATTGGTCAAGCAGGGGGAATGGCAGCAGCGATGTGTGTTGAGTTAAACTGCCAGCCAAGGGATTTACCTGTCAGGGAGCTACAAGCGGCTTTACTACAAGACGATCGCGCAAAAGCGATAATCATACCTTTTTTTAATCTACCACCTAATCATTCGGATTGGCTGCCTCGGCAACTGTATTACTTAAATAACCCACCAGCCTATCCAGCTAGCGGTGATTGCCCTTGGCCATCCACCGATCAGTACTCTGAATCTAATGTTGACAAGGTATTAATCCCAGAAAACAAGTGTTTTCAAGGTATTTTCTACCGCTTGGATCAGCAAGAATACAGATTCACTGTCACTGCACCGGGCGCATATCAAGGGCAAAATTGGCAGCTTGTGACTTTGCGATCGCATATCAACCAACAGTTAAACGCTTATCCCGACAAACAATTAGTTACAGTATGGGGTCGTCAGAATCACTTCAGTAATTGGTTATTAGTCGAACATCTGGACGAAGGATAAGAGGAGTTTATTTTCAGTAAAACACAATACTTTTTGATGAATTGTCCGGATATTCATAAAAAAGCTAAGTATCAGTGAAGTGGAGAGTTCCAAAATAGACATCTGCTATGCGTGCTGCCATTTCACTTTTAGTTTCGAGTCTGGTGTTCGGCCCCTTAGCTTCTAACTGCCAAGCAATGGACAATCAATTAACCAGCAGAAAGTCTGTAGACGATTCTGCGGCCTTTCCTAAACTACGCCGACTTCCGGCAATACCAAGGGCAAACAGAACTTTCCAAGAAAATCGGCTGCTTTCGATGCCAGCTTGGCAACAGTTGCTCTCGGCGCAATCTGAACAAAATCCAGATGATGCGCCACGTCATCGCGGTAGTGGACGCAGAGAAGTGATGCAAAAATTCACAAACATCTATGCTGTTGTTTAACTACCGCAGGATAATGCCTGTTTTTGTCAAAAAAGTACCTAAAAACAGGATGTTGTTAGCATTTTTTTCACAGCTTTTCTGGCAGAAATATATACAGTTAACACACGAAAATCTTCAGCGATCGCTTAGTATTTGAACTGCAATCTGCTGTATATAGTAGTTGGCATCAAATCTGGAAATCAAAAGGCAAATCAAACCAACTGCCTCGATGGACAGCATCACCAACTCCTCAAAAGCCACACAACTGTTACTGCTATTCCTGGGAAGCTCTGCGTCTCAACCCTCAACTGCTTTTGAAACAGATGTTACTTAGGTTATCAATTAATTTAAAAAACATCTAATTCCGACATTTTGCTAATTGGGGAACAACCTTAAGGCAACTTCTCTTTATTCCCAAATAAGTCTTCTCACAGATTGAGTAGCTGGCTATCTACATCAACAAATAATAGATCTTCGCCTCATCTGAGCTTGTCTAAACAATGGGGCATGGGGCATAGGCCATTGAGAGGTGTGGGAGGAGAGGGAGGAGGGGGAAGTATAAATTATCTTTCTCCCCACACTCCCCACACTCCCCACTCCCTACTCCCTACTCCCCACTCCTTCTCTTCACACGGTTGTTTTCTTGCGATTATCTTCTGTTCGCTGGATACCGTTGAGGAACATGGGCACAAACTTCTCGAAAAACGCCTGCGGGTCGCGTTGCCAAGCTTTTTGTGCAGCTTGAATCCTAGTAAATTGCAACTCAGGTGCTAGCAAGGTCTGGGGTAAGCGTTCCATCAGATATTGAGGACGTTCCCAAACCGGCATGGTATTTGCTACTTCCAGCAGGTTGGCAACTCGCCGCAGTTCGGCTCCTAAGGTGATATCCATTCCTGATTCAAAGGCCGCCTGTTCAATTGCAGTATATTTTTGCTTCGCTTGCTCTACTTTTTGCCGATGTTCTGGACTTTTACGCGCGAGTTCTGCTAGCCAACGGTTACCCCAGCGCACATGTCCTGTTTCCTCTGGCAAAATTTTTTCAATTGTTTCCCGGATTTTGATGTTTTCTTCTGTTTGCGGCGCTTGCTTGAGGGCGTAAATATGGGCGGAAAAATACTCACAGCCTCGTTTTTCGGTAATATTAATTGCTGCTATGGCAGCAATTATACCGTCCTCTAAGTTGCGTTTTGGATCGTAGGCGTCTTTGTCGAGCAGGCGATCGAATTCATCAATATAGGAAGTTCCGGGGGGAGTTCCGACATCGCTTCCTAGATCGATGAGCAAATCAGTTAACCACATGGCATGACGAGCTTCATCTGAGATGTGGTGAGATAAATCCCGCACTAGTTCCCGTGGCTGTCCATTCAGTTGCTCGATTAAGTCCGTCAGGTCTTTACAACTGCGTTGTTCGCTGTAGCGGTAGCGATTCAGGGTAATTAGATGGATTTCGCGATCGCATACCACCCGTTTCAAGATTTCCCTTGCACCCAAAGCATTCTGAAATTTACGTGGGTAGGTAACTGTCATAAAGTTATATAAAGTTTTATAAACCTATATTCGATCCTAACTTAGTTTTTTATAACTGCCGTATTCCTACTGGATTACTGAAAAAAAGGGTAAAAATTCAAAAAATCAATTACTCAATCTCCACTTCAGTACCAGACACTATATAAATTTTTGTAAAAAATGTTATTACTTTTGAATAATGATTTTGAAAAATAAAATCCCTAAAAGCCTTTAGAGCAAAGCTTTTTATTTGATATGTACTCGCATTCAAAATCTAAAATTTCAAAAATTAATTAAAAATAGTAGCGTATGTTACAGTTTTTTCTGTTATATTAGTTTTTAGAGAGAAACAAAAAATATATATTCACTACAGAAACAGGGAGGACTATGGTTATGTCTATCGCAGAAAAATCTCGTGCGTTAATGGTTCGTGAACATCAGCAAGTCAAGAATCGCCAACAATCAATGCTGATGCGTGCTGCCCAAGAACTTGGTCTTCCTGAAGAAGCGTCTCACTACTGGAACCCGATTCAAGGGAAGATAGATACCACCACTCGGATGATTTATGGACGCAGCAACGCGACCATGAGTTAGTAGCGAGTTGGATGTGATGAGAGAGATGATGGAGATGGAGAGCAGGGGAGGTAGGGGTAGAATAACTCCTAACTCCTAACTCCTAATGCCCCATGCCCAATATCGATAGTTTTCAGCATCACGTTAAAAAATAGCTGTTCGATTGGGAAAAAAAGCCACCCTAGAGGGTGGCAAAATTTAGAATTTTAGTTAGATACAATACTTAATTAAGCATCGTAATAAAGGTAAAACTCGTAGGGATGAGGACGCAGCTGCAATTGCTTGACTTCATTAGCCAGCTTGTAGTCAATCCAATTTTGGATAAAGTCTTCTGTGAAGACGCCTGATTCTGTCAAGAAAGCGTGATCGTTTTCCAGTGCTTCCAACGCCAATTCCAAAGAACCTGGAGTTGAAGGAACCTTCGCCAGTTCTTCTGGAGAGAGTTCATAGATATTTTTATCTAAGGGTTCACCAGGATGGATTTTGTTCTTGATGCCATCGATACCAGCAGAAAGCATTGCAGCAAATGCTAAGTAGGGGTTAGAAGTAGCATCTGGACAACGGAATTCTAGGCGCTTGGCTTTGGGGTTAGTGCCAGACAGAGGAATACGGATAGAAGCAGAACGGTTACCTTGGGAGTAAGCCAAGTTAACAGGTGCTTCATAACCAGGTACTAGGCGCTTGTATGAGTTGGTACTAGGGTTGGTAATGGCCAACAGGGCTGGTGCGTGTTTGAGCAGACCGCCAATGTAATACAATGCTGTTTCACTCAAACCAGCATACTTATCACCTGCAAACAGAGGTTGACCATCTTTCCAGATGGACTGGTGACAGTGCATTCCCGAACCGTTATCGCCAAAAATGGGTTTCGGCATAAAGGTGACGGTTTTGCCATGTTTTTTGGCAACGTTCTTGATGACATATTTGTAAATCATCAACCAGTCAGCGGCTTCGATCAACTTCCCAAAGCGGAAACCTAGCTCGCACTGACCACCTGTAGCAACTTCGTGGTGATGCTTTTCAATGGGCACACCTAAGTCTGCCATTGTCAACAGCATTTCTGTACGGATATCTTGGAAAGAATCCGTCGGCGAAACTGGGAAGTAACCTTCTTTGAAGCGTGGTTTGTAACCCAAGTTGGGTTTTTCAGCTGTACCGGCTTTACCGGAATTCCAAGCACCTTCTTCGGAGTCTAAGAAGTAGTAGCCTTCGTTGGCGGTTTGAGCAAACCTAGCATTGTCAAAGATAAAGAACTCAGCTTCAGGACCAAAATAGACTGTATCACCAATACCAGTGGAAACCAGGTAGTCTACTGCTTTTTGGGCAATCACCCGTGGACAACGGTTATACCATTCACCCGTGCGGGGTTCTTTGATGCTACAAACTATACTTAGCGTTGGTACTTCCATGAATGGGTCGATCCAAGCAGTGTTGGGATCGAGTACCATCGTCATGTCTGATTCGTTGATCGCCTTCCAACCCCGGATGCTGGAACCGTCAAAAGGTACGCCATCAGTGAATGCAGTCTCATCGATTTGGTTTTGGTACAGTGTGAGGTGCTGCCAAGTCCCTACTGTATCGATGAATTTGAGATCAATCAGCTGAATTTTTTCATCTTGAATTCTCTTCAAGACTTCTTGTGGTGTTGTCATTGTTACTCCTTCTCTACCAATTTCCTTAAAGTAAAACCAGAATCTTCCAAAGCATCCTAACCCTGCTGATCTCAATCCAGCCGTGACACACCTGAAATATCTTAAATACTAGACATTGGGGTATTTTGTAGCTTGTGCTACAGATATCTGGATTACAGGTTATATTAACCTTTCCCCGATCATCTGTACAAAACTGGAAAGTTCATCACATAGGGGTCAACTTTGGCATAGAATCCTTATGTAGTGGATAGTTTGTTTTTGTGCCGAATCTATTTTTAATAGCACAAAAATTTACTGGTGCATAAGTGCAGCCAAATAAATATCAAACCATAGATAGCAACGATTGGGAGAAAAAGGAATGCGCGATGCGGTAACAAGTTTAATTAAGAATTATGACGTAGCTGGTCGGTATTTTGACCGGAATGCGCTAGATAGCCTAAAGTCTTACTTTGATAGTGGTACAGCACGGGTACAGGCAGCGGCGGCGATCAACTCTAATGCGGCTGGACTTGTCAAGCAGGCTGGTTTGAAGTTATATGAAGAACTACCGGAACTGATTCGTCCCGGTGGAAATTCCTATACAACTCGTCGTTATGCAGCTTGTTTACGGGATCTAGATTATTACTTGCGCTACGCCAGTTATGCGCTGGTTGCTGGCAACACCAATGTGTTGGATGAACGAGTGCTACAAGGGCTGCGGGAAACTTACAATTCTCTAGGAGTACCTATCGGGCCGACGGTTCGTGGTGTGCAGATACTCAAGGATCTAGCTAAGGAACAAGTGGCAGCAGCAGGTGTAGCTAATACTGCTTTTGTGGATGAACCATTCGATCACATCACACGCGAGTTAAGCGAGATTGATATTTAGATTTTAAGGGTCACTCCACAAGAATTAGAAATAGCGATCGCACTTTAATTTGATGGAGCGATCGCTTTTTTATTCCGTTCTTGGAAATTGGCGATCGCGCCTGTGTAAAATATTTTTGCTAGAGGATTATCAAATGGATAAGCTAGCTCGGTATCGTGAAATTATTCGTCAGTTGATATTTGAATATGCTGGTCACAAACCTGCTAATGGTCAAATAGAGACAGAAGCTGTCATTGACTCAGAACGAGACCATTACGAAGTGTTACACGTCGGTTGGGATGGAGTGCGGCGCGTACATGGTTCGGTAGTACATATAGATATTATTAACAATAAAGTTTGGATTCAATATGATGGTACTTCCCAGCCAGTAGCGGAGGCATTATTGGAAGCAGGTATCCCCCGTGAAGATATTGTTTTGGGTTTCCATCCAGCTGAACTACGGCAATACACGGATTTTGCTGTATCTTAATTATCTCATAGCGGTTCCCATTCAGATGCAGTACAACATCATATCGCAAGGTTTAGGGGCACGGCAGTGCTGTGCCCCTACAGGTGTACTTGTGGGGAAACGCTATAAGTTGTGTATTCTCGAAGAAGAAAAAAGTTAGAGCAATGCCTGGGTTGGGCTGCGCCTACGCAATTTGCAAATCTTCATAACTCTAAGGGAATAAAAACAATCGCATAGCTGTTGAAAGTCAACAATTATACTATTGTTTTTATTTATAAATCCCTTTGAAAATCCAGTTTTTCCCATACTTTAAGTTTTCTAAAGTAGGAATTATCTAGGATTAAGGTGGCGTCTAGTCCCCCATCCTGGATTGACAATGGCGGCTAAATCTTCTTCTGACAATTTATCAATCTCAGTTTCTAGTTCTGCAACGGTGAATTCATAGCCACGTTCACGAGCAATCTTGATAAAGGCTTCTGGATTAGCTGTTGCTTTGAGCTTTTGCTGTAATGCTTGATCTCGTTTTACGGCTTCAAAAAGTCGGGCAGCATTTTGCTGTGTCATGATAGCGTATCTCCTGTTTTAAATATCAGGTTTGAGTGCAGTAATTTGACTCCTGCAAGTTCACCAAATGTTGTAAAAAATTTTTTGATTCAAGTATATAGGCCTCATCTTAAAGCAAAATAGAAAAATGTGTTGGTTTTGACAAAAAAATATAACTTTTAGGCTATTATTTAACGCTTTGTAAAATTCAGTCCTCAGATAGTAGCAGTATTTACCAAGACTTATACGATTTGAGATTTTGCGGCGAAAAGCGTGTAGCAGGATGTGCAAGCTAAGCTACGGGAACCCTTAAAGGCGAACCGGTGTAGACGCTTTTGGCAGGGTATGAGCAAAATTTATAGTATAAATTTATTATCAAACACTGTAAAAATTTACGGTGTCCAGATGCCCTCAAAGAAGTCAGGGATCTAACTTTTCGCCAATGATTTAAGATTGCTGTAGAAGTTGCCGATGTTTGAGGCGTTAATGATGGAAGAATTATTAATTTTGAAAGACTTGCTTCTTCAAGGCAATATTCAAGGAGCTTTGATTATAGTTGACGAATTAGAAGAAATGAGCCGAAATGACATAATCAAAACGATTCGTAGCTATGCGGTGATTCTCTTGTTACATCTAATTAAACAACAAGCTGAAAATCGCACGACTCGCTCTTGGGAAGTCTCGATTCGGAATTCAATTCGGGAAATTCAACGAGAAAATAAGCGGCGCAAAGCTGGTGGTTATTTTCTCACACCAGAAGAACTGAAGGAAACTCTAGAAGAAGCTTATTTAAATGCTATTGATGAGGCTTCTCTAGAAGTAAAAGAAGGGCGTTATGAAGTGGAAGAATTACAGAAGCTAGTTAACCGAGAAGAAATTATTAATCGTGCTTTGGCTTTAATCTTACCAGGAGAGTCTAGTTAATTGGTTAAACAACGACTTGATACATTATTAGTAGAGTTAAATTTATGTTCTTCTCGCGCTTTGGCACAGAGGTTAATTCAGGCGGGGGAAGTTAGTGTGAATCAGCAGGTAGTTGATAAACCTGGTACTGAAGTTGATATTGCAGCTCAAATAAATATTAAAGAGCGATCGCCTTTTGTTTCTAGAGGTGGTGAAAAACTCTCGAAAGCGTTGACAGTCTTCGCTATTCCTGTAGCTGGACGCGTTTGTTTAGATGGTGGAATTTCTACGGGTGGCTTTACTGATTGTCTGTTGCAAGCTGGGGCAAAACTAGTTTACGGTGTTGATGTTGGTTATGGACAAGTTGACTGGCGCTTGCGGAATGATTCGCGGGTGATTTTGCGCGAACGCACCAATTTACGACAGCTACGACCAAATGATTTGTATGGCGAAAATGACCCGATTCCTGATTTGGCGGTGGTGGATGTCTCGTTTATTTCCTTAACCAAAATTCTGCCTGCTTTGTGGGATTTAACTCAACCTAGCCGGGAAGCTATATTGTTAGTCAAGCCACAGTTTGAAGTTGGGAAATCCCGTGTGGGAAAAAAAGGTGTTGTACGCGATTCAAACGACCAAGCTGATGCGATTTTTCAGGTTTTGCAAGTCGCTCATGAATTAGGATGGAAATACAAAGGTTTAACTTGGTCGCCGATTACTGGCCCGGCTGGAAATATCGAATTTCTCTTATGGTTGGGAATGGAAAGTGAAACACCACCGCCTGATTTAGAGGCGATTAAGGAAGTAACGCAATCAGCAACAGGTGATTTGCGGAAAGGTTGAAGAAGAATTCAGAATTCAGAATTCAGAATCAATAGACATCTCCAGAAATTAATTCTGCGTTACCCAAAACCGTTGTAGAGACGTAGCAATGCTACGTCTCTACTTAAACCAAGGGTATTGGATTTCAACCTACATATTTATCAGCCACTCGTGCAGAATTCATACTGAATTCTGAATTCTGACTCCTGAATTCTTGTTAAACGTCGTATATTAGGCACTCTACGGAATCTGGGTGGCGATCGCAGTAGTTATCCAATGAGGTTTTGTTTTGCTTTGCTTGATGTTGATGAGATTTTTCAGCTTGCAATTCTTCCACGATATCCCAAGCTACGGCACAATTAGCAGAATTACTGCCATTTAAATCACAGGTTGTACGAGCATCAGTAATGGCTTCTAAAATTGCTTGCTCAAGATTTGTACCAGCAGCTTGGTTTACGTTTAAGGTTGTTGTCATGTCGCTTTCACCCTTATGTTTCCAGAGATAAAGATTGAGTAAGAAGATGCCGAAAATAAAAATCTCTCGGTTCGTTTTTTGTATCCTGTTCTCAATCTTGCATTGGGGATCGGAAATTGACAGCAATTGTCAGAAGAGTTTGATAGAAGTTGATAAACGATTATAAAAGGTAACAAATGGTAAACAATTTTTAGTTATTCTCAATACTTTATCCCTAATTCTTGTCGCAAACGATACAGAATTGTGTTTTGGTCAACTTCAGAGAGAATTTCTTGAATGACGCTGCTAGCGCCCAACTGTCCCCAAGTGCAGCCTTTTTCGAGATAGACTTGAGCGGCTTTGCCAACGGAGTATGCGCCATAACCGGCGATACCAGCTTGGGCGATCGCACTTCCAGCAAAGGCAGTAATATTTGTAGGATTGTCACCGGTGGCGATCGCAGCTGTACTTTTGCCCAAACCCAAGAGCAAACTACTACCTAATTCTCCCAAAAGTAAGCCACCGGAACTCAATAAAATCGTTTTGAGGATTTTCCCTGCCTCATAACTAGTCATTGGTAACCCATACAAGCGTGCCAAAGCGCGAATTAAAGCTAAATCGGCAACAGTTCCGCCCAGGATATCTAAGAAGGCGATGGGGTTTAAGGCTACAGCCAAAGCTTTGTATTTGGTAAATTGCCAGATGATGTCTTCGGCTTCTTGTTGGCGTAAGTCGATGGTTTTTTGAGCGATGGTGGCTTCTGCGTCTCGTGCTTGGATGAGTGCATTTAAAGCTAAAAGCGATCGCCCTTCTCGATTGAGAATGTTCAAAATTGTGTGCTTGAGTTCGTCCACTTGGGGTGGTGGTGTCTCCCATTCATAGGTGACGCGGCCATCAGGCCATTCAACGCGCACTTCCATTGGTGCTGGTTCCGCCGCCACCATGACAATTTCATCGGGTAGTAGGGGTTTTGCTTGGGGGTTTCCTGCACCGAGTTGTTGCAAATTTTGGTAAATCGCGCCCTTGTCTGTATCTGGGTAGAGATCTATCTTGTTAAACACCAAAATCAAAGGTTTTTGCGATCGCCTTAATTCCTGCAATGCTTGATACTCAGTGCGTGTAATATCACCAGACACGACAAACAAAATCAAATCGGCTTGTAGCACAACTTCTCGTGCCATATCTGCCCGTGACTCACCCTCGATTTCATCTAATCCTGGTGTATCAATTAACTCTACTAACACCTTATCCCCTGGCTGCCAGCGTACCGAACGAGGCCATTGGGTGACACCATTTAAGGGGCCAGTTTGGAGAATTTTGTCTCCCAGCAAAGCATTTAAAACTGCTGACTTACCACGACTTACCAAACCAAAGGCGGCAATTCTAATAACATTAGAATCCAGTTTGTTGAGTGTGGAGTTAAGAGTTTCTAATTCTGGTTTCAGCAAACCTGCCAATTCTGGGTTAGATGACAACTGTCCTGATTTACGAAGATATCCATACCAAGACAGTGCCTGTCTGAGACTGGCGCGGGCACGGTTTAAGTGAGTTTCTTGCAGATTACGCGAACTCGACATATTGTCAATAGTTTGAGCCTTGACTCTCTGAAAAATGCTCTTTTAATGCTCGATTACCCTACTTTCAGCGTTTGAGCATGGTTTTTTGATATATTTTCATACTCAGCATTCCTGCTCAACTGATGCTCACCCTCCCAAGGAAGGAAGAGAGTAAAAGGTTATATCTATCCTAATATCTTTAAAGTTCTTAGAGTAACACCCTAAGAGCTACAGATTAGTTGATTAGGACAAAAATACCACTCAGTTTTCCGCACAAGCAATCTAGGCATTCCGAAATCCAGATTTGATTTAGCTTAAACAACCCTAGAAACTCATATCGCAAGATTTGGTGTTTATGGGAATACTAAATCTGGTGTTTAAGATTTGGTATGTATGATTAGTATTTCTGGATATCGCCTGAGTAAAAAACTTTATGATGGTTCGAGAACCCTAGTTTCTCGAGGTGTTCGAGAGATTGACTCATTACCAGTGGTCATTAAGCTATTAAAGAATCCTTATCCCAGCTTTAGCGAACTAGTACAATTTCGCAATCAATACACCATCGCCAAAAATCTCAACTATCCTGGAATCATCCAAACCTATAGCCTCGAACCCTACGAAAATCGCTACATATTAGTAATGGAAGACTTTGGGGGAATTTCTCTTAAGGATTATTTCGCCAACAATGACAATCCCCCGTCTCTAGATGAATTTTTACAAATAGCGATCGCTCTGTGCAATACCTTAGATATACTCTACCACGAACGCATTATTCATAAAGATATTAAACCCAGCAATATATTAATTAATCCCCAAACCAAACAAGTTAAATTAATTGACTTTAGTATTGCATCACTACTACCAAGAGAAACTCAAAGCATTATCAATCCCAATGTCTTAGAAGGAACGCTGGCTTATATTTCTCCCGAACAAACAGGCAGAATGAATCGGGGGATTGATTACCGGACTGATTTTTATTCTTTGGGTGTGACTTTCTATGAATTACTAAGTGGAGAATTACCTTTTCCATCAAATGATGCAATGGAATTGTTGCATTGTCATATTGCCAAAATGCCGACTGTATTAGGGAATAGGGAATGGGGAATAGGGAATAGGGAAGAAATTCCACAGGTGCTTTCTGATATCGTCATGAAATTGATGGCGAAAAATGCTGAAGACCGCTATCAAAGTGCATTGGGATTGAAGTTTGATTTAGAGAATTGTTTAGATCAACTCAAAGAAACTGGTGAAATTCAGAGCTTTGAGATTGGGCTTAGAGATGTGTGCGATCGCTTCATCATCCCTGATAAACTCTATGGCAGAGAAACCGAAGTATCAACCCTGCTCCAAGCCTTTGAGAGAGTGAGTCTTGGCGCAACTGAAATGATGCTGGTAGCTGGGTTTTCTGGAATTGGAAAAACTGCGGTTGTCAACGAAGTTCATAAACCAATTGTTCGCCAGCACGGTTATTTTATCAAAGGCAAATATGACCAGTTTCAACGGAATATTCCCCTTAGTGCCTTTGTGCAAGCATTCCGAGATTTAATGAGGCAATTGTTAACTCTAAGTGATGCACAGATTCAGCAATGGAAAAACAAAATATTGTCAGCAGTTGGAGACAACGGACAGGTAATCATTGAAGTCATCCCCGAACTAGAAATAATTATTGGTCAACAACTACCTACCATAGAGCTATCAGGAACCGCGGCACAAAATAGATTTAATTTATTGTTTCAAAAATTTACCCAAGTCTTTACCAGTGCAGAACATCCCTTAGTGATGTTTTTAGATGATTTGCAATGGGCAGATTCGGCATCACTAAAATTAATGCAGCTTTTAATGGCTGATGCAGGTTATCTTTTATTAATTGGTGCATATCGTGATAACGAAGTCCACACGGCACATCCATTAACATTAAGTTTGAATGAAATTGCCAAATCACAAGCAACAATTAATACAATTAGTCTAGCACCATTGAGTCAATTACAAGTAAATAAATTAGTTGCTGACACACTGAAATGTACAGAAAATTTGGCATGGAGTCTTTCTGTATTGATTTATCAGAAAACCAAAGGCAATCCGTTTTTTGCAACCCAATTTCTCAAAGCATTGCATCAAGAAAATCTTATTCAATTTGATATTGAGTTAAGCTGTTGGCAATTTGATATTGCACAAGTAACAATTCAAGCAGTTACAGATGACGTTGTTGCCTTTATGGCATTTCAATTACAAAAACTGCCGCCATCAACTCAACAGGCGTTGCAGTTAGCTGCTTGTATTGGCAATGAATTTGATTTAGAAACTTTGGCACTTGTTTCGGAACAATCTCAAATTGAGATGGCTGCTACTTTGTGGAAAGCATTACAAGAAGGTTTAGTTTTACCCATTAGTGATGTTTATAAGTTTTATGTCGGGCAAGAAACTCTTGCAGGTACATTGGAAAATCAACAGACTGTTACATACAAATTTATACACGATCGCGTCCAACAAGCTGCCTATTCTCTGATTCCTGATGATCGGAAAACAGCAATACATCTGCAAATTGGTCAACTGTTACTCAACAATACCTCAGAAATAGAACAGGAGGAAAAACTATTTGATATTGTCAATCACCTGAACATGGGATCGACGTTAATCACTCAAGGCAAAGAACAAGAGCAAATCGCTCGGTTAAACTTACTAGCGGCTAAAAAAGGTAGAACTGCAACCGCTTATGAAGCAGCCGTAACCTATGCAAGCAAGGGAATCAAGCTGCTCAACCACGATTGCTGGCAGAGTCAGTATGAATTGACACTGGAACTACATGAATTAGCAGCGGAAAATGCCTTTCTGTCCAGAGATTTTGCACAAATCGATCGCTGGGTGGAAACAGTATTGCATCAAGCGAGGACACTCCTCGATCAGGTGAAAATCTATGAAATTAAGCTCCAAGCTTACATATCGCAGCACCAGTTGTTAGATGCCATCGCTTTGGGAAAACAGGTACTGAATCAATTTGGCGTTCAGTTTCCCGATCAACCAACTCAGCAAGATATCAAGGAGGGATTTCAGTATACTGCTGACCAGTTTAACAGCAGAGCGATCGCCGAGTTGTTGAACCTACCCCCAATGACATCAACAGAAAGCTTGGCAACCATGAGAATTGTTGCTTGTATTGCGCCAGCCATTTACATCACGACTCCTACTCTATACCCGTTAGTGATTCTGTCCCAGGTAAATGCCTCAATTCAGCACGGCAATGCGCCATTATCTGCATTCTTTTATGCCAGTTATGGTCTGCTGTTAAATGGCGTGTTAGAAGATATGGAAGCTGCCAATCGTGCTGGTACATTAGCATTAGGGGTATTGGAAAAATTCAACGCCAGGGAAGTCGAATCTAAAACCCGCGTGCTTGTAGGAGCGCTCATCCTGCATGGAACTACTCACCTGCGAGCATCACTGCCAGTTTTACGGGAGGGCTACCAAATAGGATTAGATACCGGAGACTTCGAGTTTGGCGGTTACGGCGGATTTCATACTTGCCACTATTTCTACTTCAGCGCTCAGGAACTGGGGACTCTGGAGCTAGAGATCCAAACATATAGCAACGTGCTGAGCAACCTCAAGCAAGTGATGATGTTTAACTACTGCCAAATGTTCCGACAAGTGGTTTGGAATCTGTTGGGCAGAGCTAACAATCCTGGTGTTTTGGTGGGGGATGTCTGCGACGAAGTGCAATTCCTCTCTCAATTATTGGCAGCAAATGACCAAATGGGGCTTCAGTTCTTCTATCTCCATAAACTGATTCTGGGCTACCTGTTCGGCGAGCAAGATCAACATCTATTAGAAATTGCAACGGATGGCAGACAGTATTTAGGAGCAGCTGCTGGTTTCATTACAATACCAATATTTTATTTTTATGAGTCTCTCACAGTTTTAGCAGCAGCGGCTAGCGATCGCCTGGAACAGGTGGTGGCAAATCAAGCAAAATTGCAGAAGTGGGCAAACCACGCACCGATGAACTATTTGCATAAGTGGCATTTGGTAGAAGCAGAACGATGCCGAGTATTAGGAAACAAGATCGAGGCAATCGATCACTACGATCGCGCCATTGCTCTGGCTAAAGAACACGGTTATATCCAAGAAGAAGCTCTAGCCAATGAACTCGCAGCTAAATTTTACCTCAACTGGAGCAGAGAACGCATGGCTGGGGAACATATCACCGAAGCCTACTACGGGTATGCTCGCTGGGGTGCGAAAGCCAAAGTCGCCGACTTGGAAAGACGCTATCCCCAACTTCTCGCCCCCATCTTAGGGCAAACACGTTCTCCCCTCTCCACTAACGAAACTATCTTTGCCTTGGGAACTGTTACCCCCAGCAGTTCCGCCACATCCACCAGTAGCAGTGCTTCTGTGGCTTTAGATTTAGTTGCTATTCTCAAAGCTTCTCAAACTATTTCAAGCGAAATCGAATTTGAAAAACTGCTTTCATCATTGCTTTCTATCGTCATCGAAAATGCCGGAGCTGATAAGTGCGTGTTAATGCTGATGGAGTCAGATAAATTACTGATTCGGGCATTAGCGAAGTTGAGTTTACAGAAAAATGGAAATACCAAAGTTGATTTTTCTGCCAAGCTGCTCAAATCAGAGCCTGTTGAAGAATCTATCGATGTGCCGATTGGCTTAGTTAATACTGTCAAACGCACTTTACAACCAGCAGTGATTATTGATGCTAGTGTATATCCGCAGTTAATTCATGACCCCTACATTGGGCAACACCAGCCCAAGAGTATCTTGTGCAGCCCGATTTTACATCAAGGGAAATTGCTGGGGGTGTTGTACCTAGAAAACCATGTAACGATGGGGGCGTTCACAAGTGATCGCGTGGAACTGCTCAATTTACTCTGCGCTCAAGCCGCCATCTCTCTAGAAAATGCCCGATTGTATGAGCGATCGCTAGAGTATTCTCAACAGCTAGAGCGATCGCTTGATCAGTTGAGCGCCGCACAATCTCGCTTGCAAGCATCCCAGCAACGACTCCAGCTATTGGTTCAGCAAACTCCACTGGCAGTTATAGAGTGGGATACTAATTTTCAGGTTACTGACTGGAACCCAGCAGCAGAAAGAATCTTTGGCTACACCAAACAGGAGGCTTTGGGGTGTGAATTCAAATTCATCATTCCTCAAATAATTCAAGCAAAAATGGAGCGAGTTAGCATCGACATTATATCGCATCAGGGTGGCAATTACAGTATCAATGAAAATGTGAGAAAAGATGGCAAAACTATTTTTTGTGCTTGGTATAACAATCCGCTTGTGAGTGCGGATGGTGAGTTAATTGGAATTGCTTCCCTGGCAGATGATATTACCGAACGCAAAATTGCCGAAGTCCAACTGCAACAAAAAGCACAAGAGCTAGAAACTGCTTTACAAAACCTGCAACAAGCACAATTACAAATGATCCAAAGCGAAAAAATGTCTGCATTGGGTAATTTAGTTGCTGGTGTGGCTCATGAAATGAATAATCCTTTGGGTTTTATTGCTGCCAGTATTAAACAAGCTAAACCCACTATCGCCGATATTGTTGAACACTTGAAACTCTATCAAGAAAATTTACCCAACAAGAGTGAGGAAATTCTCGATCATGCAGTAGAAATTGACTTGGAATATAGCCTAGAAGACTTACCCAAAATGCTTGATTCCATGACAATCGCGTGCGATCGCCTGAAAAATATCAGCACCAGTCTCCGCACTTTCTCTCGTGCCGATCGCGATTACAAAGTGCCGTTTAATATTCATCAAGGCATTGATAGCACTATTCTCATTCTCAAACATCGTCTAAAAGCGAATGAACAACGTCCTGCCATTGAAGTTATCACTGAATATGGCAATTTACCGCAAATTGAATGTTTTCCTGGTCAATTAAATCAGGTATTTATGAATATTTTGGCTAATGCCATCGATGCTTTAGAGGAATCAAACAACGGACGTAGTTTTGAAGATATTAAAGCCAATCCCAACCAAATTAAAATTACCACTTCCCTAGAAAATAACTGTGTAAAAATTGCCATTACTGATAATGGTATGGGAATGAGTGAATCAGTTAAACAGAAAATATTTGAGCATTTATTTACTACTAAAGCTGTGGGTAAGGGGACGGGGTTGGGGTTGGCGATCGCCGAGCAAATTATAGTAGAAAAACACGGCGGTTCCCTCGAATGCAACTCCTCTCCCGGTCAAGGTACAGAATTTGCGATCTTAATTCCAGTTCGATAGTCACACCAATTTTCTTCTTATTGGTAAGGGTTTGAAGTGTGTTTACTTGAACTGGGAAATTGACTTAGAACATGGGACTGTGTTCATCATCCCAACACTTGCGATCGCGCCAGCTTCGTCCACTATGTTCACATTCAGATGGATCATCTATCCAAGGAATCGATGTAGAGTGATGTGAGTTTTCGATGGGAGTGAATAAGTCAGTAGTGAATACGGTCAACAATGGCAATAATAACGATAAAGTTATCAAGGTAAAAATCGGTAGAGCAATTAAATACCCAGTGAGCAACATTATGTTATTTTGAGTTCCCAAAAAATTGGAACTTTTATTTTTTTGAGTAATTTTGAAGCTCGATTTTGAATTTGAGAAAAACATAATACAACCCTGTTATTATCAATTTATATAGAAATCAATTTGATTTTTTTCAAAGCCAAACTGACTGAGAGCTAGCGGCATAGGATTTTAGTTCTCAGTATATTTAGCGAAATTCAAATCAGATTTCTTTATATAGGAATCCGGTTTGATTTTTGAACAAAATTAAGTATTTGTAGGGTGCGTTAGCGACAGCGTAATGCACCATTCTTAAGGATTTGGTGCCGTACTCTCGCCGATAACGCAACGCCAGTCGCCTCAACCGGGGGAACCCCCGCACAGCGCTGGCTCCCCTACGTATCTTTTCAAAAATCAAATAGTAGTCCTATAAATCCGAATTTTTACGTAATAAGATTATTCAAGTTATACACTTTAATGTCAAAGGTATAACTCCTGACTTTTTAGAAATTTTAATCTTTCGGGGCTAAAAAATTTTTTTAATGAAAATATGCTGAAGTGGTGGCTATTGTCCCTGTGTAAACACTGGCAAATTGGGCGATGAGAACCTTGAAGTTTAAATTCTACGAACACAAGCAGAATAGACACCTCAAGCAAATGATTGCAATTGCTGTTTGAGCCTACAATCCCACGGCTTCAAGCCGTGGGAGTATGTCAATAAATCTTTCCCAACCTATGTGCGAAGGAAAATTTGGGTGAAGTAGACTTGTCCTTTACTATTGCTGGCAACACCAACCCCCGTCAAATTATAATTACCTTTGATATTGGCTAGATGCCCTGGACTTTGCAGCCAGCCCTGAACAGCTTGCTTAGCAGGGTCACTACTCCCTTGGTTGTAAGCAACATTTTCACCAGCTGCTTTGTAGGTAATACCGATCGCTTTCAGGCGCTCTTGAATTCCACTATGTCCAAAAGCCACTTTACCGCTAGCCATATTCTGACTGTGAATCCTAGCTTGATTATCGATGGCAGAATTACGAGTCAACGCTGGTAGCCCTTTAGAAGCTCTATAACTATTAATTTGGGTGAAAACGGACTGTTCTATAGCAGCAGTGTTGATGGTAGATTGTGCAATCTCAACAGTATCACTTGATATATGTGAAGACTTCGGCGTGAAAGTTGGCTCTGTTATAGAAGTAGCGATCGCTCCACTACTGAGAAAAAGAGTTCCTAAACCAATGCCGTAGATTGTTGTTCTAATCATTTGCTGAAAGTAAAGTTCCAGACCATCTAACCAGACTATTGTTGATTGAACAACTTGGTTATCGGTCTATATACTTCTGCTTATGTTGCTATCGGTTCAAAAACCACCAGTAAACTTTTAAATTTACAATCTTACAAAAAAATTGTGCTGTCCGCAGATAATTTTCTTCTAGCTTTAGGAAGATTATTTCTATTTTGGATTTTAGATTTTAGATTTTGGATTGAGAGTTGATTTCTGAGATTTTCGCCAAATGTACAATTTTTTACTCATACCTCTACCTCAAAAACGGAAACCCACAAGTTATACCATTTTCAAAAATATTTGCCAAATATAAACCAATACGCTTGGGATAAGACTAAAACCTTTATCCTACGAACAATGTAGAGACGTTGCAATGCAACGTCTCTACAGGTTTATCGTTCTCCAAAAAATCCTTAACTGAACCGTATTGAAATATAAATAACCTGTAGGGGCGTACAGCTGTACGCCCCTACAACATATCTATCTTTTGTGGACTGGTATTACGAGTATGGAGTCAATCCAAAATCCAAAATCTAAAATCCAAAATTGTTTTGTATTAATCTTGGCTGAGAGTTTGTAACTCTTCCTGGACGACACGCAACACCCGCGCGATGTATTCTGCACGCCACTTTTCCCGCTCATTAATTACTTTGGCATCAGGTTCATAACCTTCAATTTCAGTAACCGATAAAATACCTTTAACCTCTAGCAATCGTTCAATGGTGTCGAGGCGATCGCGCAGCACGGACACCTCACCAGTCAAAGCCATAACCATCGCCAACAATTTATCATTTTGCGAATTTTCTAAGTAAACTGGTCGTTTACCCTTGGCTGTTTTCGCCATCCTAACTCCAATTCTCCAAAAACGAGGTTACATAACATAACAAAAGAAGGAAACCCAGATATAGCACAAGCCTTGGTGGTCAGGACATTAACAGATGATAAAAATTAGACACAAAAAGACTTTTCACCCAGTCCCCAGTCCCTTGCTATAAAATCTGGCTTCCTCAATTAAGAATTACGAATTAATCTACTTACTTGGTTGCAGCAAGCATAAACCAAGTGCCAAAACTCTTAGACTTATCACCTTGAGCTTTCCATGCCCCATTAGGAACAAATTTCTCAAATGTCTTATCTGCTGCAAAACCAGCTTCAGTAGCTAGCGCCACCAAATCTAAATCGCGTACAGCACTCCAGAAGGGTTCGTTGTTGTTAGCAGTTTCCCAATCAAAAACAAACTGTGTGTAAGCATCCATGTGACGATACAGGGGTGCTTCTACATGAATCATCATTCCGCCGGGAGCTAGTAGACGATAACATTCTTCCATTACTTTACGGACGGCTGGCGGGGGAATTTCATGTAGCAAAATGTGAGAAACCACTAAGTCAAAAGACTCATCTGGAAAGTTAGTGCGTTCGGCATTTTGCTGAGAAAAGTGTACACGTTTGCCCAAAGATTCGGCTCTTGCATGACCATAACGCAGCATCGCTGCGCCTATATCTATGGCGTGGACTTCTGCATCTGGGTAACCATCTACATAGGGTAATGTGCTATGACCCACAGAACATCCCATATCGAGAATTTTTCTCGGTCGAAAATCGGGATACTCAGGTAAGAGATAGTTTTGGACTATGGATAACCCCATGTCATCGTTGAGTGGCCCCAACCAACCCACACCATAAACATAAGCACCGCGATCGTAAGTTGCGCCAGCGGCTACATCATCAGCGGTAAATTCGCTGTGATATCCTCCAGGCATACAGTGAATATCTACAGCTTTTTGATGAGTAGGTGTTTGAAAATTCGGGTCGAGGGTTAAAGTACCTAGTTCACTACCCTTGTCTTTAGCCCGTTCAATCAACTCTGGCAGTTGTCTATCAACACTGGCATTTACAGCATCCCATAACATCTCCTGGCTAATCCGCTTCAGGGCACCAGTCCAGCGGTAGTAGGGTTCGTGCTGCATTACTTCCCGAATTTCATAACGATTTTGGGGAGGACGCTGATGTTCTTGTTCAAACTTTGGCTTGGCTAATTTTTCATAAATTACTTTATTGCCAGCAGAGAGATTCCGGAAAATGTGCAGTTTTAAACTTTGGACAAACTCTTGGCGTGCCAACTCGTCTTGAGTGGTTTTCGGTAGCATAGCGTGTTGGAATTGTCGATCCATCGTTGCTTTCTCCCCAAAATTTAACGTATGTTTACTTATGCAGGATTTAAAAACTTGGCTACTGTTTGCACATCCTTGTCACCCCGTCCAGAGCAGTTGATGATAATCCGAGGACTGCCGGTTAGTTGGGGACACAGGGTTTCCAAGTAGGCGATCGCATGAGCTGTTTCCAATGCTGGAATAATCCCTTCCAATTTCGATAATCGCTGGAATGCCGCCAAAGCCTCTGCATCCGTCACACTGTAGTATTCCGCCCGACCAATATCCTTTAAATAGCTATGTTCTGGTCCCACACCCGGATAATCTAACCCTGCACTAATTGAGTGTGCCTCAATGATTTGCCCATCCTCATCTTGCAGCAAATAGCTCATCGCCCCGTGCAATACACCAACTCGCCCTTTTGTCAAGGTAGCTGCGTGTTTTTCGGTGTTGACACCTTCTCCGGCTGCTTCAACTCCAATTAACCGTATAGAAGGTTCATTGATAAACTCATAAAATAGTCCCATAGCATTGGAACCACCACCGACACAAGCCATGAGAATATCAGGCAATCCACCCCATTTTTCCATTGCTTGGGCGCGAGTTTCTTGGCCGATGACTGCATGAAAATCACGTACCATCATTGGGTAAGGATGAGGCCCTGCTACTGAACCCAGGATGTAGTGAGTAGTTTCCACATTCGTTACCCAATCCCGAATCGCTTCAGAAGTGGCATCCTTGAGGGTTCCCGTTCCCGCTTCCACCGGACGTACTTCTGCCCCCATCAACTGCATTCTGAAGACATTCAAGGCTTGGCGTTCCATATCATGAACGCCCATGTAAATTACGCATTCGAGTCCAAAACGAGCGCAAACCGTGGCTGTGGCTACTCCATGTTGTCCAGCACCAGTTTCGGCAATAATCCGCTGTTTACCCATGCGCTTTGCCAACAATACTTGACCAAGGGCATTATTAATTTTGTGAGCGCCAGTGTGATTTAAATCTTCACGTTTTAAGAAAATTTGTGGCCCGGTGCGATCAGGACGGGCATAGTGAGCAGTCAGGCGTTCAGCGAAATACAATGGTGTGGCACGTCCTACATAATCCCGCAACAACTGCTGTAGTTCTGCTTGAAACCCAGGATCGTTGCGGTACTGCTGATAAGCTCTTTCTAATTCAGCAAGAGCAGGCATTAGCGTTTCAGGTACATACTTACCGCCAAAGCGTCCAAAGCGGCCTAGCGTATCGGGAACTTGAGCAGTTGAGTTTGTAGACACGGGAGTGGTAGTCACAGGCTGATTTTTGATGAGGGAAATGACTTAATTATTATAGGAAAGTCTAGGCTTGTCTGGGGATTGGGGACTGGGGACTGGGGATTGGGGACTAGGAAATAAAAATTTAGGAATACTTTATTCAGTACCCAATACCCAGTCCCAAGTACCATTATCTGAAATGAATCCGGCAATAAATACGTTTTCAGGATTTTAAGAGGTAAATTTATGTCGTTAGTCACGATTAATCTGCCAGAAGAAGTATTTAGCGCCCGTCGCTTGAATCCAGAAGAATTTGTCCGGGACATGCGCCTTGCTGCTGCGATTTACTGGTATCAGAAACAGGAAATTTCAATGGAAAAAGCCGCCACAGTTGCTGGATTAAATCGTCGGGACTTTCTGGCCGTCCTAGCCCGCGAACAAGTGGATGTCTTTGCTGTTGACTTTGATGATTTGCACAGGGAGTTAAATAGAGTTTGAGACAGCGTTATATGATAGTCATATGACCTAGAGTTCAGCAATTGTCGTTTCTGTCCACGAACCTTGAGATTCAAGTTTCCCCTGCTTTGAAATTTTTCTTAATAAAGATTTTATGTCTTCTTCTAATTCCAAATCTTCCGATAAAAACTTTATCTACCGCGAATTTGGCAACGATAACTCCGCCGCTACAGAAAGACCAATTCCAGAATTGCCCCCACAACAACAAAATCTCAAAGTACAAGCTTCCCGCAAAGGACGCAAAGGGAAAACCGTCACCGTGATTAGCGGTTTTCAAGCCAAACCAGAAACTTTGGCAGATTTGGTCAAACAGTTGAAAACTCAGTGTGGTACAGGTGGAACAATTAAAGACAACGAAATTGAAATTCAAGGCGAACACAAGCAGAAAATTGTCGAGATTTTGACTAAGCTTGGTTACAAAGCTAAAATCAGCGGTGGCTAGTGTTGAGTGAGTGCGGTTTACCGCATCTCAACCCCAATCTAGATTAAGAGGGTCAATGTTATCTTTGAGAAGTATAAACATGCTTGAAAAGTGGTGAATAACTTGCCCAACAAGCTGTATTAGATGAGATTAATAGGAGGCTTAAATGGATTTAGTTCGGATTCTGTGTGCAATTTTCCTGCCCCCTTTAGGAGTTTTTTTGCAAGTAGGTTTTGGTATAGACTTTTGGATTAATATAGTTTTAACGCTTTTTGGTTACATTCCTGGCATTATTCATGCAGTGTGGATAATTGCTAAGAAATAATTCTTTGTAGGGTAAGTTGGATGTACCAATTTCGGCGTTAAAGATGCTGGAGAAGATTTCCGTAGAGGTAATTCATGAATTGCCTCTACAAAATGATTAAGACAAAAGTTAAAAGAAAAAAGAATAAAATCGTCTTACTAAATTAGTTATCTGAATTGAAATCATAACTGATGATGAGTTGATTTTCTTCCCATCGTTTCTATCTGGAAAGTACTTTTGAAGCAAAATATTAGCGGACGCTCTCAATCTTCAAGTAATTAATATCCGAATCTCTGATTGAGAGAATACGCTACTAATCTTGCTGAATCAAGTAATTATAGTTACTCCTCCCGTATCTAAATCGTAACGACCTCCGACAATTTTTAATTTACCGGACTGTAACCGCTCAGTTAAGAGGCGCGATCGCTTCAGTCGTGTAATCTGATATTGCACATTGGCAACCACAGCATTCTCAACTGCGTCCCCTGGCTGAAGTTTGGCACTTTTGACCACTGGCTTAATCGCCTCAACAAAGCTACCAATATCACCGAGTAACGCTTCATTTTTCACAGCGGCGGTTACGGCTCCACATCGCTCATGACCAAGCACCATCAACAGCGGCGTACCTAATAAAGTAACGGCATATTCGATACTACCGAGGGATTCTGGCGTGGCAATATTTCCGGCGAGGCGAACATCAAATATGTCTCCGATACCCTGGTCAAAAATAATTTCTGCGGGTACTCGTGAATCCGCACAACTGAGGATAGTTGCAAATGGATGTTGCGCTTGAGCAACTTCCTGCAACCGAGCCGCAGATTGATCGGGATATTGGGGTTGATGCTGAACAAACCGCTGATTTCCCTCTATCAGTTTTTGCAATGCGTCGTCGGGACTGAGATTTTGAGGAGGCAATTCGGCAGCTTTGGCCTGTTCAACTCGCCAGAGGAAATCACTGGCAGTTAGGATCATCCCGAATGCTCCTGTGACCCCTAACTTTAAAAAGTCACGACGTTCCATGAAATGCTTCATTGGATTTATAATTCTTTTATAATGATGCAACACACTTCATTGAGCGAATTTCCATTACGTCCGAGACGTAACAAGTGCCTCCAAACTTGTTGAGTAGTGGTTTAAGGTTTTCCACAACACGCTTGATTTCTTCTGGCATACAAAAGGCGATGATATAGACATTATCAAGCATTGTCATATCTAAATCTTCCGCCGTTCCTCGTAATCCTTTGCCAGCAACATTTCGGATTACAGCATGACCATGTACACCAGACTTGTCTAGAGTATCTAAAATTTTGCCAAGCTCAAAAGAGTTGGCGATAATTTCTATCTTTTTAACTAGATGCATGTTATTACCTCCAAAACAGGTTAATTCCGTAGAGATATAACGGAATTCCCACAATAATATTGAACGGGAATGTGACTGCTAGAGCTGTAGAAACGTACAGGCTTGGGTTTGCTTCTGGAACAGTCATCCGCATAGCAGCTGGCACAGCAATGTAAGAGGCACTGGCACACAATACCGCGAACAAGAGCGAATCACCCTGAGGCATACCGATGAATTTGGCGATCGCCAACCCAATGCCTGCATTAACTATTGGAATTAGTATGGCAAATAAAATCAGAAAAACTCCCGTTTTTTGCAAGTCTTTAATTCTCTTGGCAGCCACTAGTCCCATATCCAGGAGAAAGAAGCTGAGAACACCATAAAACATCCCCTGAGTGAAGGGTTCTAAAGTTTTCCCACCACGTTCTCCTGTCAAGAAGCCTATTATCAGGCTACCAACCAAGAGAAAGACTGAACTGTTAAGAAATGCTTCTCGCAAAACTTCTCCCCAAGCAAACTCTCGCTTTTCATCTACGGAGAATAAATTCACTAGGATCAGACCAACGATGATGGCTGGAGATTCCATCAAGGCGAGGGCTGCTACCATGTAGCCATCAAAGCCAACACCAAGCTCGTTCAGAAAGGAGCTAGCGGTGATGAAGGTGACAGCACTGATGGAGCCGTATGTTGCTGCGATCGCCGCAGCATCGTAAATAGCTAACTTCAGCTTCAGGATAAAAAATGTGTAAAGGGGGACAAAACAAGCCATCAACATGGCTGCTGCCAGCGTCAGAACTACTTCCTGAGTGATTCCGCTTTTGACGAGTTCTACCCCTCCTTTAAAACCAATCGATAATAGTAGATAAAGCGAAAGCAGTTTCGGCACTGGTGGAGGAATTTCTAGATCTGACTTGACAAAAACGGCAGTCATACCTAAAAAGAAAAACAGGACTGGCGGATTCAGGATGTTGGATACTATCAAGCTGACATCCATTTCCACCCCTCCTGATACTGGTAAAGTTGGGAATTAAAAAAATTTGTCATCTGAAAAAATTTAATGGCTCGATCATGATGTATCGTGTCTTGTTACCCAATGTCAATCGGGCAATGAAAAACTCCACCCGTGAGGGATGGAGTTTTTGGGAGTGGGGAGTGGGGAGTGGGGAGTGGGGGAGATGAGGGGGATGAGGGGGATGAGGGAGTGGGGGAGGAGATTATAAAAAAGCTTCCCACACCTCCCACACCTGACAATGCCCCACTCCCTACTCCCTACTCCCCACCTTCACCAGCCATTTTTGGCTTGACAGAGTACTACTGTATATTCCATTCCAAAAGCAAGGGACAGTTATGCAATTGCCATTCCAAGGTTGAAACGTTCAAATCTTTGATTAATCCAGTGCTGATATTTAGTACCCAGCCATGAACCATAGGCGCTTTTGGCGTATAAAGTACCTGACGCATGATCGAAGTTTGGTAAAGATTTTTCACTTGCGCCGCAACGTTCATTTCCGCCAAACGGTTCAGACGTTGTTCTCTTGTTGGTAAGGCATCAATTTCTGCTTTTTTTTGTAAATACAATTCTCGAATTGGATTTACCCAGTTATCAATAATGCCGATGGTTTTCCATTCTAAAGCCGCCTTAATTCCTCCACAATCGTAGTGACCACAAACGATAATGTGTTCTACTTTCAGATGTAGAATTGCATATTCTAAAACTGCTAAAAAGTTAATATCTGTCAGAGAAACTTGATTAGCAATATTACGATGTACAAATAACTCTCCCGGTTCTGTACGGGTAAAGTTTGTTAAGGGCAAACGACTATCAGAACAACCAATATACAGAAAGGGTGGTGTTTGTCCGTCAGATAATTCTTCAAAGTAGTTCGGGTTTAGAGCCAGTTTCTCGGCAACCCAAGCCTGATTATTTCTGAAGAGTTGATTAAGGCTGTTATATTTCATTCTTTCATCAAATTGAAGAAGAATTCAGAATGGGCTATGCCCCGCTGCGCTAGCAGGAGTCAAAATTGAGGAGTCAGTTCTACTGAATACCTAACTCAATTCTGATGACTGATGCTTTGATTCTGTATTTTATAGATATTTTAGCTGATTTATATTTATTTATAAAGCAATATCAAATTCTTCATATCTAAAATTTTTCTAAAGCTGAAAATTAGGATTTTTGTATAAATTTAGATTACCGATTTTTAATCTTCGTATATAACCGTACTTAATTATTTCCAATCAACAATATACCCGAATTATTTAATAATTCGGGTATCTCAATTTGACAATTTTTACAAATAAAATACGATTGCCATAGCATGTCTAGATATTTTTACAGAGCAGACAAACTTAAGTGTTAAGCTAACGTAACAAGGATGGAAAATTCCAGGTTGAAACATTTAATACCACTTGGAAAAATGATTGCGATAGATGGATTCACAGAACCCTTTAAAAGAAATCAATTCTCAATCCAAAATCCAAAATTCAAAATCCAAAATGGTATCAGTTTCAATCAGGGGCAACGACTTTGCTACCGTTATGATGGTTGATTGACCAACGGTGATCGACACCCAGAGAAGAAAACTGACAAATTTCTTCTAGTCGTTTTTGTTGCACAGCAGCTTTCCGGAGAGTAATAATTAGCTGATTCACCTGATGCCGTAAATCGGGATTATCGTTTACTGCTGACATTGTTTGTCTTTCTAAAAGTTGAAGTATAAGTTCGTAGTGGATAGGTGAAGGTAGGGGAATTTGCTCCATGAAGTTAGAATTTAATTTCAAATTTGGGATTTTTTATGAGTCAGAGTTTGTCTCTTGTTAATGAATTGTTACATAAGAAATAACTAATTGTTTAGGGCTTTGATTTCCCTAGCGATGAAGATTTGGCAAAGATATTGCTGATATTAGGCAGCAAAATGCTGTATATCCACGTATAGTATGCCCAATTGCCTAACTATTATGTACAGTTACCCTGCAAACAGCAGGGTGAGTGTTTTTTTAGAAATTCCTGGGCAACAGAGGAGCGATCGCAGCGCCGGGATCTGGTTGTTTGATTAAAGATTCTCCAATGAGTACAGCGGATGCACCTGCTTGAACTACCAAACTCAAGTCGTCTGGTTTGTGTAGTCCTGACTCGCTGACAACGAGGATGTTTTTCTGTTGCAATTGGCTACCTCTTGCAGCCAAAAGTTGGCAAGTAGTTTCGAGGTCAACAGAAAAATCTTCCAAATTGCGATTGTTGATTCCGACTAAGGAGACCCCATCTAAGGCTAACACACGGTCAAGTTCTGCCAAACTGTGGACTTCAATCAAGGCAGCCATTTTCAGGTTGTTGGCAATTTTCAGGAAGTATTGCAAATCTTTATCGTTGAGGATAGCCGCAATCAACAAAATGGCATCAGCACCTTGAATTCGTGCCAAGTACATCTGGTACGGATAGATGATAAAATCTTTGCACAATAGGGGCAAATCTACCGCAGCCCGAATCTTGGCTAAATTGTCAAAGCTGCCCTGAAAAAATTTGGCATCTGTCAAAACAGAAAGACAGCTGGCACCACCTTGCTCATAGGATTGGGCGATCGCTACTGGATCAAAATCTGCTCTTAAAACCCCTTTGCTGGGAGAAGCTTTTTTCACTTCCGCAATCACTGCTGGCTTTGTTTTCCCTTGGCGCAAAGCCGCAACAAAATCACGGGTTGGCGGTGCGGAAAGTACCTGATGTTGCAATTCTCGTAAAGGTAACCTTTCCCGCATTTGGTCAACTTCTACTTCTTTATGCCAGACAATTTCCTCCAAAATATTGTTTGGTTCTGAATTAGGCACGGCAGCCTGATAACGCAACATGGATACAGCAATAGCTGGATTAGGTGAACGGCGACGGATTTGCATAAATTGGGGATTGGGGAGTGGGGAGTGGGGAGTGGGGAGTGGGAATGGGGAGTGGGAATGGGGAGTGGGGCATTGGGAGTGAGGCATTGGGAGTGGGGGAGGGGTGGAAAGCTTTTTTATAATCTCCCCACACTCCCTCATCTCCCTCATCTCCCTCATCCCCCTCATCCCCCTCATCTCCCATACTCCCTACTCCCCACTCCCTACTCCCTAAACGACGATCGCTCGTTTATAAGCTTCGTCCAGGACTTCTGAAAGTGTTGGGTGGGCGTGGACTAGATGGGCGAGATTTTGGACGGATTGACGGTTAGCGATCGCGGCTGACGCTTCGTGAATTAAGTCTGAGGCGTGGAGTCCAAAAATATGGACGCCTAAGACTTCTCCTGTGTCTTTGCGATAGATCACCTTGGCAATACCGTCGGCTTCATTTTCTGCTAACGCTTTGGAATTTCCTTTGTAATAACTCCTACTGGTGGCGATTTCAAAGCCTTCGGTTTGTCCCAATTCCTTAGCTGCTGTTTCTGTTAAGCCCACATAGCTAACCTCTGGGTGGGTAAACGCCGCTGCGGGGATGCTGCGATAGTCTACTATCTTCTCCCTGCCAACTATGTTTTCCACCGCGATGATGCCTTGAGCAGAAGCGGCATGTGCTAACATCATTTTGCCATTACCGTCACCAATTGCCCAGAGATGCGGCACTACTTCGCCTGCTGACAATACTGCCATGCGATCGTCAACTGGGATAAAGTTCCGGCGATCGAGTTCTACACCTACAGACTCTAAACCAAGATTTTGCGTCGCTGGGATGCGTCCTGTAGCCACCAAGCAAGCATCTACTTCGATGACCTCTACATCTTCTTTGGTTTTGAAATCTGCTAACTCAATGACCACTGGTGAACCGGGGATGACTTTTTTGGCGTATATCCCCACTTTGGTTTCAATATCGCGGGGAGTAATCAGTACTCGTTCAGCCAGTTTGGCAATGTCCCGGTCAAATCCTGGCATTAACTGATCTAGGGCTTCAATCAAGGTGATTTCACAGCCCAAAGCTGAGTAAATATCAGAAAATTCTAAGCCGATGTAACCACTGCCAATAATTGCTACCCACTCTGGTAGTGATTCCAACTTCACACCTTGGTCGCTGGTGAAGACTGTTTTTCCGTCTACTTCAATTCCTGGAGGGACAAAAGGAATTGAACCAGGGGAAAGGATAATGTCTTTGGCTGTGATGGTTTTTTCGCCGCCGTCTCCAGCGATGGAGACTTTTTGTGTGCCGGCGATTTTTCCCCAGCCTTTGATGATATCGACTCCCAGACGTTTGAGACTGTTTGTTAAGTCGCCTTGAATCTTCGAGACAAGATTGGTAGCATGATTGGCGATCGCTTGGCGATCGAATTCCACGCTACCAACTTGAATTCCCAGTGACTTGAGGTGGTGGGCATTTCGTAACTCCCGCACACGTCCAGATGCTGCTAACAGTGCTTTAGAAGGAATACAGCCGCGATTAACACAGGTTCCTCCCATATCAGCAGCTTCAATAATCGCTGTTTTTAAACCGCAACTCACGGCGTGTAGGGCTGCGCCATGTCCGCCCACACCAGCGCCGATAATTACTAAATCGTAATCAAATTCTTGACTCACGTTAGTTTCCCCGTGTGCTTCGCCTATTTATTCTCAACTTGACCGACAATCAACGCAACCCCTTTAACAGTTATCAGTTATCGGTTGTGAGTTTCGTTGCTGGGTTTAAGCCCCTACTACATAGTTACCAGTTATCAGCGATCGTTGAACACCAAGAACTGGTAACTGATTTCAATACCCCACCATACGCCTGATAACTGTTCACTGAATTTTATCTTTGGATGTTGCTAATTCACTCAAATTATGATTCAGGCCGCAATGGCTAAAAGATGGATGTTTTCAGTAATTATAATCAAATCCACATACTTATTTTTTTTATACTGCCAAGGGAGTGGGGAGTGGGGAGTGGGGAGTGTGGGAGATGGGGAGAAGTTGCAGCAGTTTTTCCCCTGCGCCTCCACTTTCTTGTTCTGATTCCTGATTCCTGAATTCTTCTTTTTAATTTTGATTTTGATCGCGATCGTCAAGCATGACAGATGCTTGTCGCTTAGCGTGAATGTTTTTCATATGCTTTTTCACGGTATTGATAGTTATGTAAAGCTTACTAGCAATTTCTTTGTAGGTGTAGTTGTTTCTGTAGAGGAACCAAATTTCTGCTTCTCGTCGCGTCAGTTCAAATTTTTTAACTTCGGTGAGGGCGACATGTTTGAGACACTCGTATTTATTTTGTATGGTTACCAATAAACAAGGTAGATCAAATCCGTCTAAATCAAGTAGTCTGACTCGAATCCTAAAAATATTTGATTTATCAAGGATAATTTCATCTGAAACAATAATCAATTTATCAGCAAGCCAAGATTGGTTGCTTAGCAATGATTCACAAAGATTCCAGATAGCTGACGGTGCAAAATTATCGTGACAATTTTCGGGATTCAATTGACAACAAATTTGATTAGCAGATGCGTTAGCATGAAGTACTTTTCCAGCCTGATTTAAAATTAAAATACCATCCTCTAACCCTTCGATTACTTCTTGCAAAAAATCAGCTCGCTTTGAGTCATGGTTAATATTTTCTTGCCGTTGTGTTTCAATTAATGTCTTTGTTAGAGTTATCATAGGAAGTATTTTAATATACCAAATTCTACTGGATTTTGGAATTCATGGAGTTGGGATATTCACCATGAATTTTCTAGATGGTTACGTGAATAAATTTGTTGATCGTTAGAGTTAAACTAAGCTCACGAAATTAAATTTAAGTGTTAGTTTTGACAAAAAAATAAAAAGTACTTAAATTTAACAGATTGCGTAGTTTTTTGGAATTAACTTAGGCATGATTTATATACAACTCTGAAATTGTCTATTTCGGAAGCCGTCTTTAATACATTTACGATCGCCGCCGTTCGCGTAGCGTCTCCCTGAGGAGAAGTTTTGATGTCTGTTGACTCGCCGTTCTTCCCTAGTCTGAAAGCTTGCTCTGCACAGGCTTTGTATTAGAAGAAGGGTAGCAGTTGGCTCAGATTGGGCGATTTTTGCGTCATCAACAACGTAGTCAAAACGTATTGAAAGCGCTTGTACTAAATAGCGATCGCCAGAAAACATAATAATTATTTAAGTTGAAATAAAAATATACATACGTATATGCTTATGGTGATATTTGCTAGCAAATCTGAGTTAGAAAGAACGTATTTATAATGTATGTAGTTTAGCGGCGATGAAAATTTTTCATTAGAATGCAGATGTCTACTAGGCGGCGTGCTGTCTACCTAAATTCAGTAAATAATCGATGAGTAATCAACTACAAGACTACAATCCCAGCGGCGTAGGTGAAATAAATGGCAACCTTTTCGGTTTACCATTCGATTACGAGTCTGCAAACTTGATTGTCTTTGGTGTACCGTGGGAAGTGACTGTTTCTTATGGCGCAGGTACAGCTAACGGGCCACAGCGGATTCTCGATGCTTCGACTCAATTAGATTTGTTCGATTTCGATCGCCCCGATGGCTGGAAGCAGGGAATTTTCATGGTGGAAATCCCCCAGGATATTTTAGAAAAGAACAAATATTATCGCACCTTAGCGGCGAAAATTATCGCAAGATTAGCCGAAGGTAAAGAACTCTCAGATACACCAGATTTAACGCCTGTGCTGACAGAAATTAATCAGGCTTGTCAACAAGTTAATCAATGGCTGTTTGAGAATTCTCAGAAAGCAATTAACAATGGTAAACGAGTCGCAGTCATTGGAGGAGATCACAGTTCGCCGTTAGGTTATTTCCAAGCATTAGCGGCTAAATACCCAGACTATGGGATTTTGCACATTGACGCACACGCAGATTTACGCGATGCCTATGAGGGATTTGAATTTTCCCATGCGTCTATTATGTTTAATGCCATGAAAATCCCGCAAATTTCCAAGTTAGTGCAAGTTGGGTTGCGTGATATTTCTCATGATGAAGTGCAATTGATTGACCAATCTGATAGACGCATTGTTGCTTATTACGATTCTGCCATTCAACAAAAGCTTTACTCTGGCACAACTTGGATTTATTTATGTCGAGAAATTATCAATCATTTACCTGAGTATGTTTACATTAGCTTTGATGTGGATGGTTTAGATCCAAAACTTTGTCCGAATACAGGTACTCCTGTTCCAGGTGGGTTGGAATTAGAGCAAACATTTTGTCTGTTTCGGGAATTGGTAAATAGTGGCAGAAAAATTATTGGCTTTGATATTTCCGAAGTCGGTGATGCTGAGTGGGATGGCAATGTTGGGGCGCGGGTTGTTTATAAGCTGGCGAATTTGATGGATTTATCTTGGCAGAATTCAGGAGTCAGAATTCAGAATTCAGAATGAATTTGAGTAGAGACGTTGCATTGCAACGTCTCTACATCTTGATTCAGCAACGCCCGTAATTCGTAATTAGAACACGAATTGTCGAGTTCTGAACTCGACAATTGTACCTTTTTACTCGAATTGTCGAGTTCAAAAGGCGATCGCTTGACCTTTAACCCTCGAAGTTGCACCTTTAACCCTCGAAATTGCGCCTTTAACCCTCGAAGTTGCGCCTTTAACCCTCATCATTCCACCTCTGAACTTAAAGCTTGCGGCTTTGAATACCAATTGTCGAGTTCAAAAGGCGTAGGCATATTCTGTCAGAGACATCGGTTTGTTTGTTTTGATAATTGGTCAATAGCGATCGCCACAAACTTTGTAACCAACTTATAGTAGTTGTAAAAATATAAAATGATGTTAAATGAAGCGAATCTCGAACAACGTTTACTGACTCTTGAACAAACAGTTGCGAATCTCAAACGCCGAGTCATTGATGCGGCTATCTCTAGTAATTGGCTGGAAAAGGTTATTGGCTCAATCTCTGATGAACCAGCATTTTTGGAAGCTTTAGAATATGGGCGATCATTGCGACACGCATTTAATCAGCAATTATGAAACACCTCGAAGGTAAAGTCACATTAGTCACAGGCGCAACGCGGGGAATCGGTCGCGGAATCGCTATTGGCCTGGGTGAAGCAGGTGCAACTGTCTACATTACTGGTCGCAGTTTAAACAGTTCCTATGCCAATGATGATATTTCTGGGACTCTAACTGAAACGCAATTAGCCGTTGAGCAAGTCGGTGGTATATGCATTCCCGTCCAAGTAGATCACAGCAATGACGAGCAGGTGCGTTTGCTCTTTGAACGCATCCAAAATGAGCAAAATGGACAACTCGATTTGCTGGTAAATAATGCTTACTCAGGAGTCAAAGCAATAAGAGACGCTTATGGGCGTCCTTTTTGGGATGGTGAGCCAAGTATTTGGGATGCTAGTAACAATGTTGGTCTTCGTAGTCACTATGTAGCCAGTATTTTTGCTGCCCGGATGATGACTAAGCGTAAATCTGGACTAATTTGCACTATTTCCTCCTGGGGCAGCATGTCCTATCTATTTAATACAGCATATGGTGTTGGGAAAGCAGCCTGCGATCGCCTCGCCGCTGATATGGCTGTTGAACTCAAGCCCTATAATGTCGCTTCTGTTTCCATTTGGCCGGGTATTGTTGGGACTGAGCAAATTACCCAGATGGCGTCTGAAGTCAGCCAAACAAATACTACTGACCAGAGAAACTCATTTTTCAGTAGCCGTTATAACTGGGAAACTCCGTTATTTACTGGTCGAGCGATCGCTAAACTGGCTGGCGATCCAAATATCATGAATCGTACAGGACGCTTGCAAATTGTTGCCGAACTCGCTAGCCAATATGGAATTGTAGATGAAAATGGCGATCGGCCTGCGTCGTTACGCTCTCTACGTTTTGTGCTGCCAGCTGCATTGCCCGTACTGAGAAATTACTCAAGGCTCATACCCGATATTAAAGTGCCGTGGTCGCTGTTGCTACTCAATGCCCTGAGTTCACCTAAAGTTTAAAGCGTGTTGGGCATTGGGTATAAGTTATGGCAATTTACAAAGTTAGTAAGGGCACGGCATTGCCGTGCCCCTACGAAAAATCTATCTGTATCAAGGTTTTCGTGAAATGGCATTACACATTGGTTGATTCAAAAACCACATCTTTCGTAGGGGCACAGCACTACTGTGCCCTTTATTAAGGACTTCGCTACCGCTGCACTCGTAATGACAATTTATTGGGTCTAGAAGGCTTGAAACCTTTGCAGATAGTACTTGTGTATACACCGTAGAACCAAATTAAAAATTTGCTGGTCAACAAGAAAGTGGTGGGTCTAAATCCCCCACTAAAAAGATTGCTGAATTCTGAATTCTGAATTCTGAACTCCGTTAATGAGTATTTGAACTGGATTAATGCACCTCTGAACTCCATTAATGAGTATTTGAACTGAATTAATCGAACTTTTATACTCGTGAATCAAGAATCGTCAGTTGGGTTTCATTCCTCTGCCCCATGCCCAAAATAAACTATCCTGAGATATATAAAACTTTGTATCCTGTGTTTAATAGGTTAAATAATTCTTTTAAAACTGGTGCAAGAAGATTTTAGGTTAATTGTTGATTTAGTTTCAGTTTTGGCGGTTGCAGCCTGTGGCGGACTGTTAGCGGCACTTTTGCGACAACCTGTGCTGCTGGGGTATCTCATTGGCGGGATGATCGTCGGTCCAGCCGGACTGGGAGTGATTAAAGAAGTTATTCAAGTTGAGACTCTGGCACAGTTCGGGGTGGCGTTTTTATTATTCGCTTTGGGTGTAGAATTTTCCTTTGCGGAACTCAAGAAAGTAAAAGCGATCGCTCTGGGTGGAGGTGGACTCCAGATTGCTTTGACGATTTTGGTCACGGTTACGGTATGCGGGTTAACTGGTGCCTGGGGAACGTTACCTGCTAAGGGCATGTTTTTGGGCTGTATTCTCTCCTTGTCTTCCACGGCGGTTGTCCTCAAGTCGTTGATGGAACGCAATGAAACAGAAACGCCCCACGGACAAGTGATGTTGGGTATTTTGGTAGTCCAAGATTTGGCGCTGGGATTGATGTTGGCAGTCTTACCAGCCCTCAACCAACCCCCAGAAACCATTGGCATCGCTGTACTCACAGCCCTGGCGTACATTGCTTTATTTGCTGCCGGCGCAATCGCAGCAGGGATTTGGCTGATACCGCCTTTGTTGCGACTCTTAGCCCGTACTGAAAGCAAAGAGCTATTTTTATTAGGCGTTGTAGCTTTATGTTTGGGCATTGCCTTGCTGACAGAGTATTTGGGGCTGTCCATTGAAATGGGGGCGTTTGTTGCTGGGTTAATGATTTCTGAGGTGGAATACGCCGACCAAACCCTAACTTACGTCGAACCGTTGCGAGATATCTTTGCCAGCTTGTTTTTCGCTGCCATTGGGATGTTAATTGACCCGGTGTTTTTGTGGAATAACCTGGAATTGATTTTAGGGTTGGTGGCAATAGTTTTTGTGGGTAAGTTTCTCATTATTACCCCCCTAGTGAAACTGTTTCGCTATCCTTTAAAAACAGCGATAATCGCTGGTTTGGGACTGGCGCAAATTGGGGAATTTTCCTTTGTTCTCGCCAGTGAAGGGCAATCCTTGGGGCTGGTGTCCCGACGGATATATTTACTGATTTTGGGAACCACAGCCGTCACTCTCGTGCTGACACCATTTGTTCTGCGGTTGGTGCCATTTTTATTTACCTTCGCTGAATCAATGCCCTGGTTGAAACCGTATTTAGCAGAAGACCAGCCACGGGATATGTCAGAAGATTTACCTTCCACAAATCATGTGGTGGTTTGTGGCTATGGGCGAGTGGGCAAAAATTTAGTGAAGTTGTTGCAGCAACATGACCTACCTGTGGTAGTAATTGACCAATCAGAAAGTAGAATTCAGCAGTTGCGTGACGCTGGGGTGTCTTATGTTTATGGCAATTGTGTGAGTTTACATGTTCTGGAAACTGCCGGAGTCAATCATGCCAAAGGAATGGCGATCGCACTTCCTGACCCCATGAGTACCCGTCTTTGCTTGAAACGTGCTTTGGAATTGTATCCAGAATTAGATTTAGTTGTCCGCGCTACCCACAACAGAGATATTGAAGTGCTGTATCAACTGGGAGCCAGAGAAGTGGTGCAACCAGAGTTTGAAGCCAGTTTAGAAATGGTAACTTATTTATTAACTGGCTTAGGCTTTTCCCAAGCTGTAGTCCAACGGGAAATGCAGCAAATCCGCAACGATCATTATTTAGAGTTGCGACCAGAACGTTCTGCTACTCAAGTTGCCTACGATTTGCGCCAAGCAACTCAGGACTTAAATCAGCGCTGGTATCCTCTACCATCTGATTCGCCTTTAATTGGCATGAGTTTAGAAGAAGCCGATATGCGCTACTTAACAGGAGCAACTTTGATGGCAATTCGCCGCGCTAACGGCGATGAAATCGATTATCCCAGTAATCAAACTCGTTTAGAAGAAGGCGATCGCTTGCTGGTAGTAGGAGCAGATGAGGAAGTGGCAGCTTTAGCAGAATTTGCCAAGGGACAAGCAGCTATTCCCGGAGAAAATAGTGCTTGTCAGTGGTTGACAGTGAATACTGACTGTCCAATGCTGGCTAAAACTCTTGCAGATTTGGGTATTACCAAACAATACGGGGTACAAGTGCAGGCAATCCGCCGCGATGGTAAATTTATCCGCTATCCTGATGGCAGCATGGATTTGCGAATCGGTGACCAAGTATTGTTGTGTGGTAACTTGACAGGTCTGAGTCAATTAGAACAGTTATTTGGCCTCCCAAGTTCAGTACCCCTTTCTTTGCCCGTGGTGAAAGCTAGTGAGGCGGAAACGCTCAAAGAGTTTTCGCCTGCGGATACTGTCACGGAATAAGTAAGATTACTTATAAGTTTCTCAACTGCTGATTGGAGAGTGCGATCGCTGGAAATATAGCAACAGCCTTGGTGATTAGGACATTAACAGATGATAAAACCTAGACACAAAAAGACTTTTCACCCAGTACCCAGTAAAGAGTCCCTTGCTATACTTGTAAATTTATGCTTAGGTCGATAGCGATCCCAGCCCAATAAACTATAAAATCCAATTGAAAAATATGCTACATCCCAGCTAATGGAGGGAGGGAAAGATCAGCGATCGCACGCTTGGACGCAAGAAAGCAACCGCATCAAATTTTTCCAATCCATCGCTGGTTTCACCAACAACTCCGACCCTGGCGAATCCAACACGAGGCTTTGGTTTACCCACAAATAACGTAGTTCAAACGGCAACTGAGGTATCAACAGAACTACAAGAAGTACAGTTTGCTGATGAGCGATCGTTAGATGAACAAGCCATCAAAGAAAAGCCGATTACTCACGACATTAGTCGCATATCCTTGCGTCGTCCACAGGCAAAGCTGACGGTGGAAGAACACTCACCCATAATTCAGTGTGACGGTGAGTATAATGACCGACCACCAACAGCAATTGAAGCCGGTGTTGAATCATTTGCGGGTCGAGATGCTATGGGCGAATTCTTAGCAAGCAGTTCGACACAGATGCTCGAAACCCAAACTGCTTTACAGAATGCATCTCCAGAAACAGCAGAGCAGCAGGAAGAACAAATAGAGCAGTTGATTCGCCTTAACGCAATTGGCCTCATGGCCTCTCACAAAGCAACGGTGGCTGGTCGGCGAGACGCTATGCTCTCCAATAGGGAAGGTGAATCACGGGTACAGCCGTTACGAGATGCTGCTGCCAATATTCATCGGTTGGAAAACACAAAAGAACAGTTAGAGGAATATCTTAGCAATCTGCGAGTTATTGAGAGTAATGCCTTGTTACAACGAGGTGACTTAGGCGAAATTTTGGATGAACTAGCCCTCAGCTCAAATCGAATTATGCCTTCTGAGATTCGGCAGAGTATGATTGAGCGATATCAAACTGCATTAGAATCTAATTCTGCCGATACCATGTGGCTGTTTGTCTATGGCTCTGCAAGCTATATGCAACAGATGCGCCAACAACAAATTGAGGCAGTAACAGCCTCACTAAGCTTGTTTTTCCAGAATTTTCCAGTGTTTTCTCAGCTAGATGCAGAAGATGTTGTTGATGGAGATTATGAGAACGATCAAGCTCTGGAAATGGAAGCCCAGGAATCCTTTGCAGAAGTCTTGCTGACGATTAATGATACTATTCGGGATATTCACAGTGGAGACATCAGCCCGTTAGATATGCCGGAGGCTGTTCGGATCACCCGTAACGAATTACCTCCACCATTGCAGACTGTACTTGACGAAATGAAAAACAGTCATGAACAGTTTGACTTTTGGCTGAATATGGGACTGACTGCGGCGGAAATTCTTCTAGCATTTGTGCCGATAATTGGGCCTGCACTGGCGTTAACTGTAGGGGCTGCTAACCTGGCGATGCAGGGCGAAGAAATTATGGATCAGATGCAGATGGTAGAGGCTGGAGCTAATCCCTATGGAGACAATCCTTTAGGCGTTACAGGTCCATCTGCATTCGAGCAAACAATGTTTGGGCTGACGGCTATTCTAACAGCAGTAGGCGCTGGATCTGTTGTTCAGTCTTTGCGGGGTGGTCGTGCCGCTATATCCACTATGGAAGAGGTTGCTGAAGCATCTGCCCGTGGTAGTGATGAGCTATTCGAGGGTGGAGCATCCGCAGTAGATGACCTTGTAGAGGGGGCTGCTCAGACCGGGGATGAAGTTCTCGAAGGAGGTGCAGCTCGTGTGGCTGACTCTTCAGGTTCTGTCTCGAACCCTCCTGATATTAGAAGCGATGCCGTTCGACTAGCAGAAACGGGCAGTGATGAGACAATTACGTTATATCACGGTACAGATCAGACTGGTTTTGAAGGCTTAGGAGGACTTGATGACGGAAGAATCTCAGTGACTCGTAGTGCCGGAGAACACCAGGACTTCAGTCAGGGTTTTTATCTTTCCGAAGATATTTCCGTAGCTGAGTCTTCCGCTCGATTACGAGGAGGACAGCGGGGTGGGAGAATGCAGCATGTCATGCGATATGATCTGCGTTTGGAAGATTTGGGCGTTATTGTCGATGTGAGAAGAGGAGGTGCCCAGCGAGAGCTTTGGGATGCTTTTCTCAATCGTCAGCTAGTACCAGAACTTCCTCAAATGGGAACAATGCGGGACTACTTGTCAGGATTGGGGGTTGAGCAAAGAGGGATATACTTTGAGGAATTTCTTGAAAGTATTGGGATGGGAAATGCCGACACCATTATGGGGCCGATTGGTGATTCGGTAACAACTGGAGCAGTTACTTCAATTAGGGGCGAAAGCACTCAGGTTGTGATCCGAAGCCAGGAAGTTGCTGACCATCTGAATGAAATTATGCGAGGTCAATAGAATGTTCAGTGCGATCGCCGATATTTTAGGGCTACCCAGCAATAAAAGGGTGCCCAGCCAACTAATGCCAAGAAGAGGGATTATGATTTTCCTGCCTCACTCCTCACTTCTTTTCGGTTTAATATAAGCGATCGCTTGTTTCCAAATAGTAGTTTGCTCGCTATTTTCATCTACAATGCATACACAATGTGGGTCTTGCCATAAAACCCTTCCTGTGATTACATCGCCAGTCAGCAACTTGAACTCTGCTGGGGTTGTTTGTTTAATCAGGCTTTGAACTTGTCTAATACTAGGCAAAGAGGTGTCAAATTCAGTAATCATAGTCATTAGTCATTAGTCATTGGTCATTGGTCATTGGTCATTGGTCATTGGGCATTGGGCATTGGTTATTCACAAATGACAAAAGACAAGTGACCAATGACAAAACACAAATATAATTTATTGATTTTGCAAATGGCAATCGAATTTACTAAGTATCATGGTCTAGGCAACGACTTTATTCTGATTGACAATCGCTCGTCATCTTTGCCTGTAGTGAGTCCAGAGCAAGCTATTAAGTTGTGCGATCGCCATTTTGGTATTGGCGCTGATGGTGTAATTTTTGCTCTACCTAGAGAAAATGGCACTGATTACACCATGCGGATTTTCAACTCTGATGGTTCGGAACCAGAAATGTGTGGTAATGGTATTCGCTGTTTAGCTGGCTTTTTGGCAGACTTGGAGGGTGAATCCCGCAATCAAGACTCATATCGCATTCATACCCTGGCTGGTGTGATTACACCCCAAATTCTACCTAATGGTCAAGTGAAGGTGGATATGGGTTCACCCAGGTTACTTGCTGCTGAAATTCCTACTACCCTTACACCTGCCCAAGAAAAAGTCATTAATCAGCCCTTAGAAGTGGCAGGGCAAACTTGGGAAGTCACCTGTGTAAGTATGGGAAATCCTCACTGCATTACCTTTGTGGAAGATGTCGCCGCAATTGAGCTAGAAACCATAGGCCCGAAATTTGAGCATCACCCAGTTTTCCCCCAACGCACAAATACTGAATTTATTCAAGTAGTGCGCCGCGACTATCTGAAAATGCGCGTCTGGGAACGGGGTGCAGGGATTACCTTAGCTTGTGGTACTGGTGCTTGTGCTTCTTTGGTGGCTGGTGTGCTAACTGGAAAATGCGATCGCACTGCCACTGTAGAATTACCAGGGGGGCTATTACAAATTGAATGGTCAGAAATCGACCAACGAATTTACATGACAGGCCCAGCTGAACGGGTATTCACAGGTAAACTTTCTCAAGTCTCCAATTCTGAATCCTAAGTCAAATCGTAGGGTAGCACAGCTGTGCTACCTACTAGTACAGCACGGCGCAAATAAACCAACCATTTAAAATGTCTCAAACCCTTATGAACAAGTAATTACGAATTACGAATTCCGAATTACGAATTCCGAATTCCGCCTTGCGGTACTAGTGTATTCCACTATATCTACAGGATTTACCCTCTGCCCCCTGCCCCCTGTCCCTCTGCCTCTGGTGTGACTTTCTCATTCTCCCGTCCTACTCTGTTGAAACCCCTGAGTTGTCGCGTTGGATCTTTGTCAGTCCCTCCCATTTTGCCGCGAGACCAACCCATGTGACGGGTGTAACTACCTAGCAAGTTTTGGGCAATTAACTCTTCGGAGTCAACTTGATCGTCGACTTCGGCGTGAGGCGACACATAAAGAGCATCCACAGGACAATACAGTTCACACAAAAAGCAAGTCTGACAATCTGACTTACGAGCAATTAGGGCTAACCCGTCGGCTCCAGAATCGAATACATCGCGTGGGCAAACTTTCACGCAGATATCACATCCAATACAGCGATCGCTATTCACAATTTCGATCATCACGCTACCTCTTTCCACTGATTTTGTTCGGCAACAATCACAACATCATCGATACCATCGGTCAAGATTCGCCGTGTTTGTTGCACATCGGTTGTTGTGAAATCCGTGCGTCGGTGCATTCCTCGGCTTTCCTGGCGGGCATCTGCACTCGCCCAGATCCAGCGAGCTGTGGCTGTCATTGCCGCCGCTTCCCTTGCCCGCACGGCATTGCGACCTTCGCCTACCAGATAATCGCGAATATCCTTCCATACTGCATCCAGACGTTCCCGCGATAGCCCAATCCTGTCTCCAGAACGAAAGAAATTGACATCAAGGGGCAAAGTTTCAGCCTGAACAGCACTAATCACTTTTGAGATCAGTCCATCTTCTATCTGGTGTTTACGGGGACGCAAACCCGCTTTACCTAAACCATGAACCAAACGTGTCTCTGCTTTGTCGCCAAGGGAGGCTGCAAAAACTGCCGCTGCATAACCGCTCCAAGTGCCGCTGGCAATAGCCCAGGATGCATTAGGGCTTCCTCCCCCAGACACAGCCCCGGTAATATTTTCACGAGAGGCTGCATCCCCGGCAACATAAAGTCCGGGCACTGTTGTAGCGCAATCATCATTGATAATTTCCAGTCCGCCGACTCCGCGAACAGTACCTTCTGAGCGGAGTGTGACTGGGAAGCGCTGCTTAAATGGATCTAATCCGATCCGCTCAAATGGTAAAAAGCAGTTAGGCTGACCCTGGCGCAACCAATCATGTTCAACGGGATTGCCACGATCCATCAGGGCATATACTTTTTCACCTGCTATTAGCTGGCGGGCGATGCGTACAGTTCGATCTTCCCCTGTCTCTGGCAAAGGAGAACCATCTTCCAAATAAAAACTAGCAAAGGAGAATGTTAGCCCTTTGGTTACTGAAGTATGAGCGGGTGCCAAGCCATATTGGGAGGAAAACTCCATGCCAGATAGTCTGACGCCTGCTTCTGCTCCCATGAGATAACCATCGCCGGTATTGCCGTCGCAACCTAGTGCATGGGACAGAAAAGCGCAGCCGCCAGTGGCCAGCACCACGGCACCTGCTCTGACTTCCCAGCGATTCCCACTGCGCGGATGGATACCTGCCGCACCTGCGATCGCCCCATCCGCCGAAAGTAGTTCCAGTGCGGGATGATGGTCTAGAATGCGTACACCAGCAGCGATCGCTCTCTGCCGCATGAAGCGCATATAATCTGGCCCTCGCAAGTTAGCACGATAGGGATTGCCTTCATCATCAAAAGGAAAGGGATAGCCGCTATTTGCTAAGTCATCTAAACCTCTTTGCGCCTGTTCGATGGCACGCTGCAACCAACGGCGATCGGCAAGTCCTGTTGACCGCGACAACCGCCGCTCAATTTCTGCATCACGTTGTGCGCCTTTGGGAAGATACCACGCCCCAGTATTGGATGGAGCTGTTGCTCCTGACGTACCGCAATATCCCTTATCGGCTAGGACGACGCGGGCACCTTGTCTTGCCGCAGAAAGAGCTGCCCAAGTGCCTGCTGGACCACCACCTAAAACTAAAACATCGGCTGTAATCACATTCTGTGCTGGCGGCACCTGAAAAGTTTCTGTATTCATAAACTCATAAATTCCTGAGATTGCTTGATTTCAAAGTCTTAAAGAGTTAATTTTTCGCTTGTTTTTTTGTGGCTACATTCTTTATTAAACGAACCGCAAAGGACGCAAAGAGCGCAAAGTAAGAAATAAGTTAATAATTATTTAATGCAAGTTTACAGAGAATTACTATTAGAAAGCTTGAGAAAAAACTAGTTGCCAATCTCTTTTATGAACTGGCTTGATTGAGAAGGTTAATAGCATCTTGATCGAGATGAAGATTGACAGCTTTGATAATATCGTTGAGTTGCTCAACCTTTGTTGCACTAACAATAGGAGCGGTGATGGTCGGATTAGCAATCAGCCACGCCAGAGAAACTTGGGTGGGAGTAGAATTATAAGTCTTTGCTACTCGAGCGATTGCCTCTAAAATTGCGAAACCACGAGGATTTAAATATTTTTTTATCGCATTACCACGGGCACTAATAGACAAATCTTTTTCTGAGCGGTATTTACCAGATAAAAAGCCACTAGCAATGGAAGAATAACTAATCACACCAATTTCATGTTCTTGGGAAATTTGTTGTAAATCCTGCTCATAACCATCTCGGTCATACAAGTTATAACGGGGCTGAAGGCTTTCGTAGCGAGGATAGCTATGCTGACGGCTGATTTCTAATGCCTGTAGCAGACGAGAACCACTATAATTTGAAGCACCAATCGCACGTACTTTTCCCTGACGAATCAATGAAGCGTAGGTTTCAAGAGTCTCTTCAATTGGAGTACTTTCATCGTCAATATGCGATTGATATAGATCGATATAATCAGTTTGTAACCTTTGCAATGAGTCTTCAATACCTTGTTGGATGTGTTTACGAGAAAGTCCTTTGCCTTTAACACCCATATCGCTGCCAACTTTAGTTGCAATCACCACTTGATCGCGATGACCACGCTGCTTGAGCCATTTTCCTAAAATTGTCTCAGACTCTCCACCTTGGTTTCCTGGAACCCATTTAGAATAAACATCGGCTGTGTCAATAAAATTACCTCCAGCCGCTATGAAGTTATCTAAAATCTCAAATGAAGTATTCTCATCAATTGTCCACCCAAAAACGTTGCCACCAAAGGATATTGGTGAGACTTCTAGTCCTGAACGCCCAAGTTTACGTCTTTGTGTAATGACCATGATTTTTCTCTCAAAACAGTTTTAGAATTATTTCCGCCAACTATATTACTTGAAGTGTAAAAGCTGATTGCTAGATCAGCCTTTAATAGGAGTAGCTGTGACATTAGTTTTAAACGAAAATCCGGTAAATGATGCTGCCTGAGCAGGTGCTGTCACCATTAGGGAGGTTATTGATATAGAAGCAGCACTTGTGGCGATCGCGATCGTTTTTGCCAAGATAGTTTTCATTTGTATTTCACCTCAGTAGACACCATAAAGAACTCGCCTAACTGAATCAGATAGATTAGGCAGGAAAAAACCGGTCGCACAGCCTAAAATATATGCAACCTTTCCTCCGCTTCTGCAAAAAGCGAATTCCTAGACTTTTCCATACTTCGGCGAATTAACCCTTCAGTTTTTGAAAGCCTTTAATAAGGAACTTGATACTTACTACGGCAAATCTATAAAATTACCGTAGTTTAATATCCCATAGCTTTTTGTCTATGTCAATAAGCTCTGAATAACACTCATGATTCTTGTAGGGTAAGCCAGACAGCCCGCTCGAATATACAAGGGACAGGCTATGTGGTCTATCCGACAAAACCATCAAAATCATTAGACTTCTTGCATAAATCAAAAAAAAGAACCCCACCCCGCCTTAGCAAGGCTACGGTGTATACACAAGTTAGTAAGGGCACGGCAGTGCCGTGCCTCTACGAGAAATCTATCTGTATCAAGGTTTTCGTGAAATGGTATTAGGCATTGACAGGAAATACCAAACATGGGTCATTCAAAAACCACATCTTTCGTAGGGGCACAGCACTGCTGTGCCCTTTATTGAGGACTGAGCATTGCTCCCCTTGTAGCACTGTTTCGGTGAGTTAACATCCATTCAAAATTGAAGATAGTCTGGTAAATAGGATTTTTAATTCTCAGATAGCCGTTGTGCTTCTCGACTAATCCCGATAGTAAAAGCTCTGTCTGTTCTGGGCTATCGTCAATAGGTATAGGACATGGGGCACTAGTTGTTCTTTTTCCCCGTACTTCTGCTGATCTTTTGCTACTGTACGCCTCTGCTACCTCTGCTTGCAATATCTGGTGATAAAGACTTAGTAAGCGTCCTGCTTGCTGTTGGTTGAAAAAAAGTAGGCGATCGCGAATGGTGCGAAAGTGTTGTGGTTCATCTTGTGATTCCCAGTCTTGGATAATGTGCGATCGCACCAATTCTTCTACCCAACACGCTTCAGTTTTGGGAGATAAATCAATTTTCCCAGTTGATGTTTTTAAGGCAGTTTGCATAACTAGCTGACAGAGTTTTTGGGTTAAAAAAGGTTGTCCCCCACTCCAGTAGATAATCTCTTGCAACACAACTTCTGGTTGGCTGATGACTTTCTTTAACCCTTCTACCAATGGTTTAGCTTCATCTAATTGAAAGTCGAATAACTCTATGGCCGTACCAATGTTAAAAGGTGTTTGGTGTTTGTCTGCAATTAAGCCCGATGGACTGGCTACTCCAAATAATGCAAACCCCAAACGTTGGAAATTAGGGTGGTATGCCTGTTGATTGTAGCAATAACGAATCCAGACAAAAAAGTCGTTAACAGGAAAATTCAAACTCAGCAAACTATCAATCTCATCAATGAAGATGAAAATACCCTCTGTTTGACGATCGCTCTTGAGATTTGGTAGCAAAATTTCTTCAACAAACTGGTATAGTTTTTGCAGAGGATAAAGACTCGCTTGCATCTTCCACCACTGGTTAAAGTTAACCTGTTCTGCCAAATTTAAGCCGTATAACAAGCTGATGATGATGCTTTTATACCATTGTGCTGGTGTAATATCGTCACTAACTAATTGCGTCACATCTAAGTAAACACATTTATAGCCTTCTTGCTTGAGGCGATGACTTGTTCGCTGTAATAAAGATGATTTACCCATTTGGCGAGAGCTGAAGACGTAGCAAAAATGACCAGCTTTCAAACTAGTATAAAGTTTGTTGTCTGCCTGACGCACAATGTACGTGGGATCATTGGTGTGGAGACTACCGCCAACTTGGTATCTCATTTGAGGAAACCTAAAAGGGACTGGGGATTGGGTACTGGGGCATGGAGCATTGGGAAGAGGCTCTAGGGACTAGGGGGGAGAATGAAGAATTACCTCTTCTTTCCCCTCTGCTCCCTAGCCCCCACTGCCTATTCCCTTATTTAATAAGGGACTTCCAGAAAATAAATTATCCCAAATTATTTTAGGACTTACGCAAAAACTCTCTGAAACTCTTATTTCTTCTCTGCGAGACGCTGCGCGAATGTGTCCTTTGCGTCTAGGTTTTTTCATGATTTTGCGTAAGTCCTGTATTTATACATTTTCGGGTAGGACAGCTGTGCTACCCGACTATGGAATATTTTTTCCTTGGAAGTCCCTAATTTAGTTTTGAAGCACAATCATTAAACAATTATAAATATTTTTTGAAATAAGTGTAGTACAATTTGTTACTTTTACTAGTGAAGTCTGCTATTTGCCAACCCAAGTTTTTTCGTAATAAATCTTTGATTGCTATCTGAATTTAGCAAAAAATTCGTCTATTTTTGTTTTTACATTTAAGCACGGCGATCAAATAATAGCCAAGTTATGTCTTAAGTAATCCAAGCGATTAGAAATCGCGGCTACACAAACTCTCGTCCGCCTGCGCGGACTAACGCAAAAATAGGGTTTCAAATTTAATCTGACGAGAGTAATAAAAGAGCGTTACAGCATTTACGGCTGCTATGAGGTACAGTAGCAACAACTAGCAAACCAGTTTCTTAAATGTTGAGGATTTATTAAGTCGAGTGCAACTGAGATTAGTTTATCAACCA